>NZ_JATAAG010000019.1:45246-230597 GCF_030341915.1 Pseudomonas sp. BCRC 81390 | reverse complement strand
GTTGTCCGGCGTCATGGCGATGCCCAGCAGCTCGGGATGCTTGCGCGCCTGGGTCAGGTCCAGCCCTTCGAAGCGCTGCGCCGGAGCCTGGCCCCGCTTGTAGGCGTTCAGCACACTGACCGGCCAGGCGTCGCTGGAAAAGGCCAGCCAGGCGCTGCTGTATCGCTCGGTGTCGAGGTTGAGGAAGGCCGAGGGAATGTCGTGGTCTTCATGCACGCACTTGTCCGGCAGTGGCCTTGGCGGGCCATCCGGTGGCTCGTACGGGTTGAAGCGGCGCAGGTGGCCCTGGGCGCTGACGGCATAGGCCTGCCAGACCTGCTGGTCGAGCAGCACGTACAGGTAGCCCATGCGCAAGGTGCGCAAGCCGATCCTGGTCGAGATATGCAGGTTATCCGCCACGGTGACGAGACACTCGGGGCGGGTGTCTGGCACCAGCGCGCGGCGCAGCGGCAGGATCGGCAGGCCCTGGCGCTCACAGGACATGCACTGGTCGTGCGGCAGGCCGGCTTCGGCTGCGGCGATGGCGATGCGTTGACTGATGCTCATGGGCGACTCTCGGATGTCGGCAGGGATTCGGTCAGGCGGCGCCATTGCTCGTCGGAGTAACACGCCAGTGCAGGCGCAAGGGGTCGTTGTTGCCGAACGACCGAGGTCAGCAGTTCGTGAACCGCAGCAACGTTGTGCAACCCGGGATGAATACACAGTTGGTGGAGGGCAAAAACCACGATGTCCTCCGCTTCGCTCAACCCCAGCGCCCGCGCATCATCGATGTGGTTCGATGCACGCACGGCGGCAAACGGCGGAATCGGGCATGGGTAGGCGTCGCTCGCCCCCGCTCGCAACGCTCTCCAGATGCCCAGAACGCGCTCCACCAACGCCACATCGTCCTGGATCCGCTGGGCAGGCGCTGGCAGGGGATGACGCTGCTTACCCTGCCCTTGCAGGTTTACCAACCGTCCTCCACTGCTGAGGAACAACCATTTGCCGATCGGCCACCACGGACCGTGCTCAACCTGCTGGTAGGTCGCTGCGAGCAGCTCCAGGCGAACCGGTTCGTAGACTGGATAGAAACCGAATGCCCCTTTGCCATCGGGTACCTGGCACAAGGCCGCAAGGTGCGAAGCAATCCTGGTTGACGGCGCCTCACTGAAGAGCCAACCGCACAGGTAGCGCCGGCGCTGATACAAACCTTTCTGCGCTGCCCGCGCTGTCTGTTCCAGCAATGAGCGACTGGGCGCGGTTCCAGGCATCGCCAGACAAACCAGGACGGGATGCAAATGGGGCGCATGGGCTAGATCGGCCCTTGGCACCTGGGTCAGTGCACCTTCGCCCAAAGCGCTGCGCAGCTGCGCAAGCAAGGCGTGGTCGCCAATCGCGAGCGGGTCGATCAGCACATGGCAATGCAAATGGGGCTCGTACTGTTTTTCAATGAGGCTGGCCAAACCTTCGAAGCCCATCAGAGCTGGCCCTCACACTTGTCGCTGGCGTTCGGCGTCAGCAACAGTGACTGGGCGTCGCCTGTGCCTTTGGCGACCGCTGTGGTGTGCCCCTGCAGGTCGAGTGCCAGCCCATTGATGGTGATGCCTCGCTCATCCAGCAGGATGCTGCCACCTGCGGTTCTGAATTCGATGCGTTCGCTGGCCTGCACCTGGTAGATCGTCGTGTGGTGCTCCATACCCTGCCCGACAGTGACCTTTTGCATGCCTTTGACGACAAGCTCGCTGTCATTGCCGACAGACACCTGCTGATTGCCACCCGTTGATTCGCTCCGGTTGTTGCCGACCTTCTCGACCAGGTCCTGCCTGATGTCCATGCGGCAGGTCTGCCCGACCAAGCGGGTATGGTCGCGCCCGATTTCTTCGCGCAAGTCATTGCCGATGCTGGATTGCTCGTCATGCCCCACCTGCTCGACACGGTTGCGCCCGACACGCGTGGTCTCATCGTTGCCAACCACATTGTTCTGGTCCCGCTGGGCGTGGATGAACACCTCCTCCTTGCCCAGTTCATCCTCGAAACGCAGCTCGTTGAAGCCGTTGCCCTTGTGGGTCTGGCTCTTGATGGTCATGCGCGTCTTGTGCTGCGGCAAGTCATAGGGCGGCAGCTGGTCGCCACAGTAGGTCCGCCCGATGATCAGCGGCTGGTCGGGGTCGGCGTTGACGTACTGGATGATCACGTCCTGACCGATGCGCGGGATGGCCATCGAGCCCCAGCTGCCGCCCGCCCAGCCCTGCGAAACGCGCACCCAGCAGGAACTGAATTCGTTGTCCCGGCTCTCGCGGTCCCAAGGGAAGCTGACCTTGACCCGCCCCCATTCATCGCAATAGATCTCCTCACCCGGCGGGCCGACAACGGTGGCCATATGCGGGCCGTCGATACGCGGTTTGGCCAATGGTGCCGGGCGCCATTCACTTCTTCCCGGCACCAGCACCGCCGCCTGCCGGTAACGCGTGCCTTGCTCACTGCCAGCAGCCTCCTCCTGCAGGCTGGTGAACTGAATACCCTCGTGGTGCACGCGGATGGTGCGCCAATGCACATTGAGGTCCTCGCGAGGATGTTCGACCAGGGTGAAGCTCAACCCCGGTTGCAGGCGCACATCGTCACCCTCCACCTCGGCGAGGCGGGCGTCATGACGCAGGGCCGTGAGGCGGGTGGCGGTGAAGGGCACACCGACCGCATCGCGCTTGTAGCGGCCTGGGTAGTCGAAACGCTCGTAGTCCAGCGACTGATGGGTGATGCCGCTGTCACTCGCGCGATGTTCCTGGCGGTACTTTGGGTGGGTGAAGGTGTAGTCCCGCTGCACCTGCTTCGCGGTACGCACCTGCTCGCTGTAGCGCAGGCTCCAAAGGCAGGGGCGGGCCTGATCGCCCCCGCTGTTGGCGCGGTACAGCACCTGGTCGGGGCCAATGTCTTCCTGTTCATGGAAGCCTTCATCATCATCGCCGCTCTGGATGGCACCACGACTGAGCTGCCCCAGCGCCAGCAGCCGATCGCTGATGACCAGCTGGTGATATTTCGGCGTGTGTTCGAAGCAGTAGACGAAACCCTCCTCGGCGGCCAGGCGGGCCATGAAGTCGAGGTCGGTTTCACCGGCCTGTACGCAGAATTCGCGCACCTGGTGCGGGTCGATACTGCTGATTTCAAAACGGCTGATGCCCTGGCGCTGGAGCATCAGTTCGAGAATCTGCGGCACGCTCTTCTGCTGGAAGATGCACCAGTTCGAACGCAGCCCGGCCCGCGCCAGCACGGGTTCGACCAGCGCGCGGTAACGGGTGCGGAAATGGCCTGTCTCGCCCTGACTGAAGCGGCTGACCAGGCCGTGCACATAGCGTAGCGGGCGTTCGCCGCGCCACAGGGTGAACAGTGCCGGTTTGTCGAGCAATGCGCCGAAGTCGACGTCGCTGTCGAAACTGATCAGCTCCAGGCTCAGCTGGAACGGTGAGCTGAGCGCTTCGTCGAGCTCGAACGAAACCACTTCGAACTCAAGCCGGCTCGCCAGCGGCTGAAAGGTAAAGCGCAACTCGGATTGGCTAGGCATGCAGGTTACCCCTGGCTACGGCTGCAGGATGATGCTGTCGAGCGACTCCAGGACCTCGCCGGTGATCAGGCTCAGGCGATAGCTGTAGTAGCAGTAGGCGCACGCCATGGCGACGGCAGACACCACCAGCGGGGTCCACCAGGGCCAGGTACGGCGGCGCCGGCGATAGGGACGATCGACAACGTTGGTGTAGGGGTCGCAGATGCTTTCGGGGGTGGGACCACGCAGTTCGCGAAGTACCTTGTGCATGCGTGAAATCAGCGCATTGATGATGTCATCGCCCTTGGGATCGAGCGCGTACTTGCCCTTCAGGCCCAGGCAGAAACAGAAGTACAGGAACTCCAGCACATCCTGGAATTCCGCAGGCGACTGCATCATCCGCTCCAGCAGCACGAAGATTTTCTCGCCGCCGTGGGTTTCGTGATGGAACACACTCAATAACGGTTCATGGCTCCAGCACGAATTGCAGCCCCAGGGGCGGCTCATTACCGCCTCGTCCAGGTACAGGCACAGCGCGTAGGAGTACGCTTCGAGATGCGCAGCGGGATAGCCGTGCTGCTGGATTTCCTCGCGGATGGCGCTGACCTGCGTTTGCAGGGCCTTGTGCACGTAGTCGATGTTCGGCAGGTCATCCAGGGTGCGCAGGCGAATGACCAGGCCGAACAACGGGTTTGCCGCGTCGAGCATCAGGTTGTCGAAGCCACCACGTAGCTGGAACTCGGGGTCGGCCGGGTAGCCTGTCAGCTCTGCTGCCGCAGCCAGGTACGGCGACTGAGCTTCCTGCGGGGCCTCGAGCATGGCGTGCAGGCTGTGTTCCATGACGTCGTGAGCGGCCTTGGCGCCCCCGATTTCTTCAGGCGGGATGGAGCGTGGCCGGGGCATGAGAAGGTCCTTGTCTTCCAGCAGACTGAAGACATGAACGCTATCGGGGAAGCCATTCTGTGAGAAGTCGGGGCCTTCCCAAGCCGCTGTAGGACATTTCGACTGGACCGTTCCCGGGCCTGGGTACAGGCCCCAAACGCCTTGCCTGCAACGAACGCATCCCAGTGAAACGTTCCGCCTGCAAAGCCGTCATAACCTGAGCCGGTGAACGCAATGAGGAAGCGCAATGACCCAGCCCGACCCGTCCTATGTCAAATGGCTCGAAGAGCGCGCCATGCTTCAGGCAGCCCAGCAGCGCACCCACCTGTACTCAGGCCAGTCGCGCCTGTGGCAGCAGCCTTACGCCGAAGCCCAGCCGCGCCGGGCCATCGAGATCGCCTCGGTCTGGCTGACGGTCTACCCTGACGCCATCATCGCCCCCGAGGGCTGTTCGGTACTTGGCGCGCTGGCCCACGAAGCGCTGTGGAAACGCCTGTCTGAGATCGGCATCCAGGGCCTGCACACCGGCCCGATCAAGCGCTCCGGCGGCATTCAAGGCCGCGAACTCACGCCCAGTGTGGACGGCAACTTCGACCGCATCAGCTTCGACATCGACCCGCTGTATGGCAGCGAGCAGGAGCTGATCCGGATGAGCCGCATGGCCGCCGCCCACAACGCCGTGACCATCGACGACCTGATCCCCTCGCACACCGGCAAAGGCGCCGACTTCCGCCTCGCCGAGCTGGCCTACGGGCCCTACCCAGGGCTGTACCACATGGTCGAGATCCGCGAGGAGGACTGGCCGTTGCTGCCGGACGTCCCCGCCGGACGCGACGCGGTCAACCTGTTGCCGGCACAGTGCGACGAACTCAAGGCCCGGCATTACATCGTCGGCCAGCTGCAACGGGTGATCTTCTTCGAGCCCGGCGTGAAGGAAACCGACTGGAGCGCCACGCCACCGGTGACCGGGGTGGACGGCAAGACCCGGCGCTGGGTATACCTGCACTACTTCAAGGAAGGCCAGCCGTCACTGAACTGGCTGGACCCGACCTTCGCCGCCCAGCAGATGATCATTGGCGATGCCCTGCATGCCCTGGACTGCCTGGGCGCGCGCGGCCTGCGCCTGGATGCCAACGGTTTCCTCGGTGTGGAAACGCGCGCCAGCGGCACAGCCTGGTCGGAAAGCCACCCGCTGTCGCTGGTCGGCAACCAGCTGATCGGCGGCATGATTCGCAAGGCGGGCGGCTTCAGCTTCCAGGAACTGAACCTGACGCTCGACGACATCGCGCAGATGTCCAAAGGCGGAGCCGACCTGTCCTATGACTTCATCACCCGGCCCGCCTACCAGCATGCACTGCTGACCGGTGACACCGAGTTCCTGCGCTTGATGCTGAAAGAGATGCATGCCTTCGGCATCGACCCAGCCTCGCTGATCCATGCCCTGCAGAACCACGACGAGCTGACCGTGGAACTGGTGCATTTCTGGACCCTGCACGCCCATGACATGTACCTGTACAAGGGCCAGACCCTGCCCGGCAGCATCCTCCGTGAGCACATCCGCGAAGAAATCTACGAGCGGCTGTCGGGCGAACATGCACCCTACAACCTGCGCTTCGTCACCAATGGCATCGCCTGCACCACGGTCAGCCTGATCGCCGCGGCCCTGGGCATCCGCGACCTCGGGCAGATCGGCCCGGCAGAGGTCGAGCTGATCCAGAAGGTGCACCTGCTGCTGGTCATGTACAACGCCATGCAGCCGGGGGTGGTGGCACTGTCCGGCTGGGACCTGGTGGGCGCCCTGCCCTTGCCCGCCGAAGCGGTGGCGCAGCGGATGCTGGATGGCGATACCCGCTGGATTCACCGGGGCGCTTACGACCTGGCCGGGCTCGACCCGCAGGCCGAGGTATCGGTACGTGGCATGCCGCGTGCCCGGGCGCTGTATGGCAGCCTGGACAGCCAGCTGGAGAACGGCCATTCGTTTGCCTGCAAGGTCAGGAAGCTGCTGGCGGTGCGCCAGGCCTATGGCATCGCCAGCAGCCGTCAGTTGCTGGTACCTGACGTCAGCAGCCCCGGGCTGCTGGTGATGGTGCATGAGTTGCCGGCTGGGCGCGGCATCCAGATCAGTGCGCTGAACTTCGGCCGGGAAGCGATAGCCGAGGAATTGCAATTGACCGGGTTCACCCCGGGGCCGGTGGTGGACATGATCAATGAGACGGACGAGGGGGACCTGACCGAGGACGGGCGGCTGATGGTCAACCTGGACCCGTACGAGGCGCTGTGCCTGCGTATCGTCAATAGCAGCGGGCATGTCTGAACCGGGCAGGTCGGCCTTGCATTTGCCGCGCCACGGGCATAGCGTTCGGAAGTTTTCTTTCTCTGTGCCCAGGAGCAACCCATGTATACCGGCATCGTCCAGGCCGTCCGCCCCCTGCTTGAAGTGACCAGCTACCCGGGCCACAACCAGTTCACAATCGACCTGACCCCGGAGCTGCTCGACGAACTGAAGATCGGTGCCAGCGTCAGTGTCGAAGGGACTTGCCTCTCGGTCACCGAGATTGACGGCACGCGGGTCAGGTTCGACGCCATGACCGCCACCCTCGAGCGCACCAACCTGCGCTTCTTCAAGGCTGGCCAGGGCGTCAACATCGAACGTTCGGCGAAGATGAACGCCGAAGTCGGCGGCCACCTGATGGCCGGGCACATCGCCACCACCGCCGAAATCGTCGAGCTGTCGATCCAGCCGACCGGCGCCTTCATCCGCTTCCGCATGCCGGCGCAATGGGGCAAGTACGTGTTTCCGCGCGGCTTCATCGGCGTCAACGGCTGCAGCCTGACGGTCGCCGATGTGGAAGACAACGTGGTCACCATCAACCTGATCCCCGAGACCCTGCGCCAGACCACCTTCGCCCGCTACCAGGCCGGCGAGCTGCTGAATATCGAGGTCGACCACCAGACCATGGTGCTGGTGGATGTAGTGGAGCGCACCATCAAGAGCACCCTCGCCCGCGAACTGCCGCGCTGAGGAGTTGGCATGCTGCCCAACGCCCTTCCCGCACGCACGGCCCGGCGGCTGCGCCTGCAGATCCTGCGTGGCCGGGTTGGCCTTGGCCTGGTTGCCGGCCTGTCGGTCCTTGCCGGCATGACCGATGCGATCGGCCTGCTGGCCCTGGGTGACTTCGTGTCGTTCATGAGCGGCAATACCACGCGCCTGGCGGTGGCAATCAGTGAAGCGGACCTGGCCATGACGCTGCGCCTGAGTGGCGCCGTGCTCGGTTTTGTCGCCGGTAATGCATTGGGCGTGCTGTTGGCGCGCGGCTTCCACCGTCGGGCCTGGCCAGTGCTGCTGGTGGTCGCCGTTCTGCTGGCCTTCGCTGCTGGCTGGCGGCTGGGCAATACCTTCCCGGCGCTGCTCGCCGCCACCTTGGCCATGGGCATGATCAATGCCGTAGTAGAACAGGTGAACGGCCTGCCAATCGGCCTGACCTACGTCACCGGCGCCCTGTCACGCTTCGGTCGTGGCCTGGGGCGCTGGTTGCTGGGCGAGCGGCGCAATGGCTGGCGCGTGCAACTGGTGCCGTGGGCCGGCATGCTGCTGGGCGCTGCGCTGGGGGCCTTGCTGGAGCAACGCCTGGGCCTGCAGGCGCTGGCCGGCAGCTGCTCGCTGGCCTGCGTGCTGGCCCTGGTGTCGCGCTTCATTCCCCGCTCCTGGCAGCGTGGCTACATGCCACGCTGATCAGTCGATGCGCGGGTGTTGCTGCACCAGCGACTTGCGCTTGGCCTCCAGTTCGGCAATCTGCGCATCGATGTCCTCGATCTTCTGCTCGATATTGTCATGGTGCTCCTGCAGCAGCTCGCGCGCTTCCTCGATATCCGAAGCCGCCGGTGCCGCGCCACGCAGCGGCTTGTTGGCGGTTTCCTTCATGGTCAGGCCGGTGACCAGCCCGACGGCGGCAATCACCATCAGGTAGTAGGCCGGCATGTACAGGTTGCCGCTGCTCTCCACCAGCCAGGCAGCGAGGGTCGGCGTAAGCCCGGCAATCAATACCGAGATATTGAAGGCGCTGGCCAGGGCGCTGTAGCGGATGTGCGTGGGGAACATGGCCGGTAGCGTCGAGGCCATCACCCCGATGAAGAAGTTCAGCAGCACGGCAATGATCAGCAGTCCGGCGAAAATCACCCCCAGCACGCCGCTGTTGATCAGCATGAAGGCAGGGATGGCCAGCACGAAAAGGCCGACACTGCCGACGATGATGAACGGGCGCCGGCCGAATTTGTCGCTGAGCAGCCCGATCGTCGGCTGCACGAACAGCATGCCGACCATGATCGCGATGATGATCAGTACGCCGTGGTCTTCGCTGTAGTGCAGGTTGTGCGACAGGTAGCTGGGCATGTAGGTGAGCAGCATGTAGTAGGTGACGTTGGTGGCGATCACCACGCCGATGCAGGTCACCAGGCTGCGCCAGTGCTGGGTGGCGACTTCCTTGAACGAGACCTTGGGCCCGGCGGCCAGCCCTTCGCGGTCGCCTTGCTCCAGCTTGTCGACGTGCTGCTGGAAGGCCGGCGTCTCCTCCAGCGCGTGTCGCAGGTAGAGGCCGATGATGCCCAGCGGCAGGGCGAGGAAGAACGGCAGGCGCCAGCCCCATTCGAGGAACTTGTCCTCACCCAGCACGGTAGAAATCAGCACCACCACACCGGCCCCCAGCACGAACCCGGCAATCGAGCCGAAGTCCAGCCAGCTGCCGAGAAACCCGCGCTTGCGGTCGGGCGCGTATTCGGCGACGAAGATCGACGCGCCGGTGTACTCGCCCCCTACCGAGAAACCCTGGGCCATCTTCGCCAGCAGCAACAGGATCGGCGCCCAGATGCCGATGCTGGCATAGGACGGTATCAGGCCGATGGCGAAGGTGCTTAACGACATGATGACGATGGTTGCCGCGAGGATCTTCTGCCGCCCGAAGCGGTCGCCCAGGGCACCGAAGAACAGCCCGCCCAAGGGCCTGATCAGAAACGGTACGGAGAACGTGGCCAATGCCGCGATCATCTGCACGCCCGGGTCGGCATTGGGGAAGAAGACCTTGCCCAGGGCGTAGGCAACGAAGCCGTAAACCCCGAAATCGAACCACTCCATGGCATTGCCCAGGGCAGCTGCGGTAATCGCCTTGCGCATCTTCGCGTCGTCGACGATGGTGATGTCCTTGAGGACGATTGGCTGGACGCTTTTCTTGCGAGGTTTCATGTCCGTATCCCTGTCGATGAAGGCTCTAAGGGATGAGATACAACGGGACACTAAATAATTCAGCGCTTACTGCTTTTTCGTGCTTTCTCGGCAGCTGTTGCGCACTGGCGGAGAGCCGCTGCGATAACAGCGGCTTTAGACAAGCAAGGCCCCGGTCAGATACCGTCGCGGGCCAGGTCCATGGCGAAGTAGGTGAGAATAAGGTCAGCACCGGCACGTTTGATCGCGCCGATGCTTTCACGCACCACCCGGCCTTCATCGATGGCGCCAGCCAGGCCGCCAAACTTGATCATCGCGTATTCGCCACTGACCTGGTATGCAGCCAGCGGCAGGCGCGAGGCTGCGCGGATGTCGGCGATCACGTCCAGATAGGCACCGGCCGGCTTGACCATCAGCACGTCGGCCCCTTCCTGCTCGTCGAGCAGCGATTCGCGCACCGCTTCGCGGCGGTTCATGGGGTTCATCTGATAGCTCTTGCGGTCGCCCTTCAGCGCGGTACCACCGGCTTCGCGGAACGGGCCGTACAGTGACGAAGCAAACTTGGTGGAATAGGCCATGATCGCGGTGTCGTGGAAACCGGCACCGTCCAGCGCGCTGCGGATCGCCTGCACCTGGCCGTCCATTGCCGCCGAAGGGGCGATGAAATCGGCACCGGCAGCGGCGGCGATGACTGCCTGCTTGCCCAGGTTGGCCAATGTGGCATCGTTGTCCACGCCGTGGTCATGCAACACGCCGCAGTGGCCGTGGCTGGTGTATTCGCAGAAGCAGGTGTCGGACATCACCACCATTTCCGGCACGGTGTCCTTGCAGATCCGCGACATGCGCGCGACCAGGCCGTTTTCGTTCCAGGTGTCGCTGCCAACGGCGTCCAGGTTGTGCGAAACGCCAAAGGTCATCACCGACTTGATGCCAGCACGGGCGTAGCGCTCGATTTCCTGGGCCAGCAGCTTCTCGGGGATGCGGTTGACGCCCGGCATGCTGGTGATCGGCACGAAGTCGTCAATGCCCTCTTCGACGAAGATAGGCAGAATCAGGTCTTCAAGGCGGAACTCGGTTTCCTGGAAGATCGTGCGCAGGGACTCGTTCTGGCGCAGGCGGCGAGGACGAACGGACGGGAATTGGTTGGACATGACTGCTCCAGGGAATTTGAACGGCGTATACCTTATGCCTGTCGCGCGCCAGTGAAAAGGCCAAATGACGAGATATTGTCGTGCGTCAAAGGCAACGGTTGCGGCGCCACAGGCAACCGGTCATTGCAGCCAGGGCGGGGTCGGCTCCTCGGCCGCGGCCGGCCCATGCTCGGCCTCGGCCCGCGCCGCACGCCGGCGCGCATCATCCCGCCGGGCTGCATCGATCTCGCGCATCACCCCCGCCACGTCGGCATCATGGGCGTCCTCCTCGAACAGCCCTGTCAGCGGGCTGTCCGGGCGCAATTCGCCCGCCTCGTACAAGGCCCACATTTCCTGCGCGTACCGGGTATTTTTCAGCTCCGGCGCAAAACGCCCGAAATAGTGCGCCATGTTGGCCACATCGCGCTGCAACATGCTGAAGGCATGGTTATTGGCCGCCGCATCCACGGCCTGCGGCAGGTCGATGATCACCGGGCCGTCGGGACCGAGCAGCACGTTGAACTCCGACAGGTCGCCATGCACCAGCCCGGCACACAGCATCAGCACGATCTGGCGGATGACGAAGGCATGGAACGTGCGGGCTTCCTCGGCTTCCAGGTGCACGTCGTTCAGGCGCGGTGCAGCGTCGCCATCGGCATCGGTCACCAGTTCCATCAACAACACGCCGTCCTGAAAGTCGTAGGGCCGTGGCACGCGTACGCCGGCAGCGGCCAGTCGGAACAACGCCGCCACCTCGGCGTTCTGCCAGGCATCCTCGGCTTCCTTGCGGCCATACTTGCTGCCCTTGGCCATGGCCCGTGCCTGGCGGCTGTTGCGGACCTTGCGGCCTTCCTGGTACTCGGCGGCCTGGCGGAAACTGCGCTTGCTGGCTTCTTTATATACCTTCGCGCAGCGTACCTGGCTGCCGCAGCGCACGACGTACACGGCAGCTTCCTTGCCACTCATCAACGGCCGCAGTACTTCATCGACCAAGCCGTCTTCGATTAGGGGTTCTATTCTTTTCGGTGTCTTCATCAGGCTGCGTTCGGGGTCCTGGCTGTGATGACGGACATCCTCTCACAGCCGGCAGCGAGTTGCTCGTCTGTCTTCAGCGCGCCAGGGTCAGGCGCCCTGCTCCACACCACCTGGCACCGGCCGGCTTGCACGTTACCGGCGCAGGCGCGAAAAAGCCCGCCCTGCCCTGGAGGGTGAGCAGGGCAGTACGGGTTGAATAAACGAAACCGCAGGCTGTGTACGGGTACTTCAGCTGGCTGCCCGCTGGCGCGGCACCAAGTCAGCCTTGGGCGCATTGCTGCCCTGGCGGCTGACTTGTTCACAGACCTTTTCGACAATATAGGCACCGATCGGGATGGCAGACGTGGCGGCCGGCGACGGCGCATTGCAGACGTTGACGCTGCGCGCAGTGTTGACGAACAGGAAGTCGTCGATCAGCTTGCCGTCACGCGACACGGCCTGGGCACGCACGCCGGCCGGGTACGGCGTAAGGTCGGCCTTGGTGATGCTCGGGCAGTACTTTTGCACCTGCTTGAGGTAGCCGCCCTTGAACAGCGAGTTCTTCATCTCGATCAGGCCCGGGCGGAAGTTCTTCGCCAGCACCTTGAGAATGGCCGGGGTGGTCAGGGTCTGGAACAGGTCGCCAGGGCTGATGTCGGTCTTGCGATAGCCCTCGCGCTTCATCGCCAGCACGGCGTTGGGGCCAACGGTAACGGTGCCGTCTATCATCCGCGTCAGGTGCACCCCGAGGAACGGCATGGATGGGTCGGGAATCGGGTAGATCAGGTGGTTGACGATCTGGTTGTGCTGTTTCGGCAGCAGATAGTACTCACCACGGAACGGGCAGATGACGAACTCGGTGCGCAGGCCCAGCATGCTCACCACGCGGTCGGCCATCAGGCCCGAGCAGGTCACCAGGAAGCGGCTGCGCAGCTCGTCGCCCTGCGTGCGCACGATCACTTCGCTGGCCAGTTCCTGCAAGCCGACCACCTCGGCGCCATAACGGATTTCGCCGCCGGCACGCTGGAATTCCGCGCCCATCGCCGCCGTCACCTGGGCGTAATTGACGATGCCGCTGGAGGGCACGAAGATGCCGCCCATACCCACGATGTTCGGCTCGCGCTCGCGCAGCTCGGCCGCCGACAGCCAGTAGCGTTCCAGGCCATTGGCCGCGGTGCGCTCCCACAGCGCCTTCATGCGCTGCATTTCCAGTTCGTTGGTGGCTACCAGCAGCTTGCCACACTCGTCGAAGCGGATACCGTGCTCGGTGCAGAAGGCCTTGGTGGCCTTGTTGCCTTCCAGGCAGAAGCGCGCCTTGAGACTACCGGGGGTGTAATACACGCCGGCGTGGATCACGCCGCTGTTGTGGCCGGTCTGGTGGCGGGCCGGGCCGGACTCTTTCTCCAGCAGGAGAATCTTCGCATCCGGGTAGACCTGGATCAGGTGCATGGCCGTGGACATGCCCACAATGCCACCGCCGATGATGATGAAATCGTACACAGCCTTACCTCACACGCAGGCATTGCCTGGCTGGCTCACCAAGGCCCGCAGGAGCCTTGGTGGCATCGTTTGCTACATGGACGCATGGGCGAGCAGCCGCCCCACGCCCTGTCATTATTGCCCGCGCTGGTACAGCGGTTTGGGGAAGGCGAGGTAACCGCGCTGGCGCATCAGCTCACGACGCAGGCCTTCATGTGGGGTGAAGCGGTCGCGGCCATGCAACCAGAACAGGTTGTTGATCAGCAGGAAGCTGCCCACGCCCACCGGTACCGAAAGTTTCTTCGCGCTGCCTTCCAGCGATTCGGACAAGGCGTTCAGCCAGATGCCTTCTTCATAGTTTGCCGGCTGCACGAACTGGTCAATGTAGCGCATGGTCGGGCGGCCTTCAGCATCGGTGTCGAAAACGGCGTGGAACACATCCTCGGACACTTTCTTGCTCGGTGGTGCGGTCCAGCGCATTTCGCGGCGTGCCAATGGGTGGCGGAAGAACTCGTCGCACTGCTCCCAGTCGTCCAGGTGCAGCAGCAGCGAGTTGCCGCCTTCCATGTTCTTTTCGTCGATTTTCAGCATCAGCACGTAGTCGGTGATCTGGTTGACGAAGGTGCCGTCGTTGTGCAGTTCCATGACCCGGTGCGGCTGGCGCAGGTAGCTGTCGGAGTTGTCGGTATTGACTACCACGAAGCGGGCATAGAACTGGCCGCTCATGGCGTCGTAGTTGCTGCGCCCGATCAGGTGCGCGCAGGCGGTGGTGAACTTGACCATGTCTTCGGCCTGGCTCACGTCATCCAGGCCGACCGGGGTGATCAGCATGCCACCGCTGGCGCGGTTGAGAATGGTGTTGAGCAGCACCGGACGCAGGGTACCCCGGCACAGTTGGTCGAGAATTTCACCCACCCGGAAACGCAGGAATGACTTGTATTCCAGTGCCTGCACCGGCCACTGGGCTACGGCCTGGATGAACGCTTCGACCGTTTCGCGGGCAAAGGTGATCTCAAGCAGGCGCGGCGACTGCTTCGAAGGGGCGATGGTGTAACCATGCGGTTCGAGCGGCAGTGGCATCACAAGTTCGTCGATCTGGGTAAAGGCGTTCATGGCAAGGTCCTGGCAAAGAAGGTGGATGGCGCCGTCCGGTCATGAGTTGGATCAGTGCGGCGAGAGGAAAATATCGCCACAATCATAAAATGTCTACATTTTTATTTTTCAGCGACATTTTGCTGATTTGTCCATTGTTTTTCGCCGCCCGGCGCTTTCGGTATGATCGGCAAAACGGTTTGAGGAAACAGGACCTTGGAAGCGCTCGCCCCCCGACAAAACTCAGCATTCAGCGGGTATGAGAGGCTCAAGAAGGACATCATCCGCGGCGTCTTCAAGCCCGGGGAAAAGCTGTTGATGAGCACCCTGAAGAAACGCTACGACCTGGGCGTCGGCCCGTTGCGCGAAGCGCTATCGCAGCTGGTGGCCGAGCACCTGGTCAACGCGATCAGCCAGAAGGGCTACCGCGTGGCGCCCATGTCGCTGGAGGAGATGAACGACATCTACGATGCCCGCGCCAACCTGGAGGCAATGATCATCACCCTGGCCATCGAGCGTGGCGATGATGCGTGGGAAGCGTCGGTGCTGGCCCATTCGCATACCCTGGCCAAGGTGGTTGAGGTAAAAACCCGCGAACAACGCTTGGACCTCTGGGACGAGCGGCACAAGGCGTTCCACACTGCCATCGCTTCGGGGTGCGGCTCCAAACACCTGCTGCAGGCACGCAGCTACCTGTTCGACCAGGCCGAACGCTACCGGCACCTGTGGTTGACCCAGACGGTATTTTCCGAGCAGGCGCTGGCGCTCAAGCGCCAGGAGCATGCGGCACTGGTCGACGTGATTCTTGCCCGCGACGCCAAGCGCGCCAGCGCCATGATGCGCTCGCACCTGATGACCCCGGTGCCGATCATTGCCCAGATCATGCATGCCGAGGGTATCGGCGCACGCTGAAACACCGCGGCGCCTGCTTCGCGGATAAACCCGCTCCCACACGGATGTCACCGCTCTTGGGGGCCACGCTGCACCTGTGGGAGCGGGCTTGCCCGCGAAGAGGCCAGTGCAGGCAAAACACGCCAGATGAATTTTTCTTAAATCGCCGGTTGGCTATTCTTTGGCACAATCTACTTTCCATCAGATGCCCGGAAACCAGCATGCCTCGCGTACTGACCATCGAAGACGACGCCGTCACCGGCCAGGAAATCGTCGCCGAACTTACCAGCCACGGCCTGGAAGTGGATTGGGCCGACAATGGCCGTGAAGGCCTTTCCAAAGCCATTGCCGGCGGCTACGACCTGATTACCCTGGACCGCATGCTGCCCGAGGTCGACGGCCTGACCATCGTCACCACCCTGCGCAACCTCAAGATCGCCACGCCGATCCTGATGATCAGCGCCCTCTCGGATGTCGACGAACGGGTGCGCGGCCTGCGTGCCGGCGGTGACGACTACCTGACCAAACCGTTCGCCTCCGACGAGATGGCCGCACGGGTCGAGGTCCTGCTGCGCCGCAACAGCGTGCCCGTCACCCAGACCCGCCTGCAGGTTGCCGACCTGCAATTGGACCTGATCAGTCACGAGGCCCGACGCGGCGACCAGACGCTCAACCTGCTACCCACCGAATACAAGCTGCTGGAATACCTGATGCGCCACAGCGGCCAGGTGATCACCCGCATGATGATCTTCGAGGAAGTCTGGGGCTACCACTTCGACCCGGGTACCAACCTGATCGACGTGCACATTGGTCGCCTGCGCAAGAAAATCGACTCTCCCGGCCAGTCGCCGCTGATCCGTACGGTGCGGGGCTCCGGCTATGCCATTGCTGAACCCGTCTAAAGGCTGGAGCTCCTCGACCAGCCGCCTGCTGGCGCTGTACAGCTTTCTGTTCGTGGCCTGGAGCAGCATCCTCATGGGGGTGCTGTACTTCGAAGTGTCCAGCTACCTGAACAAACTCACCCGTCATTCCATGCTCCAGCGCCAGCACCTGTTCGCCCACATGAGCGGCAAGCAGCTGGATGACGCCCTGGTCGCCAGCCAGGCCCTGGAAGAGCGCAGCTTCGATGCCTACGGCCTGTTCGACGGCCAGTTCAAGCCGCTTGGCGGGCGCATTCGCGCCGTCCCGGCAGAACTGAAGTTCGATGGCAAGGTTCACGAACTCAAGCGCTGCCTGGACGCCGACGACCCACACATGCCGCGCGACAGCTGCGATGCCGTGGCGATCAAGGTGCAGGACGGCCGCTGGCTGGTGCTTGTGCGTGACAACGGCTCGCTGTTCGTGGTGACACGGATCATCCTGCATGCGCTGCTGTGGGGCATCTCGTTGACCCTGATCCCGGGCTTTGCCGGCTGGTACCTGCTGCGTCGCAGGCCGCTCAAACGCATCCGTGCGATCCAGGCCCAGGCCGAGCTGATCGTCGCCGGCGACCTCACCCACCGCCTGCCGTTATCGGCCCGGCGTGACGAACTGGACATGCTCGCGGCCATCGTCAACGCCATGCTCGACCGCATCGAGCGGTTGATGCACGAGGTCAAGGGCGTCTGCGACAACATCGCCCACGACCTGCGTACCCCGCTCACGCGCCTGCGTGCCCAGCTGTACCGCATTCGCCAGCAGAGCGACAGCGACTCCACCCAGGCCGAGGCGCTGGACCAGGCCATCGGCGAAACCGACACCTTGATGGCGCGTTTCCGCGGGCTGCTGCGCATCAGCGAACTGGAAGACCGGCAACGCCGCGCCGGCTTCGTACAGTTGGCCCCCCACGCCTTGCTGGTGGAACTGCATGACTTCTACCTGCCCTTGGCCGAGGATGGCGGCATTCACCTGGAACTGCAGCAGCCCTCGGACCTGCCGGCATTGCATGGTGACCGCGAGCTGTTGTTCGAAGCCTTGGCCAACCTGGTGGGCAACGCTATCAAGTTTACCCCCGAGGGTGGCCTGGTACGGATCAGCGCAACGCAGGATGACAACGGCCTGCACCTGGCCATCGAAGACAGCGGGCCGGGCATTCCCGAAGAAGAACGGGCTGCGGTACTGAAGCGCTTCTATCGCAGTGAGGAAGGTCATCGCCATGCGGGGTTCGGGCTGGGGCTGTCGATCGTTGCGGCGATCGTCGACCTGCACGGGTTCGGGCTGGAAGTGGGAGCAAGCGAGTTGGGTGGGGCCAGGCTGGTTCTGCATTGCCCGTTGGCCACGTCAGGCAAGTAGACAATGGGGCTGCTTTGCAGCCCATCGCGGCACAAGGCCGCTCCTACAGGGGCGACGCAAGCATCCTAGGCTGCGCTATTCCTGTAGGAGCGGCCTTGTGCCGCGATGGGCCGCAAAGCGGCCCCGTCTGTACTGATCAGTCAGCCAGACGCCAGGTGGTACTGCCCTTGCTGTCCTCCAGCACGACCCCCATGGCGCTCAGCTGGTCGCGAATACGATCGGATTCTGCCCAGTTCTTGTCCGCACGCGCCTGCAGGCGCGCCTGGATCAAGCCCTCGACCACAGCAGCATCGACCTTGCCTTCGGCACCGGCACGCAGGAAGTCATCGGCGTCCAGCTGCAGCACCCCCAGCACATCACCCAGCTCGCGCAGGCGACCCGCCAGGCCGGCAGCCGCATCCGGGTCGCTGTCGCGCAGGCGGTTGATCTCGCGCACCAGGTCGAACAATACGGCGCAGGCTTCAGGCGTGCCGAAGTCGTCGTTCATCGCCACGCTGAAGCGCTCGACAAACGCCTCACCACCCTTGGCCGGCACGCGCGGCAGGCCACGCAAGGCGTGATAGAAGCGCTCCAGGGCGCCCTTGGCATCGCGCAGGCTGTCTTCCGAGTAGTTGATCGCGCTGCGGTAGTGGCTGGCCACAAGCAGGTAGCGCACCACTTCCGGGTGATACTTCTCGAGTACGTCACGGATGGTGAAGAAGTTGTTCAACGACTTGGACATTTTCTCGCCGTTGATGCGGATCATGCCGCAGTGCATCCAGGCGTTGGCGTACGGTTTGCCAGTGGCCGCCTCGCTCTGGGCAATCTCGTTCTCGTGGTGCGGGAACTCCAGGTCGCTGCCACCGCCGTGGATGTCGAAGCTTTCGCCCAGGCAGCAGGTGGACATCACCGAGCACTCGATGTGCCAGCCCGGACGCCCCGGACCCCACGGCGACTCCCAGCTCGGCTCGCCCGGCTTGGCGCCTTTCCACAGGACGAAATCCAGCGGGTCCTGCTTGGCTTCATCAACCTCGATGCGCGCACCGATACGCAGGTCTTCGATCTTCTTGCGCGACAGCTTGCCGTAGCCGACGAACTTGCCGACCCGGTAGTACACGTCGCCGTTGCCCGGGGCGTAGGCGTAGCCTTTGTCGATCAGGGTCTGGATCATTGCGTGCATGCCGCCGATATGGTCAGTGGCACGCGGTTCCTGGTCCGGCGGCAGAATGTTCAGGCGGCGCTCGTCTTCGTGCATCGCATCGATCATGCGCTTGGTCAGGGCGTCGAAGGTCTCGCCGTTCTCGTTGGCCCGGTTGATGATCTTGTCATCGATGTCGGTGATGTTGCGCACGTAGGTCAGCTCGTAGCCGCTCTTGCGCAGCCAGCGCGTGACCAGGTCGAAGGCCACCATGCTGCGGCCATGGCCCAGGTGGCAGTAGTCGTACACGGTCATGCCGCACACGTACATGCGCACCTTGTTGCCATCCAGCGGCTTGAAGACTTCCTTGGCTTTGCTCAGGGTGTTGTAGATGGTAAGCACGGCGGTTCCTCAGCTGCCCCAGGAGTCACGCAGGGTGACAGTGCGGTTGAACACCGGGCGGCCCGGCTGGCTGTCTTTCAGGTCGGCGCAGAAATAGCCTTCGCGCTCGAACTGGAAGCGGTCCTCGGGCTGGGCCTGGGCCAGCGACGGCTCGGCACGGCAGCCGCGCAGCACCTGCAGCGAATCCGGGTTGATGTTGTCCAGGAAGCTGCCGCCCTCCTCGGTCTTTTCCGGGTTCGGCGAGCGGAACAGGCGGTCGTACAGACGCACTTCGCACTCGACGCTACCCTCGGCCGGCACCCAGTGGATAACCCCCTTGACCTTGCGCCCTTCAGGGTTCTTGCCCAAGGTGTCCGGGTCGTACGAGCAGCGCAGCTCGACGATGTTGCCGTCGGCGTCCTTGATGGCCTCGTCGGCGCGGATCACGTAGCTGCCGCGCAGGCGCACCTCACCGGCCGGCTCCAGGCGCTTGTAGCCCTTCGGCGGCGCTTCCATGAAGTCGTCGCGGTCGATGTACAGCTCACGGGAGAACGGCAGCACGCGTACGCCCATGTCTTCCTTCGGGTGGCGCGGCAGCTCGAGCTGCTCGACCTGGCCTTCCGGGTAGTTGGTGATGACCACCTTCAGCGGGCGCAGCACGCACATGGCGCGTGGTGCGGTACGGTCCAGGTCGTCACGGATGCTGAACTCCAGCATCGACATGTCGACCACGCCGTCGGAACGGTTGGTGCCGATCATTTCGCAGAAGTTGCGGATCGAGGCCGGGGTGTAGCCACGGCGACGGAAGCCGGACAGGGTCGACATGCGTGGGTCGTCCCAGGCTTCGACGTGTTTTTCGTCGACCAGTTGCTTGAGCTTGCGCTTGGAGGTGATGGTGTAGTTCAGGTTCAGGCGGCTGAACTCATACTGGCGTGGGTGTGCCGGCACCGGCAGGTTGTCGAGGAACCAGTCGTACAGCGGACGATGCCCTTCGAATTCCAGGGTGCAGATCGAGTGGGTGATACCCTCGATGGCGTCCGACTGGCCGTGGGTAAAGTCGTAGTTGGGGTAGATGCACCACTTGTCACCGGTCTGGTGATGGTGGGCATGGCGGATGCGGTACAGGATCGGGTCGCGCAGGTTCATGTTCGGCGACGCCATGTCGATCTTGGCCCGCAGCACGCGCTCGCCGTCCTTGAACTCACCGGCCTTCATGCGCGCGAACAGGTCCAGGTTCTCTTCCACGCTGCGCTCGCGGAACGGGCTGTTCTTGCCTGGCTCCTTGAGGCTGCCACGGTATTCCTTGGCCTGCTCGGGGGTGAGGTCGCAAACGTAGGCCTTGCCACGCTTGATCAGCTCTACCGCCCAGTCGTGCAACTGGTCGAAGTAGTCGGAGGCGTAGCGCACGTCACCGGCCCAGTCGAAGCCCAGCCACTTGACATCGCTCTGGATGGCGTCGATGTACTCCTGGTCTTCCTTGGCCGGGTTGGTATCGTCGAAACGCAGGTGACAGACGCCGCCGAATTCCTTGGCCAGGCCGAAGTTGACGCAGATCGACTTGGCGTGGCCGATGTGCAGGTAACCATTGGGCTCCGGCGGGAAACGGGTAACGATGCGGCTGTGCTTGCCCGAGTCCAGGTCGGCCTGGATGATCGGCCGCAGGAAGTTCGCAGGGACAGCGGGGGCGCCTTTGGCAGCGGCGTTGGGCGCGTTGTCGGCAGTGGGCTTGCTCATAGGATCCTTGAATGCACGTGGCCGGCCTGGGTAGGCCGATTGAATCAAAGGGCCTATCATAGCCGAAGCAGTCAAGCTGCTGACAGTCGGGCCCGGACAAACAGGCGTGATTTATCACGGCTTTTTGCCGCAGCCTGGCAAAATGGCCAGTGCGCGCCATGTGTCGCGATCGCCTGATCCTGCGTCAGGTGGTAACCCGCGCCCTGCGCATCCTAATTCCCGATTGCCTTGAAAGAGCGAGTTTCAGCATGTCCAAAGTCAAACTGAGCACCAACCACGGCGACATCGTCCTGCAACTGGACGCCGAAAAAGCGCCGCTGACTACCGAAAACTTCGTTCAGTACGTCAAGGATGGCCACTACGACGGCACCGTGTTCCACCGCGTGATCAAGGGCTTCATGATCCAGGGCGGCGGCTTCGAGCCGGGCATGAGCCAGAAGAAGACCCGCGCCAGCATCCAGAACGAAGCCGACAACGGCCTGAAGAACAAGAAGTACAGCATCGCCATGGCCCGTACCATGGAGCCGCACTCCGCCTCGGCGCAGTTCTTCATCAACGCCTCTGACAACGACTTCCTCAACCACAGCGGCAAGAACGTGCAGGGCTGGGGTTACGCGGTGTTCGGCGAAGTGATCGAAGGCCGTGAAATCGTCGATGCCATCGAAAAGGTCGCGACCGGCTCCAAGGCTGGCCACCAGGACGTGCCGAAAGACGACGTGATCATCGAGAAAGCCGAGATCATTGAGTGATCCTGCTGATCTCCGATCTGCACCTGCAAGAAGAACGCCCGGACATTACCCGGGCGTTTCTTGATTTGCTCGATGGTCGTGCCCGCCACGCCAAGGCCTTGTACATCCTCGGCGACTTCTTCGAAGCGTGGATCGGCGACGACGCCATGACACCCTTCCAGCAGTCGATCTGCCAGGCCATGCGCCGGCTGAGCGACAGCGGCACGGCCACCTACCTGATGCATGGCAACCGCGACTTCCTGATTGGCCAGGCCTTCTGTGACGCCGCAGGCTGCACCTTGCTGGCCGACCCCAGCGTGATCGAACTCGCTGGCGAACCGGTGTTGCTGATGCATGGCGACACCTTGTGCACGCGTGACCTGGGCTACATGAAGATGCGCCGTTTGCTGCGCAACCCGCTGAGCCTGTGGATCTTGCGCCACCTGCCGCTGGCGGCGCGGTACCAGTTGGCGCACAAGCTGCGCAGCGAAAGCCGCACGCAAGTACGGATGAAGGCTACCGAGATCGTCGATGTGACGCCGGAAGAAGTGCCCCAGGTGATGGCCGCGCATGGCGTACGCACATTGGTGCATGGCCATACTCACCGGCCGGCGATCCACAAGCTGGTGGTCGATGGGCAACCGGCGCGGCGCATCGTGCTGGGTGACTGGGACCGCCGGGGCTGGGTCTTGCAGGTGGATGAGCAAGGCTTTCAGCTGGCGCCGTTCGAGTTTTCCTGACGCCGTAGCGCTGCTAATACCGGCCTCTGCGCGAGCAAATCCGCCCCCACAGGTATCGTGCTGCTTGCAGTCCTGGTGCAGTACTGTGGGAGCGGGTTTACCCGCGAAGAGGCAGGCACTGGCTAACGTTTCAAGGCCGGCTGACCACTGCCCCCTTGTCCCGCTCACTGATCACGACTTCCCGATACTCCGGGTCAGCCTTGATCTGCGCCTCGGTAAACGGAATCGTCGCCAGTTGCCTGGCCGCAAACGCCTTGGTCTGGTCACTGGCATGCGCCGAAGCCGCTTCACTCGACAGGGAAAACGCCAGCAACCCGCGTGCCTCCGGCCCCTTGTCGGTAAAGCTGACCAGTTGCAGGTAGCTGGTACCACTGACCACCAGCCGCTTGCCCTGCCCGTGCGGCACGCTGTGGATCGCGTTGTACACGCCCAACGCTTGCGGGCCGCCCGGCACCGGGGTGCCGTCGACCGCCTGTTGCACCTGGCCCCAGCGCACCTGCCCTGCCACACCACTTTCATTCACCTGCCTGAGCGACGCCAGCGCCGCCTGGTGCAGCCGTTTGCGCACCGCCGCCTGCTCGACCGCCAGGCCGCGCGGGGTATGCTGGGGGTCGGCTGGATCGAAAGCCACCCGCCAGCTATCCGGGTGTTTGGCCAGCGCCTCGAACAGGTTGTTGAAGTGCACCAGGCCAATGCCACTGTCGAGGTCGGCCTTGCCGTTCCAGGCCGCCAGGCTGCTGCATACGGCCTGCACATCGGCAGCGGCGCCCTGGCACCATTGCAGCAGGTCTGGCAGCACCAGACTGGCCAGGTACACCTCATCGTCGGTCACCATGCGTTGCAGATCATCGATACTCAACCGGGCCTTGCCCTGCAGGCGTTGCAGGGCAAAACGGCCACGCATGCCCAGCGGCTGGTCGCTACGGCTTACCAGCGGCGAATAGCCGGTCAGCGGCTGCGCCGGGTTGGTCATCCAGGCCGGGTCGTTGGAGTTCTGTACGAAATCGCTGCGCTGGAGGCTTGGTAGCAGGCGCGCCGGGAAGATACCCGGCTGTGCCGCTTGCGCGTCCACTTTCCACGCACACACGCTGCGCGAGCCATCGAGCACTACCAGGCGCCCCTGGGCCTGCGGATTGCTGCAGGTGTCCAGCAACTGCTGGTCGACATAGGGCACCACCGACTGGTTCAGGTACAAGGCTTGGCCACCCTGATCCACCGCCAGCGTATTGACCCAGGGAATACCCTGCAACTGCCCGATCGACCCCTGCAGCGTTGCCAGGCTGTCGGCGCGGTTGATCTGGTACCACTGCTGCAATACCCGGGTGTTTTCCAGGTTGGCATCCCGCAAGCTATAGGCCGTGCGGCTGTCCCAGTCCAGGCGCCCGGGCCATCGCACCACCGGGCCGAAACGCGAACTGTAGATCTGGCGTTGTACCTGGCTCAGGCTGCCGTCCTCGGCCTTGACTGCAACGCTGATGGTCTGCCGGACCAGCGGCAGCGATTTACCATCGAGCAGGTAGCGGGTCGGGTCCTTGGGGTCGAGCTGCAGACGGTACAGGGTAAAGTGCTGCGACGTATCGACCGTGTGCGTCCAGGCCAGGTGCTGGTTGAAACCGATATTGACCACGGGCAGCCCCGGCAATGCCGCCCCCATCACATCGAGCTTGCCAGGGATGGTCAGCTGCATCTGATAGAAGCGCATGCCCCCCATCCACGGGAAGTGCGGGTTGGCCAGCAACAGGCCGCGACCATTGGCCGAACGCCGGGCGCCCAAGGCCACCGCATTGCTACCGCGCTCCAGGGCAAAACGTTCCTGCCGGGCCAGCGCCGTGGCATAGCCGTTCGTGGCCTGCCGGTCGGCCAGACTGGGCGGTTGCGCACCCGCCAGGGCTTCGACGAACTGCCCGACACCCCCTTCGGCCAACAGCCGGCGGGTCAGCTTGACCAGGTCTGCGCTACTGATCGGTCGCAGCCACTCGCCATTGCCGCACTCGGCGGGCAACCCTTGGCCACGGCGCTCTGCCAGGGCCCGGTTGTAGCCGCTGGCATAGCCCGCCAGCAGCGCCTGGACCGAGGCCGGTTGTGCCTGCAAGAACGCATTGACCGCCGAGGGGCTGTTGAGCCAGGTGAAGAACAGGTCACTCGCCAGGTTGTCGCGCTGCTCCAGCGTCTTGCCGTTGGCACCGAAATATCGGGACCGTTCGCCGCTGACGGTCAGCACCTCGTTACCCAGCAGGCACAGGTTGTCCTGGGCATAGGCGTAGCCGATGCCATAGCCCAGACCCCGCTCATCCTTGGCCACGATATGCGGCACGCCATAACTGGTGCGACGAATCTGCGCGCTGGCATCGCCTGCGGCGGTCTGTGCCGGAACACCTGCGCTGAACGCCACCAAGGCGACAGCCAGACCAGCGCAAGTCATGGGACGGAAAAGTGGAAACACAGGCATTCCTCGTTTTCGGGGGGTCATCCCGATCAGACGAATACCTGAATGGAAATTTTACCAAGCACCGGCTGATGAAACGTCTTACACGGTAACCGGCATTTTTTTTCACCGAAGGGCTGCAGTTTTTCCCTTCTCATTCGTCTTAGTCAGTGAGGCACCGATTGTTTCGGGTTCGTCGACGAAAAGGAGCATTCACATGTACAACCCGCCATCCTCGATCCAGGCCGGGCGCGTCCCGGGCAAAGCGCACCAGGGACAGGACGCACTGGCCGACGGACGCACCGGCAACGAACAGATCCGCGAGTTGTTGCGCACCTTCGGCCTGCGCACCAGCCTGATCCGCCTCAAGGTGATCGACACCCTGCACGTCGCCCAGCGCAGTGGCCGCAGCATCGGTGTGCGCGGTGTGCACGCACAACTGGAACAGCTGGATATTCCGCTGTCGTTCCTCAGCGTGCGCGAAGTGCTCAAGCGGTTGTGCGCAGAAGGCGTCATCCAGCTGGGCAGCGACAAGTGCTACAGCCTCCACCCCCAGGCACGCGCCGTGCTGGAGCAGGCGTCTTCACGCTGAGTGGGCGGCCGGCCACACCAGGCCGGCCCAGCTCGTCAGGGCTTGAACTTGCGCCGCAAGATGCCGTTGATCACCACGACCACCACGGCGATGGCAATCGCCAGTATCTGAAAGGTCTGTTCACTGATCGTGCCCTGCTTCTGCAGATGGGACAGGCCCAGCATCAGGCCCAGCACGACCAGAATGATCAGAATGGAATATTTGAGGCGCTGCACGTGTGTCATCGAAGGTTCCTTGCAACATCGGGGCAAATGGCTCGCAACGAGCCGCGGCAATGATACAACGCCGGTCGGCCCCGGCGCTGGATTTCCTGCTGGGTGAGCCGGCGGCGGCCTGAAAGCATGGGGCTCCCAAGTTACCCGCCGGAGTCACCATGTACAAACCCCTGCTGTTCGCATCCCTGTTTCTGACGCCTTTTTCCTTGCATGCACTCGATACCCGCCAGGCTTCGGCCGAGCAACTGCTTGAGCTGGGGCGCAACCTGGCAGACCAGGCCGGTGCCAGCCAGTGGCAACAACTCTGGCAACGGGTGCGCCAGGCCGGCTACCTGCAGGCAAACGGTGCATCCGTGCATTTCAGCGTAGCGCCGGCGCGGCTGCCTGAACTGGCCCGGCAAACCTTGGCCCAAGCTGACCGGGTCCAAGCACTGCAGCAAACCCAGGCTGTGTACCGGCGCACCTTTGCCGGCCAGGTAGTCGGCCAGCGCGACGGCCAGCCGCTGCATGCACTGTGCCTGCTGGTCGATTGGCGCACGCTGCCACAAGGCATGCTCGACACCCCCCAGTCTTACTTGCGCAGCGCCAGCCTCCTGAGCAGCTATCCGTGCGACTGAGGGGTACCGGACCCAACAGGCATACCCGGAGGAGACCCGATGGGAAACCGCCCGCTACAGCCGAGTGTTGAATCCATGTCCTACAGCGCCGGATATCGCTGCCTGCGAAAGCTGTTCTCCGAAGCTACAAGCCCAAACCCCTATGTCGCCTAGCGACCTGCCAGGGCTGTCGCAGAAAATTCAGTCACACCGTCGACATAACGCCGCTGGTGATCGGGTAGTAATCCCATCCATCCCCGAGGAGCGCCACATGGAATTGCCAGACTTGAGCCAAATCGATACCAGCCAACTGCCCCATTCGTTGCAGGCCCTGATTGACTGCATCGGCATCGAAAACGCCTATCAGCTCACCTGTGCATATGGCGGCAGACCCAAGTACATCCCCAAGTACCGTGAGCGCACCAAGCTCGCCGACGTTCTGCCGGCCGAAGCACTTGACGCACTGATCAAGCGTTTTGCCGGGGTCGCCCTGGAAATTCCCAAGGCCGACCACTTCCTGCGTCAACTACGCAATCTGCAAATCCAGAAAGAAAGCGCCAACGGCTTGTCACGCAGCCTGTTGGCCAACAAGTACGGCCTCAGCCTGCGCCAGATCGGCAACATCCGTCGCCAGGAAGCGTGCGCTCGCTGAGCCCCAACCCCCGTGACCGGTCGCTAATGATCGCTTGTCACACCCAACCAGAAAGAGAGACCCGTCATGATAGATAACAGCCTCATTGGATCCGTCATCAACTCGTTGCCGATGGATCGCATGATTGCCGGCCCGCTGCAAGCGATGGTTCAGGCCCAGGTCACCGCGAGCAAGTCATACGCCGACTTCCTGATGCAAGTATGCATCCAGGACGGCAAAGCGGTCGCCATCCAGTTCGACTACGACGAAACCATTGTCGACGAACAGGGCGAATACAAGGGCGTGGTCAGCAAGACCATGAAAGTGCCGCTGCTGGCGGCCATTACCCACCCGAACATCGCCATCGAAGAAGGCAAGGTCGAGTTCGAACTGACCATCGAACAGTCGGCGGAAGACACATCCAGCAGCGAAAAGAGCGGCGAAATGGCCGCCTCGCTGGGCTGGGGACCTTTCAAACTCAACATGAAAGGCAGCATCAGCCACAAGTCCACGCAAACCCGCAAGACCGATACCCGCGCCCGCTATGCCTTCAACACCACCCTCAAGCGCCAGGAACCCCCAGAAGCGCTGATGCGGGTGATCGACTTCCTTACCGACGCCGCCACCAAACCGACCGTGGTCAAGACGGCAGCACTGGAAAGCCCCGATGCGATCTCGACGGCCGACACGCTGAATAACAAGGGCGCCGACGCTGGAGCCGGTGCCCGCAACGGCGCCATGGCGCCTTGAACCACGCAAAAACCACAAAAAAGCCCCCACTCGGCAGGGTGGGGGCACTACCGTCCAGAGGAGCCAAGTGAGTGGACAAAGTTCCTGCCCCGATGACGTCCATCGACCTGCGTGAAATTACGCGTGGCCTGCAAGAAGCCGCCAGCGCTACCAACGGTCTGATCGCGCAGCAGTATATCAACCTGTTCGACCAGTTCTTCGACTGTGACAGCGAAGCCTTGGGCGCGCCCATGAAAGCCAAGATGGTCGAGGTAGCGATGGACGGCCAACATATCATGCGCGTGCCCCTGTTCGCGCTGGTCTCGCCCAAGGGCCTGGCCTTGGAGCGTATGCAGGTCGACCTGTCGGTCCGGGTCAAAGGTACCGAAGCACAACGGGCACTGCTTACCGCCAGTGAAAACCAGGCCGCGAGCTTCAAGGTGACGATCGGCGGCCAAGGCCGCCAAGGGGAAAGCCGTGACCCGGACGAAGTGCAGATCCGCATGCAGTTCCAGGCCAGCGAGCCACCCGAAGCCCTCAACCGGCTGATCGAGGATTACACCAAGCTGATCATCCCGGTACGTGCCCCCAGCCCCCCGCCTTCGCCCGATACCAATGAGTTCATCGAGGCGGCTACGGTCCGTTGACGGCCGCCCCCCGCGCGACTCAGAAGTCGCGCTTGTAGAAGATATCCAGTGAACTGGCCAATCCGCTGGCAGCCTCGAGGTAGACCTTCTTGCTCAGCTTGTAGCGCAACGCAATGGTGTTGGCGGGCTCGAACACCCCCACGCCGTAGCGCAGGCTCAGCTTCTCGGTCAGGTTACCGCTGGCGACCACACTCGTGGTGTTGCCCGAACCTTCGGTGTCCAACTGGAAGTCGTCGATTCCCAGGCTCGAAGCGAGGCTGCCGGTGATGCCGGCGCTACCGGCCAACCCCAGGCCCAGAGCCGCCTCGGCAAGCATGTTGTTGTCTTCACCGGAAGCGCCCAGTGGCCGCCCCAGCACCAGGTATGACAATGCCTGTTCCTGGCTCATGGCCGGCTCCGAGAACACCTTGGTAGTGGGTTGCTCTGCACTGCCGGTCAGGCGGATACCGGCAATCACGTCGTCAACCTTGCGAATTGCTTCGATGTCCAGGTAAGGCTGGTCGATCGGCCCGGCAAACAGTAGCCGCGCACGGCGAATGGTCAGGCGCTGGCCGTAGGCACGGTAGCGCCCGTCGGCCAGGCTCAGTTCACCCCGGGTATCAAGGTTGTCGCCGATGTGTACATGGCCGAGCAGGTTGGCCTTCAGACCAAAGCCACTGAATGCCAGCTTGTCGTGGCCCACCTCGACGTCGATGTCCATGGCCATCGCCATGGGCGGGGTACCCTCTTCGGTCTGGTGGCCGACGATCACCGTGTCGTCCGACACTTTTACGGTGGACGGTGGCAACTCACGCACGGTGATCGTGCCTTTGGGTATTTGCACCTTGCCGGTGACTGCCAGCTTGTCGTCGACCAGGCGCAAGGTCAGGTCAGGGGCGACCTCCAGCGTCGCATAGGGCTCGACGGTAACGGGCAGTTGCTGGCCTTGCAGGCGCAAGTCCATGCCCAATGCCTGGCCCCAGGTGAGGTTGCCGCGCAACTGGCCCCGCCCCGCCTCGCCACTGCGCCAGTCACCCACAAGCTGCACCTGCTCGCCGGCAATCAACGCCTGCAACGACAGGCCTTCGACGCTGACCGGCAGCTCGGCGCCACTGACCTCGCCGCCGCTGAGCATCAGGTTGCCGTTGACCTGCGGCGCCAGCAGGGTACCCGACAGCCGTCCAGTGCCATTGAGCTGCCCGGCCAGGCGCTCGACCATCGGCACGAACGGTCGTGCCACTGACAGGTCGAGGCCGGCCAGGCGGAAATCACCGGACAACGGCTTGTTCCTGCCCAGCGGGTCGAGGCGGGTATTGACGTTCAGCTCACCCAGGCGCTGGCCACGGAAAACCAGGCGGGTATCGATGCGCCGTGGTGCCAGTGTGCTGTCCAGGCGCAGGGCCTGGTAGGGGAAGTCGACCCAGCGCTCCTGGTCACGCACACGCAGGGTACCGCCACTGGCGTCGACGACGATGCTGCCCTTGGGGCCGCTGGCGGGAATGTCCAGATTGATATCGGCATTGAGCAGGCCCTGCCAGGCGAAGTCTTTCGGCAGCCACTGGGCCAGGCTGTCCAGCGGGAACTGCTTGAGGTGGTAGCGCAAGCGTGGGTCCGGGGCCAGGCGCTGGTCCTCGCCACACAGGCTGGCCTGGCCGGAGCGCCAGCAATGGGCACCGAAGTCCAGCTGGCCGCTGGCCAGGCGCTGCAGGCGCGCCGGTGCCTGCAACCGCCAGTCCTGGCCACCGGCCTGGATTCGCCCGCTGGCCAGGCGCCCACGCCAGTCGCCCTTGTTCAACTGGCCATCCAGGCCCAGGTCGAGTTTGAGTTGCGGGCCGTCCAGCGCCAAGGTCAGCGCTTGCTGGCGAACGTCGCCCTTGCCGTTGGCCTGCAGCTCACCCAATGCCGTGTCACCCAGGTGGATGCCGCCGGCCTTGAGCACGAGCACGCCGCGCTGGGCGTTATCCAGGCGGGCATCCAGGCCCAGCTGCTGCAGGCGGTTCTCAGCCAGGGCCAGCCGTTGGCCTTGCACGGCCAGGGTACCTTGCGGGGCCTGCAAGGTACCGGCGACGTCCAGCCGGCCCTTGACCTGGCCCTGCAGCCTTGGCCACAACTGGCCCAGGCGCGGCAGGTCGAGGTCGATCCGCCCGGCCAGGCGTTGTTGCAGGCTGCCACTGCCAATGATGCGGTTGTCACCCAGTTGGATGGCCAAGGCGCCCAGCGTCCAACGCTCCCCTGCCCCTTGGGCGTCGACCTTGAGCACTGCCGGCTGGCCGCGCAGACGGCCTTTCAGGTCCAGCTGGGCCTCCAGGCTCAGCGCATCACCTTTGAGCTCACCCTTGCTGCGCAGCGGCCCGGCCAGGGTGCCTGGCAGCTCGGCCAGCCAATAGGCCGGGTCGAGCGCCGAAAGCTGCAGGGCAACGTCCCAGGCCAGGTGGTCGGCAAAACCCACGGCAACACTGCCTTCAGCCTTGCCTTGCCCGGCACTCAGCGCCAACTGCGGCAGCTTCAGCTGGCTCAGGTCCCCTTGGAACGGGCTGGCCAGGCTGAACGGCCCGGCCGGGCCATCCAGGTCGCCGTTGAAGCTGCCCTGGTAATTGCCATCGCGGTAATGCACCTGTGCGATGAAGCGCTTGAGCGTGACCTGGGGCGGCGTCTCCAGCGGGTACAGGCGCAGCCACGGGAAGTCCTGCCAGTCCACTTGGGCATCGGCGGCCAGGCCTTGCTGCCAGTCGGCCGTGGCTTGCAGCTTGACGCGCTGGGTGTCGCTGGCGCTCAGGTCCAGGGCAGCCAGCCTGGCGCCTTTGCTATCGACCAATCCAGACAACAGCAAGGCCACTGGCGACTGTTCGGCGGGCAGACTGGCAGAGCCCGACAACTGATAACCGCTGAGCAGGTTGCCCTTGGCATCGAGCTTGAGCTGGTTGAACTGCAGGGTGTCGGGTAGCGAACCGGCCGGTTTGAATGCCTCGGCGCGAACCTGCAACGCTGCCGGCAGATGCTCGGCCAGCGCCTGCAGCTGCCCGCTCAGGGTAGCGTCGAGGTAGCCACTGCTGGTCCCTGCCAGCTTCAAGGTATTCTGCAGTTCGCCGCTGGCAGTCAGCGCCACCTGCCAAGCTTTGCCGTCTACTGCGGGCAGTTGCAGCTGCGCCTGCAGTTGCACCGGCCAGTCGCCTTCGGGCTGCAGGTCGCCCTGCAGGTTCAACTGCAGGTCATCACGCTGCAGCTGCAGGCTGTCGATACGCATCCCGCTACGTGTCCAGTGCGCAGCCAGGTGCAGGTCACCCAGCAGATCACTGCCGTCCAGGCGCAACTGGCCGACCTTGACCTCACCCAACTCGACCGTTAACGGCAAACGCAGGCCTGGCAGTTGCAACGGGCCGCTTTCGCTCGGCTCGGCCGCTGGGGCAAAGGCCATGTCGATGCGCTGCGCCTGCAACTGGCCGATGCACAAGGTGCCGCGCAGCAAACATGCAGGCGACCAGGCCAGCAGCGGTGCCTGCAGCTCTACCCTGCTGGCACCGTCGGCCCAGACCAGCCGGCTGGCTTGCCAGCTACCGCCCAGGCGGCCCTGGAAATCCGCCACCTCAAGCCCAGGCACCTGGCCCAGGGTCCAGCGGCTGCCCGCCTCGGTCCCCAGCAGCAGGCCCACGGCAATACCGAGGCCGGCAATGCTCCCGAGCAGGCCCGCCAGCAAATACTTGATCACACGTTTCACAACTCAGGCCCCATGGAAAAGTGCAGGCGGATGCCCCCTTCGTCATCCAGTGCCCTGGCCAGGTCCAGGCGCAATGGCCCGACCGGCGATACCCAGCGCACACCAAAACCGACGCCGGTCTTCAGGCTCGGCAGCTCAAGGTCGTTGAACGAGTTGCCCTGGTCGACGAAGGTAGCCAGCCGCCACTTCTCGGTCAGTGAGTATTGGTACTCGACACTCCCAGCAACCAGGTAGCGCCCGCCAATGCGGTCGCCATCGCTGTTTTTCGGCGACAGGGTCTGGTAGTCGTAGCCGCGCACGCTCTGGTCGCCACCGGCGAAGAAGCGCAATGAAGGTGGAATGTTGTTCTTGAAGCCATTGGTCGCACTGCCCCCGAACTGCACCCGGCCGAGCAGCCTGTGGTTGTGACCGAGGGTGGTCAGGCCCTTGAGCAGTACGTTGCCATGCAACAGGTTGGTGTCCGAAACCAACCCTTCCTTGGCGGCCTGCACATCGAACTGCAGGCGGTAACCGTTATGCGGGTCGATGCGGTTGTCGCTGCGCAGGAACGAGAAGCTCACCCCCGGCATCAGCAGGTTGCTCAAGCCGGAATCATCGCCCAGCCGATACTCTTCCCGCTGGTACTTGAGCGAGACCACCCGCTGCCAGCCACTGGGCAGCTTGCTGTGCCACTCGGGGCCGACCGTCAGCAGCTTACTGAGCGTGTCGGTGCCAGCAATTTCCTCGTTCTGGTAGCCGCCGGCAAAGCGCAGTTTGTCGGTGAGCGGCGGGTCGAGCGGTATGTCGTACCACAGGCCGACGTTCTGCCGCGGTGCCGACAGTTCGGTTTCCCAGCCATAGCTATGGCCCTGCGGGTTGACCCAATGGCGAGTCCAGTTGGCCTTGCCGCGGGGGCCGACGTCGGTCGAAAAGCCCAGCCCCAGGCCCAGTGTGCGCGGCTTGCGCGTTTGCAGGTGGACGTCCACGGGGACCTCTTCGCCGACGGCGGCGGTAGGCGCCGCATCCACGCGCACGCCTTCAAAGTAGCCGCTCGATTGCAAGTCATTGTTCAGTTCGGCGACCAGTTCGGAGTCGTAGGGTGTACCTGGCTTGAACGAGACCATGCGCTGCAGCAGGTCGTCGTCCAACGGGGTGTCGCCGCCGAAGGTCACGGCGCCCAGGCGATAGCGCGGGCCGCTCTGGTACACCAGTTCGATGTCGGCCACACCCGCCTGGGGGTCCACCGCCAGGCGCTGGCGGCTGAAGCGCCCACTGAAGAAGCCATAGCGTGACGCCTGGTTCTGGATCAGCCGCTTGGCATCTTCGTAGTGGCCGTGGTTGAGCTGTTCACCGGCACGCAGGGCCTTGCTGTCGGGCAGGCGAAAAGCCTTCAGCTCGCTGGCGGGCCCTTCGATGCGCACGGTCACGTTGCGCAGGCGAATCGGCTCGCCCGGGGTGATGGTGATGATCAGTTGCGGGGAACGCTCGGCCGCGCTGGCAGGCTTGACCTCGGTGTCGATCTGCGCCTGATAGTAGCCAAGTGCCTGCGCGGCTTTGCGCGCCTGCTCCTGGGCGCCGCGACTGAAGCGCAGCAGCGCTTCTTCATCACGGTCGCCAAGGGTACCGATGTAGCCTTCGACATTGGCCTTGAGCGCCTTGTTGGCGGGTTCAACCTTCACCAGCAACTCGCTCTGGCCCCATGCTGCGAAACTGGCGGCCCAGATAACCAGGCCCCAGGTCAATCTTCCTGAATACGTCATGCGGCGCATGCTACCAGAGCCGCGCGCCCAAGTGAGCCGCTGCGCTGCCCGCTCAGGCAAAAGCGGAATCGGAAGAGACCGGGTTGGGATGAAAGAACACTCTCTCCCGGATTGGTCCTACAGCTACCTCGCCAATTTCTTCATAACCCTGACGCTGGTAAAACGCCAGGTAGTGTTCGTTGCCGGTGTCCAGTACCACGCCTTGGGTATTCGCGTCCGCTGCGCACCAGTCGTGCACCGCTTGCAACAGTTGCTCGCCGTACTGCTTGCCCTGGTACTGCGGATGCACGCCAAGCAGCGGCAACACATGGACCTTGTCGGTGGGCAGGCAACTGGCCAGGGCGGCCTGGTAGTCCATATAGCGGCGCGTACAGCGCAGGCCGGTGCCCAGCATCATGCGCAGGCGCCAGGCCCAGCTGTCGGCCACGCCCAGCCGGCGCAGCGGTGGCACGATCAGGGCCAGGGCGATCAGGCGGTCGTCCAGCAGCAGGCCGATGGCGGGCAGTTGCAGGTAGAAATGCTGGCGAACCCATTCGCGCACCATCACCCGCAAACGCCGCTCATATCCCGGGCGCTGGGCCTCGAAGATATAGGCAAAGGTCGGCTCGTGGCGGTAGGCGTTGTACAGCAGCGAACGCGCTTCGCGGCTGTAGCCGTCATCGAGCAGGCAGACACGAGCCGGAGCGGCAGTGGTTTCGGGCATTGCGGGCAGACCTCCTGGAATGGGCATACAGTGCCTTGGAGGTGCCTCAGCGTGCATCGTTCACCCCCCTGCACAGCACGTTAGCAGCAGCCTCGCGAAGCCGCCATGCTGGTGGTGACAGGCGATGTCGGCTAGCATCGCGCCTTTTACCAGGATTGTCTTTCCATGAAGATCGTCTGTTTCAACATCAATGGCCTGCGGGCCCGCCCGCACCAGCTGGCGGCGCTGATCGAAAAGCACCAGCCGGACGTGATCGGCCTGCAGGAAACCAAGGTCAGCGACGATCAGTTCCCAGCGGCCGAGGTGCAGGCACTGGGTTACCACGTGCACTACCACGGGCAGAAAGGCCACTATGGCGTGGCGCTGCTCTCGCGGCAGGCGCCGCTGAGCCTGCACAAGGGCTTTGCCAGCGATGAAGAAGATGCCCAGCGCCGCTTCATCTGGGGGACCTTTGCCGACGCCGATGGCACTCCGGTCACCATCATGAACGGCTACTTTCCGCAAGGCGAGAGCCGCGACCACCCCACCAAGTTCCCGGCCAAGCAGCGCTTCTACAGCGACCTGCAGGCGCTGCTCGAAGGCCAGTTCCGCAACGACCAGCCACTGCTGGTGATGGGCGACATGAATATCTCGCCGCAGGACTGCGACATCGGCATCGGTCCGGACAACGCAAAGCGCTGGTTGAAGACTGGCAAATGCAGTTTCCTGCCGGAAGAGCGCGAGTGGCTGGAGCGTTTGAAAGGCTGGGGCCTGGTTGACAGTTTCCGTCACCTGCACCCGGACGTTACCGACCGTTTCAGCTGGTTCGACTACCGCAGCCGTGGCTTCGAAGACGAGCCCAAGCGTGGCCTGCGCATCGATCTGATCATGGCCTCACAGCACCTGGTGCCGCGGATCAAGGCAGCGGGAGTGGACTACGAGCTGCGCGGGATGGAAAAACCGTCGGACCACGCGCCGATCTGGCTGGAACTGAGCTGATCGCATCGCCCGTGCGGCCTCGCATGGCCGGCCTTTGCGTTGCAAAGGGCCGCGCCTGCAGGGCCGTGCCACTGTTTTTCACAACCCCAAGCGCAACGCCTCGCCCACCCCTGCCCCGCGCATATCGTCAGCCGCGCTGACCAAGGCAAAGTTGTACGCCCCGTGCGACCAATAGCGCGCTTCCAGCTGCCCCTCCACGCGCTGCCCGTCGGGCATGCGCCGGTATTGCTCACCCGGTGAGCGCAGGAACAGGCTGATGCGCTGCCCCTTGCCGTCCTCGAACACCAGCAACGCCGCCGGGCCTTGCTCGTTGCTCAGCAGGCGTGCGCCGACCGGCGTGAAGCCATACCCTGCCAGGTCTGGCAACTGGCCCACGCGGCTGAAGTGCCGGCCCAGCCAGTCGCGCAACTGCGCCGGGTCGCTGGCCTGGATATCCAGCGCCTCGCTGCCGGCGAACAGACGGTGCGCCTGGACGGCATCGGCCATCGGCAGGCTGGCGTGCGTCAGGCTCAGGTCGCGGACCTGCCAACCGCCCAGGCCGCCCACCCCCAGTGCCAGCAGCAGTACCGCTGCCGTGGCCCAGCGCCGCTGGCGGCGCTGGCGTAGTTGCCGCTGCAGCCGGGCAAGGTCCAGCTGAGCCGCCCCGGGCAGTTCGGCAAAGCCGGCCAGCGCTGCGCGCAAGCGGCGGGCATCGGCACGCCAGCCCTCGACCTTGGCCGCTGCCTGCGGGTTGGCCGCCAGCCAGGCCTGCACTTCGGCGCGGCGTGCGGGCTCGAGGCGCTCATCGACATAAGCGTGCAATTCGTCTTCGCTGGGGATCAGGCGCGTCATTTGAGTCTCCGCAAGGCTGGTGGCTGGGGGGCACCTTCGGTCAGTTGGCGCAAGGCATTGCGCGCGCGCGACAGGCGCGACATCACGGTGCCGATGGGGACACCAAGCGCCTGCGCGGCCTCCTTGTAGCTCAAGCCTTCGATACTGACCAGCAGCAACAAGGCACGTTGTTCTGCCGTCAGCCGGGCAAACGCCTGCAAATCGGCCTGGGCCAGGATGGTGGCTTCGAGGTTGTCGCCAACCGGTTCCTCGTCACGCTCGCCACGGCCAAACCAGGACAGCCAGCGCGCATGCAGGCGCTCACGGCGTTTAGTGTCAAGGAACAGCCGGTAGAGAATGGTGAACAGCCAGGCGCGCAATGCATCGGCATCTCGTTGTTGATCGCGCCGGCTCAGCGCCCGCTCTACCGTGGCTTGCACCAGGTCATCGGCGCTGCCCGGCTCGCGCGTCAGCCACACGGCAAAGCGGCGCAGGCGGGCAAGCAGCTCGCGCCACTGGTGGTCGTCCAGATCGTGCATGGCAAAGTCCCGGCCTTTGAGGGTGTCAGTGTAAGGGGCAGACGCCTGCCAGGAAATTTTATTCCGGCCGAGGGAATAAGACTTTGCCGGCGGCGTCGTACCGGCACCTTCACTGAACCGGACAATGACCATGAACTCACCCCTGCACGGCCAGGCCCGGGCCTTGCGCCTGGCGGCCATCGGTGCCGTGATGCTGGCCGCCGGCGCCAGCTTTGCCTATGCCGCCGGCTGGCTCGGCGAGCCCCGGCTGACGCCACAACGGATCATCGACACATTCGAGGCCCAGGCTGGGCACTACCCAGGCTACCGCAAGAACCACGCCAAAGGCCTGTGCGTCAGCGGCTACTTCCAGGCCAGCGGGCAGGCTGCCAGCTTGTCCACGGCGCGCGTGTTCAGCCAGCAACGGGTGCCGGTCGTCGGCCGCTTCGCCATCGGCGGCGCCAATCCGTTCGCGCCCGATACCGGCATACCGGTGCGCAGCCTGGCCATCGAGCTGCGCACCGATGACGGGCAGGTCTGGCGCACCGGCATGAACAACCCGCCGGTGCTGGCGGTGAGCACCCCGCAAGGGTTCTATGAGCAAGTGCTGGCGAGCGCGCCGGACCCGGCTACCGGCAAACCCGACCCAGGCAAACTGCAGGCGTTCTTCGCCGCCCATCCGGAAAGCGCGGCGTTTCGCCAGTGGGTCGCCGCCTACAAACCCAGCAACAGCTTCGCCAGCACGCAATACCACAGCATCAATGCCTTCCACCTGGTCGATGCAGCTGGCGCCGCCCACCCGGTACGCTGGCAACTTGAGCCACACAGCGCGTTTGCCGCGTTGCCTGCACAGGTCGATGACAAGCAGTTCCTGCAACATGACCTGCAGCAACGCCTGGCCCAGGGCCCTTTGCGCTGGACCCTGCGCCTGGTCCTGGCCGAGCCGGGCGATGCGGTGGATGACCCTGCCCGCCCCTGGCCTGCCGAGCGACGCAGCGTGGATGCCGGCACCCTGGTGCTGGAGCAGGTCGATGCTCCCGAACACGGCGCCTGCCGTGACCTCAACTTCGACCCGCTAATCCTGCCCCACGGTATGGAAGCGTCGGCCGACCCGATCCTCGCCGCCCGCTCCGCCGCCTATTCGGAATCCTTCAACCGCCGCAGCCGTGAATCGCTCAGCACTGGAGCCCGCCCATGAGACCCGAAGCCTTCCACCCGATCGCCCGCCTGCTGCACTGGCTGATGGCCATCCTGATTCTGGCCATGCTGTTCATCGGCGTGAGCATGGTCGCGGACCTGTCGCCACGTCATACCGTGCTGATCGGCCTGCACAAGGCCACTGGCCTAGCCCTGCTGGTGCTGGTCGTGCTGCGCATCGGCGTACGCCTGGCTCTGCCCCACCCGCCCTTGCCAGGCGACCTGCCAGCATCGCAGCGCTGGGCCGCCGGCGCCTCGCACCTGCTGCTGTACGGCTTGATGCTGGCCATGCCGCTGCTGGGCTGGGCCATGCTGTCGGCGGGGGGCTATCCGCCGCCGCTGGGCCTGCCGGCGATGGCCCCACACGACCTGCAGCTCTACGCCGTCTTGCGCCAGGCGCATGGCTGGGCCGGCTACCTGCTGTTTGCCACCGTGCTGGTGCACGTGGGGGCAGCATTGATGCATGCGTGGGTGCGTCGTGACGGGGTGTTGCGCAGCATGTGGCCCGGCCCTTTGCGCCGCAACCCGTGACCGCCAGCGGACAGGGCGCTCGACAACCGATGGCGATTCCTGATCAACTCGGCTTCCTGTCTGCCGCACTGCCCTGGACTGCCTGATGAATGCTGCAAAGGATCCTGCCGCTCTCCTCCCTGCCAGCACGCTGGACCTGCGCCCGCTGCTGCTGGCCAACATGGCCTGTACCCTGTCGATGATGGCCTTTGTCGCCCTGATCGGCCCGATTGCCCGGCAGCTCGGCATGGCCACCTGGCAAGCCGGTGCCGCGGTTACCGTGGCGGGGGTGGTCTGGGTACTGCTGGCACGCCCCTGGGGGCGCGCGGCGGATCGCTTCGGCCGCCGACGCATCCTGCTGCTGGGCAGCGCCGGCTTCACCCTGGGCTATTGGCTGATGTGCCTGTTCATCGAAGGTGCATTGCGCTGGTTGCCGGGGGCGACGCTGGCGTTCATCGGCCTGACCCTGGCGCGCGGCTGCATCGGTGCCTTCTATGCTGCCATCCCGGTGGGCTGCAACGCGCTGATCGCCGACCATGTCGAACCCCAACGCCGGGCCCGGGCCATGGCCGCGCTGGGCGCCGCCAACGCCGTCGGCCTGGTAGTCGGGCCGGCATTGGCCGCGCTGCTGGCGCGGCACAGCCTGAGCCTGCCGTTCCACATTCTGTCGCTGCTGCCAGCCAGCGCCTTCCTTGTCCTGCTGTTCAGCCTCAAGCCACAGGCGTTGTCGCACCGCCATGTTCCGCGCCCGGTGCAGCTGAACGACCCGCGCCTGCGCCGCCCCCTGCTGGTTGCATTCTGCGCCATGCTCAGCGTCACGGTCTCGCAGATCGTTGTCGGGTTCTTCGCCCTCGACCGCCTGCACCTGGGCCCAGCCGAGGCCGCCCAGGCCGCCGGCATCGCCCTGACCACGGTGGGCGTGGCACTGATCCTGGCGCAAGTACTGCTGCGCCAGCTGGAATGGCCACCGCTGAAAATGATTCGGGTGGGTGCCACAGTGTCGGCCCTGGGCTTTGCCTGCGGGGCCCTGGCAACCACGGCGCCGTGGCTGTGGGCCTGCTACTTCGTCGCGGCGGCGGGCATGGGCTTCGTGTTCCCGGCGTTTTCCGCGTTGGCGGCAAATGCCATGCACGCGTCGGAGCAAGGCGCCACAGCCGGCGCCATCGGCGCGGCGCAGGGCATGGGCGCAGTGATCGGGCCGCTGGCGGGCACCCTGGTGTATGCGCTGGACCCACGCTTGCCATTCCTCGCCGTTGCGGCCCTGCTGCTGCTCGTCGGGCTGTGGCCGATGCCCGCCGCACAAAGGGCCTGACAAGCACAGCGCGCAAGCGTGCAGAGTGTGTTTTAATGCGCATCGCTCATTATTTTTGACACCTCTTGAATACAAGGCGGCTATGGACACGGGGACGCGACTCAAACTGGTGCGTGAACGCAACAACCTCTCCCAACGGGAACTGGCCCGCCGCAGCGGGCTGACCAATTCGACCATTTCGCAGATCGAGCAGAATCGCGTCAGCCCTTCGGTCAGTTCCCTGAAGAAACTGCTCGAGGGCATCCCCATGAGCCTGGCCGAGTTCTTCAGCTTCGACGAGCCGGTGCGCGAAGAGCGCTACGTGTTCCGTGCCGGCGAACAGCCAGACCTGGGCCGCAATGGCTTGCGCATGCTGCTGGTCGGCGCCAGTGTCGAAGGCCGCCAGATGCGCATGCTGCGTGAACTGTATGCACCGGGTGCCGACTCGGGCGAACCGATCGTGCATGCCGAGGGTGAAGAGTGTGGCCTGGTCACCCGCGGTACCGTCGAGTTGTGGGTCGATGGCCAGGTGAGCGTGCTCAACTCGGGCGACGGCTACTACATCCCCACGACCCTGCCGCACAGCTTCAAGAATATCGGCCCGGACGAGGCCGAGATCATCAGCGCCAACACCCCGGCGAATTTCTGACCTCGCCGAACTGCCGCGAAGGGCCGCACAGCGGCCCCCGACAGGAGCAGCATGAACACCCGGACCATCTACCAATGCCTGCGTGATGCAGCGCTTGGCATCCATGCCTTGTCCGTTGAAGCCCGCCACGAACACGGCCTGGTCGATATCGCTATCCAGGGCTGGCAGCTGACACTCGCCATGGACGCCGAGGGCCTGGCCCAATGCGTCCATTGCCAGGCACCCAACGGGGAACGGGCCGGGCTCGAAGATTGGCAGCGCTATGGCACCAACCCGACCGACCTGCTCAGCCTGTGGGAACGCACTCAGCTGGAACGGCTGCTGGCGCCCTGACACAGCGCCTGCTCGACAAAGTCCAGGCGGTCCTGGCCGAAGAACATCTCATCACCGACGAAGCAGGTCGGCGCACCAAACACCCCGCGCCCCACAGCCTCTTCGGTCACCTGCCTGAGCGCAGCCTTTACCTGCTCGTCCCCCGCCAGCGCGCGAAATGCCTGCGGGTCGAAGCCACCCTGGCTAAGCGTAGCGTCGAGGACGGCGCTATCGCCCAGGTTGCGGCGCTGCACGAACAGGCCATTGAACAGCACTGCCAGTAACGCCTCGAACCGCTCCGGCGAGCGCAGTTGGGTGCCCAACGCCCCACGCATCAGGGCCAAGGTGTTGACCGGGAACCCCGGCGGCAGCCCGAACGCAACCCCATAGCGCGCGGCGAAGCGCGCCAGGTCGATGAACATGTGACGCCCTTTGGCCGGAATCATGACCGGCGAAGCGTTGCCGGTGGCCTGAAAAACCCCGCCCAGCAGCATCGGCCGGTAGCGCAGCGTGGCACCTTGGCGGGCGCACAGGCCAGGCAGCTGGGTCCAGGCCAGATAACTGGCCGGGCTGCCCAGGTCAAAAAAGAAGTCGACAGTCTTGTGCATGGTGACGATCCTTGCTCGGTGAAAGGGCTTTACCAACGTTCCAGCCAGGGGCGCAGGTCCAGTTCGAAGGTCCAGGCGTCGCGGGGCTGGGTGTGCAGGAACCAATAGCTGTCGGCGATGTGGGCCGGGTCGAGAATACCGTCCTGGTCCTTGAGGGCGTAGCGCTCGGGGAAACTGTCACGGATGAAAGCCGTGTCGATGGCGCCGTCGACCACCACGTGGGCGACATGGATGTTCCGCGGCCCCAGTTCGCGCGCCATGCTCTGGGCCAGGGCGCGCAAGGCGTGCTTGGCCCCGGCGAATGCTGCAAAACCGGCCGCGCCACGGGTGCCCGCGGTGGCGCCAGTGAACAGCAGGGTGCCGCGCTCGCGCTGGACCATGCGCCGGGCCACCGCCTGGGCGGTGAGGAAACCGGCAAAACAGGCCATTTCCCAGATCTTGAAGTATTTGCGCGGGGTTTCTTCAAGAATGCTGCAGGGCACATTGGCCCCGATGTTGAATACGAACGCTTCGATCGGGCCAATATCGCGCTCGATGGTATCGACCAGCGTCGCCACCTCCTGCTCCTTGCGCGCATCGGAGCCAAAACCGTAAGCCTGGCCGCCGGCAGCGCGGATTTCGTCCAGCAGCGGCTGCAGCCTGTCAGCCTGACGCCGGGTCACACAGGCGATGTAGCCCTCACGGGCAAAGCGCTTGGCAATCTCGCCACCGGTGGCATCACCCGCGCCTACCACCAGCACTACTTTTTGTTGTTCTGCCATGCCTGCACCTATTGGTGAATGATCGTTTAGTAAACGAACGCTATGTTATGATCGCCGCCAACGTCAAGCCCGCCTGCAGAGGCAAGTGAATGCGCTACACCAACGAACACAAGCAGCAAACCCGTGAGCGGCTGCTGGCCAGCAGCGGCGCCCTGGCCAAACGCGGGGGCTTTTCCAGCACTGGCGTGGCCGGGCTGATGAAGGCGATCGGCCTGACCGGCGGTGCCTTCTACAACCACTTCCCGTCCAAGGACGACCTGTTCACCGAAGTGGTGCGACAGGAACTGTGCAACAGCCCGCTGGCGCGCCTGGCCAACCAGGAGGCCAGCCGCGAACGCCTAGCCCGTTGCCTGCAGCAGTACCTGAGCCTGGCCCACCTGCACAATGCCGAAGGTGGCTGCCCGCTGCCGCCATTGGGGGTGGAGATTGCGCGGGCCCAGGCACCCGTGCGCGCGGTGGCCGAACATTGGCTGGTGGAACTGCACCAAGCCTGGAGCGCGACCCTGGAGGACGACGAGTTGGCCTGGGTGCTGATCAGCCAGTGCGTCGGCGCCTTGCTGGTCGGGCGCATGCTGGCCACCGAGAGCGTGCAGTCGCAGGTGCTGGATGCCAGCCGCCACTTCGTCGAGAAGGCCCTGCATGAAGCGGATTAGTCTCCTGCTGTGGCTACTGGCCCTGCCTGCGTTCGCCGAACAGGCTTGCCCGCCAGGGCAGTACCAGGTGTGCCTGATGGGGTGTTTCTGTGCGCCCATCGACCCCGGGCAGGCCGGGCAGATTTTCAAGGATGTTGAAGTGCTGGCTTCTTCCAGCCTGACCTACGCCTTGCAGCAGGCCCGCGACGAGGCCACCGCCGACGGCGTGCAACCGATCCCGCTGCATATTCGTGCACAACTCGAAGCCTGGTATGACTTTGCCGTGCTCGACGCGGCACGTTTCCGGGTGGGTGACGAACAGCAAATGAGCGCGGCCAATGCGCTACTGCAGAACCCTGATGTGAATGCCGTGACGCTGATCGACACGATCATCTTCCGCCGCGCTTCCGACGCCGAGGACAACGTCGCCTTGTGGGCACATGAACTGAAACATGTGCAGCAGTATCAGCAACTGGGTGTGGAAGAGTTCGCCCGACGCTACACGCGCAACTACGACGAGCTGGAAGCGCCGGCCTACAAGATCGAGGCTGAAGTGGGCAAGGCACTGCGCGCGCGTGGTTCAGGACAGGCCAGATAGATACTGGCGGTCGCCGTGCAAGCGGCGACCGCGTCGCTGGCCAACCCGCGCGTGTCAGGACGCCGCCGAAGCCTCTTCGGGCACCTGCTCACGGCTGGCATAACGTTGCGCCAGTACCGCACAGACCATCAGCTGGATCTGGTGGAACAGCATCAGCGGCAGGATCATCGCGCCGATGCCACTACCGACGAACAGCACCTGGGCCATCGGTACCCCGGTGGCCAGGCTTTTCTTCGAGCCGGCGAACAGGATGGTGATGCGGTCCTCCAGGTCAAAACCCAGCAGCCCGCCGAGCAGCCGGGTACCGTACAGCACCACCGCCAGCAAGATCCCGCATACGGCAAACAATCCGGCCAGGTGTTGCGGCGATACTGTGTGCCACAGCCCGGTGACGACCGCCTCGCTGAAGGCGGTATAGACCACCAGCAGGATCGAGCCTTGGTCCACCACCTTGAGCCAACGCGCATTGCGCTTGACCCAGGCACCGATCCAGCGCCGTGCGATCTGCCCGGCCACGAACGGCACCAGCAATTGCAGGGTGATCTTCAGCACCGCTTCCAGGCCCGAGCCGGTATCGCCACTGGCGCCGAGCAACAGCATGACCAGCAAGGGGGTGAGGAAGATGCCCAGCAGGCTGGATGCCGCCGCGCTGCAGATGGCCGCCGGCACGTTACCACGTGCCAGCGAAGTGAAGGCGATGGCCGACTGCACGGTGGCCGGCAAGGCACACAGGTAGAGCACGCCCAGGTACAGCTCGTTGCCCACCAGCGGTACGAACAGTGGCTTGAACGCCAGCCCTAGCAGCGGGAACAGCACGAAGGTGCAGGCGAATACCACCCCGTGCAGGCGCCAGTGGCCGGCACCGGCAATGATCGCCTGGCGCGACAGCTTGGCGCCATGCAGGAAGAACAGCAGGCCGATGGCCAGGTTGGTCAGCCAGCCGAAATACACCGCACCGTCGCCCGAGCAGGGCAGCACGGTGGCGAGCAGTACCACCCCGAGCAAGGCCAGGGTGAAGTTGTCGAACAACATGCGCAAATACTTCATTACCGTTTCCGTCTTGTCATTGTGCAAGGGCAGACGATAAGGTCTTCGACTTTTCGCCGCTAACGCCGGAACCCCCACCGGTATCGCGCAACGGACACCTCCCGCAAAAGGACCTGCCCATGCCTTTCCCACGCCTGGCTACACTTGCCGCTGCCCTCTCCCTCAGTCTTGGCTACAGCACCGCCGAGGCCGACGACCAATTGCAGGCCAAGGTCGACCGGATCATTCGGCCACTGATGCAGGAACAAGGTATTGCCGGCATGGCCGTGGCAATCTATGCCCACGACCATGCCCACTACTTCAGCTATGGCGTGGCCAGCAAGGCCGACAATGTGCCGGTCAGCCGCGACACGCTGTTCGAGATCGGTTCACTGAGCAAGACCTACACCGCCAACCTGGTCGCGCTGGCCAGCGCCGAGGGCGCGCTGGACCTCGCCGCACCGGCCAAGCGCTATCACCCGGCCCTGGCCGGGGCCCCCATTGGCGAGGCGAGCGTCCTGGACCTGGGCGCCTACAGCGCTGACTGCCTGCCGTTGCAGTTTCCGGATGCGGTGCAGACACCACAGCAGGTGGTCGATTTCTTCCGCCACTGGCAACCCCGTGCCGAACCTGGCACCCAGCGTTGCTACTCCAACCCCAGCCTGGGTCTGTTCGGTGACCTGGCCGCGCGGGCCCGGCACCAGCCGTTTGCCACGCTGATGAGCGAGGGCCTGCTGGCGAAAATGGGCCTGCAGAACACTTACCTGCAGGTTCCGGCCGACGCCCAGGGGCTGTATGCCCAAGGCTACGACGCCAACGACCAGCCCGTGCGGGTCGGCCCCGGCCCCTACGCAGACGAGGCTTACGGCATCAAGACCAGCGCCAGCGACCTGCTGCGCTATGTGCGCCTGCACATGCAGCCGGACGGCCTGCCTGCCGCCCTGGTGCAAGCGACAACCATCACCCGACAGGGTTACTTCCAGGTTGGCGCCATGACCCAAGGCCTGGGCTGGGAGCGTTACCCATATCCGGTCACGCTGGATACCCTGGTCGACGGCAACAGCCCGCGGCTCATCCGTGAACCGCAGGCAACCACGCGCTTGCAACCTGCCCTGCCCGCGTTGGCGGCCGCCTGGTACAACAAGACCGGCTCGACCAATGGCTTCGGTGCCTACGCCGCTTTCGTGCCCGCCGAACAACTGGCCGTGGTGCTGCTGGCGAACCGCAACTACCCGAACGAAGCCCGCGTTCGCGCCGCCTTTGAGATACTCTCCGGGCTCTAGTAGCGGCTGCGATTGTCAGACAAAACGACACAATGTAGTGAGGAAAAATATTCACTACAAAATGGTTGACGCCGTTCATCGCCCTTGGGCATGATGAAGCCGTCTCCCTGATCGGGAGCGGTGGCAAGGGTGTTCCAGACGGCCTGCGCGGTAACGCAGGCCGTCCGTGGAGAGGGAAACTGTCCAAAAGGCAGCGTGAGAAAGCCCCTGTTGCGATGCTGCTGTAGCAGCCTTGGTAGTGCGCTACACCGTGGTAGCGCCAACTGTGAAAAATCAATACGACTGGGTAATGGGGGCTTTATGATGAACCTGAACAACAATCCGACTATCGACCAATTGGCTCAGCTGTTCGCCGTACGCAAGGACAGCCTTGACGACCACCTGCTGTGGGTCAGCCAGACCGGTGAAGTGCGCCTGGACCGCCTGCCACCGAATACCGTCGAAGATGAATTCGAAGAGCACCTGCCCAGCATGCGTGCGCGCTTCAAGGTCTACCGTCGTGGCCAAGGCTACGTCGGCAAGAAGGCCGCCGCCGACACCGAGTTCGTCGGCCGCGTCCTGCAGACCCTGCAACAGGAATGGCCCGCTGCCCGTGAGCAGCAGGCCGTGAAGGTGATCGAACCGATCAATTGAGGGTTCGCACCCTGCTTGAGCCCGGCCTGCACAGGCCGGGCTTTTTCATGCCTGGCGCCGGTGCTTGCGGGTTTCCGGCAGCGGCAAGGCGCCGGTGGCCATGGCCCGGGCGCGGTTCACGCCCCAGACCAACGCACGGGTCATGGTCTCGCCCGGCCGTGCGGGGTAATACTCCTCCAGCAATGCCCGCCCGTCCCGGCCATACAGACCCAGGAACAGCTGGGTCGCCCCCAGGCGCGACAGGCGCACCTGCACGTCCAGCGTGGTGCCGTCACTGAGCGCTTCATCATGGCAGCGGCTATGCAGCTGGGCATCGGCCCACTGCCAATAGGTCTCTTCCCTGACTCGCATGAGCATTCAATCCTCCGTTACAGGAATGCCACGTCAGGAAACCACAGCCTTGGCAATCCGGCGAGCGCTACCCGGCAATGCCATGAGGCGGATCAACGAATTGCAACAAAAACCCCGCCGTTCGGCGGGGTTGAGCTGAAGCGGGATCACTTTTTCAGCGGCACCCGCGGCATGAAGCGGCCTTTCTTGCTGCGCTGCAGGTGTGCTGGCTGGAGCTGTTCGGAATCATCCAGCGTCATGTGGGCGAAGCCCAGGCGGAATGCCGCCTGGCCGCAACGCACCTGGCTGTTGATCGGGAACGCGTCGTTCAGGTCTTCGAAAAAGGATTCGCTCATGCCCTGTCTCCCTCCAGTGGCGGACGCGCCGACAACCAGAAGGGTTGCCCAGGTAAACGCGCCCAGTGAAAGTGAGACTAGCTGGTCATTTGCAGACCGCCCGGACTGCAACTCCGCACCCGACCAGCGGCCGGGCGCCCTACTTCAGGCGCACCGCCGTGCCGGTGGCAAATACCACGACCATGCCGCCCTGTACCGACGGCATGCTGATCTCGAAATCCACCCCCACTACCGCATCGGCTTGCAACTGGCGTGCCCGCGCTTTCAGTTCTTCGGTGGCCTGTTCCCGGGCCTCGCGCAATGCGCTTTCCAGGGTTTGCGAACGGCCGCCGAAAAAGTCGCGGAAACGTGCAAAGAAATCGCGCACGAAATTGATGCCCTGCACCGATTCGGAGCTGACTACGCCCAGGTATTCGGCAATCGGGCGGCCTTCGAGCTGGCTGGTGGTGGAAATGATCATGGGGTGCACTCCATTGGCCTGGCAAAAGAGACCGATTCTAACAGCCCCCAGGGCCGCACTTCATGCACTGACCGCGCGCAAGCGCTGGCCGATGCGCGCGCCGAACACGTTCACCAGCAGCCCCGCCATCACCAGCAAGGCGCCCCAGCCCTGGGTGGCACTCAGGCGCTCGCCCAGCAACAAGGCCGAGGAGCTCAGGCCAATGACCGGCACCAGCAGCGAAAACGGCGCTACCTTGCCGGCCGGGTGGCGCGACAACAGCTTGCTCCACAGGCTGTAGCCCAGCATGGTGGCGACAAACGCCAGGTAAGCCAGGGCCAATACCGAGCTCCAGCTGATATGCGCCAGGGCATGACCGATGCGCTCCGGCCCCTCCAGCCACCAGGACAAGGCCAGGAACGGCAGCGGCGGGATCAACCCTCCCCAGATCACCAGCGCCACCAGGTCAACCGAGCCAAAGCGCCGGGTGATGATGTTGCCCAGCCCCCACATGGCTCCGCCGCACAGGGTCAGCACCAGCGCCAGCATCGGCACATGGCCGCCGTCTTCGCTGCCGATCAGCGCCAGGCCGCTGGCCGCCACCAGCAGCCCCAGCACGCTGGCCAGGCGCAGCCGTTCGCCGAGAAACAGCGCGGCAAAACCGAGGGTGAAGAAGGCCTGCGACTGCAGGATCAGGGAGGCCAGCCCTGGTGGCATGCCGCTGTACATGGCCTGGAACAGGAAGGCGAACTGGCCCAGGGAAATGGTCGCACCGTAGGCGACCAGCCAGCGCCACGGCAACTGCGGCCGCTTCACCAGCAGAATCGCCGGGAACGCCACCAGCAGGAAGCGCAGTGCCCCCAGCAGCATCGGTGGCAAGCCATCGAGGCCAACCTTGATGACCACGAAGTTGACACCCCATGCAACGATCACCACCAGGGCGATGAGCAGGTCCTTGAGCGGCATTGCGGTATCCTTTTTTCAGGCGTTCTAGACATATTTCGTTACAGCATAAGGCTATTCCCCCGCCGGTAACCAGCACAGTTGCCGTCCATCCTTACGCAACAGTGCACTGTTTCACCTGTGGCAACTTCACTTGACCCTACTTGTATATACATGCTCAGATGCAGGCGATGTCATCCGCCTTGCGTGCCGCCGATGACTGACTCGCCAAGACAACTACAAAGAAGCGGAGCAGCGTATGTCCAGCAAACCCGTAATCGAGCGGCGCTCGATCGACTACATACCCGAAACCGAGCGCCATGGACGCGTATACAGCCAGTTCACCCTGTGGCTGGGCGCCAACTTGCAGATCACTGCCATCGTCACCGGCGCACTGGCCGTGGTGCTCGGCGGCGACGTGTTCTGGTCGCTGATCGGCCTGCTGCTCGGCCAGTTGATCGGCGGCGCGGTGATGGCCCTGCATGCCGCACAGGGCCCGCGCCTGGGGCTGCCGCAGATGATTTCCAGCCGCGTTCAGTTCGGGGTCTATGGTGCGGCCATACCGATGGTACTGGTATGCCTGATGTACCTGGGCTTCACTGCAACCGGCACGGTGCTCTCCGGGCAGGCGATTGGCCAGTTGCTGAGCGTCAGCGACAGTACCGGTATCCTGATCTTCGCCAGCGTCATCGTGCTCGCCACCCTGGCCGGATACCGGGTCATCCACTGGATCGGCAGAGTTGCCAGCGTGCTGGGCATCATTGCCTTCGTCTACCTGTTCAGCCGTATCCTGATGCTGGCTGACATCGGTCAGTTGCTCGACAACCGCCACTTCAGCTGGGCATCGTTCCTGCTCGCCGTCTCACTGGCGGCGTCCTGGCAGATCGCCTTCGGCCCCTATGTCGCCGACTACTCGCGCTACCTGCCAAGCAGCACCTCACCACTCAAGACCTTCCTCGCCGCAGGCCTGGGCTCGGTGATCGGCGCCCAGGCGTCAATGGTCCTCGGCGTATTCGCCGTGGCCATTGCCGGCGGCCAGTTCTCCGGTCGCGAAGTGGCCTACATCGTCGGCCTGGGCGGTGCCGGCGGCACCGCAGCGCTGCTGTATTTCTGCATCGCCTTTGGCAAGGTGACCATCTCGACGCTCAATTCCTATGGCAGCTTCATGTGCATTGCCACCATCATCAGCGGCTTCCGTGGCCACCTGGTGGTCAGCCGCGCACAACGCCTGCTGTTCGTACTGGCTATCGTCGGTGCGGCCACCTTGCTGGCCCTGCTTGGCCAGCATTCGTTTCTCGGTGCGTTCAAATCGTTCATCCTGTTCCTGCTGACGTTCTTCGTGCCATGGAGTGCAGTCAACCTGGTCGACTACTACTTCATCACCAAGGAGCGTTACGACATCCCTGCCCTCGCCGACCCGCGGGGCCGCTATGGCCGCTGGAACTGGCCCGGGATCATCGTCTACAGCGTGGGCGTGCTGATCCAGATGCCGTTCATCGACACCAAGCTGTACACCGGGCCGATGGTCGAGCACCTGGGCGGTGTGGATGTATCGTGGATGATCGGCCTGGTAGTGCCGAGCGTGCTCTACTACCTGGTGGCGCGTAAACGGGCCCACCACGCGCCAGTGTCGATGATCATGCCTGAGACTCGCTGAGTCGCGCAGACACGGGCTGCAGCAGCGGTTATGCAGGAGCGACCTTGTGTCGCGAAAGGGCCGCAAAGCGGCCCTGGCTTCGGCGTTGGCACCGAGTTCTCTGGGGCCGCTTCGCAGCCCTTTCGCGACACTGGGTCGCTGCTACAGCGTCAGCGTTTGGTACCTGACTCAGGCAGCAACGAACAGTTCGTTGGCAATTTGCGCCTGGGCAGTGTCGATCGCCTGGCTGCGCTGCTCTGGGCCGTAGGCCAGGCCATGGGCGCGAACGATTTCCAGGTCGGTGATACCGATGAAGCCGAGGAACACCTTGAGGAAGTCTTCATGCCCGGCAGCGGTCGGCTGGCCAGCGTGCAGGCCACCGGCAGTCGACACCAGCACAACTTTCTTGTTACCGCACAGGCCTTCCGGGCCGGCTTCGGTGTAGCGGAAGGTCTGGCCGGCAACGGCGACGCGGTCGATCCAGGCCTTGAGCTGGGTCGGCACGGTGAAGTTGTACATTGGCGCACCGATTACCACGGCATCCGCAGCAAGGAACTCGGCCAAGGTTTCTGCGCTCAGCCTGGCTTCGAAGGCCTGGGCCGCATCGCGCATGTCTTCCGGGGTGCCTGCCGCTACCAGGGTGGCAGCGGAGAAGTGAGCGATGGCGTCAGCGGCCAGGTCGCGGTACACCACTTCCACGCTTGGGTCGGCCGCTTTCCAGGCCTCGACCACTTCGCGGCTCAGTTGGCGAGAGGCGGAATTGTCGCCCAGGATGCTCGAATCGATATGCAACAGTTTCATGGGACTCTCCTGTGAGTGACGACCGCAGCTGGGCGATCAAGATGGGAAAATCCTATCGAGGTGACCAATGGCTGATAAGACGGCAAAAATGCGTTAGTTTGTCCTACACATGGAACAATGAGACATTCCCATGCAGGACCTCAACGACCTTTTCTACTTTGCCCGCGTGGTCGAAGCCGGTGGTTTCGCAGCCGCCGGGCGCCAGCTGGGCATCCCCAAGTCGCGCCTTTCGCGGCGCATCGCCGAGCTCGAGGAACGCCTGGGCACCCGCCTGCTGCAACGCACCACCCGGCAGTTGAAGCTCACCGCCGTGGGCGAGCGCTACCTGCACCACTGCCAGGCCATGCTGCTGGAGGCCGAAGCCGCCGACGAAGCGGTGGCCAGCATGAGCAGCGAGCCACGTGGGCGCTTGCGGGTGTCCTGCCCGGTGGCGTTGGCCCACGCGTTCCTGCCGGATGTCATCAGCCGCTTTCTCGAGCAATATCCGCTGGTGCAACTGGACATGGTGCTGCTCAACCGCCGCGTCGACCTGATTTCCGAAGGCATCGACGTGGCCTTGCGGGTACGCGACCTGGGCGATGAAGACCCGGCCCTGGTCACCCGCCGCCTGCGCCAGGCACAGATGCAACTGGTGGCCGCGCCGGGTTTCGCCGATCACATCCGCGACCCCGCCGAACTGGCCTCACTACCGGTGCTGGGCGCCGCCGAAGCGGACCGCCTGGTACACTTCCGCCTGTTCGGCCCCCACGGCAAACAGCAAGAAATTGCCCTGGAACCGCGGCTGGCCATCGACGATTTCGTAGTACGTAATGCAGCCGTACGGGCAGGCCTCGGGTTTACCGCGCTGCCCAGCATGTTCTGCGAAGAAGAGCTGGAACGTGGCGAACTGGTGCGCCTGCTGCCGGACTGGTCGCTACCAGGCGGCTACCTGCAGGCGGTGTACCCGCACCGGCGGGGTCTGCTGCCGGCGGTACGGGTGTGGATCGACCACCTGGCGGCCTCATTCGAGGCCTGTGGAGAACGGTATGTCTGAGCGAAGCCTGAGCGAAGCCTGAGCGAAGCCCAGGTGGCGGCGTTCTGCCTGAGCCTGCCAGGGGCACGGGAAGACTACAAATGGGGCGGCATCCGGGTGTTCTCGGTGGCGGGCAACAAGATGTTCGCGGTGCTTGACCTGGCGGGCGCGGGGCTGTCGTTCAAAGTGGCCGACGAGCTGTTTCTCGGCTATTGTGACCGCCCCGGGGTGCGGCCTGCGCCGTATCTGGCGCGGGCGCGGTGGATCAGCATGGCGCTGCCCTACCCGATGGCAGGTGAGGAGCTGTGTGATTTGCTGCAGCGCTCGCACCAGCTGGTGGTGCGGCGCCTGCCCAAGCGGCTGCAGGTGGGGTTGGTGTTGTGATCCCTCTTCGTCGGCATCTTCGCGGCTTCACCTGAAACAGCAGGTTACCCGCGAAGAGGTCGGCACAGCCATGGATCAACCAACGGCCAGATAACGCCCGCCGAGAAACAGCCAGTCCGCCCAGAACACCTGGTGCAGCAGCACGATTCCCCAGCACACCAGCTGATACGAGACCTTGCGCGTCTTGTGCCGAAACAGCTGCTGTGCCAGCAGTGCCCCCGGCCAGCCACCCAGCAGCTCACTGGCATGCAGCAGCTTTTCCGGCGTACGCCTGGCCTGGCTGCGCGCCTGTTGTTTATCCTGCCAGTACAGCAGCAGGCTGACCAGGCTCATCGCCGGGTACAGCGCCAGCAGCCACCAGGCCTGGTCGAGCCAGGCCATGCGCGCCACTCCCAGGCCTGGCAACAGGCACAGCAGGCCCAACAGCAGCAGCTTCAGGCGTACGTTGCGTACGCCCTCGCGCGGTACTGCCCGGGTTGCCTCAGCCATGTGCCGTCGCCCAGTCAACCCAGCCGAACTGCCAGGTCGCCAGAATCAGCAGGCCAAAGGCGATGCGATACCAGGCGAACGCCGCATAGCTGTGGTTGGCAATGAACTTGAGCAGCGCGCGCACTGCGATCATGGCGAAAATGAACGAGGTCACGAAACCAAGGGCAAAGACCGGCAGGTCGCCGGGCTGGAACAGGTCGCGGTACTTGTAGCCCGAGTACACCGCGGCCCCGACCATGGTTGGCATGGCCAGGAAGAACGAGAACTCGGTGGCAGCCTTGCGCGACAGGCCGAACAGCAGGCCGCCGATAATGGTCGAACCGGAGCGCGAAGTGCCCGGAATCATCGCCAGGCACTGGATGAAGCCGATCTTCAGGGCATGGCTCCAGCGCATGTCATCCACATGGTCGACCTCAACACGGTGCTGGCGACGCTCGGCCCAGAGCATGATCACCCCACCCACCACCAATGCCGCCGCTACAGTGATCGGGTTGAACAGGTACTCATGGATCAAGTCGGCGAACAGCACGCCCAGTACCACTGCCGGCAGGAATGCCAGCAACAGGTTGCCGGTGAAACGCCGCGCCGTAGGTTGGCTGGCCAGGCCGAAGACCACGTCGAGGATCTTGCCACGGAACTCCCACACCACTGCCAGGATCGCCGCCAACTGAATGATGATGTTGAAAGCCATGGCCCGTTCGCCACCAAACCCGATCAGGTCGGCGACGATGATCTGGTGGCCGGTGCTGGATATCGGCAGAAATTCCGTCAGCCCTTCGACCACGCCCAAGATGATTGCCTGAATGGCAGTCCAAAAATCCATCGTTCCCCCGCTGGAGCGCTGCTCATGGCAGGCCCCTTGTTCTTGATTTGCTTGAGTTTGCCGCGCGCGGCCCGGCTGTTTTACAGCGACTGCTGGGCGCAACGCCAGTAGAAAAGTTCACGCTGCCTAAAGGTTTCATCTTGCGCGGCCGAAATCCTAGCAGAGTGCCTTTGCGATCGCCTGGTACGAACGCGGCAGACTATCAGTCGCATAGCACTTAGCCATTAGTCGAGTAGGGCCCTCGCCCAAACCATGCTTGGATGCACTTGAATAACAAGAACAATGCGGGAGCTGTGGGATGAAAACCCTGAGATCGATGTCTATCAGCCGCCGCCTGTGGCTGATTCTGCTGGTGGCGGTAGCGATGCTGCTGGTGCTGGGCCTACTGATGCTGCGCCAGATCCATGGCGACCTGTACCAGGCCAAGGCGGAAAAGACCCGCCATGTGGTGCAGACCGCAGCGGGTGTACTGGCGTATTACCAGGGCCTGGAAACGGCCGGCACGCTCAGCCGCGAAGCGGCCCAGCAACAAGCGCTGCAGGTGGTACGGGCCCTGCGCTACGACCACGACGATTATTTCTGGATCAACGATCTGGGGCCGAAGATGATCATGCATCCGGCCAACCCAAAGCTCGACGGCCAGGACCTGTCGGCCATCCGCGACCCTGACGGCTTCGCCGTGTTCAACGAAATGGTCGCCCTGGCCCGGCAACAGGAAGCAGGGCCGGTCAATTACCGTTGGCCCAAGCCCGGTGCCAGCGAGCCGGTGGCCAAGACCTCGTATATTCAGCTGTTCAAGCCGTGGGGCTGGATCATCGGCTCGGGTGTCTACGTCGATGACGTGCAGGCCGAATTCAATCGCCAGTTGCGCGACGCCTCGCTGGTCGGGCTGGCCATTGCCCTGCTCATGGCCCTGGTGGTGATGCTGATTGCCCGCAGCATCGCCCGCCCGCTGCAGGAGGCCGTGCAAGCCATGGGCAACATCGCCAGTGGCGAGAGCGACCTGACCCGGCGCCTTGACACCCATGGCCGCGACGAAATCACTTACCTGGGCGAGCACTTCAACCGCTTCAACGGCAAGCTGCAGGGCGTGATCGGCCAGTTGCAAGGGGCGGCCCATGCCTTGGCGCAGTCCGCCGGGCATGTGGGCGACAACGCCGGCGCCGCGCAACAGCACAGCGCCCAGCAATCGGCACAGATGGACCAGGTGGCCACTGCGGTCAACGAGGTGACCTACGCCGTGCAGGACGTGGCCAAGACCGCCGAGCAGGCCGCCGGGGAAATGCGCACCGCGCAACAGCAGGTAGCACACGGCCAGGAGGCTATCCATGGCAGCCTGGCGCAGATCGACCAGCTATCGCTGACCATCGACCAGGCGGTGCAGGTGATCCGCGACCTGGCCGGGCACAGCACGCGCATCGGCGGTGTGCTGGACGTTATCCGCTCGATCGCCGAGCAGACCAACCTGCTGGCGCTGAACGCGGCCATCGAGGCGGCACGGGCCGGCGAGCAAGGCCGTGGCTTTGCCGTGGTCGCCGACGAGGTGCGCCTGCTGGCGCAACGCACGGCGCAGTCGACGGCCGAGATCCACACCATGATCGAGCACCTGCAAAGCCAGTCGGACGCTGCGGTCAAGGCCATCGACACCAGCAGCGAAGCCTCGCGCCAGACCGTCGAGCAAGCCCGCGAAGCTGGTGCCAGCCTGGACGCCATCAACCAGGCGCTGAACAACCTCACCGCCTTGAATGCCTCGATTGCCAGCGCCACCTTGCAACAGTCGCATGTGGTCGAGGAGATCAACCGCAACGTGCTGGATACCGCCGGTTTGTCGCAACAGACCGCCGATGCGGCGCGGCAGTCCAGCGAGGCCGGGGTGGCGCTGGGGCGGTTGAGCGAAGAACTGGAACAGTTGTTGCGCCAATTCAAGGTGTAGAGTCGAAATGCCGGGGCTGCAAAGCAGCCCCGAATACCCCGACGCCCTACACCTGGCCCAACCGACCCGCTACAATCGCCGCTCTCTCCGATAGTCTCTCCAAGGATCGCCGATGTCCGGCATTGAACTCATCGCCGCCGTCCTCGGCGTCATCGCTGTCTGGCTCACGGTCAAGCAGAACGCCTGGTGCTGGCCGATCGGCCTGGTCATGGTGCTGATCTATGGCTGGCTGTTCTACGAGGTAAAGCTGTATTCAGGCATGCTGCTGCAACTGGCCTACGCCCTTCTGCAGCTGTATGGCTGGTGGCAATGGAAACGCCCGGGCCATGTTGAAGAGGCCCGCCAGGTCTCGCGCCTGCAGCGCCCGGCGCTGCTCAACGGCCTGGCCACCGGGGTGCTGCTGAGCGCCGCACTGGGCGCTGCCATGGCCAACTGGACCGACGCCGCCCTGCCCTGGCTGGACGCCAGCCTGACCGGTTTCAGCCTGGTGGCGCAATTGTGGATGGCACAAAAACGCCTGCAGTGCTGGCCGCTGTGGGTGGTGGTCGACATCATCTACGTTGGCCAGTACCTGCACCAGCAGCTGTACTTCACGGCGGGCTTCTTCGCGGTGCTCACCGTCATTGCCTTGCGCGGCTGGCTGGAATGGCATCGTGACCCGGCGCTGGTACAGCCATGAGCACGGCCCAGGCGATGAAAGTGCTGGTGCTGTGCGGCCCGGAATCCAGCGGTAAAAGCTGGCTAAGCGGCGTGATCCAGGCGCATTTCGGCGGCGTGGTGGTGGCCGAATACGTGCGCCACTTCATTGACCAGGAATGCCGCGACACCTGTTACGCCGACATTCCCACCATCGCCCGCGGCCAGCTGGCGTGGGAAGACAGTGCCCGTGCCAAAGCGCCGCCACTGCTGATTCTGGATACCCACCTGCTCAGCAACATGCTCTGGAGCCAGGCCCTGTTCGGCGATTGCCCGGCCTGGCTGGAGCCAGCGTTGCTGGCGCGGCAGTATCACCTGCACCTGTTGCTCAGCCCGCAAGGGGTGGACTGGGTGGCCGATGGCCAGCGCAGCCAGCCAGCACTGAGCGATCGCCAGCGCTTTTTCGACGACAGCCTGCACTGGCTGCAGCGGCATCACCAGGCATACAAAATAATCGAGGGCAATTGGCCGCAGCGCCAGTTGCTGGCGCTACAAACAGTAACTAGGCTGATTGATAGCGATGCGCCAGCCAGCCCCATCGAGTGTTAACCCGCCGACACAGTGCGGTGGGCCAAGGCTCCCGAAACTGCGGGGGTTGTGCCCGGCTCCGCCGGCAGTGTCAACATGCTGAAACACTGGCGATAATCCCTTCCCGCTCAAGGCCGCCCATGACCTGGCGCATGAACCTTGCGGTTGCCTGTTTCACGGCTGAGACAGAACACGCCGCAGTTTGTCACCCCCTCACGCCAACCTGCTGATTCATAACGGCTTCTCAAAAGCGGCACACCTTCTGCTATCCCGTTCGCATCGCTGACAAGGCCAGCGCGCACAGAAGGAGTTGCCGTCGTGAGGAAAACTGACAAAGGCCTTCATCACCTGCTGTTGCTGGGCTGCGTGCTCGGTTCGTTGAGCCTGACCGCCCAGGCAGACAAGGGCATCATCATCATCACCCGTGACGTGCAGACGCGTAATGCGACGGTCCCGCCGCTGATCCCCGATCCGTCCCCTACCACCGTCAATGCCAATCCGTCCGCCCACGTCCTCAGGCAAACCAACGAACTGAGCGATGGCGACTTCGCCAGCATCAGCAGTGGCGCCGGCATCAGCAACCTGGTCACCCAGCAGACCAACCACCTGGGCGGCAACCTCGGCAACCAGACGCAACTGCCCAACCTTTCCGGCGGGCGCGGCACAGGCTCCGGCAATGGGATCGCCAACATGGTCAACTCCAGCGTGCAGCGCGGCCTCGCCCCGCTGCAGATCCTGACCGGGGGAGGCAAGTGACATGAAGCCCTCGCTACTGATCCTGGCCGCACTGTGCAGTGCCTCGGCGCTCGCCCAATCGCCAGTCCCGGTGCTCAACCACGCTGACATCGACAGCTCCGGCAGCCGCTACCAAGGCAACCTCTCGGTCAACCAGGCTGCAGGTGACCGGCAACAGCAGGCGAATGCGCGCGCCATTGCGGTCGGGCCTGAAGCACATGCCAGCACTCAGATACGGCAACGGCTGGGTACCCCCGCCAACCCGGCAATGGATGCCAGCGCGACTATCCAGGGCAACGCCTTCAGCAACGGCAGCGGTGCCCTCGGGGTCAACCAGAGCGCCGGCGCCAATACCCAGCAAGCGAATGCACTGAGCATCAGCATCGGTGCCCAGCCGCAAAGCATTGATGACAGCGTCCTCCTGCAGCAGAACGTGGCGCTGCTCAACAACTCCGGTGCAACTGACACGCCAACTGGCCATCGCCAGGTCACCACCAGTGACCAGGCCTTCACCGGTAGCCGTGGCGTGATCCAGTTGAACCAGAGTGCCGGGGTGGGAAACCGCATGGCCAACACCCTGAGCATCCGGGTCGCGGATTGACCCGTTCAGTCAAGAACGACACTTAACCTGATAACGTACGGAGAATCACCATGAAACCCTCGATGGCAATCAAGCCTCTGGTTTTCGCAATTGCTGCGGTCATGGCTGTTGCTGTACAAGCTGAACAGAACGACCGGAGTGGCGGGCACCACAACGGTCACCACAATAACGGGCAGCACACCCCTCCTCCCACGAGGATCCCTGTGTTTGCCACTGCCAACGCCATTGACAGCCAGCGCAGCACCGGCAACACCATCACCAACCAGGGCACCGTCAACGAAGCCGAGATGAGCAGCTCGGCCACCGGTGCCAGCGGCAACGTGGGTGTCAACGTGGCAGCCGGTAACGGTAACCAGCAGGACAACGCCGCGGCCATTGCCAACGCATCGTCCGAGTCCAGCCTGGATAACAGCTTCGTGTTCGGTACCGCCGAAGCCACTGCCGACGTTCGCCAGTTCAGCAACAACAACCGCGTTGACAACTGGTCCACCCAGAACTCGGCGGTGATGACCGGCTCGGCCGATGGCGCAGAGGGCAACGTCGGCGTCAACATCGCCGGTGGCGACCTGAACCAGCAGAAGAACACCATGGCCATCGCCAACACCGGTGCTCCGCTGGGCAATGCCACCGCCACCGCCTCGGCCGAGCAGAACGGCCCGGGGCTGGTGGTCAACAACGGCGCCGACCGCACCTACCGGGTGGACACGCTGACCTTCACCACCAGCAAGAGTGGTTCGAGCTCGCGTGAGGGCACGTTCAACTCGACCGACGACCGCAGTGCCTCCTCGAGCTTCAGCGTGGCCGGCTCGCAAAGCGCCAGTTCCAGCGGTTCCAATGGCTGGAGTTCCAGCGGCTCAAGCAGCACCAACGCCAGCGGTTCGCACAGCGCCACTGCCAGCGGCTCCAACAGCTGGAACGCCAGTGGCTCGGTGGCCGGCAACGCCAGTTCGTCGAGCAGTTCCAGCCTGAGCGCCACCCTGGCCGCTGCAGCTGATGCTACCCGTACCCTGAGCACCGATGACGGCCGCCGTGAGCGCACCCGCACCGACAGCTTCGATGCATCGCTCAATGCCTCGCTCAACGTGGACGTCGACCGCTCGCAGGAAAGCGCCTATGACGCATCGTTCGAGAAGGCATTCGACTCGTCGTACGACAAGACTCGCCAATCGAGCTACGAGAAGTCTCGCGACTCTTCGTATGAAAAGGCTCACGAATCGTCGTACGCCAATGCCTCGGAATCGGCGTTTGAAAAGTCTGGCGAGAAGTCGTCGCAATCTTCGAACGACGTGTCGAAGAGCTACAGCGAAAGCAGTGCCTACGACTTGAGCAATACCGTGTCCTTCCAAGTGCTGACCCCGACCGGCTGGGCCAACCCTGTCACCAACACTGCAACCCTTAGCGGTTCGGTGAATGGCGGCAGCGGCAACCTGGGCGTGAACGTGGCGGCCGGTGTGGGCAACCAGCAAAGCAACTCGCTGGCCATTTCCAACACCTCGTTCTGATCGCTGTGCTTGAGGCCCCCTTCGGGGGGCCTCTTCTGAAGACGAAGGGAAGGCATCCGATCATGCGTATTGTCGCCTTGGCGTGTCTGCTGTTCCTGGCCAGCGTGAGCGAGGCTGCACAAATGCCGCTGTCCGTGCTGCCGGGCGGCGCGGTGGTATTCAAACCCATCCAGAGTGTGCGCGAGCGCAAGTTTGCCGACCTGGTGCAACAGAAAACCGACTTCAGCTGCGGCGCCGCCGCACTGGCCACCATCCTGCGCCAGGCCTACTGGTTGGATGTGAACGAGCAACAGATCATCGAAGGCATGCTGGCCCATGCCGACCAGGACCTGGTCCGCACACAGGGCTTCTCGATGCTCGACATGAAACGCTACGTGGAAAGCCTCGGCATGCGTGCCCGCGGTTACCGGGTGGCGCCCGAGACCCTGCACAGCGTACGCATCCCGGTCGTGGTGCTGATGGACGTGCGCGGCTACAAGCACTTCGTGGTCATGCAGAAGGTCGACAAGGGCTGGGTGTACATCGGTGACCCGGTACTGGGCCACAAACGCTACAGGGTCGATGATTTTCTCAAAGGCTGGAACGGCATCATCTTCGCCGTGATCGGCCAGGGCTACGACAAGCACAACGTCTTGCTCGACCCGCCTCTGCCACTGACCGCCAAGGGCCGGGTCAACGACTTCGCCCCGGTGCAGGACGCAGAGCTGCTGGACTTCGGCTTCATCAAAAGCGACTTCTTCTAACGACGCGTCGAACGACAAGGAGCATGACGCTCCGGGGAGCACCCATGAAGAATTCACTGTGGCTCGCAGTGGTGTGCCTGGCAGCCAGCCTGCCAACCCATGGCGAAACGTTCAAGCCCATCGAACTGAAGGACCAGGAGCTGGCGGCGTTGCGCGGACGCTATGTATTACCGGGCCGCATCATCAGTTTCGGCATTGTCATGACCAGTACCTGGCAGAACGCCAATGGCGAAGTAATCGGCGCGACGTCTACCTTGCAGGTCCAGCAGTCGACCATCAAGCCGCAGTTCTACGTCTCGATGGTGAACGAAAAAGCTACCGGCGCAGGCACCCGCAGTGCTTCGTCGGCCGGCACCGGCACGGTCACCGGTGGCGGCGGGCTCAGCAGCACCGAGGGCGTTACCCAGGTGGTGCGTGCGGCGGGCGACAACAACACGGCCTATAACAACGTCGACATCAACGTGACCAAGGCTGACCAGGCGCCAGCCACGCAACCGCAGGGCCAGGTGCTGGCCGCCGGCCAGACCCTGGTCAGCGAGAACGGCGCGGGCGCGCTGAGCATCTCGTCGACCGGTTTGGGCGTGCAACTCAACATCCAGGCCAGCAACAACCAGGGCAGCAGCGCGCAACGGCTGGCGCAAGGCGGCCTGATGCAGAACGCGACGCTGCTTGGCAATGGCAACCAGGTCAACAACGTCACCTCCCTCAATGTGGTCATGCGCGAGAACGTACCGACCGCCGCGTCGTTGAACGGTAGCCTCGACCAACTCAAGGGCCTGCGCACATTCGGATACTGATGATCTTCACGTTCAAAGGCAGTCGGAAGGGACGGCACCTCCATGCACCGATCAATGACGCTCAGAGCAATTGTCTGCTTGACCACCCTGGCCCCGGCCACCCTCCTTTTCGCCGCCAGCGACCCGCAGGTCGAGGCGCTCAAACAGGAACTGATCGAACTCAAACGCCGCTACGAAGCCCAGCAACAGGCGCTGATGGTGCTGGAGCAACGTGTGCGCCAGGTCGAGGAAACCCCGGCAGCGCCCCCGCCCAAACGCCTGGTCAAATCCCCTGCCGAAGGGGTCAGGGGCGCACAGACCGTCGCCTCCGGCGCGCCGGGTAGCAGCGGCAGTTCCTACGGCCAGGCGCTGGCCGCCGACTCCGAGCCGGCGCAGAGCGTGTCCAACCTGTATGACGAGGCCAGCGGCTTTTTCGGCGGTGGCAAGTTCAGCTTCGAAACCGGCATTACCTATACCCACTACGATACCCGCGCCCTGGTGCTGAACGGTTTCCTGGCGCTGGACTCGATCTTCCTGGGCAGTATCAACCTCGACCGGGTCAAGGCCGACAACTGGACCCTGGACATGACCGCGCGCTACAACCTCGCCCAGCGTTGGCAGTTCGATATCAATGTCCCGGTGGTGTACCGCGAATCCACTTACTCGTCCGGCGGTGCAGGTGGCGCCGGGGCGAACACTTCGGATGCTACCGTGACCCGCGACCCGGAAATAGGCGACATCAACGTCGGCATCGCCTACAAGTTCCTCGACGAAGACGAGACCTGGCCCGATGCCGTGGCAACTCTGCGCATCAAGGCCCCGACTGGCAAGGACCCGTATGGCATCAAGTTGCGCGAAGTGCCCGGCAACGACAACCTGTCGGTACCCGAGAGCCTGCCGACCGGCAACGGCGTCTGGGCGATCACCCCAGGCATCTCGCTGGTCAAGACCTTCGACCCCGCCGTGCTGTTCGGCAGCCTGTCCTACACCTACAACATGCAAGACTCGTTCAGCGACATCAGCCCGCAGGTCAACAGCAAAGTGCCGGGTGACGTGAAGCTGGGCGACTCGTGGCAGATCGGCGGCGGTATCGCCTTTGCCCTCAACGAGAAGATGAGCATGTCGTTCTCGGTGTCCGACCAGTTCGCCAGCAAGAGCAAGATCAAACCGGATGGCGGCGACTGGCAGTCGATCTCCAACAGCGACTACAACGCCGCCAACTTCAACATCGGCATGACCTTCGCCGCCACCGACAACCTGACCATCGTGCCCAACCTGTCCATTGGTCTGACCGATGATGCGCCGGACTTTTCCTTCAGCCTGAAATTCCCGTATTACTTCTGATACTTGCCATCGTCCGGGCCCGTGCGCGCGGCTCGGACTTTGGTTACCAGGCGTGTAGCGAAACGTGTTCCCTGGCCCAGGCTGTTATCATCCAGCACAGATGTATGACGTTTTGATGGCAAAAGGGAATTTTTTGTGAAGAACCTGTCAGACCACCTGCCTACCCGGCTTGCCGCACTGGCAACCCTGGTCCTGGTGATCCCACTGGGTACGCGCGCCATGCTGGGTTGGTCCAACCCGCTCGGTTACCTGTCCGACATGGCCCTCGGCAGCGTCCTGGTATTGCTGCTGTACCGCCGGCCCTGGTGGCTGGCCTTGCCCGTGCTGCTGGCATGGGCCGCCCTGTGGGTGGCCTCGGCTGAACTGGTGAGTGCGGTGGGCAGGCTGCCTGCCAGCGCCGACCTGGCCTACCTGGCCGACCCGCAGTTCATGGAGAATTCGACTGGCGGTGGCCTGGCCCATGCCTGGCTGCCCTGGGCGCTGGGCATCGGCCTGCTGGCCTGGCTGGTCAGCAGCTGGCGTCACCGCACTCACCCGAGCCGGCCGCTGCCGCGCAAGGCCTGGGCCATTCCGCTGTTGCTGTTCGCTGGCCATTGGGGCAGCCAGCAACTGGCACCTGCCGATGCCGAGCAATGGCGCCTGTACAACCTCCCCCATCAACTGATGTCGGCCGCCGTCGGCGATCTGCAGCGCCACGTCGAGGCCTGGACAGGGCAGACACGAACCTTCACGCCGCTGGCCAGCAATGGCCTGACCCAATCCGACCTGCATGGCCAGCGCCTGCTCGCCGGGCCGGGCACGGCCCGCAACCTGCTGCTCATCACCCTGGAAGGGATCCCCGGTGCCTACCTGCGGCCTAACCGCCAGGCCCTGCACAGCCGCTTCGACACAGAGCTGATGCCCAGGCTCAGCCACTGGGCCGAACGCGGCATGAACACCCCGGACTATGTGCTGCACACCCACCAGACCATCCGTGGCCTGTATGCCATGCTTTGTGGCGACTACGACAAGCTGGCCAACGGCACACCCAAGGGGGTCGAGCTGCTGACCCAGAACGAACGCAACCAGGCCTGCCTGCCGGCGCAGCTGCGCCAGGCCGGCTTCACCACCCACTATCTGCAGGGGGCCGGCCTGCGCTTCATGGCCAAGGACCGCATCATGCCGCACATCGGCTTTGATGCAGTGCAGGGTGTTGAATGGTTCCGCAACAGCAACTACCTGGAGTTTCCCTGGGGCAAGGACGACCGGGCCTTCTTCGAAGGTGCCCTGGGCTATGTCGACCAGTTGCAGAAGCAGGACAAGCCCTGGATGCTGACCCTGCTCACCGTGGGCACCCACCAGCCCTACTCGGCCCCTGCCGAATACCTCGAGCGCTACGACACACCGAAACAGGCAGCCGTCGCCTACCTCGATGACGCGCTGGGTGCCTTCCTCGATAGCCTCGAGCGCCAGGGCGTGCTCAAGGATACCCTGGTGGTCATCACCTCCGATGAATCCCATGGTATCGATGGCGTGCGCCTGGCCTCGTCGTGGGGCTTCAACCTCACCCTGGCGCCGGAACAGGCGCAGTTGCCACGGATCAAGCGTGGCACCTACGGCCATGTCGACCTGGCGGCCTCGCTGCTGGACTACTTTGCCCTGCCCATCCCCATGGCGCTGGGTGGACGCTCACTTTACCGCGACTATGACAGCGGTCGCGAAATGATCTCGTACACCAACAGCATGCTGCGCTATCACGACGGCCAAGGCGTGTTCACAGAATGTGACTTTCAGCAGCGCTGCCGGCGTTATGCCAGCGAGGGTTTCATCGCCGACCGGGCGCGCTACCTTGGGCCGGGCGACAGCTTGCTCGGCCAGCAGATCGCAGCGCTGGCCGGGGTGCTCGACCAATCCCTGCAACACACGCCGCTGAACCTGCGCTACCAGTTCGGTGGCCCCTCACCCATCCGCCTGCGCAAGCGCATCCACGATGACTGGGCCGACAACCTGATCGGGGCACAATACCTGGAAATGCCCGAGGGCACGCACACCCGCGTGCGGGTCAAGGTGCGCTCGCTGGACCCAAAGCGCGCCGCCTATATCCAGCTCAAGGCCAAGCAGTCGGAACAGGACGTTCCGCTGGGCTTGCCTGAGCAGATGAAAGTCACCGCCGATGAGCCATTGGAAATGGAGTTCGGCTTTGACAACCCGACCGCGCGCAAGGCGTTTTCCTTCCACTTGCTGGGCTATGGCGGTGGTCAGGTCGAGGTGAGCGACTTCAGCGTGATTACCGCGCTGCCCGGCGAGGATGACGTCGCGGACGAAATGGCCGACGGGCATATTGCCCATTCGGGATGACTATCGATGCCGCTCATCGGGCTGCAGGTATTGCCTGTCGATTACGGCCGCCGGTGCTCGACCAGTGTGTGAACCCCTGACGTGGAGACAGCACCATGAGCACCAGCGAAAGCAGGCACCCGGTGGTTTCCCGCAGCCAGTGGCTGGCGGCACGCCAGCAGCTGTGGCTGCACGAAAAGGCCTTGACCCACCATCACGACGCGCTGGCCGCAGCGCGTCGTGCCTTGCCCTGGGTAAAGGTCGAGCAGCACTATCGCTTTCACGGGCCCGACGGCGAACTGGACCTGGCCGGCCTGTTTGCCGGCCGCAGCCAGCTGTTGGTCTACCACTTCATGTTCGCCGAGGGCTGGATCGAAGGCTGCCACGGCTGCTCGTTCCTCGCCGACCATTTTGACGGCGCCAACCTGCACCTGGCGCACCACGATGTGTCGCTGGTAGCCGTGTCGCGGGCACCCTATGCGCAATTCCAGGCGTTCCGCCAGCGCATGGGCTGGCGGTTTGCCTGGTATTCGTCACATGGCAGCAGCTTCAACGAGGACTTCGGGGTGAGTGTCGGCCACGAAGGCCAGCGCCAGTACAACTACGCGCCGTATGACGGCGAAGAAAGCGAGTTGCCCGGGCTGAGCGCGTTCTACCGGGAGCCGGATGGTAGTGTGTACCACACCTACTCCACCTATGCGCGCGGGCTGGATATCCTGGTCAATACCTACAACTTTCTCGACATTGCGCCACTGGGGCGCAATGAAGGCGGAACCATGGACTGGGTCCGGCACCATGACCGCTATGAAGGGCAAGCAGCGCCAGGCCATTGCTGCCATGAATGACCCACTGCAGGAGCGGCCGTGTGCCGCGAGAGAGCCGCCCCTGCAAGCAGTCACATCATGCGCGTACACCCAGCATGCCGCGCTCGACGATGAAATCGATCACCGCCTGCAACCCCTCGCCCTTCTTCAGGTTGCTGAAAGTCCAAGGCCGCTGCGGGCGCATGCGCTGGGTATCGCGCTCCATCACCTCCAGCGACGCCCCTACATAAGGCGCCAGGTCGGTCTTGTTGATGACCAGGAAGTCCGACTTGGTGATCCCCGGGCCGCCCTTGCGCGGTATCTTTTCGCCTTCGGCCACGTCGATCACGTAGATGGTCAGGTCCGCCAGCTCCGGGCTGAACGTGGCGCTGAGGTTGTCACCGCCACTTTCGACAAAAATCACCTCCAGGTTGCCAAACTTGCGCGCCAGCGCTTCGACCGCCGCCAGGTTCATCGAGGCGTCCTCGCGTATCGCCGTGTGCGGGCAGCCGCCGGTCTCCACGCCGACAATGCGCTCCGGTTCAAGGGCGCCGGCTTCGGTAAGAATGCGCTGGTCTTCCTTGGTGTAGATATCGTTGGTCACCACTGCGATCTGGTAGTGGTCACGCATGGCCTTGCACAAGGCCTCGAGCAATGCGGTCTTGCCGGAGCCGACCGGGCCGCCGACACCGACGCGCAGGGGTTGTTGATAGCTTTGCATGCAGGCAGTCCTCAAGAACGGAACAAACGGGTGTATTGGGTTTCGTGACGCGACGAGGCAATGGCCAACAACGGCAGGCCACTGCCGAGCTGGTCATCGCCCAGGGCCAAGGCCTGATCAAGGGCGGCCGGCAAACCTGTGCCCAGATCGCGCAGCAAGGTCTGGGCAGCCTGCTGGCCGAACGGCACCAGCTTGACCCCGGCCATTACCGCGCCCTCCAGCCAGGCAAAGCCATGGCCCAAAGCCAACTGGCGTAGCGGGATTGCCCAGTGCACGGCCAACCAGGCCATGCCGCCCAGTTGGGTGAGTTCGAGGCTGGCGCGCCACGCCGGTGCCTGGCCCAGCTGCCAACCATCGAGCAGGCGTGCCAGTGCAGCGCCACGTTGCTGCTCCTCCAGGCGCAGCTCGGCGGTTTCGCGGTTGGCCAGCAAAAAACGGCTCCAGCGGCCGAAGGCCTCGGCGTCCTCGGCCTGGCAGGCCTGGTACAGGCGCGCCAGCACCGGCCAGTCGAGCCCGGCCAGGGTGTCGTCGACCTGTTCACGCTGCCAGGCAGCGAAACCGTCCACGCCCCGCACCCAGCCCGCCTCGACCGCCCATTCCAGGCCCTGCGAATAGGTAAAGCCGCCCACCGGCAAGCCGGGGCTGGCCAACTGCAGCAGGCGCAGCAACGCCAGGTCGCTGTCCATCAACCGGCCAGCACCAGCGCGGCGCCAGCCAGCAGGCCGCCGCCAAAGGCTTTCTGCAGGCCGCTGTGGCGGCGCAACAGGCAACCGAGGGCAAAGCCGGCCGCCAGCAGCAACCCGCTGACGGTGACAAAGCCGGCGCTGAACTGCCAGAACGCGCTTGGCGTCGCTTCCACGCCATGGGCCCAGCCATGGAACAGGGCGAACACTGGCATGGCCATGGCCAGCAGCAGTTGCCGAGCGGGTAGCAACACGGCGGCGGCAGCCACCAGCAGCGACACGGCGATCAGGGTTTCCATGCCCAATACGTCGCCGAACAGATGACCACACAGCGCACCGCCGAACATGGCAGCCAAGGTAGCCGCAGGCAGCGCCAGGCTGCGCCGGGTCAAGGCGGCAAGCACGCCGGTGCCGAGCAACATCAGCAGGTGGTCAAGGCCGGTCAGCGGGTGCAGCAAGCCATCCTGCAGCGGCTGGCTGTCGTGGCCCGGGTGGGCGAAGGCTGGCAGCGCCAGCATCAGCAGAAACAGGGCGAAAGTCTTTTTCATCGGTTGCTCCAGGCAGTTCAGGAATGGGCGGGCAAGCGCACGAACGGGTGATCGTGCGCATGACCATGGCTATGGCTATGCGGTGCGCTCTGATAGGCGCCCGCCTCCGGTTCGAACGGCGCTTGCTCGGCCTCCACCGCCAGGCCCAGGCCACGCAGCATGTCGTCGAGCACATGGTCATGCTGGAAGCGCAACAGGCCGGGTTCGATCTGCAGCGGCACATGGCGGTTGCCCAGGTGATAGGCAGCGCGTGCCAGCAGGTGCGGGTCGGCGCAGCGTACCGTGGACACCGCCTCGGGCGCCGCCAGCACGCGGATCAGCTGGGTACCTTCGGCATCGGCCAGCAGCTCGCCGCCGCGTAGCAGGTGGCCACGCTCAAGCATCAGCCCGGCTTCGCGGCCATCGTCGAGGGTTACCCGCAGGCGGCTTTTGATCCGGCTGTCCACGTCAAGGGTGACGCTGCCGGTTTCGCCCAGCGGGCCGGGTTCGGTGATTCGGCGGGTCAAGACAATCATCGGTCCTCCTTCAGAACAGGAAATAGCGCTGGGCCAGCGGCAGTTCGCGGGCCGGCTCGCATACCAGCAGTTCACCATCGGCACGCACCTGGTAGGTCTGCGCGTCGACTTCGATCAGCGGTTGCAGGGTGTTGTGGAGCATGTCGGGCTTGCGCACGCGGCGGCAGCCATGGGCCACGCCGATCAGGCTGCGCAGGTTGAGTTGTTCGGCTAGGCCGCGGTCCATCGCCGCCTGCGGCAGGAAGGTCATGCGCGTGGCATGCCGCGCCGCGCCCAAGGCGCCGAACATCGGCCGGTAGTGCACCGGTTGTGGCGTGGGGATGGAGCCGTTGATGTCGCCCATGGGCGCGGTGACGATCATCCCGCCCTTGATCACCAGCGCCGGCTTGACCGCGAAGAATGCCGGTGACCACAGCACCAGGTCGGCCAGCTTGCCCGCTTCCACCGAGCCCACCTCGTGGCCGATGCCATGGGTCAGCGCCGGGTTGATGGTGTACTTGGCGATGTAGCGCTTGACCCGGAAGTTGTCGCTGTAGCTGCTGTCCGGCGCCAGTGGCCCCCGGCGCAGCTTCATCTGGTGGGCGACCTGCCAGGTGCGCAGCACCACTTCGCCCACCCGGCCCATGGCCTGTGAGTCGGACGACGTCATGGCAAAGGCGCCCATGTCGTGGAGGATGTCCTCTGCAGCAATGGTCTCGCGGCGGATGCGCGACTCGGCAAAGGCCACGTCCTCGGCGATACTCGGGTCCAGGTGGTGGCAGACCATGAGCATGTCCAGGTGCTCGTCCACGGTGTTGACCGTGTACGGCAAGGTCGGGTTGGTCGAGGACGGCAACACGTTGGCCTGCCCCGCCGCGCGGATGATGTCCGGCGCATGCCCCCCGCCGGCGCCTTCGGTATGGAAGGTATGGATGGTGCGCTCGCCAATCGCCGCCAGGGTATCTTCGATGCAGCCGGATTCGTTGAGGGTGTCGGTGTGGATCGCCACCTGGATGTCCATTTCCTCGGCAACCCCCAGGCAGCAGTCGATCGCCGCCGGTGTCGAGCCCCAGTCCTCGTGCAGCTTGAGGCCCACGGCGCCGGCAGCAATCTGCTCGCGCAGGGCTTCGGGCCGCGAAGCGTTGCCCTTGCCCAGCAAGCCGATATTGATCGGCAGGCTGTCGGCGGCCTGGAGCATGCGCGCCAGGTACCAGGGGCCGGGCGTGCAGGTGGTGGCGTTGGTGCCAGTGGCCGGCCCGGTGCCGCCGCCGATGAAGGTGGTGACACCGCTGTTGAGCGCCTCGTCCACTTGCTGCGGGCAGATGAAATGGATATGCGAATCGACGCCGCCTGCGGTGACGATCTTGCCCTCGGCCGCGATCACCTCGGTACCGGGCCCCACCGGCACTGTGACCCCCGGCTGCACATCGGGGTTACCGGCCTTGCCGATCACCGCGATGCGCCCATGCTTGATGCCGATATCGGCCTTTACGATGCCCCAGTGGTCAATGATCAGGGCATTGGTCAAAACCAGGTCCATGGCTTCGGCGGCCAGCATCTGGCCCTGCCCCATGCCATCGCGGATGACCTTGCCGCCACCGAACTTGACCTCTTCGCCATAGATCGTGAAATCCTGCTCGACCTCGACCCACAACGCGGTATCGGCCAGGCGCACGCGGTCGCCCACGGTGGGGCCGAACATGTCGGCATAGGCCCGGCGTGAAATACGGCTCATGCCTTGCCCTCCAGCGCACCCATCACCTTGCCCTGAAAGCCATATACCTCGCGCTTGCCGGCGTAGGCCACCAGTTGCACGGTGCGCGCCTGGCCCGGTTCGAAGCGCACGGCGGTGCCAGCGGCAATGTCCAGGCGAAAGCCCAGGGTCGGCGCGCGGTCAAACACCAGCGCCTGGTTGACTTCATAGAAGTGATAGTGCGAGCCGACCTGCACCGGCCGGTCGCCATGGTTGGCCACGCTGACGCTGACCGTCGCGCGGCCGCCGTTCAGCTCGATGTCGCCGTCGGCGACCTGGATTTCACCTGGGATCATGCGGGGCTCCTGGGCTTGTTCAGACGATGGGGTCATGCACGGTCACCAGCTTGGTGCCATCCGGGAAGGTTGCTTCGACCTGCACGTCGTGGAGCATTTCGGCAATGCCCGGCATCACCTGCTCGCGGGTCAGCACTTCGCGCCCCAGGCTCATCAGTTCGGCCACGCTGCGGCCATCGCGAGCGCCTTCGAGCACCGCGGCACTGATCAGCGCTACCGCTTCCGGGTAGTTGAGTTTCAAGCCACGGGCCAGGCGCCGCTCCGCCAGCAACGCGGCGGTGAACAGCAGCAGTTTGTCTTTCTCTCTCGGGGTCAGCTCCATGGCGCTCTCTCAGGTGGCCCAGATACGCGGGGGGCAGGCTGGCAGGCCGAGGACGGCCGGGCGCAGCACATGCCACAGGCGTTGCAGGGTGCGTTGCAGGTGTTGGTTGTCATGGTCGAGCAGGCGGATCACCAGCAACGACCCGAGCAGGGTCGCGCCGGCCAGGTTGCCCAGTTGTTCGAGTAGCGGGCGCACCTGTTCCAGCAAGGCCTGGTCGGCAGGTGCGGCGCAGAAGGTGGCCACCAACGGATGCCCGCCAAGCTTGGCCAGGTGCCCGCCTTCCAGGCGCAGGCGCTCATGCAGGCCGACCTCACCAGGCAATTCGATGCACAGGCGGCTGTCCAGGGCGCCGTGGTCGAAACGCTCGTTCATCACCGGCCGCCCCAGGCACAAGGTTTCCCACGCCAGCAGGCGCGCCCCGGGTTCGAGGGTGAAGCGGCTGTCGAGGCTGGCGCGGGCACCGCAGAAGAAGATGCTGTCCTGAGGCAACCACTCCAGCGTGCTGTCGGCAGCCAGGTGGAAACGCTGGGTCAGCCGTGCGGTCGGGCCGATGCTGCGGTAGAACTTGCTGGCGCCGGGCATGGTCAGCAAGGCATGACTGCCGGGCTCCAGCTGGATGTCCAGCTCCAGGCGGTCGCCGGCGACCACCCCGCCGGGCGGATGCAGCACGTAGACATGGCACGGCGCGCCTTCAGGATGAAATGGCCGCTGCACCAAAAGAGGTCCGAAATGCCGCCACGCACCAAGGCGGGTCGCCGCGTCGCGCCTGACGAAGCGCAATTGCAGGTAGGCGCTCCAGCCTGCATCGTCTTGTGGTTGTTCGATCTGCTCCGCGAGCGACATCCTGCGGCCCCTGAAATCCGTGGCCTGCTGGCCGTTTAGAGGGCCCGGCATGCGCGGTGAAAACGCGCGCGGCCTGACCACTCGATCAAAATTCTCAGGCTGGATATAGCAGGTTGCGGGCCAACTCCGCAGATGAATGAAGATGAAACCTCTGCGCCAGCCGCTCTGGTATCGGGCATACGGGAGGCTGGCGCACAAAGCGGGGGCGCGATCGGGCCCTGTTCAGGTGCTCTAGCAGAGTGCTACTACGCGGCACGCGTCAACCGGCAGGACAATCAGTAGTCGAAGCGGTCCACTGCGCGCCGGCGCTCGTTGTCATCGCGCCGGTCATAGATGGCCGTGGTCTGGATATTGGCGTGGTGCGCCAGCTTCTGCGCGATCGACAGGTCGTGCTCTTCGATCACCCGGGTAATGAATGCCCGGCGAAAGTCATGTGGCATGATCTTCACCCCAACCTGGGCACCCCGCTGGCGGGCGATGTAATAGATGGCGTGCTTGGTGATACGCGCCCGGGTGATGTGGCTGCCACGGCGGATGCGGTTGAACAGGAACGGGTCGTCCTCGGCGCCTGCCGGCAGGTCCTGGCGGCGCAGGTCGAGCCACGCCTGCAACTTCTCGAACGCCCAGGGCGGCGCATACTTGATCAGCTGGCGGTTGCCCTTGCCCAGCACCTGCAGGCTACGCGCCTCGAAGTCGACCTGGTCGAGGTCGATGTCCACCGATTCGGACTTGCGCATGCCGGTACCGTAAAGCAAGGCGATGATCGCCGCATCGCGCACGCCCTGTGGCCGAGGGTCGGCCGCACACACATCCATCAACTCGCGAATCAGGCTACGCCGCAGGTTGCGCCCCGGTGGCAGGCGGCTGCCACTGTCCGGCTTGACCTCGCGAATGCGCAACAACTGTTCATGTTCGATCAGTCCCTGGCGCCAGGCTTCGTTCACCACCCCGCGGATGGCATTGACGTACAGCGACGAGCTGTTGGGCGCATAACCGTCGGTGCGCAGGGCCGCGACCAGGGCGATCACGTGGCCAGGCTCGAGCCGGTGCCAGGGCACATCGACGATATTGCAATCGACAAAACCCAGCCGATCGGCGGCGTCCTGGAGAATGTAGCGCATGGTTTGCTGGCTGGATGGGGCCAGGCGGGCCATGTACTGCAGCAGCGGGTTTTTCGAGAGATCGGACAAAACGTGAATCCTGTAGCGAAGCGTTGGCAATGGCGAACCACGCCAGCCCCTGAAGCAAGCCAAAACGACAGATAGACGAGGCGACATGACAGCGCCGTAGGCAACTCATGATCAGCCGGAGAAGTGCCATCACCTTGATATACAAGGCGTTTGCAGCTGGCACGGGTCGTGATCTTACCGCAAATGCAGCCTCCTGACCGAATCAACCGGGCTGCCCAGGCAGTGGCATGCGGGTTAACCAGCACCCAGCTGCTCGGCCATTGGCCACCACCCCGGAAACATCTGCTGTACCCGGGGCTCGGCGAAACGTTCGTCGATCAGCACCAGCACGCCCCGGTCCTGGTCACCGCGGATAACCCGGCCCGCCGCCTGGATCACCTTGCGTACGCCCGGGTAGAGATAGGCGTAATCGAAGCCCGCACCGAACTGCCGCCCCAGGCGCTGCTTGAACTGTTCATTGACCGGGTTTACCTGCGGCAGCCCGAGCGTGGCGACGAACGCGCCGATCAGCCGCGTGCCGGGCAAATCCACGCCCTCGCCGAAGGCACCACCGAGGACGGCAAAACCGACGCCACGGCCATCCGCTACGAAGCGGTCGAGAAAACCCTGGCGGGCGGCTTCGTCCATACCGGGTTCCTGGCACCACAGGGGAATGCCCGCATGCTGCTCGGCCAGCAGTGCAGCCACCTGCTGCAAGTACTCGAAACTGCTGAAGAACGCCAGGTAGTTCCCGGGCATTCGCGCATACTGCTCGGCCATCAGCTCGACGATCGGCGCCAGCGAGGCCTGGCGTTGCTGGTAGCGGGTCGACACCTGGCTGGCGATGCGGACTTGCAGCTGTTCGGCGCGGAACGGCGCCGCCACTTCCAGCCAGGCAGTATCCGCCGGCATGCCCAGCAGGTCGCTGTAGAAGTGCCGCGGGCTCAGCGTGGCGGAAAACAGCGTCACGCTGCGCGCCGCCTGCATGCGCGGGGCCAAAAGGCGCGCCGGGTTGACGTTGCGCAGGCTCAGGCTGGCCAGCCGCCGCTTGCGCGGGCCCTGGCGTTGGCTGATGTCGAACAGGAAGTGCTCATCGAACAGGTCGGCGACCCGGCTGAACTGCAAGGCCTGGTAAAAGAACTGCAATACCTGCGGGTCGACTTGCGCAGGCGCCTGGTTCATCTGCTCCTGGATCAGCCCGATGCACTGCTGCAGTGCGCGCAACAGCCCTTCCGGCAGCGCCTCGCTGGCTTGGTAAGGCGCGCGCTGCGCCTTGTACAGCGCATTCCACTGCCGGTTCAGGCGGTCCAGCGCACTGACCAGCCCAGGCGGCTTGCTCTGACGCAGTGCCAGCAACTGGCCCTGGTCGAGGCTGGCGCTGTACATGCCGCGCCCGCGTTCGACCAGGTTGTGCGCCTCGTCCACCAGCACTGCTACGCGCCACTGGTTGGCCTGGGTCAGGCCGAACAGCAAGGCGTGGGCATCGAAATAATAGTTGTAGTCCGCCACCAGCACGTCGACCCAGCGCGCCATTTCCTGGCCCAGGTAGTACGGGCACACCTGGTGCGCCAGGGCCACGTCACGCAGCCGTGCGCGGTCGAGCAACGGCAACGCGGCCGCTGCTTCGCGGGCGGCGGGCAGGCGGTCGTAGAAACCCGCCGCCAACGGGCAGGACTCGCCGTGGCAGGCCTTTTCCGGGTATTCGCAGGCCTTGTCGCGGGCGATCAGCTCCAGCGTGCGCAGGGCCGGTTGCGGCGTGGCATCGGTGATCTGCTGCAGGGCATCGAGGGCCAGGGCCCGGCCCGGCGTCTTGGCCGTGAGGAAGAACAGCTTGTCCAGCTGCTGCGGCGCCATGGCCTTGAGCAGTGGGAACAAGGTGCCGAGGGTCTTGCCGATGCCGGTGCTGGCCTGGGCCATCAGGCAACGGCCGGTGCTCACCGCCTTGTACAGGGTTTCTGCCAGTTGGCGCTGGCCCTGGCGAAACGCAGGAAAAGGAAAGCCCAAGGCCTGCAGGCTGCGGTTACGCTCGGCCAGGCGCTGTTCCTGCCGTTGTGCCCAGGCCAGGAAGCGTTGGCACTGGGTTTCGAAGAAGGCCTGCAGTTCGGCGGCAGTGCACTGCTCGCTGAGCAGCGTCTGGCCGTCGGTGTCCACGTCCAGGTACACCAGCGCCACTTCGATGGCCGGCAGTTGCCGTGCCTGGCACAGCAACCAGCCGTAGACCTTGGCCTGCGCCCAGTGCAACTGGCGATGGTTGGGCGGCTGGCGCGCCAGGTCGCCACGGTGGGTCTTGATCTCCTCGAGGCGATTGCTGGCAGGGTCATACCCATCGGCGCGGCCACGTACCTTCAGGGTTTCGAACTGCCCTTCCAGGGCGATTTCCGACTCGTAGCCTGCAGCGCGCCGTGCCACAACCCGCCGATGCCCCTCGATTCCCTCCTGGGCGGTGGGTGATGGTGTGAAGCGCAGGTCCAGGTCGCCGACCTTGGCGCTGAATTCGCACAAGGCGCGCACCGCCACGCTGTAGCTCACGGCGTATCGCTCCAGCGCACATGGCACACCGCGACAGGCAGGCCGTGGGCCCGGCAGAACGCCAGCCAGCGCAACTGGTTGTCCTGCAGGCGGTCGCCGGGCCCCTTGACCTCGACCATGCGGTAGCGGCCCTGCCCGGGCCAGAACTGGATCAGGTCGGGCATGCCGGCGCGGTTGTTACGGATGTCCTGCAACAGGCGCAGGAAACACTGCTTCAGATGCGCTGCGGGCAGGCAGGCCAGCGCCTGTTCAAGCAGCGTCTCGCTGAGCATGGACCAGAACACGAAGGGCGACTGCAGGCCCTGCTTGGTGGCATAGCAGTCGAGAATGGCCTGGTGATGGCTACCGTCGTCAAGACGCCCCAGGCAACGTTCGAACAGTGCGCTGCGCCGTTCCTGGAAGTCGCTGTCATGCAGGTCCTGGGGCGCGGCCTGGAACGGGTGGAAGAACGCGCCAGGCACCGGGGCGAAGATTGCCTCCCAGCACAGCAGGCCGAACAGGCTGTTGAACAGTGTGTTCTCCACGTAATGCACCGGCCCGCCGTCCTCGGCCAGGTGCTGGCGTACGGCCTCCTCCACCCCCAGTGCGGCGTGCTCGCGCGGCAGTTCCAGCTCGATCAGTTCCAGGGCGGCCGTACGCTGGCGCGGTTGTGGCGGGCCGCCGAGCTTGCGGGCCAGGCGGGGCAACATGCGCTCCAGCGCCTGCACTTCCAGTGCGTTGGCCGGCGTCGCCGCCATGTGCAGCGCCAAGGCATGCGCCTCGGGCCATTGCTCGCTGCGCTCCAGCACCCGCACCTGGCGGATGCGCGCCTGGGCATGCTGGCATTGCGCGTAGACCGCCATGGCCTGCGCCCAGTCACCCTGGCGCTCGCACTGCTGGCCCAGGGCGAATTGCAGGCGCGCCTGCCGCCGGGCCAGCCACGGGTTGTCGCTGTGCAGGCCCTGCAGAGCCGTGAGGATCGCCCCCGGGTCGTCGCCCTGCTCCAGACGCTCTGCGCACTGGTGCAAGGCCATGGCCAGATCGACCTCGGCGCGTTTCTGCAAGGCTCGCGAATCGTTGCTGAATGGCACCTGCTCATAGCGCAACAGGCCCAGGTCGGCGAGGACGAAGTCAGACCAGTCCTGATAAAGGTTGCCGAAAAACAGCAGACGCATGCGGTCACACAAGGGCTGCTGACACCACTGGAGGATGCGCAGGCCACTGTCGGGGAACCACTCGGCCAGTGCTCGGGCCTGCAGGCCCAGCGGTTGCAGCTGTGCCAGCAGGTCATGCTTGGCAGCACGCGGACGGCTCAGGTAGCGGGTAAAACAGCGGGCAAGCTCGTCCTTGCGCAACAGGGCGAACAGCTGTTCCAGCGCCAGTTGCCCGGGCTCCTGCACCCAGCCGAGGGCCAGCAGCGGTTGCAGTGCCTGCCAGGTGTCGCCGATTTCGGCGTAGTCGAGGCGGTCACTGCGAAACAGCTCGCCCTTGCGCATGACCATGCGCACCATCAGGGCCTGCGCCGGCACGGCCAGCTGGCTGAAGGCGCGGATGAAACCCAGTTCCTGGTCGTCGAGCAGGTCTGCGTAGCGTTGTTCAACCCACTGCATTACCTGGCGGAAGTTGTGCAGGTAGTAGAACGGGTCATCGACGGAATGGGCGATCACTGGGCTGGGTCAGGCGGTTGAAATGGATACTGGTTATACATACAGATGAGCTGACTGACAAGTGCCGCAGGTCGTACCACGCCCAACCCTCGACGCGGCGGCTGTGCAACGCCCCGCTTAGTTCCATCCCTGCTCCTGCGGCCCTCAACCGGTCATCCCGGCGGGCCGCCCGCAGCGTAGATCCAGCGCCTGGGCCAGGCGTTCCACGGCCTGTTGCAGGGCATCCGCCTGCTCGCCGACCCACGCCAGTGCCAGGTACTGCTGATACCGCCCGTGCAGGCTGAACTGCCCGCCAGGAAGCGCATGCAGTGCCGAGCCAGCCAAGGCCGCGACAATGCCCTCCCAGACCAGCGGCTGGCGAAAACGCACCCATAGGGCCTGCCCGCCTTCGGGCATTTCCAGCACCACGCGCTGGCCGAACTGCAGCTCCAGCGCACGCGCCAGGCATTGCGCGCGCCTTTGCAGGTCCGTTCGCAAGCGGACCAGTTGGGTCTCGACCTCACCCCTGCCCAGCATTTGGGCAAGCGCCTGCAGGCGCAGCGGCGCAAGCCGGAACCCGCGTTCGGCGAACGCCCCGGCCAGCACCGCCCCCTGCCCCAGTACATAGGCATAGGGTGCTTCGGGCCCTATTACAGCTTCGAACGCCCCCATGACCAGCAACCACCGCGGATCGGCCCAATCACGCAGGCGCCTGGCCGGCGGCCCGCAGTAACAATGGTCACTGTCCAGATCGTTTTCCAGCAGCCACACCGGGTGCCGGGCCAACAGTTCGCCCAACTGCTGCTGGTAGTGTGGCGTGACCAGACGCCCCTGTGGCATGCCAAGGCACGACGGCATGACCACCATGCACACTGGCTCGCTTTCCAGCAGCCGGGCCAAGCCACGCAGGTCCGGGTTACCGCGTGGGTCTGCCGGCACCTCCAGTACCCGCATGCCGGTGCGCTCCAGGGCGCGCAGCACTTGCGGACAGCAGGGCGAGTGGACCAGTACGGTCTTCCCCTGCAAGGCCAGCGCTGCCAGCAACGTTTCCAGCAGCGCGGAAACATCCGGGGCCAGCTGTACATCCTCGGCACGCCAGTACTGGCCGGAGGAACGGGTATAACGCGCTGCCAGCGCATTGCGCAGGCGGACGCTGCCGAGTTCTGCCCAGGCCGTGGCACTGTGCGCGCGCTGGCGCGCCAGGCGCCTTTCATGGCTGAACAGGGCACGTTCGAGCGTTGGTTGTGCCGGCAATGGCACCTGGCGCGACATGGCCACAGTTGCATGCGTGGCAGCATCTTGTATGTAATAACCGGATCTCGGCAGGCATTGTACCCGGCCCTCCTCTTCCAGCAGGTTGTAGGCGCTCTGCACGGTGGCCAGCGATACCCTCAGCCTGCTCGACAGCGCGCGCAGCGACGGTAAGCGGCATGTGCCCGCAGCCGGCGCCTCGTCGATCAGCGCTATCAGGTAACGGTAAACCTTGCGATAGGCAAACTCGCCGCGAACAGCCCGCGCCATCAGGGCTGCCTCGCCGCATCACGCCGCTGCCCTGGCGCGCAGCGCGGCATCCAGCGCAGGTGGATATCGCGTTGCGCCAGGTTGCTCATCAGGCGCCAGGTCGTCAGGCGCAAGCGCCCGCCATAGATCGCCCGCAGCTGCCCCAGCGGCAAGCCGCTGGTGTTGACCAGCCAGTCCTTGACCGCCTCCGGGCAGCTTTTGCCCTGCAGGGCCCGGTGCAGATAGGGCAAGGCCACCAGCATGTCGGCATGCCGGCACTGCAGGAACCGCTCGAGATTCCTCCCCTGCCTGGCAAACGGCCTGAACAGTACGCACACCAGTTGGGTCTGGTTGATACCGTAGGCTTTGCCAAACTGCATCGGCTGCACACCGCCGTGGCGGCTGCCGCCAGGCTTGCCAGCCAGGCGCAAGGCAGGTCGACCGGCCTGGGGTTCCAGGCTGTGGTCGTACAGTTCGTGCAATTGCAGCAACGCCGACGGCTCGGTGAACGCCGCCAATGGCCAGGCGTCCCGGGCGCCCTCGAAGCGACAGCCGAGCATCACGTCGAGCTGTTGCACATCCAGCAGGTGTGGCAGCAGGTCGTCGATGGCAAACACCCGCACCGGCGCCTCTTCCGTGACAACGCTTGCGGCCGCTTCGCCCTGCACGTCCAGCGCCCCGTCGACGGTACCTTGCAACCAGCCCAACCCCTGGGCCAGCGTCGCCAGGCACTGATGCACCTGCTGCGAACCGTGCGCGCCTGCCAGGCGCAGGCTGCGCCGGGCCCAGGCCAGGTACTTGCGCCGCAGCCGCGCGGGTACAGCGGTGACCAGCACGTCGGCAGGCGCCTGGTCGCGCAGTGCAAGGCCCACGGCTTCGGCCAACTCGAGATGCAGGCGGCTACCCAACAAGGCTTCGGGCCTGGCATCGACCAGGTGGCCAAACACCAGCATGGCATCCCGCGCTTGCCGCCAACGTTCGCGTACAGCCGCAGGCCGACAGCTGAACGGCACCACCTCGCGCCCCTCGATCATCTCCAGCTGCACCCGCTGGTCATCCTGCAGGAACAGGGCGCTGAAGCAGCGTTCATGGCCTTCGAGCGTAGCGCGGTCCGCGCTCGGCAAGCTGACCACCAGCACCCGCAACTGGAAGGTGACCGGCGCCCGCAGGGCAATGCTCAACTGCGCGGCACGCAGCATGGCCAACAGCCGCGTACTGCGGCGGTCGCTGCCCTGCAGCACCAGCAGGCGGAATGTACCGATGTATTCGGGCCCGCCTGCGGCAACCAGCAACCGTTGTATCAGCAACTGCAAGGAGGCACGCTGGGCCTGGGACATGTTACTCAGCAAGCGATCAAGCACCTGCTGGTAGATATAGTGCATTGCCTGGTCGTGAATAGCAGTCACGAAATCACCTCATCAACTTCAAGCACCTCAAGCAAGCCGAACAGAAGTTTGCTCGAGCCAATGCCTCGGTGGTTCCAGAAGAAATTTCCTACAACTAAAAGGAAGTAATGACGTAACCATTCACTGTCGCCAAGCCATCGAGAAGAACGCACCAGCACGCCAGTCCACTACTGCCAAATGCCGCCCTGGCTCGGGCATAGCACTGCTCATCCCACGCTCCTTGCGCAAACTATCATCGGGCCATTATCGAGGGATGGAAAGCGAATAGAAGATACAGATCAGGGTATAAAAACCATTCAGATAAAACGGAAAAACACATTGACCGCAAGGCAGCGACAGTGCAACCCCACAAAACCTGGCAAGATATTTCGGTATCCCGAGGTATTCAGTTTGCAAGTAATCCGATTCGCTGGTTGCTGTAGGCATTTTCTGTTTTTAATAGTTGAAGTATTCTCCAGGCACAAAAAAACCCGGGACATTGCCCGGGTTTCCTGACCGTTCGAACAACCCTCAGTGATGCGCCATATCCAGCACCACACGCCCGCCGCACGGGCATTGGTCCATGTAGCGGTGCGCCTCCACCACCTGCTCGAAGGGGTACACCTTGATGATCTGCGGTGTCAGCAACTGGTCGGCAGTGAACTGGTTGATATCGCGCAGGGCACGCTGCAACGCCACCTGGTCCTGGCTGATACCCAGCTCCGGCTTGCCGGTGAAGTTTCCGATGCAATGCACATAGAACTGGATGTTCTTCTGGAACGCCGCGCACGCCGGGAACGGTGTCTGGTTGCCACCTTGCAGGCCATACAGCACCAGGCTGCCACGCGGCGCCAGGACATCGCCCAGCAGCGACATCTGCGGCCCGCCCATGCCGTCGAGGACCATGTCCACGCCACGGCCGTCGGTGTACTTGCCAACCTGCAGCAGCAAATCCTGCTCTTCGGTGACGATCACCTTGTCAGCCCCCAGGCCCAGCAGGTATTCACGCTGTTCCGCTTCCTTGGTAGCGGCGAACACTTTCAGCCCGAGAGCCTTGCCCAGTTGCACGAACGCCGGGCCGGCGCAATGGCTGGCGTCGGTGACCAGCGCAGTCTGCCCGGCCTTGGCCCGGGCCAGGTCGACGTAGGCGAAATAGGCGATCAGCAGCGGCGTGTAGTGCACGCTGGCCTCGATCGGTGTGAGTACATCCGGGTAGCGGGTAATGGCGGTACGTGGCAGTACGATCACGTCGCCGTAAACCGGGTGCTGGTTGGCACTGGTGGCCGGGAAACTCGCCACCCGGTCGCCTACCGCGATGTCCTCGACACCTTCGCCAACCGCAGTCACCACCCCGGCCATTTCGTGGCCGATGCCTGCCGGCAGGCGTGCCTGGGAGGGGGCCAGGTTCTGCCGCCAGAGCACGTCATACCAGCTGACGCCAACCGCTTCGACGCGGATTTGCACCTCGTCGACAGCGGGTGACGGTTCGGCCTGCTCCTCGCAACGGAGCACATCGGCAGCGCCGAACTTGTGGAACCGGATCATGCGGGACATCGCATACCTCGCCTTTGTGAACCTCTAATTACCCTGAACTCTATCCGGGCTTTACCGGTTAGACCATCAGTGGTCATTAATAGTCGACATGCTTGTCATCGATTGGGCACCTGACTTTCCTTGCGATTGGTCCCCGTAAACCCGTGCAGGGTACCAGCCTTTGGCCTTAAGATTCACCCCTGCCCCCTTTCAGGCGAAGCGCCCCGATGAATCGAAACGACCTGCGTCGCGTAGACCTCAACCTGCTGATCGTGTTCGAAACGCTGATGCACGAGCGTAGCGTGACCCGTGCCGCGGAGAAACTGTTCCTCGGCCAGCCGGCCATCAGCGCAGCCCTGTCGCGTCTGCGCAACCTGTTCGACGACCCGCTGTTCGTGCGCACCGGGCGCAGCATGGAGCCCTCGGCCAGGGCACATGAGATCTTCGCCTTGCTGTCCCCCGCGCTGGACTCGATTTCCACCGCCGTCAGCCGCGCCGCCGAATTCGACCCGGCCACCAGCAATGCGGTGTTCCGCATCGGCCTGTCGGACGATGCCGAATTCGCCCTGTTGCCGCAGTTGCTCAAGCGTATCCGTGCCGAAGCGCCGGGCATCGTGCTGGTGGTGCGCCGGGTCAACTACCTGCTGATGCCGACGCTGCTGGCCTCGGGCGAGATCTCGGTGGGGGTCAGCTACACCAGCGAACTGCCAGCCAACGCCAAGCGCAAGGTGCTGCGCCGCAGCATGCCGAAGCTGCTGCGCGCCGACAGCGTGCCTGGCACCATCAGCCTGGATGACTTCTGTGCACGGCCGCATGCACTCGTGTCGTTCGCCGGTGACCTGTCGGGGTTCATCGACGAAGCCCTGGAGGAAATCGGCCGCAAGCGCCATGTGGTGCTGGCGGTGCCGCAGTTCAACGGGCTGGGGAGCTTGCTGGCGGGCACCGATATCGTGGCCACGGTGCCGGACTACACGGCCGATGCACTGACCGCAGCGGGTGGGTTGCGGGCCGAGGATCTCCCGCTGGATGTGCGCAGTTTCGAATTGCACATGGCTTGGCGCGGGGCGCAGGACAATGACCCGGCTGAGCGCTGGTTGCGGTCGCGGATACAGATGTTCTTCGGCGATCCTGACAGTCTTTAGGCGTCATCTGGCAGGCTGTTCGGTTGATCATTACTGCCGTTCCACAAACCATGGAGCTCCATTCACTTCCAGCGGATTGCTACATTGGGGGCGCATCTGAGGGCATGCATTGGATGGTTTGAAAAGGATGCCCCCAGCCTGAGGCCAAGCAGGCTATTGATGAGGATGGGCGGACTGAGGGCGATATGAAACCTCGTCCCTACGCCGTATCAATGGCCGAGCCGTAGTGAGCGCACCACCCACCACGCTGAACAAATGCATGCAAATGTAAAAAATGATGATGGCATAATGCCTCGGCAACCTGCAAAATCCACACGTTTCCAACGGATTTGAAGGAACGGTTCCGATGCCATGGCCAGTCACGCTGAAACTCGACAGCGCTGCCTACCCGCTCAGCGTGGTGCAACGCGCCGCTTACTCCTTGGCCGACACTGTCGCGATTCAGGTCGGTATTGAAATCGATCAGATAAGCCTCACGGCCCACCCCGCTGAAGCAAGGCTAACGCTTTCCCCGGAGCAGGCTCACTCGCTGATCCTCCAGCATCTGAACGACTTCGCCCTACGTGACCATATCAACCGCGAAACAGTAGGGTTGCGCGAAGTCCTGGCCCGAGCCGCGCTCGCTGGATGTGGGATTTCCCAGTGACACTGATTGCGACAGACGCCAAGCACTACCGCTTGCTGCCTTTTCGATTCATGCGCACGAACACGGGAAATGACCGTGACATCCTGCTCACCTCCGATACCGGTGAGTACATGCACGTGACCGACGCGCAATTACGAGCCCTCAGTTACTTTGACGTTCAAGCAAGTACGCCTTTTTACAAGGACCTGCTGGCCCGCCACTTCATCTACGAACCAGGCCGCCACGATCCGTTCCCGGAAATGGCCGCGCAATATCGGAGCCGTAAGGACTTCCTCTTCCAGGGCCCTGCACTGCACTTGTTCGTGGTTACATTGCGCTGCAACCACACCTGCCAGTACTGCCAGGTATCGAGGGCCCCTCTGGGAGGATCCGGCCACGATCTATCGGAAACAGATGCACAGGCGGCGGTCGATCGCCTGTTCGAATCGAACGCTCCCGCCTTGACTGTGGAGTTCCAGGGTGGCGAGCCGCTACTGGCCTTCGAGCGCGTCCGCCAGATTGTCGAATGGGTCGTTGAACGGAACGTGGTCGAACAAAGGGATATCCAGTTCGTCATCACCACCACGCTGCACCACCTGACGGAGGGAATAGTCGACTTCGCAGAACAAAATCGCATCCAGTTTTCGACTTCGCTCGATGGGCCGGCGCCCTTACACAATGCCAACCGCCCTACCCCGTCACGAGACTCCTACGAACGCACTGTAAAAGGTATCCAGTGGGTCCGTGAGCGCCTTGGCCATGATGCAGTTTCCGCGCTGGCCACGCTGACTTCAAGAAGCCTCGAACAACCTGAAGCGATCATCGATGAGTATGTAAGCCAGGGCTTCTCCAGCATTTCGCTTCGGCCTCTGAGCCCTTATGGGTTTGCCACCAAGAGTGCCCATCGACTTGATTACCCTATTGAGCGATACTTGGCCTTCTACAAGAAGGCACTGGCCTATTTGCTGCATATCAACCAACAGGGCGTATACCTCTCAGAGAGTTATACGAGCCTGTTGCTGAAGAATATCCTGACACCCTTCTCCTCTGGCTATGTAGACCTGCGCTCCCCTGCTGGCACAGGCACTGCGGCGCTGGTTTACAACTATGACGGTTACGTCTATCCCTCAGACGAAGCCCGAATGTTGCTGGAGATGGGTGAAGACGGCTTGAGGCTCGGCACCGTACAGCAACCCTTGTCTGAATTACTCGCATCGCCCGTTATGAATGCGTTGCTCGCCAGTGCTGTAGCAGAAGCGCTGCCGGGCTGCTCCGACTGCGCACTTGTCCCGTACTGTGGTGCTGACCCCGTCGAACACTATGCCCGCCAAGCTGACCCGATCGGACACCGAGTGTTCAGCAGCTTCTGCAAGAAGAACATGGGGCTGCTGAAGCATCTTTTCGGCCTGCTTTGCGATGGCGACGACAACGTGCAGAGGGTGCTGCTGTCTTGGTTGAACAGGCGCTCTTACAACGATGTCCGGTTCCCGGGTTACAGGGGCTGATGGTGATGCTGCGCAAAGATACCCACTTCGAAATCCATCACCTGGATGAGCCGAAGCTACTCAAGGTCATCACTCTGGATGAGTTCATCGAACAAGGCCTGGCTGTTTGTGCCGGAAGCGCTGAGTTCGGTGACCTGCTGCTTTGGTTGCCAAACGAAGAACGGCTACGGAGCCCGCATCTGCTCTCATTACCAGTGGGTGGATTCCTGATCCCGGAGCCATTGATCGGCGACCTCGACAGCGCGCGGCCACATCTGCACACTCCCAAAGATGCGGATGTCGTGCAGCCCGGCGATGTCATTGCCATCACACCAGGCAACGCGTTGGTGCGAGTGCTCTATCGACGAGGCTCAGACAGCAACCTGCTGTTCATGACCGATCGTTGCAACAGCGTCTGTCTGATGTGCTCGCAGCCGCCCAAAGATATCGATGACCGTTGGCACATCGAGGAGAACCTACGGTTGATCGACCTGATGGACCCGGTCGAGGAAAATCTGGGAATTAGCGGCGGAGAACCAACGCTTTATCGCGACGGCCTGCTCGAAATCCTGGCCAAGTGCAAAGCCGTTTTGCCGCAGAAATCCATTCATGTGCTCAGCAACGGGCGTCTGTTCCAAGACCCGAGCTGGATCGCAGCGCTCTCTACCATCGGCCATCCTCAGTTGAGTTGGGGCATCCCGCTGTATGCCGACAATGCCGAAGACCATGACCATGTGGTGCAGGCTCCAGGCGCGTTCAGCGAAACCCTGCAAGGTCTTTACAACCTGGCGCGCGCCAACCAGATCATCGAGATACGCGTGGTGCTCAATCGCCTGACCACGCCACGCTTGCCCGAGCTCGCCCACTACGTGTTCAGGAACCTGCCCTTCGTGCGGCATGTTGCGCTGATGGGTATCGAGAGTACCGGCCTGGCCAGGAAGAACTACGAAGAACTATGGGTTGACCCGCTGGACTATCAAGAGTCGTTGAGTCACGCCGTGTATTTCCTGTTTAACCGCGGCGTGCCGGTTTCGATCTACAACCTACCCCTGTGCCTGATCCCGGCCCACCTCTCGCGTTTCGCCCGCCAGAGCATCTCGGACTGGAAGAACTTGTTTATCGATACCTGCCAGCAATGCGCTGCCGTCAAGCATTGCTCTGGCTTCTTCAAATCCCACACCGACCGATGGCAGAGCCGCGGCGTACAACTATTATCGACCGAGGCCTTTAGCGCCTATGCAAGGAGTGCACAGTGAAATTGCTCGACCGCTGGAAAGTCCTGATCAGTGGGATCAGCTTGCTGCCAATGGCAGGTACCACCCTGGCACAGGAGGGCCATCTGTCGCTCGCCGATGCGAACTGGCAACCCAACGACAAGCTACAGCCCCCGGTATTTTCCGATACGCTCAATGCGCCAGACACCGTCAACATCTATGCGGCACATCGCTCGCACAGTTCACACCGGTCCCACAGTTCGCACAGTTCTCACTACAGCGGCTCGGGTGGCTATAGCACCCCTCGCTACTACAGCCCACCCGCTACCAGTACCCGAAGCTACAGCGCGCCGAGTGCTTCGAGCAGTACGTCAAGCAGCAACAGCCTTTATCAGTCGCCTGGCACTACCAGTGGGACAAGTTCGAGCACTTCAAAGAGCCGCGCGACCAATGAGCAGAAAAGCAACCTGGTGACCCGTGTGCAGACCGCGCTGATGGTGCGCCAGTATTACCAAGGCACCATTGATGGGGTGATGGGCAAGGCGACACGTGGTGCGTTGATGGCCTTTCAGATGGACAGTGGGCTGACCGTGAATGGCCGGATGGATACGGCATCGCTGAATGCGTTGGGTATCAAGATTCCATAAGTCGCTTCAGGCTAAAGCTAGCATCCGTTCAGCAACGAAGGAATTATCCCATGCAGCACATCACTCAAGTCGACAACACTCTCTGGGCATTGATCAGCCGCCTGCAAGGCACGGAACTGCAAACACCGTCGCGTAGCGCCCGCTTCCGTATCGCGACTTGAATCGCCCCTGGTTTCCTAGACACCTTTCTTGCAAACGTGCAGGATCAAATCTCTAAGCCATCGATGAGCGGGATCTGCACTAAATCGTGGATGCCAAAGCAATGAAACGGTGAACTCCGGCATATGGAATGGAAGCGGGAAGCTATACATACCGTCGCGCAAACTCGCGGTATGGCGCTCTGGCACGGTTGCGATGAGGTCTGAACCCCGAGCCAATCCCAACGCGGTCGAAAAACCACCGACTATCGTTACTACTCTTCGTTGCAGCCCGAGCAACAGCAGCGCGTCATCCAAGGGACCTTTTTCTTGCCCTTCTCGTGATACGGAGATATGCATGCCAGCCGCATAGTTTTCCGAAGTGATTGTGCCGCGGCTCAGTGGATGCGTGTCTCGTACCACGCCAATGTAATTGTCCCTGAACAATGCCTGGCCTCTGAGCTCGGGGGCAGAGGCCAGATCTATGACGCCGGTTTCTAGATCCACGATTCCATCGCGTAACGGTTTACTGTCTTTGTCCGGCTTCTGCATAAAGAACAGTCTTACTCCAGGTGCCTGTTGCGCAACATGTGCGATAAGTGCCGGACCAAAATTCTCAGCAAACCCCTCACTGGCCCTGACTGCGAAGGTCCGCTCCAGTGTTTCGAGATCAAGGAGCTCCGCTGGGCGCAAAACTTCCTGTGCATCACGCACAAGCTGAGCGACATGCTCACGCAGCTCGATCGCCCTGGGAGTTGGTACGAGTTCTCGTCCCGCCCTGACTAAAAGCGGATCTCCAGTGGTTTCTCTAAGCCGCGCAAGTGCCCGGCTCATGGCTGAGGGGCTGAGTCGTAGGCGTTTGGCTGCACGCGTGACACTGCCTTCAGCAAGAACTGCGTCGAGGGTAATGAGCAGATTAAGGTCTGGATTTGACATAGCCTCATCTTAGCCCAATCCGCTGACATATAGCGTCCGGCGCAACTATAAAGTGCAATTATTGCGCCTTCCGCCATACGTATACGCTGAATACAGTTCTCTCCGGCACAACCGTGCCGAACTGAGTGTGGAGAGAATCTATGAGCTCGTTGAACAGATTTGTTGAGCGTGTCCAAGCAATCTGGGGACCGCTAAGTTCTGCAGTGGTCGCCGGCTGCCAGCAGCAGTTGGATGAACTCCTGAAGACACCAGCCACCGAGCCCTGGCTGGCTGAATTGCACCAGCGAGCACCGGCTCAACAAGAGATGCACCGAGATCCCGACAACGGATTTGTACTGCTGGCACATACCGAGCCTGAAGGGCTCTACCGGCCACCTCATGATCACGGTCGGAGCTGGGTCATTTACGCAGTGCAGCAGGGTGAAATAGAAATGGGCAGCTATGCCAAGGTTCAGGACTCGGATGGCAAGGTGAAACTGGTGAAGCGCGGATCCACAACGGTGAGCGCCGGTCAAACACTGGTCTTCTTACCTGGCGATATCCACGATACGCAGTGCATCAGCGGACCCGCGTTGCTCTTTCGCTTCACCGAGCGAGACTTGAGGAAGGAAGACCAAGAGGCCCGCAAGCTAACAAGGTTCGTCGAGCAGGATGGTGATTGGGTCCCGGCTACCAGTGTACCCTCGGATGGCTGAAGTCGTGAAACGCGATCCTGCTCCCGAAACCGGCGTCCGCGCCCCACAACCTGAGCATGCTGCTGCAACGGAGCATGCTTTGGATGCACGCCTACTGGGACCCGCACCGCAGCACCTCGCTGCCATCGTCTCAGTGCTGGCAGCTCTGGCGCTCGTGGTACTCAACACCGCAATAACCAATACGGCTCTGCCAACGATTGCCCAATCGCTGCAAGTGCCTCCAGCGTTATCAATCTGGATCATCACGACTAACCAGGCGGCCCTTTTGACCACATTGCTGCCCTGTGCGGCACTGGGGGAAAGTCTTGGTTACCGCAAGGTATTTCGCTGGGGCGTTGCGATTTTTCTGGCTGGTACGCTGATGTGCGCTCTGGCCCCGACGCTCTCCTGGCTGATTGCTGCGCGGTTGCTCCAGGGGGTGGGAGGTGCGGCAATTATGGCTCTCGCCATTGCCCTGTTGCGCCAAGTTGTACCGAGCCATCAGCTAGGCGCAGCGATAGGCTGGAATGCACTTGTTGTTGCTCTGTCATCAGCAGCAGGGCCCGCCTTGGGAGCAGCGATTCTCGGCGTGGTCGCCTGGCCATGGCTGTTTGCTGTTCTGCTCCCTTTCGGGCTCTGGGTAATGCTAGCGGCTGGCGCGCTACCGGCAGTGGACGGTACCGCGCGTAAAGCCGATCTGTTGAGCATGGCATTGAATGCCGGAACATTTGCATCACTGGTCATAGCCGCTGGCGTCATCACGGAACACCCGGTACTGGCTGCTGCATTACTGACTATTTCTGCTATTCAACTGGCGCTATTGGTCAAGCGTGAACGGCAGAAGGAAGCACCACTGATTCCGCTAGATCTACTCAGTTCCAGTTCATTCCGTATTTCGGTTATTGCATCTGTACTCTCCTTTGCCGGGCTAACTGCAGGCTTGATTGCGCTGCCCTTCTACCTGCAGCACGGCCTTGGACAAGGGGTGCTGGAGACAGGCCTCTATATGATTCCCTGGCCTTTAACAGTCGCCCTGTTCGCTCCGCTAGCGAGCCGCCTAGCAAACCGATGGTCGACTGTCTGGCTCTGCTCCGTGGGTGGCGTTTGTCTCGCCACAGGATTAACAGGGGCTGCACTTTGCCCTCTGCGGGAAAATCTCGTCATCCTTGTGCCACTGACCATGCTCTGCGGTCTCGGGTTCGGCCTCTTCAACGTGGCCAACAACCGCAGCATGTTCCTCGCGGCGCCAAAGAGTCGGAGTGGTGCGGCTGGGGGCATGCAGGGTACCGCTCGCCTACTCGGGCAAACGGCTGGTGCTGTCATCATGACACTGCTCTTTAACCTGCTTCCCGCCGACTCTGTGCCTCAGTTCGCTCTCTGCGCGGGAGCCTCATTGAACTTACTCGCTGCCCTTATAAGCACGCTACAAGGCAGGCCTAAAGCACCGGTTTCTGATTAATGCACCCAATCCCAAAACATCGATTTTCACCGTTAGCGTGTCATAGATGTAGTTCGACCCCAGACAACCTCGCCCATGCAGATTGCCAAAGGTATATTCATTTCAGCAGCCCATATCACCTGGTTCGCTGGCGTTGCGACATAACGACCAAGCGTCGAAATGTGGTCAATGCACAGAGGGCCGGTCCATAGCTGGCAGCTTAGGGTCGATGGAGGCCGCTTGTGGCAGACAAGCCAATGTTAATACAGACCCGCACTGCTTCCAGCCTCACAGCCATGGCGGAACACCGAAGTCCAGAGTGTTCCACTTCAATTACCATTGAAAATGGTCATTCTCGATCCCGCATTCTCCTAGGGGTGTCGAGGTTATTTTTGGGGGTATATCTGTGATTTTTCGAACCAGAACTACTGTTCTAGAGCCATACCCAGATGTTCTTTGGCGATGCGGATAGTCCTGCTCAAGTTCCGCCAAGAAAAACCCTTTAAATACATCTACCATTGGCAAATAACAAAGCTCCGTTCAGCCCTCATGCTTTGGACAGCTCGCCAATCTTCTCCAGCCGCGCCCGCACGATATTGCGGCTGATGTTCAGCAAACGCCCCGTCTGTAGCTGGTTGCCGTGGCAATACCGATACGCCGCCCTGAACACCGTCTCCTCGATGTGCTCATACAGATTCGGGACATTCTGCTCAAACAGCGCCAGCAAGGCACTTTCGAGGTCTGCCGGTGGCGCGCTTGGTGTCGGCAAATACCCCTGTGCAACCGGCGCCGCCATCTGCGGCCGCATGTCGACCAGGTGCAGGTCCGCCGGCGCCACCACCTGATACCGGCACACCAGCAACGCATGGTGAATGGCATTTTCCAGCTCGCGGATGTTGCCCGGCCAGCTATGCGCCAGCAATTTGCGTTCGGCATCCGGGCTCAACGAAGCACGCTCGTAACCGAGGCGCCGGCTGTGTTCCTCGATGAAGAATTGCGCCAGCGGCAAGATGTCCCCCGGGCGCTCGCGCAGCGGTGGCAAACGAATCGTCGCGACGTGCAGGCGGTAGAACAGGTCTTCACGAAAGTGCCCCGCCACCACTGCATCGGCCAGGTTGACGTTGGTCGCCGCCACCAGCCGCACATTGATCGGGATCGGCGTACGCGAGCCCAGGCGCACCACTTCACGTTCCTGCAGCACCCGCAGCAGCTTCACCTGCATGTTCAGCGGCAAGTCGCCAATTTCATCAAGGAACAACGTGCCGCCATTGGCCGCTTCGAACCAGCCGGCCTTGTTGGAGGTGGCACCGGTGAACGCCCCTTTCTCGTGGCCGAACAGCTCGCTCTCCACCAGGGTTTCGGCAAAGGCACCGCAGTTTACCGCCACGAATGGCTCACGGCCCCGGCGGCTGAGGTGGTGGATATGACGGGCAACCAACTCCTTGCCGGTGCCGGTTTCACCGATGATCAGGGTATTGGCCTCGCTGGGCGCCAGGCGCTCGATGCGACTGAGCAGCTCCTGGGAGCGCGGGTCCTTGAACACAAGCACGGTGGCACGTACCGACTTGGTCAGCTCGCGGGCATTGGGGTGGGTGATGAGCGACATAGGCATTCCTGGCAGTTGACGCGCAGCCCCATAGTGCATGAAACAAATTAGATCAAAAAATTATTAATTAATATTTAGATATTCGAATTGGAAATATTCGAGTTTTCCAACAATCGACTGCTGCTACAGCAGCAATCCGTCAGCACTGCCCTGCCCGCGGAACAGCAGCCGGTGCCCTCCAGGCCCATTCGCCTATGGCTGGAGGCCTTGTAACTAAAGGGCTGCAGCCACTTCGCAGCAGGCTGGCATGTATTTCGCTCCTGGCCGCTAGACCCTTTGCCTGGAGCTGCACATGAATAATCCCTGGCGTCATGCCCTCGCCCTGCTGGGCGGCCTGTTCCTCAGCCTGGCTGCGCTGGCAGCCGAGCCACCGGCGGCGGTGCGCATCGCCATCGTCGCCTTCACCCAGGGCGGCGCGCCAGTGTTCGGCGGCATCCCTGGCCGGGTGATCGAAGAAGGCTGGCTGGAACAGCAACTGGCCGCCCGCGGCGTGGAACTGCAATGGACCGCCCTGCCCCATGCTGGCGCCGGGCCGCAGATCAACGAAGGCTTCAGCAATGACAGCCTGGACTTTGCCGTACGCGGCGACCTGCCCTCGGTCATCGCCGGTGCCGGCCAGGTGCCGGGCAAGTTGGTGGTGCCGGGCGGCAGCGGTAACAACATCTACCTGGTGGTGCCGAGCAATTCCACGGCACGCAGCATCCACGACCTCAAGGGCAAACGCCTGGCGCTGCACCGCGGCCGGCCATGGGAATTCGCTTTCAGCAATTTCCTGCAGAGCCAGGGCCTGCAGTTGAGCGACTTCAAGATCGCCAACCTCAACCCGCAGGTCGGTGCCGCTGCGGTGTCTGCCGGCAAGGTGGATGCCGCCGTGCTGCTCAACGAAGCCTACGCCCTGGAAGACAAGGGCGTGGCGCGCATCCTCTGGTCGACCAAGCAAGGCGCCAACGACTGGCGGCTGGTCTCGGACCTGTGGGGCACCGACCGCTTCGTGCAGCAGCATGCCGACCTGACGCAATTGGTGGCCACTGCCTGGGTGCGCGCGGCCTGGTGGATCTCCCAGGAGCAGAACCGCGACGCCTACTACGCGCTGTCTTCGCGCGCTGGCGTCAGCGAAAGCGTGCTGCGCCGTGACGACCAGGACGACCCGGTAGCCTGGAAGGCGCGGTGGGCACCGAAGAGCGATGCCCAGCTCAAGGCCCACTACGACGCCCTTGGCCAATACGCCCTGGCCAACCGGCTGATCCGCACCCCCTACGACATTACCGGCGACCTGGCCACGGGCTTTACCCGCCAGGCGCTGATCGACCTGCAACTGACCGACTACTGGCCATCCCTCGACGCCCAGATCAGCCAACAACCTTGAGAGTCTTGCCCATGAAACTGCCTGCTTCGCTCATCTTCGGTCTCAGCGCCCTGGCCCTGTCCATCGGCGCCATGGCCGCCGAAACCTACGCCCCCAAAGCAGACCCGCAACAGGGCGATGGCCGGGTGTCGGCCTTCTACACCTGGACCAAGGCGATCCCCGCTACCCCCGGCAAACTGCTGCGCAGCGAACCGCTGGAGCAGGCGCTCAGCCTGCCCAATGCCGCCAGCGCGCAACGCATCCTGTACACCTCGCTCGATGGTATCGACGGCAAGACCCCCATCGTGGTTTCCGGTGCGCTGTTCATCCCCAAGGGCAAGGCACCGGCGGGCGGCTGGCCGGTCGCCAGCTGGGGCCATGGCACCGTCGGCGTGGCGGATATCTGCGCACCGTCCTGGGCCGGCCGCAGCTACCGCGACGTGCAATACCTCAATCGCTGGCTCGACGAAGGCTATGCCATTGTCGCCACTGACTACCAGGGCCTCGGTGTGCCGGGCGGCCACCCGCTGCTGAACAACCGCATGGCCGCCTACGGCATCCTCGATGCAGCCAGGGCCGTGGTCGCCGGCGTACCGGGGCTGGCCGACAAGGTGTTGATCATTGGCCAGTCGCAAGGCGGGGCCGGGGCCTTTGCCGCCGGGGCCTATGCAGCCACTTACGCGCCCAGGCTGGGGGTCAAGGGCAGTATCGGCACGGGTGTGATCTACACCGTGGGCGCGAAGAATGTTGGCGAACAGGACCAGGACAAGGTCGACCCAGCCCTGGCCTACGGCTTCTACACCCTGCTCGCCGCACAGCAGTATGACCCGAGCATCGACCCGCGCGACTTCTACACCGACAAGGCCCTGCCGCTGTTCGAGCAAGCGCGCAGCAGTTGCCTGTCGGCATTGGTCAGCGATGTGGTCGGTGCCGGCCTGACTCCGGCCAACGCCAAGAAAGACTACCAGGGCGACCAGCTCAAGCCATGGCTGGCGCAGGTGTCGTACCCGACCCTGAAGCTTGCCCAGCCGATCTTCATTGGCACCGGCGCCGAGGACAAGACCCCCGCTGCCGCCACTCAGGTCGCGCTGATGCAGGATGCCTGCAAAGCCGGCTCGGTCGTGCAGGGCCACCTCTACAAGGGCCTGGGCCATAGCGAAACGGTGAACGCGTCGCTGAAGGACTCCATCCCGTTCGCCCGTCAGGTCATCAGCGACCAGCCGGTCACCGCCAATTGCAGCCCAAGCGTCCAGTAAGGAGGCCAGCCCATGAGCATCGAATTCTTTACCCGCCTGCCCTTGCATGGCGAAACCCAGTTTCTTCCCGGCGACCCGCGCAACCGCGGCGACTGGCATGCGGGCGGGCCCAGCACCGGTGCGGTGTCGGGGTTTGCCGTGGGGGACCACTTCACCTACATCGACTACCTCGGCCAAATCGCCCGCGCCGCTGAAATAAACGGCTTTGGCGGCGCGCTGATGGTCAATGCGCCCACTGGCGAAGAGCCGTGGACGGTGTGCTCGCTACTGGCCCGGGAAACCCGCACGCTGAAGTTCGTCACCGCGTTCCAGCCCTATCACTACACCCCCTGGGTGGCCGTGCAGCAGGCCGCGACCTACCAGCGCGCCACCGGCAACCGCCTGGTGTGGAACATCATCAACGGCGGCTCGGATGCCATCCAGCGCCAGGTCGGCGACTTCGAAGACCACGACCAGCGCTATGCCCGCGCCACCGAGTTCATGGACGTGGTGCGCGGCTACTGGCAGCACGAGCAGTTCCATTACCAAGGCAGCTACTACCGCGCCGAAGGCGGCGGCCTGCGCGGCCCGCTGAAAAAGGCCGAGCTGCCGCTGATCTGCACGGCCGGTTCGTCGCTGGCAGCACGCGAGTTCGCTGCCAAGCACGCCGACTTCTACCTGATGCGCGCTGAACACCCGGACGAGATTGCCGCGCTGATTGCGGATATCCGCGCCCGCGCGCTGAAGTGGGGCCGCAGCGATATTCGTTTCGGCCTGTCCATCGACGTGATCGCCCGCGCAACCGAAAACGCAGCACTGGCCGAGGCCAAGCGGTTCTTCGACGAAGGGGTGGCCAAGGGCACGGCCAAGGCCCGCGCCGCCCACGCCGGCCTGCGCACGGCGCGCAAGCTGAGCTACGAGCATGACTACCACGACAAGGACGGGCAACAGGCGTTCGACGACTTCTTCATCCACCCCAACGTGTGGACTGGTTTCGGCTACATCGGCATCCCGCCGGGCTGCGCGCTGGTGGGCAGCTACGCCAACGTGGTGGCGCGTATCCGCGAGTACCACGGCATCGGTATCGATCTGTTCTTCCTTGCCGGCTACCCGCACCTGGAAGAAGCCTACCGCATCGGTGAGCACATCCTGCCGCACTTCCGTGAGCAACGCGCAGCCCTTGCCCGCCCGCCGGCCGAACCCGTGCCACTGCACGCCAGCAACGGAGCCTGATGCCATGGCCAGGGACAGTTACCCACTGAGCCGGCGCAGCTTCCTCGGCCACGCCGGCGTACTGGCCGGCGGGTTGCTGGCCGGCTGCGGCCCCGCCGACAGCCCGAACCCCGGCGTGGCCGACGCGCCCCGGCATGGCGGGCGCCTGCGCCTGGGCATCATCGACGGCAGCCAGAGCGGCAACCTCGACGCCCACAAGCCTGTCGGCAGTGGCATCGTGCGTGGCTTCGCCCTGTACAGCAAGCTGTGGGAATGGGACGAGCAGATGCAGCCGCGCCTGGCCTTGGCCGAGTTCGCCGAGCCCAATGCCAATGCCAGCAACTGGACCTTGCGCCTGAAGCCGGGGCTGGAGTTCCACCACGGCAAGACCATCGACGCCGACGACCTGATCTTCTCCATCCGCCGCCTCACCGACCCGCAGCTGGCCTCGCCCTACGCGGCGCTGCTGCACTGGGTAGACCGCGACAACCTGGTCAAGCTGGATGAGCGGACCGTGCGCCTGGGCTTCCGCGAGGGGCGCAGCTACCTGCCACTGCCGGAAACCTGGGTCAACTTCGGCGGCATCGTGCCGGTGGACTACCACCCGGTCAGCAACCCGGTCGGCGCCGGGCCGTACAAACTGAAAAGCTTCACCCCAGGCCAGCGCTCACTGTTCACCCGCTTCGACAATTACTACAAGCCTGGCAAGCCGTACGCCGACGAACTGGAGATCATCGACTTCAAGGACCAGACCAGCCGCCTGGCGGCGCTGCGCGCCGGGCAGATCGACATGGCCAACGTCATGTCCACCGAACACCTGCAGGTCCTGCAAGGCGACCCACGGCTGCGCCTGCTGAAGTCGGTGAGCGGCAACTGGCTGTCGTTCGACATGAACACCACCAAGGCGCCGTTCGACGACCCACGGGTGCGCGAGGCGTTCCGCCTGCTGGCCGACCGTGAAGAGCTGGTGCGCCGTGCGCTGAATGGCCAGGGCCGGGTGGCCAGCGACCTGTATGCACCGTTCGACCCAACCTTCGACCACAGCATCGGCCCGCGCCCCCATGACCCGCAGCGCGCAGCGCAGTTGCTGCGCGAAGCCGGCCATGAACAGTTGCAAGTGGAGCTGGTCACCACCCCAGGGCCGGGGTTGGCTTCGGCCCTGGTACTGGCCGAACAGGCCCGGCGCGTCGGCGTGACACTCAACGTGCGCCAGGTCGACCTGGCCACCTTCCAGGGGCCGCAGCGAGACGAATGGACCTTGAGTACCGGTGGCAGCATCGGTGCACCGTTCCTGGCCAGCGCCATCCACACCGACGCGCCGTTCGCGGTGGCCAACAAGACCCACTTCCACGACCGAGAATTCAGCGAGGCCTTCCTCGCCGCCATGGCCCAACCGGACCTGGAGCGACGCAAGGCACTGGTGCACCGGGCGCAACGCGTCCAGTACGAGCGCGGCGGCATGCTGATCTGGGGCTTTGCCGACCTGCTCGACAGCGTCAGTACCCGTGTGGGTGGCGCGCAGGCGGAGCAGTCACTGTTCAGTACCTGGCGGTTCGAAAACGTGTGGCTCAGAAGCTGATCGCCAGGGCAGCACGGCCATCTGTGGCAGCGGGCTTGCCCGTTCCCACTCCGATCGATCACGCACCACACCCTCCATAACCGCAGGCGCGGCTGCGCCCTCGCTTCTCCCACATGCCCACTTTCGAACGAGGCCCAGCCAATGTCCCGCGTTACCTTGCTGCACCCAAAATTCCCGCCCAGCGCCCTGGCGCTGGCGCTCCTGGCCGCCAGCTCGCCGCTGGCCCACGCCGAAGACACCCAGCTACAAACCGTCACCGTGCAGGCCGAGCAGAGCGACGACGACGCCCTGCCCACCCGTCCGCCTGCCTCGATCTACGGTGGCCTGGAAGCCAAAGTGCTCGACACTCCGCGTTCGGTCACCCAGATCAACGCCGAGCAACTGGCCAACGACCCGATCCGTAGCTCCGACGACCTGGTCAAGTACGCCCCCGGCATCACCCGCGGCGGTGGTCAGAACGCCGGCATCGCCCCGCAGATGCGCGGGCAGAACACCGAGGTATTCCAGGATGGCCAACGCGCCTACGGCGTTCGCCACCCTGCCAACTTCAACGCCTACGAGGGCGCCGACATCGTCGCCGGGCCGTCTTCGGTGTCCTACGGTTCGGTCAGCGGCAGCGGCGGCTACGTCAACTACCTGAGCAAGAAGCCCGACTTCAACCGTTTCCGTACCAGGCTCAGCGGTGAGATCGGCAGCTGGATCCCCGACGGCGAATCACGCGATGCCAGCAAGTTCAGCATCGACAACACCGGCCCGCTGACCGATGACCTGGCCTACCGGGTAAGCATCACCCGCCAGCGCCAGGATGACTTCTACGACAACGTCGAGAACAACTTCGACGCCTTCTACGGTGCGCTGGCCTGGCGCAATGACAACCTGCGGGTGGACTGGAACGCCGCCTACGACGACTACTACGACTACAACATCACCCACGGCTGGAACCGAGCCAGCCAGAGCCTGGTCGACCACGGCAAGTACTACGCCGGCCGCGCCACGCCGATCATTCAGAATGGCAACACGTTGTGGTCACCCGTGTTGTCGTCCGGCGCTGCAGACGCCCAGGTGCTTGGCTGGGTGCAGCGACAGCGCAATGCCCAGGGCCAGTATCAGGTTGTCGACGGCAGCTTCCAGGGCGCGTCACCCAACACCCAGGCCAACCCCGGCTCCCTGCGGGGCTGGGTCTACGACCCGTCGCTTGCCGGTAATGGCCTGACATCGCTGTCATCGCAGACCGGCCAGCGCGCGCAGGATGAAAACCGCTCGCGGCGCTTTACCACGCAATTGCGTGTCGAAGGTGACCTGAGCGCTTCGATCACCCTGGCCAACAGTACGTTCTACCAACACTCCACCGACACCACCGACGCCGTGGGCGCGTTCCAGGTGCAGGGCAAGGACGACATCTTCGACAACCGCTTCGAGTTCCGCGCGCGGGGCCAATGGCAACTGGGCGACCTGACCCTGACCGACGACAGCAACAGCGGGCTGATCTACCGCCGCGAGCGCAACGAGTCGATCGCCGCCAACAACAGCTTCGGCAGCACCATCAACGCCTACGACCTGACCCTCGACCCGGCCTTGAAGAACCCCGGCGTCCTGCTCGGCCTGAGCGGCCGCAACCCCGCCGGTGGCAACGCGGCATGGATCGGCCAAGCGGGTGTGCCACAGTTCTCCAGCTACTACGGCTGGCTCAACCTGCCCGCAATGTACCCGGCCGGGCACGGCCTGTATGCCGAATCAGTGGCGCCGTACACCGCCGACAGCACCTGGTCCACCAGGACCCTGTTCAGCCAGCACAACCTGCGCCTGGGCGAGCGCCTGGGCCTGAACGTCGGCGCCAGCCGCAGCTGGATCGACGCGCGCATCGAAAACCCCTTCGTGCTGCCCGGCGGCAACCCGCGCAAGGACTCGAACAACTACCGGTTGTTCTCGGTGCAAGTCAGCCCCTACTTCAAACCCACGGAAAACAGCACGCTGTATTACACCTTCGACCGCTCGCTGGCGGTGAACACCGGCTTCTTCACCAACGGCCTGGGTTGGGGCAGTGGCAGCGGGGCCAACCGGCTCAACCCGCTGGCCTTCGAGAGCCTGAGCGTGTTGCACGAGGCAGGTTTGAAGGTGGAGGCGCTACCCGACCAGCTGTTCCTGACCCTGGCGGCCTACCGGCAGGCCCGCGACCAGTCGCCGGACAGCAACAACAACATTGCCCGGCTGATCGTCAAAGGCTGGGAAGCGACCCTGCGCTACCAGGACCCGCACCTGCGCGGCGGCCTCAACCTCAGCCGCATCAGCGCCTACAACGAGTTCACCAGCCAGGCCGGGTTTGCCTCGGCCGGGTTCATTCCCGACAACGGCACCGTATTCGGCGACAACAACAGCCTCAACCAGCGCCCGTCCGGCAAGTTCGATGCCGTGCAGATTCCTGAATACAACGCCGGTGGCTATATCGATTACCGCTTCGACTCGGGGTTTGGCGCCGAGCTTTCCGGCTGGTGGACCAGCAGCTGGTACCTGAACCTGAGCAAGACGGTGAAAGTGCCGGACGAATACAACCTCGACCTTGCCGTGTACTACCGCCAGCCGCAGTGGGGTGTGACGTTGCGCATGCTCAACGTTACCGACGAGCTGAATTTCGTCAGTGGCCTGGCCGGTTCGACCAACACCTTCCTGCAACCGATGCCGGGCCGCACGCTGCTGGCCCAGGTCGATTACCAGTTCTGATCACCCTCAACCTGAAAGGCCTCAGCCATGTCCATTGAATTTGTCGGCATGATCTTCCCCCGCCAGTGGTCCGAGACCCGCGGCATCCGAACAGCGGACTTCGACCTGCCGTTCATCCGCCACCACGCCCGCGCCCATGAGCATGCCGGGTTCGACCGGGTGCTGATCGCCAGCGGCCCAGGCAGCGCCGACAGCCTGCAGATTGCCGCCTATGCTGCCGCGCACACCGAACGCCTTGGTTTCATGATCGCCCACCGCCCGGCCCTGACCGCGCCGACGGTGGCTGCGCGGGCATTCGCCACCCTCGACCACACCACCGGCGGCGGGCGCATCCGCCTGCATGCAATCACCGGTATCACCGCCGAGCCGCAAGAGGGGGACACGCTGCTGGACAAGACCGAGCGCTACCGGCGTGCCGACGAATACCTCGAGATTGTCCGCCGCACCTGGACGGCCGAGGCGCCGTTCGACTACGAGGGCCGCTATTTCACCATCAAGGGTGGCTTCTCGCCGGTGAAACCGCTGCAGCAGCCACATATCCCGATTTCCTTCGGTGGCTCGTCCGACATCGCCTACCAGATCGCGGTCAAGCATGCCGACTTGTATGCCTTGTGGGGTGAGCCGCTGAGCGGAGTCGCCGAACAGATCGGCAAGCTCAAGGCTGCCGCGAACGCCGCAGGCGTGACGGCGCCAAGGGTGAGCCTGTCGGTGCGGCTGATCCTGGGTGCCACAGAGGAGCTGGCCTGGCAGCGTGCCGAACAGATCCTCGCACAGATCAAGGCCAACCCGCAGTTCGCGGCAGGCAGCCCATGGCAGAAGCGCATCAAGGGCACCGGTTCCGAACGCCTGCTCGCCGCCGCCGCCCGCGCCGACCGGCATGATCGGGCGTTGTGGATGCCGACGGCGACTGCGGTGGGTGCCTATGGCGATACCACCGCGCTGGTGGGCACGCCGGAAACCGTCGCCCAGGCCTTGCTCGACTATGTCGACCTTGGGGTGAGCACCTTTCTCAACCGAGGCTATGACCCTCTGTATGACACGGTGGACTATGGCCGTTGGGTGATCCCGGCAGTGCGCGAGGAGGTTCGCCGGCGCCAGGCACGGTTTGTAAGGTAATTGCGCTGCAGGGGCACGGGCATTGCCCAGGTTCGCGGCTTCAGCCGCAAACCCCGGCAATGCCGCTGCCCAGGCTCGGCGCATGCGCCAGCAGCCCTTGGGTGTAGGCATCAGCCGGCCGATCCAGGACCTGCTCGGCACTGCCCTGCTCCACCATTCGCCCCTGACGCAGCACCAGCACCCGATCGGCAATCGCCCGCACCACCCCCAGGTCATGGGTGACGAACAACAAAGTCAGCCCCTGCGCCTGCAAACGCTGCAGCAAGGCCAGAATCGACGCCTGCACCGACACATCCAGCGCGGAGGTGATCTCGTCACACACCAGCAGTTTCGGCTCGCAGATCAGCGCCCGGGCAATCGCCACCCGCTGGCGTTCGCCGCCAGACAAGCTGTGCGGGTACAAATCGGCCACGCGCGCCGGCAGCGACACCCGCTCCAGCACCGCCTCGACCCGACGACGCGCTTCACCCCCCCTAACCCGGAAAAAGTGCGCCAACGGCGCGCTGAGGGTTTGCGCGATCGTCTGCCTAGGGTTCAAGGCGCGATACGGGTTCTGGAACACATACTGGATCTGGTGGCGCAACCGGGCCGCACGATGGCGCGCGGTTGCCGCCAATGGCTCGCCGGCGTAACGCATTTGCCCCTGGATGTTCTCGCCCAGCCCGGCAATGGCCCTGGCCAGGCTGGTCTTGCCCGAGCCCGACTCCCCCACCAGTGCCAGGCACTCGCCTTGCTTCACAGACAATGAGACGTCGAACAGCACCTGGCGATCATAAGCGACATCCAGCCCGAGAACCTCCAGCAACACCGCTTCGTTCGGTACCGACACCGGCTCGACAGCCGCCCCCGCGAGGTGCCGCGGTTCCTGGTCCGGCAACAGGCAGGCGACCTGGTGCTTGCCGTCGAGCGTGAGCAACGGCAGCTCGATCACCGAACACTCGGCACGACGCCTGTCGCAGCGCGGCGCAAACGCACAGCCATGCGGGCGTTGCCCGGGTGCCGGCGCTTGCCCGGCGATGGCCTGCAGCGGCTGGCGGCTGGCAACATCCGGGATAGCCGCGAGCAAGGCACGGGTGTACGGGTGCGCGGGTTTGGCAAACAGCGCCTCGCGCCCGGCCAGTTCCACCAGCCGCCCGGCGTACATCACCATGACCCGGTCGACCAGTTCACGCACCACCGCCAGGTCGTGGGTGACGTACAGCGCCGCCACACCGTGTTCACGGCACAACCGCCTGAGCGTCTGCAACACATGGGCCTGGGTGGTAACGTCCAGTGCGGTGGTAGGCTCGTCGAGCACGATCAGCCTGGGCCGCAAGACAAACGCCAAGGCCAGCATTATCCGCTGTTGCTGCCCACCCGACAGCTGGTGCGGAAAACAGCGCAGGAAGGCATCGTCAGCAGGCAGGCCCACCTCCACCAGGGTTTCGCCGATGCGCTGGCGCAGCGCCTGACGCGACAGCCTGGGCTGGTGCGCCAGCAGGGTTTCACGCAGCAAGGTCCCCAGACGCAACGCCGGGTTCAGCGCCGTGGCCGGGTCCTGGGCCACGTAACCGACCAGCCCGCCACGGGCCAGGCGCAAGGCCTCGCCTTCCAGTTCCAGCAGCGATTGCCCGGCCACCCTCACGTGCCCGCCGACGATACGCGCGCCCTGTCGGGCATGGCGCAGCAAGGCAGTTGCCAAGGTGGTCTTGCCTGAACCGGACTCGCCCACCAGGCCCACGATCTCGCCCGCCGCCAGGCTGAAGGAAACCTCGGCCAGCACCTCCACCTGCCCGGCCAGCTCTACCCGCAGGTTGCTGACCTGCAATACCTCGTCCACAACATTCAGCGGCATGTTCATGGCTGTTTCTCCGCAACCCGTGCACTGGCCCGGCCTATGCCTTCGGCCAGGATGTTGGTGCCATAGGCAAACACCCCGATCAGCAGCGCCGGCGCCAGCACGGCCCAGGGCTGCACCAGCAGGCCGGCCTGGTTTTCGTTGATCATCAGGCCCCAGTCGGCAGCTGGCGGGGCTACCCCGTAACCGAGGAAGCTCAGGCCCGAAAGCATGCCCACCGCCCAGGTCAGCATGTTGCCGAAGTGCACCAGCAGCGGCGTGAGGATGTTTGGCAGGATTTCCTGGAAGAGGATGCGCCATCGTGGGTAGCCCATCATCTGCGCGGCCTCGACAAACTCCTGTCCGGCCACCGCCAGCGTGCTGCCACGGGCCAGGCGAACGACCCCGGGCGTGAAGGCAATGGCTACGGTCAGCACGATCAGCCATGGCGCCCGGCCAAGCATGGATACGATCAGCAGCACCAGGATCAGGTCCGGGAACGCCAGCGACACATCGGCCGCCCAGCTGATCGCCTGGTCCAGGCGCCTGCGCGAAAACCCGGCCAGCAGGCCCAGGCTGGCGCCGACCAGCAATGCCAGGGTGGCCGCAGCCACCGACATCCACAGTATCGACAGGCCGCCATTGAGCAACCGCGACAGCAAGTCGTGGCCAAGAAAGTCGTGCCCAAGCGGCGCACCAGCGGCCGGCGCGCCATACACCGGCCCGACCATGGCCGTGGGCGCATGCGGCGCCAGCCAGGGGCCGATCGCTGCCAGCAGCGTTATCAACAAGGTGATCACAGCGCCGCGGCGCACCTGCGGGTCGGCCAGCCAACGGGGATCAGTCATGGCTCGCCTCCTGGGCCGGGATGCTGCGCGCACGGCGCCACCACGGGCGGATGCCACGCCGTACCCGGCGGATCATCCGCACCCGGCGCGCGGTGCGCAGCTTGGGCGTGAGCAATACCGTCAACAGGTCGGCGAGCAGATTGATCAGCACGATCGCCAGGGTGATGACCAGCACCACGCCCTGGATCATCGGCAGGTCACGCAGCTGGATTGCCGCGTTCAGCGCGGTGCCGATGCCCGGGAAACTGAAGATCACTTCGGCCAGCAACGCACCACCGACCAGCGTACGCAAGGTCAGCGCCACTCCCTGGATCGCCGGTGTGAGGGCGTTGGGCAAGGTATGCCGCCAGACGATGCGCCGTTCGGCAATGCCACGCAGGCGTGCGGCGATCACATAGTCGGATTCCAGCGCCTCGATCATCGAAGCCCGCACCATCCGCGTCAGGTACGGCAGGGCCGTCAGGCTCAAGGCCAGCACCGGCAGCACCAGCGACGGCCACTGGCGCCACAACGGCAGTTGCGGGTCGAGGATCGACACCGCCGGCAACCAGCCCATGCCCGGCATGGAGAACAACAGCACCAGGCCGATAGCCAGCAGGAAACCCGGCGTGGCCTTGAGCAGGATCAACGCGGAAAGGCCCCAGCGGTCCACCCGGCTGTCGCGCCGCAGCGCCAGGCTCACGCCCAGCAGCAAGGCCACCGGCACCACCAGCGCCAGCACTCCGGCCAACAACGCCAGGGTGTGGCCCAGGCGGGCCAACAACAGCTGCGCCACCGGCACCTGGGAGTCCAGCGAAATGCCCAGGTCACCGCGTAGCGCCGCGCCCAGCCAGCGCAGGTACTGCACCAGGATCGGCTGGTCGAGCCCCAGTTGCCGTTGCAGCGTGAGGATGCTCTGCAGCGGCGCATCCGGGCCAAGAATCACCCGCGCCGGATCCGAGGGCAGAGCCTGGGTGGCAAGGAACACCACCAGGCTGATCACCCAGGCGGTCAGCAGCCCGTAACCGAGGCGGCCGATGAACCAGGCCAGCCAGGCCGGCGTGCGGGGCGTGTGTCGTGTATCAGGCATTGGGGTTCAACCAGAGTTCGTCGAAGCGCCAGGAGGCGAAAGTGGTCTGTTCCGGGGTGAGCCCGCCGACCTTGGCCGACGCGGCATCGAGCACGTCGCAGAAGCCCCAGACCAGCAAGCCGCCCCGTTCGTGCTGGATGGCCTGGGCTTCGTGCACCAGGGCTTTGCGCAGGGCCAGGTCGGGCTGCGCCAATGCCTGCCGGAACAGTTCGGTGAAGCGAGGGTCGTGGAAATTGCTGCGGTTATAGATGGCTTGCGGCGCATCGTTGTGCAGTGCCGAAGCAAGAAAGCCGCGCGCCGGGGTCGAGCCGGGCGACAATTGCCATTGCTCACGCTGCGGGCCGTTGAAGACTGCCGCGTCCACCTGCTTGACCTTCACCTGCACCCCGGCCTTCAAAGCCTGCTGGGCAAACACCAGCGCGGCGTTGACGCCAGGCCCTGGGGTGGTGGTCAGCTCGACGCGTAAATCGTCCTGCCCCGCCTGACGCAACAGCGAACGGGCCTGGTCCAGGTCGTATGGGCGCTGGGCAATGGCGTGGTTGTAGGTGGGGTCGTGGGGCGAATACAGGTCATTGGCCACGCGGCCAAAACCATTCAGGCCACGCGTTACCAGTTCCTGGCGGTCGGCCAGCAGGCGGAACGCCTGGCGCACGCGCACATCCTGGAACGGCGCCTTGGCCAGGTTCAGGTTGAAACCGCTGAACGAGGTGGTTGGCGAGGCATACAGGCGCAGCCGTGGGTCAGCCTTGAGCAACGCACTGTGCTCGGCCTGCACACCGCTGGCCACATCGATCTGCCCGGCGCGCAAGGCCGTGGCGCGCGACACCTGGTCCTTGAACTCGATGATCTCCAGCTCGTCCGCATAGGGGCGGTCGGGCTTGTAGTAGTTTTCGAAACGGGTGTAGAGCGAGCGCTGGCCGGGTATGAAGCTTTTCAGCCGGTACGGCCCCGCGCCCACCGGGTTGGTCAGCGGATGGTAGTCGGTGGGCACGATGCCACCGAAGCTGATCAGCGTTTCGTCCAGCGGGTAGAAGCTCTGCCCCTGCTTGAAACGGATCTCTATCGTGCGTTGGTCCAGCTTGCGCAGGGCCTGGCGGTCGATCGCACCGACCAGCCCGGCGAAGGGCGAGGCCAGTTGCGGGTCGGTCAGGCGCAGGATCGAGAACAGCATGTCGTCGGCAGTGATGCGCTTGCCGTGGTGGAACTCCAGCCCCGGCTTGAGGCGGATGGTCCAGGCACTGGCATCGGCATTCGGCTCGGCGAACTCGGCCAGCGCCAGGCGCGTGCTGACATCGGCGTTCCATTCCCACAACTTGGCGTACAGCGCCCAGCCACGGATGATGCCGCCACCTACCGGCTTGTGTGCATCGAGGTTACCGGCCTGGTCGCCGTCGATAATGCCCACCCGCAGGCGCCCGCCACGCACCGGAATACCCGGCAGCAGCGCCGTGGCGGCTGCCGGCGCGCCGCTGTCGCAGCCGCTGAGCAAACCGCCACCGAGCAGCAGGCCGCCACCGACGGCCAGGCTATTGCCGAGAAACACCCGGCGCGAAAACAGCTCGCTCATGACCCACTCCTCACGCCGGTAGCGCCACGCCGGGTTTGCTGGCCGCACCCAGGCGCGGTACGTCGAAGCCATGGTCCAGGTCCAGCAACGGGAACAACAGGTCGGCCACCCGGTGGGCCTCGTCGATCAGCGGGAAGCCCGAGAGGATGAAGGCCGATGTGCCCTGGGCTTCGTATTCGCGAATGCGCTCGGCCACCTGCTCGGCACTGCCGACCAGGTAGGTGCCGGCCGCCGGGCCGAGAATGTTGAAGCCGAACAGGCTGGGGCCCAGCCAGACGTTGGGGTAGATTTCCAGCTCACGGGCAGTGGGCAAGCGCCCGGCGCGGATGCTGTCGAGGTTGCGCTGGATACGCGGGTCGGCGCTGACGTAACTGTCGATGTCTTGCCCGGGAGGCAACTGGCGTTCGATGGCGGCCCGGGCAGTGGCCAGCGAGGTGCGCTGCAGCAAGCGCTCGGCATGGGCCCAGGCTTCTTCCTCGGTCTCGCGCACGATCACTTGCAGGCGTGTGCCGTAGGTCAGCTCGCGGCCGATCTTGGCCGCTTCGGCCGCCACACGACGGAACTTGTCACCGAGCTTTTGCGGGGTGTCGGCGAAGCTCAGGTAGACATCCAGCAACTGCACGGAATGGGCAACGCCCGGTGCCGAAGTGCCGGCGCCCCACAGCGGGATGCCAGGCTTCTGCTTCGGTGGGTGCCAGCCGCCCAGCGGGTGGGAGGCAGCCGCCGGCGAGCGCGGCGACAGCTTGACGTAGCGGCCGTCGTAGCCGGCGGTGTCGCCGGCGTAGAAGCGTTGGAAGGCGCGCCAGTATTCCAGGCTGAAGTCGTAGCGTTCATCGTGCGGGTAATGCACGCCCAAGGTGGCCAAGCCAGCGTCGTTGCCATTGACCACGTTGAACAGCAGGCGGCCGTTGGAGAACTGGTCGAAGGTGAGCGCCCATTTGGCCAACACGGCTGGCGACAGCTCGCCCGGGTGTTGGGCGACCAGGAAGCGCAGGCGCTTGGTCGCGTCGATCAGCGCCGCCGCCACGGCCAGGCTTTCATTGGGGCTGGAGCCGAGCAGCGAGCCGTAGAAGCCCAGGCGGTCAGCCGCGATGGCCAGTTGCTTGAGGTGCTCGAAGTCAGTGTGCCAGCGGCCTTCAGGCTCCCAGGGGTGCGGGCCGTCCGGCGTGGTGAGGTACCAGAGTATCTTTACTGCCATGGGGTGCGTCCTTTTCTGCAAGGGGGCGCGCAGCGCCCCAGCGTTGACATCAGCTACGCCGGTCAATACCCGGCACCAGGCCCAGCTCGTCAGCCCGCTCATACAACCCGCTCATTTTCCACTGCTGGGTCAGCACCCCCGGTCCATACGGCCGCGACCCACCCAGGGCATCGGCCAACAATTGAATCTGTGCGCCCTCCTCCAGCAACAGGATGAACTCCGCCGTGGCCCGCAGCCCCTGCTTGCCCCACACCGTGGCGCCGCCGTTGGCTTCCAGGATCGCCAGGTTGAACGGGTTCTCGGCGATCTTGTCGAGGATGAAGTCCACCTCGGCCTGGCGCCGGTCGATGTACACCGGCAGCTCGCGGGCCAGCTGGTAGCGCTGCACTGGCACATAGTGGAACGGCAAGGTCCGGTGGGTTTGCGCCCAGGCCCCCAGGTACGGGCTGTGCACATGTGACACGGTGGTGATGTCGGCGTGGGTCTGGAACAGCTTGGTGTAACGGCCCAGGCCTCCTTTGCCCTTGCCGACGATGACGTTGCCGGAAAAATCGCTCACCGTGGCCTGCAGCGGCTTGCGCTGGTTCCAGGGGCCGCCATAGTTGACCGCTACCAGCAGTTCTTCGCCGGGTACGCGTTCGATAAAGCCGACCGTGCCATTGGCCGTGATGGTGTTGGTTTCGCGGAATACGCCGAAGGCCGCTTCGGCTTCGGCCAGCACCTGGTCGATGAAGGCTTGCAGTTCGGCAGTGACGGGGCGTTCGTTGATCAGTACGGTCATGGTCAATCTCCAGTCAGGTCAGGCGCGGCGCTGGGCCAGCAGTTCATGGGCAGCTTGCAGGGGCCGCGGGTCGACCCAGTCGGCGATGGCGAAGTCGGCCTCGAGGAAGCCGTGCAGGTACAGGAAGTCCTTTTGCGTGCCGAGGAAGGCCAGGCGCTGCTCGGACAGGTCTGGCGCCAGGGTGGTGTGGAAGTCACCCCGGTAGGCCTCCGCCACGCCTTGGCTGCCGGCACGGGTTTCTTCTTCAAGGATGCGCTTGAGCGCGTCGCGGTTGTTGGCTGCCCAGTCCGCGGCACGCAAGGTCTGGGCGAGGAAGCGCACCACCAGATCGAAGTGCTCGTCGAGCAGGCGCTGGTGCACGGTGATCGGTCGCGGCGTGCCGTTGTTGATGCGGTGGCGCGGGTCGGCCAGCAGGTCGAGATCGACGCCGACCACCAGGCCCAGCCGACGTGCCGCATCAGCCGCTGCCGCGCCTTTCACGTACACCGCATCGACTTCACCGCGCGCCAGGTACTCCAGCCCCGACCACAGTCGTTGCAGGCCCAGCTGCGGGGTTGCAGCGTTGGCCTGGTCGAGCAGGGCCACTTCCACCAGTTGCACGTCACCCAGCTGCAGGCCAGCCGACGCCAGGGCGCCTTTGTAGCCGTGCAGGCTCATGGCCCGGGCGATGCTGCCGGGGCGGCTATCGCCCCAGGCTGGCAGGGCCAGGCGCTTGCCGCGCAGGTCGGCGGCGCTGCGGATGCCGGAGTCCGGGCGGACCAGAATGGTTTGCCATTCTTCGATCCAGGTCAGGCCGATCAGCCGGCTGGGCGAGCCGGCAGCGCGCGCGGCCAATGCCGGTACGTTGCCGCCTTCGCGGAACAGCCCGGGCAGCTGGTGATCGTAGTGGTGATGGCCAAGCTGGCGGGCCTCCTGCAGGGTCGAGACCGGCAAGCCGTCGACGGCGAACTCCTGCTCCAGCCAGCCAAGCTTGTAAGCGATGCCAGAGGCGGTCGGTACCGGGCAGCGGGTGAACCAGATGCGCTCCAGGGCAGGCAGGTCGTCTGCGGGGCGTATTGCGGTAGGGCTTGCGAGGGTCATGGGGTGGCTCCTTGGGCGTCGTGCAAGCACCATTGCAGTGTGCGTGCCAACCGCTGGAGGCCTTGATTTCACTGGGGATGGATGGTTTGACCGGGCGCTTGCTGCTGGAGGGGGAGCAGGATTGCGGGCGGGCTGCTGCCAGATCAGCAGAGTGGCTGCTGCTGTGCCAGCAAAAGGTTGCGCAAGCCGCGTAGCACGGGGCCTGAAGAGCGGTGGCAAAGATATTGCTCAAGCGCTTGAGGCCGCGCCGTGGCCAATCGCGGGTTCACCCGCGAAACAGGCGCACTGGCCCCTTCAGACCTAGCCGAGACCTCTCCATGAGTGCCATACAACCCTCCCCTGCCCGCCGCCTCACCAGCGAAGCCGAAGCCATCGAAACCGCCCGCCAGGTCGCGGTAAAAATCGCCGAGCTGGCCGCCGACCCGCGTAACAACGGCCAGCTCCCCCGCCGCCAGGCCGAGCTGTTGTCCAGTAGCGGCCTGACCGCCATCGCTGTGCCGGCCGAATTCGGCGGCCTTGGTGCCTCGGTGCAGACCGTGGTCGAAACCGTGCGCCTGGTGTCCACTGCCGATGGTGGCGTCGGCCAGTTGCTGCAGATTCACAACGTGATGCTGCGCGGTATCTTTAGCGGCTACCCGGATGAAGTGCGCGACCGGCTGATCGCCGATGTACTGGCCGGCAAGCGCTTCGGCAATGCCCTGGCCGAGGTCGGCGGCAAGAACAAGTTCGCCCTGAAGACCCGCGTCGAACGCAACGCCGATGGCCAGTGGCTGCTCAATGGCAGCAAGTTCTACTCCACGGGCTCGTACCTGGCCGAGTGGATCTCGCTCACCGCCGCCAGCGAAGACGGCGGTGTTGGCGTGCTGCTGCACCGTGACACCCCCGGGCTGACCCTGGTCGATGACTGGCAAGCCTTCGGCCAGCAGAACTCGGTGAGCGGTACGGTGAATTTCGACAATATCGTGCTCGACGAGCGCTACCTGACCCGGCGCAACGGGCCGCTGAAGCGCACCGGCCTGACCTTCCCGCAGATCCTTCATGCGGCCATCGACACCGGCATCGCCGCTGGCGCCTTGCAGGCCGCCATCGAGTACCTGCGCGAGCATGCCCGCGCCTGGGTAGAGAGCGGCGTCGAGCGCGCCAGTGACGAGCCCCATGTGATCCGCCAGGTTGGCGAGTATGCCGTGGCCCTGCGCGGTGCCGAGTCGGTGCTGCGCGAGGCCGCGCGGGTGTTTGACGATCACGAGCGCGACCCGGAAAACAAGGCTCTGCAGGATGAGCTGATTGTTTCGGTGGCCACCGCCCGTGCGCATTCCGATGCGGCGTCACTGAAGATTTCCAGCGACCTGTTCTCGCTGCTGGGCGCCAGCGCGTCGCTGAGCAAGTGGAACCTTGATCGCTTCTGGCGCAATGCCCGGGTGCACACCACCCACGACCCGATCCGCTGGCGGCTGCACAACGTCGGCAACTACTACCTCAATGGGGCCGACCCTGGGGAGTACACGGCGGTGCTCAATGCCAAGGAAAACCAGGGCGCTACCCGCCGTTGAAACCAGGTTTGCGGGGGGGGCGTTGCCCCCTGTCGCGACACCAGGCCGCTCCTGGCAGGGGCGGCGTCGAATTCTGATCGAGCATTTACATGAACCACCCTCTACTTCGGGCCTTGGCGATTTATCGCGAAATGCCCTGGCGCTTCGCCCTGGTCACAGCCTTGTACATGGCCGGCAATCTCGGCCTGGCCTGGCAACAGTGGCTGATCGGCCACGCGGTCGACGATGTCAGCGCCGGGCGCGCCGTGTTGCGCCTGGCTGATGGCAGCCTGGACGCCAGCATCGCCTGGCACTGGTTGTGGCTGCTGTTGGCCATCGCCTCGGGCCGCGGCCTGCTGCAATACGCTGCCGCCGTGCTGTCGCTGGTGCTCAGTCAGGCCCTGCTGACGCGCCTGCGCGAACGTATCCTCAACCAGGTGCAGCGCCTGCACCTTGGCTACCACTGGCGCCACGGCATGGGTGAACTGGTCACCCGCACCACACGCGACGCCGACAAGGTGCGCGATGCATTGATCACCTTCTGGCGGCAGATCATCGAAACACCGCTGGTGGTGATCGCCGCCGTCGGCCTGTTGAGCGGGTACGACCCGCTGCTGGGCCTGGTGCCCTTGCTGCTGACTGGCGCCGGGCTGTGGCTGTTGGTGCTACAGACCGATCGCCTGGTCACCCTGGACCGCGCCGTGGGCAGCGCCTATGACCAGGTCAGCCAGGACCTGGCCGAAGGCATCGGCGGCGTGCGGGTGATCAAGGCTTTCGGCCTGGAAAGCCAGCGTATCGCCCGATTCGCCAGCCAGGTCGAGGTGTTCACCCATCACGCCCGCGCTGCCCTCGCCTACGCCAGTTCGCGCATTCCGCTACCGCAGGCAGTGGTGGCGCTGGGGCATGTGTGGATCCTGGTCTACGGCGCCCATCGCGTGGCGGCCGGTGCACTGGGCATCGGCGAACTGGTCACCTCGCTGCTGGTGGCGACCACGCTGGTGTTCCGTATCGAAGGCATCGGCCGGGTAATGCAGACCTTCGCCGATGCCCGCGCCAGCGCCGAACGCATCTGGCAGTTGCTGGACGAACGCCCGGCCATCCTCGGCGGCCATGCCACGCTGCCTGCCGGGCCGCTGGGGCTGAAGCTCAACCAGGTACAGGCCAGTGCAGTGGAGGCGGGTCGGCCTGTCTTGCAGGACTGCTCGCTGACCCTGCTACCCGGTGAGGTAGTGGCGCTGGTCGGCGCCACCGGTACCGGCAAAAGCCTGCTGGCGAGCCTGCTGCCGCGCCTTGCCGATGTAGAGCACGGCAGCGTGCAGGTCGGCAGTGATGCCGGCGGTTGGCATGACGTACGCAACCTGGACCTGGCCGAGCTGCGCCGCCGCGTTCACGTACTGCCGCAGGAGAGCTTCCTGTTCTCCGACAGCCTGGCCGCCAACCTGCGCCTGGCGGCGCCGCAAGCCAGCCATGCCCAGTTGTGCGAAGCCTTGCGCCTGGCCGCCGCCGAGGATGTGCTGGCGCGCCTGCCCCACGGCCTGGATACGCCGCTGGGTGACCGTGGCGTTACCTTGTCTGGCGGCCAGCGGCAGCGTCTGTGCCTGGCGCGGGCACTGCTTGGCGCACCCGACATCCTCTGCCTGGACGACGCCACCAGCGCCCTGGATGCCCTGGGCGAACGCCAGGTGCTGCACAACATCCGCCACCGGCACGGTGTACACGGCCAACGCCCGACCTTGCTCCTGATCACCAGCCGCCTCTCCACCCTGCTGCAGGCCGACCGCGTGCTGATGCTGGAAAACGGCCGTATCAGCGCCAGCGGCAGCCATGCCGAACTGAGCGCGAACAATGCCCATTACCGCGATTTGCTGGGGGTCGAGCATGACTGACGTGCAACACACGCCCGCCAACGATATCGACATCGAGCAGCGCCTGGCCCGCCAGGCACTGGACCGGGGTATGTTCCACCGCCTGCTGCCCCTGTTGCAGCCCGTTCGGGGGCAGATCCTGGCGGTGATCGGCATCGAGCTGCTGCTGGTGTTCACCGTGTTCCTGCGCCCATGGTTCGTGCGCGAACTGCTGGACCAGGGCCTGGTACACAGCGCCGACCATTGGCTGCTCGATGAACGCCTGCTGCTGTGGCTGGGCCTCGGCCTGGCGGCGAGCTGGCTGGGGCGCTTTCTGCTGGCCGGGCTATCGCAGTTCATTGCCGGGCGCGCGGCGATCGGCGTGCTCAACGACCTGCGGGTCAAGGTGTTCGCCCATGTGCAGGCGCTGTCGCTGAACTACTTCGACCAGACCCGGGCCGGGCGCATCATGTCCCGCGTTGACCGTGATGTCGATGCACTGGAACCACTGCTGGTGCAAGGCCCACCAGAGCTCCTCGGCGCCCTGCTGCGCTGCGGGCTGGCTGCGGTGATGCTGTGGCGCATAGAGCCCAGCTTCTTCTACAGCCTGGCCGCCACCGTACCGTTGCTGGCCTTGGCCACCTGGCGCTTCAAGCGGGTGTCGCAGCGCAACTGGGCCAAGGTGGCCGAGCAACGCAGCCGCTTTACCGCACACCTGGTGGAAAGCGTGAGCGGGGTGCGGCTGATCCAGCAGTGCGGGCAAGCGCAGAGCAACCAGGCCCGCTACCGACGCCTGCTGGAAGACTTCAACCAGGCGCTGATCCGCGGCAGCCTGCGCGCTGGCTGGTTCGCCCCGTTCACCGCGTTGCTCAGCACCGCCGGCATGGCCGTGCTGTTGCTGGTCGGCGCCCACGGCCTGGCCGAGGGCAAGGTCAGCGTTGGCCAGGTGGCAGAAAGCCTGTTCTACGTGTTTCTGTTCCTCGGCCCGCTGCAGGAATTGTCGGACCTGTTCGAGCGTTATGCCACCGGCAGTGCCTCGGCCCAGCGCATCTTCCTGTTGCTCGACACCCGCCCGCAGGTACTCGACCCACCTGCGCCACAAGCGCTGGCCAGGGCACACGGCCAGGTGGATTTCGAAAAGGTCGGGTTTGCCTATCTGCCAAACAGCCCACGGCCAGTGATTGACCGGCTCGACCTGCATATTCGTGCGGGTGAAGTGATCGCCATCGTCGGCCCCTCGGGGCATGGCAAAAGCACCTTGGTACAGCTGCTGACGCGCTTCTACGAAGTGCAGGATGGCGCCGTGAAGCTGGATGGCATCGACCTGCGTGCCCTGGCCCAGCAGGACGTGCGGCGCAACGTGGGCGTGGTGCTGCAGGACAACGTGCTGTTCAGCGGCAGCATCCTCGACAACCTGCGCCTGGCTTCGCCAGCTGCCAGTGATGCGCAGCTGATTGCCGCCGCCCGCGAACTGGGCGCCGACGAAGTGCTGGAGCGCCTGCCGCAGCGCTACCACACCGAAGTCGGCCCGCTGGGCGCGCACCTGAGCCATGGCCAGCGCCAGTTGGTGTGCCTGGTGCGGGCCTACCTCGCCGACCCGGCGGTGCTGGTGCTGGACGAAGCCACCTCGGCGGTGGACGTGCACACCGAACGGCGCATCCAGCGCGCCCTACGCCGGCTGTGCCACGGGCGCACGGCGATCGTCATTGCCCACCGCTTGGCGACCATTCGTGATGCTGACCGGATTGCAGTGGTGAAGCATGGGCGGGTGGTTGAGCAAGGCGCGCATGCCGAGCTGATCAGGCGCAGGGGCGCCTATGCAGCGCTTCATGACGCGTATCTGCGCAGTGCCGGTGAAGTTGCCATGGGGGAAATCGAGGCCTGACGGGTCGGCCTGTTCGCGGGCAAACCCGCTCCCACAGGTTCGGCGCTGCCGGTAATCCCGGCGCTGTACCGGTGAGGACGGGTCTATCGAGGCGTCGAACCGCCGCGAAGGGGCCGAAACTGCCCATGCTGCTGCCTCAGCATTCACTGCTGCCCGGCTGCTGCCACAGCAGCAGCGCATCTCGTAGCAACCCCGCCAGGCCCCGCCCGACAAGCCCTGCAGCGCCCATGGCACAGCCGTTGCACCACCCTTCCCACTTGCACACCCTGCCCCTTCAGGAGTCCCCATGACCACCGAATTCTTCTGGCGCCTGCCCTTGGGTACCGATGGCCCGCAGCTGTCCACCGATCGCCATAACCGTGGCAACCCTGTACACCGCGCCGGCAACATCGCCCCCGGCCGCCTGCCCGATGGCCAGGCCGACGGTTTCACCTACATCGACTACATCGCCCAGGTGGCCAAGGCCGCCGAGCTGGCCGGCTTCGAGGGCGCGTTGCTGCCCACCGGCCCGGAGCCATGGATAGCCGCCGCCGCGCTCGCCCGCGAAACCCGGCGCATCCGCTTCCTGATCGCTTTCCAGGCCACCTGGACCCTGCCCGCCTATGCCGCCCAGCAGGCGGCAATCCTGCAGAATCTCAGCGGTGGCCGGCTGGACTGGAACATCATCACCGGAGGTAACCCGGCCAGCCAACGCGCCAATGGCGATTTCCTGGAACATGACCTGCGCTACAAGCGCACCGGCGAATTCCTCGACGTGATCCAGGGCCTGTGGGCGCAGGACCGGTTCTCCTACGACGGTGACATCTACCGCCTGGAAAACGGCAGCCTGCCGCCAGGCCTGCAGCACGAACGCAAACCGGGCGTGTACTTCTCCGGATTTTCCGATGCCGCGCTGGCGGTGGCCGCGCGCCATGCCGACGTCTACCTGAACTGGGCCGAGCCGCTCGACAAGCTCAAGCCGCATATCGAGCGGGTGCGCGAGCTGGCCGACAAGCAAGGCCGCACGGTGCGCTTCGGTCTGCGCGTCGACCTGTTCGCCCGCGAAACCGAAGAGCAGGCCTGGCGCGAGCTGCGCCAGCAGTTCGAGCGCCTGGAAGGCAAAGCCAGCGCCAGCGCCAAGGGCTTCGTGACCGGTTCGGACTCTGTCGGCGGCGCACGGCAAGCGGCCTATCACCAAGGCTTGCAGGGCTTCGACGAACTGATCCTGGCGCGCAACCTGTGGGCCGGCTTCGCCAAGGCCAAGCCCGGCCCTACCGTGGGCCTGGTGGGCAGCCACCAGCACATCGCCGAGCGCCTGGCCGAATACCGCGATGCCGGTTTCAGCACCTTCATCCTCGCCGCCAACCCGCACCTGGAAGAGGCCCTGCGCATCGGTCAGGAGGTGCTGCCGCTGGTGCAACAGGCGAGCACTCCCCCTTTGCAGGCCAGCGCCTGATCCCGAACGGAGGCCCGAACATGAGCCAACCCCTCGATACCCTGTGGTACACCCGCTGTCCGGTGCCTACCGGCCTGGGCATTGCCGTGCAGCAAGGCTGGTTGCAGGACGACCTGGCCAGCCTGGGCACCCAGGTGCAATCGCTGCGCGAGGCCGACCAGCAGGCGGTACGCGAATCGCACTTCGACCACAGCCTGCTCAACTCGGTGCGCCATGGCGGCAGCATCCCGGCCATCTGGGCCCGCGCCCAGGGCCGCGAAACCCGCGTGATCGGCCTGTCGTGGGCCGATGAGACGCAGTTGATCCTGACCCGGCCAGACAGCGGCATCCACGGCGTGAAAGGCCTCAAGGGCCGGCGCTTCGGCCTGCCTGACTGGGCTGCCGCGCAGATCGACTTCACCCGCGCCCAGGCCCTGCGCGGGCTGGAAAACGCCTTGAAGCTCGAAGGGCTGCAAGTGAGCGACGTGGCGCTGGTCAACTACCGATACGACGGCACCTTCAGCGACCGCCCGGTGCGCAACGTGGCTGGCACACCGGTGTCCAGTACCGAGAGCGAAGGCCGCAACCTGGAGCTGGCTGGCCTGCTGCGCGGCGAAGTGGACGCCATCTTCCTCAAGGGCGCCAGCGCCGTACAACTGGCCCACGCCTTTGCCCTGCGCACGGTGATCGACACCGGCAGCCACCCCGACCCACTGATCCGCAGCAACAACGGGACGCCACGCACCCTGGCGGTGGACAGCCACCTGCTGACGCAGCACCCGCAGGTGGTACGCACCCTGCTCGGTTCGGTGCTGCGTGCCGAGCGCTGGGCGCACCAGCACCCGGATGAAACCCGCCGCTACCTGGCGCGAGAAACCAACAGCAGCGAGTACTGGGTGCAAGTGGCCTACGGCAATGACGCCCACTTGCGCCTGCGCACCCGCCTGGACGAACAGGCCATCGTGGCCTTGCAGGATTTTGTCGAGTTCCTCGAACGCTGGCGCTTCATCCCGGCGCGCTTCGCGGTGCGCGATTGGATCGCTCGCCAACCCCTGGACCAGCTACTGGCCCCTACCCCCATGGACAGGAAACCCGTTGCCCCATGACCAAGCCCCTGGAAACCCTTTGGTACACCCACAGCCCGGTGCCCACCGGTCTCGGCATTGCCGTGCAGTCGGGGCGCCTGGCCGAGGCCTTTGCGCCATTCGGCACCAATATCCAGTCGCTGCGCGAGTCCAGCGAACGCGAGGTGCGCGAGGCCCACTACGACCACCACCTGCAGAACTCGGTGCGCCACGGCGGCAACATCCCGGCGATATGGGCCTACGCCAGCGGCGTCGAGACCCGCGTGCTGGGGCTGTCGTGGAGCGATGAGGTGCAGTTGATCCTCACCACCGAAGAAAGCGGTGTGCGCAGCATCCGCGACTTGAAGAACCGCCGCTTCGGCTTGCCCAAGTGGGCCAATGTGCAGATCGACTTCACCCGTGCCCAAGCCCTGCGCGGGCTGGAAAACGCCCTGAAGCTCGAAGGCCTGGCGGTGGCCGATGTGGAGCTGGTCGACTACCCCTACGGCGGCACTTACAGCGACGATGCCAAGCAGCACTTGTATGGCGCCGAAGTGAGCCTGGACACCAGCCGCTTCAGCCGCCGCAACAACGAGCTGATCGGCCTGCTGCGTGGCGACATCGACGCCATTTTCCTCAAGGGCGCCCATGCGGTCCACCTGGCCCATGAGTTCGGCCTGCGCGTGGTGGTGGACACCGGCAGCCACCCCGACCCGCTGATCCGCAGCAACAACGGCACGCCGCGCACGCTGACCGTCGACCGGCACTTGCTGGAGAACCACTTCGAGGCCAGCCGCACGCTGGTCGACACGGTGCTGCGCACTGAGCAATGGGCCTGGGCCAACCCCGAAGAAACTCGGCGCTTCCTCGCGCATGAGCTGAACACCAGCGAGTACTGGGTGGCGGCGGCCTATGGCGACGACGCGCACCGGCGGTTGCGGACGACGCTGGACAGCCGCTCGATCGAGGCACTGCAGGACTTTACCGAATTCCTGTTCAGGTGGGGGTTCATCCCACGGCGCTTCGATGTGCGGGAATGGATTGATTTTCGCGTGCTGGAGAGTGTGATCGGCTCGACTTCGCGCTTGGCTGTTTGAGAGCCTGGGGCTGCTGTGCAGCAGCCCCAGGCAATTTCTGCCACCCCATTGCTGCCCCAGCAGCACCCGCCCAGCACCCCACTGCTGCCCAACCTGCAAAACCTCCCCAGCACAGCATTAAAAACCTTATGAATCATTCAGTTACCAACATGGCACAGTCCCTGCTCTAGCCCTCCCCAACAACGCTTTACATACGGGGAGATCCACCATGCACCAACGTCATCCACTCGCCCGCCAGATCAGCCTTGCGCTGCTGCTGGCCGGCACCGGCAACCAGGCCATCGCCGCCAACGACGAGCAAAAGAACGAAGCGGCCCTGGAAACCGTTACCGTGACCGCCCAGCACCGCGAACAGACCTTGCAGGAAGTCCCGGTCGCCGTGTCGGCCATCAAGGGCACCAGCATCACCGCCGACGGTGTGCGCTCGATGGGCGACATCACCACCTTCGTGCCCAACGCCGCGGCCAAGAACCCCGACGGCGACGGCCGCCCGCGCTGGTACATCCGCGGCCTGGGTACCGGCGACACCGGCGCGGCGACGGTCTACCCGGTGGGCATCTACGCCGATGACGTGTACCTCAACGCGCCCATCGCCGGTGGTGGGCCGCTGTTCGACCTGGAACGCATCGAAATCCTGCGTGGGCCGCAAGGCACCTTGTATGGCAAGAACACCACGGCCGGCGCGGTCAACGTGATCTCGAAAAAGCCGACCTTCGACACCGACGGCTACGGCACGGTCGGATTCGGTACCAAGAACGAGCGGATTGTCACCGGCGCCGTCGGGGGTGCGCTGGTGGATGAAAAACTGGCTGGGCGGGTAGCGCTGTACTCCGAGGAGCGCGACGGTTTCCAGAACAACGACTTCGATGGCAACAGTTACGGCGACGTGAATAAGAAGGCCATCCGCCTGCAGTTCCTGGCTCAGCTCAACCCCGACCTGGACGCCCTGCTCAAGCTGCACAGCCGCCAGTTCAAGGGCGACGGCAGCAACGGCTCGCTACCGGTAGGCCGCTACTACAACGTCGGCTACGAACGCCCGCACGGGCGCGATATCTCGTTGAACGTCAATGAAGACTATCGCCTGGACCACGACGGAGCCTCGCTGACCTTCAACTGGTACCTGGGCGACTACACCTTGACCTCGATCAGCGCCTACGACTACATCCGCAACCGCTCGACCACCGATGCCGACTACACCCCCTACGAGGTCAACGGCGCGGCCATCACCGACAACAGCTACCGCCAGTGGTCGCAGGAGCTGCGCCTGGCCTCGCCGGAAGACCGCCCATTGCATTGGCTGGTAGGCACCCACTACTTCCATGAAGACCTCGACAGCTCTGCGCAGCGTATCGTCACCCCCGGGCCGACCCCCAACGGTACCGGCTCGAACCAGGTGGGCACCACCGCGTTCCGCGACCTGGGCTACGATCACCGCACCGACAGCTACGCCCTGTTCGGCAACCTGACATACGACTTCACCGATGACTTCAGCGTCACCGGCGGCCTGCGCTGGACCCAGGAGGAAAAGGACATCGACCTGGACCTGGTGCAGCTGACCCGTGCCACGGCCAGTGGCCCGCTGATCCCGTTGGCCGGAGCAGGCACCAACGGCAACCGCCAGGAAGACAAGACCTGGGAAGCCTGGACTTACGACCTGACACCTGAATACCGCATCAACGACAACCTGCGGGTGTTCTTCCGCTACGCCCATGGCTTCCGCTCGGGCGGCTTCAACACCGGGCTGTCGACCAGCCTCGCGCAGTTGACCACGGTCGACCCGGAAGAGCTGGACGCCTACGAGCTGGGGCTGAAGTCGGAATGGTTCGACCGCCGCCTGACGGTCAACGCCAACATCTTCTACTACGACTACTCCGACATCCAGGTGAACCTGCTGACGGTGAACAACGGCGTGCTCACCACCGCACTGACCAACGGCGCCAAAGGCAAGGTCAAGGGCGCGGAACTGGAGATCGAGGGCCAGCCGACCGACCGCCTGCACCTGCGCGCGGCGGTATCGTTCCTGGACACCGAGTACACCGACTTCAAGAACACCAACCCCACCACCGGCGCAGTGACCGGCGACTACAGCGGCAACAGCTTCGTGCGTTCGCCGCGCAACGTGGTGTCGCTGGGTGCGGACTACACCATCCCGCTGGAAGTGGGCGGCAGGCTGGTGGCTGGCGGCGACGTGAGCTTCCGCGACAAAGAGTACTTCCTGGCCGACCGTCAGAGCAGCGTCGACGCCACCCTCAGCCAACCCCACTACACCTTGGCCAACGCCCGCCTGAGCTGGTTCAGCCATGACGACAAGCTGAGCGTGACGGGCTTCGTCAACAACCTCACCGACCGCCGCTACCAGGTGCACGGCCGGCCCAACGGCACCGCCGGGCAGTACGTGATCACCTACGGCGACCCGCGCACCGTCGGGCTCAGCGTTACCAGCCGGTTCTGATTCTCAAGCCATTGGGGCTGCTGTGCTGCAGCCCCAAAGCATCACGCTGCACAAAAGGATTACGCCATGCCCCACCCCACCGCCTTGGCCAGCGCCATCGCCCTGGCCATCGCCGGCCTTGCCGTGCCCGCATTCGCCGCCGAACCCGACGACCGCCTCGACACCGTTGTCGTGGTCGGCACCCATCGCAGCGACGTCACCGCCCTGCAAAGCGCCGCCCCGGTCGATGTACTGAGCAGCGAAGAACTCCAGCAAACCGGTGCCAGCGACCTGTCTGCCGCGCTCACCGCGCTGTCGCCCTCATTCAGCTTCCCGCAGTCGCCGCAAGGTGCGTTTGCCGGCTCCATCGCCCAGGGCGCCTCGCTGCGCGGCCTGGCTTCGGACCAGGTACTGGTGCTGGTCAACGGCAAACGCCGCCATACCAGCGCCAACGTCACCCGCCAGGGCCTGGTCAACGCCAGGGGCGCGGCCGCAGTGGACCTCAGCCTGATCCCGCTGTCGGCCATCGAACGGGTGGAGATCCTGCGCGATGGCGCCGCCGCCCAGTACGGCTCGGACGCCATTGCCGGGGTGATCAACATCGTGCTCAAGGAGCGCGACGAAGGCGGCAACGCCGGCTACCGCTTCGGAGGCTACACGAAAGGTGATGGCCTGCAGCGCAAGCTCAGCGGCTGGAAGGGCTTTGCCCTGCCCAACGACGGCTTCCTGACCCTGGCTTTCGATGCCGGCAGCCAGGACCCCGCCAGCGATACCCGCGACGACAACCGCCTCTTCTACCCCGGCTCCACCAGCATCGACACACCGCGCGAGCAGAACAACCGCTACCGCAACTGGCGCTGGGGCTCGGGCAATGTCTCGGACCAGTACAACTTCACCGCCAACGCCGAAATGGGCTTGAGCGAGGGCCTGAGCGCCTATGGTTTCGCGACCTACGCCCACAAGAACACCGACGCCGAGAACTTCTTCGACCCACCCACCACCCTGCGCAGCAACTATGGCAGCGTAGCCCTGGCGCGCTACCCGGGCGGCCGCCTGCCGGTCACCCGCTATGGCCTGGAAGACTACGCCGTCACCGGTGGCCTGCGCTTTGAACACGACACCCTGGGCAACTTCGACCTGGCACTGAACTACGGTAACAACCGCGTCGACTCCACCGACCGTAACGCCATCAACCCCAGCTGGGGCTCCAGCAGCCCGTCGACCATCTACACCGGCCGCCGCGAAGCAGACCAGACCAACCTGACCTTGGACTGGACCCGCGACTTCGCCAACGCCTGGCTGTTCAAGCCATTGACCGTGTCCGCCGGGCTGGCCTGGCGCCAGGAAAACTACGACCTCAGCGAGGGCGACGCTGCCGGCTGGTCCAACGGGCCGCTGTTCAACACGATCGACCCCATTACCGGCCGACGTATTCCGGGCTACTACTCGGGGATCACCCAGGTCGATGCGGTGTCGCTGGACCGCCGCGTGATCGGTGCCTACTTCGATGTCGAAGCCCAGCTGACCGAGAAATTCCAGGCCGGCGTGGCGGTGCGCAGCGAGCATTACTCGGACTTTGGCGACACCACCAACGGCAAGCTGTCGCTGCGTTACGACTTCACCCCGCAAATTGCCGCGCGGGCCAGCGCCAGCACCGGCTACCGCGCGCCCTCACTGGTGCAGAGCGGGTTGTCGTCGTTCAGCGTGCAGGTGGTGGAGCAGCCGCCGGGCAGTGGCAACTGGGTCGAGGTGCAGCAGCGCACCCTGCGCGCCGACAGCCCGGAAGCAGCCTTGCTGGGCGGCAAGGCGCTGAAACCGGAAGAGTCGACCAACTTCTCCGTGGGCCTGGTCTGGCAGCCACTGCCTAACGCCTCGCTCACACTCGACGCCTACCGCATCGATATCGACAACCGCATCACCCTGTCCGACCAGTTGCCCGCGGCGGTGGTCGGCCCGATCTTCGCCGGCACGCCCTACGCCAACATCCAGAGCGCGGCGTTCTACACCAACATCGCCGACACCCGCACCGACGGCTTCGAACTGGCCGGCCATTACCAGCTGGAGGTGGGCCGCTGGGGCCGTGTGGACTTCAATGGCGGCTATGCACGCAACAACACCCGCATTACCGGCCTGGACGACGTGGGCAAGATTCCCGGCAACCAGATCATAGGCCGCAACACCCAGGGCCTGATCGAAGACGGCACGCCCAAGGACAAGCTGACCCTCAGCGCCAACTGGCTGTATGACGGCTGGAGCGTCACCGTGGCCCAGCGCCGCTATGGCGAATGGCAGAACCGCAACGCCGCCAACCCCACCCTGGACCAGACCTTCAGCCCGCAGTGGGTAACCGACCTGGACGTGTCGTACCGCTTCGACCTGGGCCTGACCTTGTCGGCGGGCGCGATCAACCTGTTCGACAACCACCCGGACAAGCTCAAGGGCGCGCAGCTGTATGGCGTGCCGAAGTACTCCATTACCAGCCCGGAGGGGGCGCAGGGGGCGTTCTACTACACCAGCGTGAGTTACGATTTCTGATCTGCAACCGAGTGGGCGGCTTCTCGGGCAACTCCGCGCAGCCGCCAACACCGCTGCTGCTGACCGACTGCTGCTGCAGCAACACCGCGCTGCTTCCCCAGCACCATCCGCCGCCGTGCAGCCCCGTAATCCAGGGCCTGCGCTGCCTGGCACAGCTCTTGCGACAAGCCGTTACCCTCTGCTCTCCCAAGGCCAGCCATGCGCGTGCTCTCGTCCCTTACCTGGTTCATCTCACCCCTGGCCCTGCTCACGCTCTGGGCCGTGGTGGCCAATGCCGGACTGTTTCCGGCCAACCTGCTGGTCCCGCCGCTGGAAGTGTGGCGCAGCCTCACCGACCTGCTGGCCAGCGGCGAGCTGCAAGAGCACCTGGCCGGCAGCCTGTCGCGGCTGGCCCTGGGCTTTACCGGTGGCGCACTGGCCGGCCTGGCCTTTGGCGCAGCGCTGGCCCTGTCGAAAACCGTGGCGGCTTACTGCGCCCCGCTGTTCCACACCCTGCGCCAGGTGCCGAGCATCGCGCTGATCCCAATGTTCGTGCTGCTGTTCGGCGTCGACGAAACCTTCAAGGTGGTCATCGTCGCCAAGACCGCGTTCTTCCCGGTGGCGCTGGCCACCTGCGAAGGCATCCGCGCCATCCCGCGCAGCCATTTCGAAGTGGCAGCGGTGTACCGCCTGCGCTGGCCCACGCTGGTAGGCCGGGTGGCCCTGCCCGCCGCAGTCCCGGCCATTGTCACCGGGATCCGCGTGGCCCTCACCCGCGCCTGGGTGGTGCTGGTGGCCTGCGAACTGCTGGCAGCCGACAGCGGCCTGGGACAGATGATCGAGATGGGCCGGCAGATGCTGCGCATCGATGTCGTGATGGTTGGCGTGGTGCTGACCGGGCTGATCGGTTTTTGCCTGGATTTCACCCTGCGCCGTGTCGAACGGCGCCTGTCTGCCTGGCAAAGCCGCTGAGGAGAATGCGATGAAACTGCAGAATGTGCGTGCCCTGGTGTTACCGCTGTTGCTGCTCGGTGCCTGGGAATACGCCTCGCGCCAGGGTGCGACTGGCGCCTATGCCTTCGTACCGCTGGCGCAGGTCGGTAGCGCACTGGCCGAACTGCTGGTAAGCGGCGAGTTGCTGGTCAACCTGTGGGCAAGCCTGTTGCGCACCTGCAGCGGCCTCGCCATCGGCATCATCGGCGGTGTCGGCCTGGGGGCACTGATGGCCCTGTGCGTGCCGGCCAACCGCCTGATCGCGCCGCTGTTCCATGCCCTGCGCCAGGTGCCGATGCTGGGCTGGATCCCGTTGATTGCCCTGTGGCTGGGTAACGGTGAAGGCGCCAAGCTGCTGATCGTCAGCCTGGCGGCATTGTACCCGATGGTGCTGAACACCTTTGAAAGCCTGCACCAGGTCGCCGGCCCGCACCGTGAAGCGGCGCGGGTATTGATGCTCGGCCGTTGGCAGCAACTGTGGCTGATCCTGCTGCCGGCAGCCTTGCCAGGCATTGCCGCCGGCGTCTTGCAAGCGCTGGCCATCGCCTGGGTGACCTCGGTAGGCAGCGAGTTGTTTCTCTCCGCCGGGGCTGGCCTGGGCAGCCTGATGATGAACGCCGAGGCTGCGGCGCGCATGGAGATCATCGTGGTCTGCGTGCTGTGTATCGGCCTGTGCGGCTACCTGATGTCCTGGCTGTGTTCCCTGCTTGCCCGCCGCCTGCTGCGCTGGCAGCCCACCCGTTGAAAGGTCCTATCATGAACGCTATCGCCCATGCCTTACCCACCAGCGCCAGCCCTGGCGCCCTCCACATCCGCGGCCTGAGCAAGGCCTACCCGCTCAAGGGCAAGGCGGTGCCGGTACTCGAAGGCATCGACCTGGACATCCGCCCCGGCGAGTTCGTCAGCATCCTCGGCGCCAGCGGCTGCGGCAAGTCGACCCTGCTACGACTGATTGTCGGCCTTGATCAGGATTACCAGGGGCAGATCCTGCTGGACCAGCAGGCGGTTCACGGGCCGGGCCTGGAGCGCGGCATCGTGTTCCAGGACCACCGCCTGTTCCCGTGGATGACCCTGCAGCAGAACATAGCCCTGGCCTTGAAGAACCACAGGTTACCGGCAGCTGAAAAGCATCGGCTGGTGGCCGAGCACATCGAACGGGTGGGCCTGGGCGGTTACGAGCAGGCCTACCCGCACCAGCTGTCCGGCGGCATGGCCCAGCGCGCGGCGATTGCCCGGGCACTGGTGAACAAACCCAAGGTGTTGTTGCTGGACGAACCGCTCGGTGCACTGGATGCCTTGACCCGGGTGCGTTTGCAAGAGGAGCTGCAACGCATCTGGGTGCAGGAGCGCTGCACCGTGATCATGGTGACCCACGACATCGAAGAGGCTCTGTACCTGGGCGACCGGGTGATCGTGATGGATGCGCAGCCTGGCAGGATAAAGGAAGACATCAGCATCGCCCTGCCCCATCCACGCCGACGAGACAGCGCACGCCTGCACGATCTCAAACAGCGTTTGTTGCAGGAATTGGCCGGTGCTTGAGCCCAGCGTTACACCGCATGCCGCATAGTCTGCTGACACTGGCGGCACGAATGCTCATCGAGCAGCGTCGCACACCGTGTTGACGGTGTTCGCCTACAGCATGATGGCGACCGTTCAAGCCGCCTACCCTGCCACCCTGTCAAAGGCGTAATCCTTGAACACCCATCACCCGATCCCATGGAAACACTGTACATGCCTATCGACTTCAGGCCCGCCCAAGCCTCGGACGCGCACGATATCGCGCGCTTCTTTCAACTGACATCGGAGGGCATGGCCGATTACATATGGAGCAAGCTTGCCGCACCTGGAGAAGCTTTGCTGAGTGTCGGTGCGTCTCGCTATGCCAGGGAACAGGGCGACTTTTCCTACAAGAACTGCCTGATGGCGACTTTCGAAGGGCGCGTCATCGGCATGATGCATAGCTATGCCTTGCGCGAGCCCCCTGACAGGCCTGTCGAGACAGACCCGGTCCTCGCACCTTATTCCGACATGGAAATACCCGACACCCTGTACATATCCAGCCTGGCTCTGGATGAGGCCTGGCGCAGCCAGGGGCTGGGCGCCGAGTTTCTGCGCCTCGCCCAGCAGCGCGCCGAGGACTCTGGCCTGGGTGGGCTATGCCTGATCGACTATGCAGAAAACCACGGTGCCCGCCGCTTCTACGAACGTCACGGCTTTCAGATCGTGAAAACCTGCCAGATCGTTCCGCACCCGATGCTGGGCGTAACCGGTGAAGCCTATTTGATGTATCGCCCTACCCACAACGTGCTCGAGAAATAACCATGACCCAGAAACTGACCGTGTTCCGCGAACTGGATATCCAACCGGTGCGCGACCTCCCCTTCTTTGAAGAGGTCGTGGAAGGCACCCCGCACACGCTGACGTCGAAGTACTATCACGATGAACAGCAAGGCCGCATTTCCGGCGAATGGGAAGCCAGCAGCGGAGCGTGGCGCATCGACTACAAGGTCTGGGAGTTCTGCCATGTCCTGAGTGGACGCTGCGTCATCGAGCTCGAGGGTAGCGCCCCCATTACCCTGGCTGCTGGCGACACGTTCATCATCGAACCGGGCGCCAAGGGCAAATGGACGGTGCTGGAGGACATGAAAAAGAACTTCGTGATCCTGTTGCCCGCAAACTAGGCACGAGGTCGCGTTTCATCGAGCGCAGCGCAAGGAGTGATAGCTGCGCTGTCGCGCATGGAGCCGAGCCTTGGTGGGAGCCGCCTGATGTCGCGAAAGCGGCGCAGCACGACTCTACGATCTTGAAGCCGCCTGGTCAGGCTGTGTGCCCACACTTGCCAGAAAAATCTCGGTATCCCGATTGCTCCGCAGGCAGACCACGCGACAACCCGACGGGGCCATCGCCACCAATCGCTTCATGGCCTCCCGAGACGAGATTCTCGTTTGCCACATGAACCTGAAAAACGCTGGCAGGTTGGCCAGCAGTTCCGGGCAGTTGTGCGGCAAGTCCGGTCGGGTTCGACCGCGGTTCAGCACCGTCCTGAGGAGCACGCGCCAGAATCGAAGCGGCGCCAGGCGATCAATCCAGATCAACATGTCGGCACGCGCCAGGCGGTTGTGCCACGTGGTCGAATGCCCGCCTTCGAAGATCCAGCGCTCACCGGCCTCGACCTCATGGCAAAGACGCGTCTTCTCCTCCCGGCTGCGTTCGACCCAGCCGGGCTGCCAATGAATCGTGTCGATATGCACGACCGGCAAGCCCGTGCGCTCGCCAAGCCTGCGTGCCAGGGTACTTTTCCCGGACCCTGGCTGACCAATGACCATCACCCGCTGCATGAAACGCCCTCTCGACATGCCTGCTGAATATCGGGCCAGCGATTGTACGCAACAGGTTACCGAGCCGCTTGCTGATCCGGCGATGAAGCCTTGAAACCCAGGCTTCGCATCAGGTCGCGCGCCGCTTCGAAGAACATCTCCCTCAGGCTTTCCGCATACTCTTCGGTCAGACGGCTCACGGGCCCTGAAATGACCAGGGCGCCCATCAGTTCCTGCTGTGCCCCGTAGATAGGCAATGCCAGCGAAGCGGCGTGCGGGTCGGTGGCGCCTTTGGAATAGTAAGGTTTCTGCAACGCGATGCCGACCTGGTAAGGCGCCCGCAGCGCCTGAGCACTCGCCGCTTCGTCCATTGGCCGCATGTCGCCGGGTTGCAGGTTCATGCGCAGCCGATGGGAAGAGTTGACCCGGTACTGACACATCCGGTACGCGCCATGGCGCACGTAGAATGAAGCGGTCTCACCGGACTGTTCGGCCAGATGATGCAGCCGTGGCATCACATGCTTTTCCAGGTCGAGCGCCTCTTGATACACGGCATTCAAGCGCATGACTTCGCTGGCCAGCTGATAGCGCCCATCGGCCATGCGGGTGATGAAGCCGTAATTTTCCAGGGATACCATCAAGCGCATGATCGTGCTCTTGATCAGCCCGGTACGTTCAACCAGTTCGACAAGGCTCAGCGCAGTATCGCCTATCTGGAACGCGGTCAGCACGGTCAGGACACGATCCGCCGATGCCACACCATTCACCGCTGGACGCGGCCGCGCTTTCACCATTTGCAAAACCTCATAGGATTGATGCCCTCCAGCGTGCGCAGGGACGGAAAACCCGCATTATCCGCCAACCTTCGGTCCTCGCCAACGGCGCATGTGCATCGCCTGGCAAAAAAGCGGCGCTCAGGTTGCACCTGGGTTCTTATAGAATGCCGTTTCCTTTTTACAACAATCAAAGCGAAGACAAGCCGCATCCAAGCGATCAATCTGCAAAAAATCGGTCGCGTTTCTTCACGTCATGATTTATTTTGAAACGGCATTGCAATAACAACCATAACGGACGCCTACGCGTCCCATTGCCGCCTGGAGCGTCCATGAGTTATTTCGCTGCCCCGCCGACCGTTGAAACCACGGTCTTCACGCGCCTGCCTGATCACTTCCGTGACCCGCGACCCACTGCCTGGGCCAACGCCAATCGCCAAGGCCGGGCAATCGATTCGTTCCTCGAAGGCCCGTCGTTCGATCGCCAAGGGCGCCTGTATGTAACCGACATCCCCAATGGGCGGATCTTCCGCATCTCGCCTCAAGGCGAATGGGAGCTGGTGTGCCAGTACGATGGCTGGCCCAACGGCCTGAAGATTCACCAGGACGGGCGTATCTTCATCACTGACTACAAGCGCGGGCTGATGCTGCTCGACCCGCACACCGGCGCCATCGAAGCGCTGCTCGATTCGGCCGGCTCGGAAGGTTTCAAAGGCGTCAACGACCTGGTCTTCGCGCCCAATGGTGACCTGTACTTCACCGACCAGGGCCAGACCGGACTGCAGGATCCCAGCGGCCGCGTATACAAGCTCGACACCGGCGGCAACCTCACCTGCCTGCTGGCCACCATTCCCAGCCCCAACGGCATCGTCTACGACCCGCATCTCAACCACCTGCTGGTGGCAGTGACCCGCGCGCAACAGGTCTGGCGCATCCCGTTGGGCAATGGCGCAATCGTCGGCAAGGTCGGCGTGTTCGCTCAATTGCATGGCGGCCTTGGCGGGCCAGACGGCCTGGCCCTCGACGCGCAGAGCAACCTGTACATCGCCCATACCGGTTTCGGCTCGGTCTGGAAACTGTCGAAGGTCGCCGAACCGCTGCAGCGTATCGTCTCCTGCGCGGGCATCAGCAACACCAACCTGGCGTTCGGTGGCGAAGACGGCCAGACCTTGTTCATCACCGAATCCGAAACCGCCAGCATCCTGCAGGTACGCACCACCACACCCGGGCTGCAACTGTATTCCCACAGCTGAAACAGCCCTGTCAGGGCACACAACAATTACAACAGAGTGACGACATGACCCACGACCCCCTCACCGCCCAGGCGCCGCTCAGCGATGCCGAGGGCGAACGGCTGATGCGCCGCGTTCTCTGGCGCCTGGTACCGTTCATCTTCATCTGCTATGTGATCAGCTACCTGGACCGCACCAATGTCGGCTTTGCAGCCATCAGCATGAACCAGGACCTGGGGCTGACCGCCACGATGTTCGGCTGGGCGGCCGGCCTGTTCTTCTTTGGCTATTTCCTCTTCGAGATCCCCAGCAACCTGCTGATGCAACGCTTCGGCGCCCGCGTGTGGATTGCGCGGATCATGATCACCTGGGGGCTGATTTCCATGGCCACGGCATTCGCCACCGGGCCGATCAGCTTCAGCATTGCGCGCTTCCTGCTAGGGCTTGCCGAAGCAGGTTTCACCCCCGGGGTGTACCTGTACTTCACCTACTGGTTCCCCGGTAAATGGCGGGCGAAAGCCACCGCCGCCTTCCTGCTGGGCATTCCGGTGGCCAACATCGTCGGCTCGCCCCTGTCCGGCTGGCTCATGGAGCAGCATGGTGTGTGGGGCCTGAAGAACTGGCAGCTGTTACTGGTCACCGAATCGATGCCGGCCGTGCTGCTGGGCATCGCCTGCCTGTTCATCCTGGTCGACTCCCCGGCGAAGGCAAAATGGCTCGATCCGCGAGAGAAAGCCTGGCTGACCCAGCGCCTGGCCGCGGAACAACAAGCCATTGGTGCCTCCCACGGCAATACCCTGCGCGCCGCATTGACCAACCCCAAGGTGTTCACCCTGGCCGCCATCAACTTCTGCTGCATCGTCGGCTCGATCGGCATTGGCATGTGGCTGCCGCAGATCATCAAGGGCCTGGGCATCGACAGTGGCGTGGTCGGGTTCGTGGTAGCCATGCCGTACCTGCTGGGCGCGCTTGCCATGACGCTGTGGGCACGCCTGGCCAACCGCAGCCGCCAGCGCCTGCCCTATGTGGTCAGCGCGCTGGCATTGGCTGCAATGGCGCTGGTGGCGGCTGCCCTGACAGACCAGCCAATGCTGAAGATCGCCAGCCTGTGCGTGGCGGTGGCGAGCATTCTGTCATTCCAGGCCACCTTCTGGGCGATCCCGTCGACCTTCCTGACAGGACGCGCCGCCGCAGGTGGCCTGGCGATGATCGTCTCGATCGGCAACCTGGGCGGGTTCACCGGCCCGTTCCTGATCGGCCTGATCAAGGATGCTACGCAGAGTTTCAGCATGCCGTTCTTTGCCGTTGCGTCGGTCCTGCTGATCGGCACCTGCCTGATGCTGTGGCTTGGCGACCCAGCCAAACAGCAGGCGCCTGGCCATCAAGGCCAAACTGCCTGACAGATCAGCCGCAGCGGCGCATGCCGTGTTGACCCAGCAGCCCGATCACCAGGATCACGCCGGCGATCCCCAAGGTCGCCGGCGCCCCCCAGCGGGCCGCGATCAGGCCAGCCGCCATACCGCCCAGTGCCTCGAAACCGAAGCGCATGGCGATATAGAAGGCAATCACCCGGCCACGCAAATGGCTGGGTGCAGCGCTTTGCAGCTGCATGTTGGTGCTCACATTGCTGAGCGTGATGCCGAAACCGAGAACCCCCAGCGCCACGAGCGCCAGTGGCAGTGCCCCCGCCCCCCACAGGCCGACCAGGGCAGCCGCGCACAGCAGTGCACCGGCATCGGTGAACTGGCGCAGCCGTGGTAATGCACCGCCCACTGCCAGCACCAGGGTTGCCACGAACGCGCCCGCGCCCGCCGCCCCCCACAACCAGCCAAGCAGGCGCGCGTCGCCGGCGAACACCGACTTGGCGAGGATCGGCAGCAGTGCTGCATAACAGGATGCCAGCAGGTTGACCATGATCACGTTGACCAGCAACTGGCGCATATTGCGCGTCTGCCACATGTACGCCAGGCCCTCGCGGAACACCTGGGCGGTTGAGCCACTGGCCTTTGGCCCAGCGCTGCCAGGCACCTTGAGCAGGCCACCGAGCAAAGCCAGGAAGGCCACTGCAGTCAGGGCGAAACAGGCTGCCTCGCCGGCCAGGGCGATCAGCCCACCGGCCAACGGCGGGCCGACGAATCTGGCGGCATTGATCAACATGGCATTGAGCGCCAGCGCATTCGGCAGGTCTGCCGGGTCGTCGACGAAACTGCCGATCAGCGCTTGGCGCAGAGGCGTCTCCAAGGCATTGAGCAAGCCAAGCAGCAACGCCATCACGGCGATGAACGGGCCATCGACCCAGTCCTGCCAGGTCGCCAGCGCCAGCACCAGCGACTGCACGATCAGCAGCAGTTGCACGTGGATCAGCAAGCGGCGCTTGTCGTGCCGGTCGATCCAGGCGCCTGCCAATGGACCGATGAACAGTTGCGGCGCCAGCGAAAGAAAGGTGATCAGCCCCAGCAGCACGGCGGAGCCGGTCAAGTGGTAGGCCAGCCAGGCCAGTGCAACCTGCTGTACCCATTTGCCTAGCGTGGAGACACCCTGGCCAGCGAAATAGATCTGGAAATTGCGGTGGGCAAGTGCGCGCACGGCGGTTGGCCAGCGCCTGCGATGGGGTGATGACGAATCGGACAAGTCTGTGAACTCTCAATAGGCCTACGGCCGACACCGATCCATCAGCCGCTGCGCACCCCATCGCAAGGTGCGCAGCTGGTGCTGGATCAGGCTGGCAGCAGGCAGCCTTTGTTCTTCAAGGACTCCAGGACCCAGGAGCGGTCATTGGTGCCTTGGGCAATTTTTTCCATCTGCGCGGTTTCGGCAGCGTGCTTGGCCGTCGCGCGCGCATAGACCTCGGCGACGTGCTCGTAAGGCACGCACAACAGGCCATCGTCATCACCCATCACCAGGTCGCCTGGCTCGATCACCATACCATCGATGGCGATCGGCACGTTGATCTCGCCCGGGCCGTCCTTGTATGGGCCACGGTGCGAAACACCGGCAGCGAACAGCGGGAAGTCGCCCGAGCCGATGTTGGCCGCATCGCGAATCGCGCCGTTGATGACGATACCGGCCACGCCGCGCTTGACCGCGTAGGCCACCATCATTTCGCCGATCAGGGCGTTGGTCAGGTCGCCGCCGGCGTCGACCACGATCACATCGCCCGGCTGCGCGATGTCGATCGCGTAGTGCAGCATGAGGTTGTCACCTGGGCGCGCCTTGACCGTCAGGGCCGGGCCGCACAGCCCGCCTTCGCGGTGCATGGGGCGCAGACGGGCACCACCCGCAGTCATGCGGTTCATCGAGTCACTGACATTGGCCACCGGAACCTCACGGTAACGTGCAACCCACTCATCCCCGACTTTACGTGCGCGCTCAAGCACTTGGAAGCCAATGCTCATGTGACATACCTCTCTTGGTGTTATTCGATGTCATCGGTTGTAGCCGAATCTGTTTTTAGAATGTCATTTCATCTTAGGCGATGCAATCCCTATTTACACGCAAAGAATGCGCTTCAAGCGGGACTGTTTTTATTTTCTTGCAACGTCGTTTCATTATGATAGGGTTTAGACCTGTGCCGCAGATGAGCGGCAGACTGCCCTGAAACGCATCCGACAAGAACAAGGTATCCATGATGTCCCGAACCCTCCTGCTGACCGGCCCCGAGCTTGCCGCCGAGGCCATGCACCTTGCCGCCGAACAGGGCGTCAGAGTCGTCCCCACCACGCCTTACCTGCCGGCCGAAGAGCTGGAAGCCATCATTCGCAAGGAACAGCCCGACGCCATCGTGGTGCGCCAGGGCAGCCTGACCCGCGCCATGATCGAGGCATCGCCGAAGCTGAAAGTGATCGCCAAGCACGGCGTGGGCTACAACACCATCGATATCCAGGCCGCCGCGGACCGCGGCATCCCGGTATCGATCGCCGTGGGCGCAAATGCCCAGTCAGTGGCCGAGCTGGCCTTCGCCCTGATGTTCAGCGTGGCTCGGCAAACGGCCTTGCTGGATGCGCGCATGCGTGACGGGCATTGGGACAAGGCCTCGGCCAACGGCATCGAGCTGGCGGGCAAGACCCTGGGCCTGGTTGGCCTGGGCTCGATCGGCGGTATCCTGATGGACCTGGTGGCGCCGTTGCGCATGCAGGTCAAGGTGTACGACCCCTATCTCAAGCAGTTGCCGACGCGCCCGCACGTCGAACGTGAAGAAGACTTCGATCGCCTGCTGGCGGAAAGCGATATCATCAGCCTGCATTGCCCACTGACCGAGACCAACCGCAACCTGATCGGCGCTGCGCAGTTCGCGCGCATGCGCCCAGGCGCGATCCTGATCAACACCGCCCGGGGCGAGCTGATCGACACCCAGGCACTGGTCGCGGCGCTCAGCGAAAGGCGAATCGCCGGTGCCGGCCTGGACACCTTCAGCCCCGAGCCGCCGCCCGCCGACAGCCCGCTGTGGGGTCTGCCGACCCTTGTCGCCACGCCGCATGTCGGCGCCAACACCGCCGAAGCCCGTGACCGCGTAGGCCAGGTAGCGCTGCAACAGGTTCTCGATGTCTGGGCGGGCAAGGCGCTGGATCCGCGCTGCGTGGTCAACCGTCACCTGTTCGCCAGCTGATCGCGAGCCCCGCGCGCTGCTTCGCAGGAAGGGGCGCGCTCACCACGCATCACTCCAGAAAAAAAACAATCGGAGAGCACCATGACTTCAGCACCATCCCGCCCGGATGAACTCGAACGCAGCACCATGCGGCGTGTCGCCTGGCGCCTGCTGCCCTTCCTGATCGTCTGCTACCTGATCGCAATCATCGATCGGGGCAACATCGGCATGGCTTCCCTGCAGATGAACGAAGACCTGCAGCTCACGGCCAAGGTGTTCGGCTTCGCCAGCAGCCTGTTCTTCTTTGCCTACTTCCTGGTCGAAGTGCCCAGCAACCTGGCCATGCAACGCTACGGCGCACGCATCTGGATCGCCCGCATCATGATCACCTGGGGCCTGATCTCGGCTGGCACGGCGTTCGTCCAGGGCGCCAACTCGCTGTACGTGATGCGTTTCCTGCTCGGTGCTGCCGAGGCCGGGTTCTTCCCGGGCGTGTTGCTGTACCTCACCTACTGGCTGCCCTCGGCCTACCGTGCGCGCATGGTAGCGCTGTTCATGGTGGCGATCCCTGCCGCCAATTTCATCGGTTCGCCGCTGTCGGGCCTGCTGTTGAGCCTGGATGGCTGGCTGGGCATGCGTGGCTGGCACTGGCTGTTCATTCTCGAGGGCATCCCCGCCGTACTGCTGGGCATTGCCTGCCTGTTCGTGCTAACCGACCGCCCCGAACAGGCCTCGTGGCTCAATGACGAGCAGCGTGGCTGGCTCACCGGCCGCCTGGCTGCAGAAGCCGCGAAAAAGACTGCCATCGGCCATATCTCGTTGTGGAAGCTGCTGCGCCACCAAGACATCTGGCTGCTGGCGCTGATCTACTCGGGCGCCTCCGCCGCGGGCAGCACCATGAGTGTGTGGGCCCCGCAGCTGCTGAAAACCTTCGGCCTCAGCGCCATGGAAATCGGCCTGGTCAATGCCATCCCTTATGGCATTGCCTCGGTGCTGATGATCATCTGGGGGCGCAGCTCCGACCGCACCGGCGAGCGCCGCTGGCATACCGCGATGACCATGCTGCTGATCGCGGCGGGCCTGCTGATGACGCTGTTCACCTCGTCCCTGCCGGCGACCGTGGTGATGCTGACCATGGTCCTGGTGGGCGCCTACTCGATGAAGGGGCCGTTCTGGGCACTGGTCTCGGGCTGGTTGTCCTCGTCGACCGCTGCGGCGGGGCTGGCAGCCGTGGGCGCCATGGCCAACCTGATCGGCGGAGGCCTGATGGTCAATGCCTACGGTGCCATCCACGATGCCACCGGCAGCTACTCACTGGCCCTGATGCCGTTGGCCGCGCTGTGCACCGTGGCCGGTATCGCGGTGCTGGTCATCGGCCGCAAGCGCCAGCGCGAGCAAGCCGAGGCAGCCAGCGCCATCAGCGTCAAGTAAGCCACACCTGGGCGACGAGTTGTACCTGAGGACAGGGTCGACAGTGGCCTTGAGCGCATCCGTGCCGCGCAAGGCTTCGTCGATCACCGCAGTAGCAACAGCAGGCAGAAAAGGCGCCTCGACATGAAATGCCTGGCCCCCCTGTGACCAATGGCATGCGCACATCGGCCGCCAGCCCGCGTCGCGCAAAGATGCTGACGAGTCCGATCTTGCACCTCGGCGCAGCTACTGCATTTCAAACTCCCCCACGGTATGATTGGCCCACGCCAGGATTGGCGATGTGCCATGGCCTTCAGCAGGATCGCCAGCGCGGAAAATCGGATTTTCATCAAGTTCTATCGTGAAACGTGACATTTTCCTCGTTGTCCCACTGCCCTCGGCCATCCATCGTTCACCCGCTTCGCTACCCCATCGCGAAACGCCCCTGCCGTTCGGCTGAATCCGGCACGCGCAGCTACCGCTAGCGCTCCCCCATGGCTTTCACGAGACCACCTCCTTGGCAAATTCAAGGCCCCTCGCTTCCCATCACCGTGCCCTCGACTGGCTGAACTTCTTCCTCGCCGACGTACGCGATGGCCTCGGCCCCTACCTGGCCATCTACCTGCTCGCCGTGCACCAGTGGCAGCCGGCCAACATCGGCCTGCTGATGAGCCTGGCCGGTATCGTCGCGCTGCTGGCGCAGACGCCGGCCGGGGCCTTGATCGACCGTACCCCGGCCAAGCGCGCGGTGCTGGTGCTTGCTGCCGTGCTGGTGACCGGCAGTTGCCTGTTGCTGCCGCTGCTATCGTCGTTCGGCTGGGTGGCCTTGACCCAGACGATCAGTGCCCTGGCAGGCTCGGTGTTCGCCCCGGCGATTGCCGCGATTTCGCTGGGTATCACCGGCCCTCGGGCGTTCACCCGGCGGGTCGGGCGCAACGAAACCTTCAACCACGCCGGCAACGCCTGCTCGGCGCTGCTGGCCGGCGGCCTGGCCTACCTGTTCGGCCCGGTGGTGGTGTTCTACCTGATGGCGGTCATGACCGTGGCCAGCATCGTCGCCGTCGCGCGCGTGCCCGCCGCAGCGATCGACCACCAGCTGGCGCGCGGCCTGGCCCATGGCCCAGGCGGTGATGACCACCCTGCCGGGTTCAAGCTGCTGCTGCACAACCGCACCCTGCTGGTCTTCGCGGTGTGCTGCGCGTTGTTCCACCTGGCCAATGCGGCGATGCTGCCGCTGGTGAGCCAGAAGCTGTCGCAGGTCGACCTGCGCCTGGCCACCCCGCTGACCTCCGCCTGCATCGTCGCGGCGCAACTGGTGATGGTCCCCATGGCGCTGCTGGTGGGGGCCAAGGCCGAGCACTGGGGGCGCAAGCCGTTCCTGCTGGCCGGTTTTCTCATCCTGCCCCTGCGCGGGGCCTTGTATGTGGTGTCCGACAACCCGTTCTGGCTGGTGGCCGTGCAACTGCTCGACGGTGTCGGCGCGGGTATCTTCGGCGCGCTGTTCCCGATCGTGGTCAAGGACTTGACCGACGGCACCGGGCGCTTCAATGTCAGCCTCGGTGCGCTGGCGGCGGTATTCGGCCTGGGTGCCGCGCTCAGCCCGGGCATCGCCGGGCTGGTGCTGCAGGCCGCTGGCTATGATGCGGCATTCCTGACCTTGGCCGCGATTGCCCTCGCCGCCTTCGTGCTGGTGCTGGTCGCGCTGCCCGAGACCCAGCCCGACGCTTCGCGATCACCCTCCTTGACTACCCTTGCCGGAAACTGAACAGCCCATGCCCGTCAGCGAACACGCATCGATCATCTGGGCGATAGCCGCCCTGGCCACCGCTGGCGTCATCTTGCGCCCGTGGCGCATCCCGGAATACGTCTGGGCCATGGGCGGCGCCTTGCTGCTGGTCGGCCTGGGCCTGATCACAGCGCACAGCGCCCTGGCCGCGGTGGCCGAGGGCAGCGACGTCTACCTGTTCCTGGTCGGCATGATGGTGCTGGCCGAGCTGGCCCGCCAGGAGGGGCTGTTCGACTGGCTGGCGCGCTACGCCGTGCAGCACGCGCAAGGCTCAGGGCAACGGCTGTTCGACCTGGTGTTCCTGGTCGGTACGCTGGTCACCGTGTTCCTCTCCAACGATGCCACGGCGGTGGTCCTCACGCCGGCAGTGTATGCGGCGTGCAAGGCGGCCAAAGCCGAGCCTTTGCCGTACCTGTTCATCTGCGCGTTCATCGCCAACGCGGCCAGCTTCGTGCTGCCGATTTCCAACCCGGCCAACCTGGTGGTGTTCGGCAGCCACATGCCACCGCTGCCAGACTGGCTCCGGCAGTTCACCCTGCCATCGCTGGCAGCCATCGCCCTGACCTACCTGACGCTGCGCCTGGCCCAGCGCCGCAAGATCAACCAGCCGCTGGCCTTGAGCGTGCACACCCAGCCGCTGTCGGCTGGCGCCCGCCTGTGCGCGCTGGGCATCGTGCTGACTGCCGCCTTGCTGCTGGGCGCCTCGGCACTGGACATGGCGCTGGGCCTGCCGACATTCGCTGCCGGCGTGGCGATCACAGCGTTGATCCACCTGCGCCAGCGGCGCAGCCCGATGCCGGTGCTGCGGCATGTCGCGTGGGGTGTACTGCCGCTGGTGGCGGGCTTGTTCGTGCTGGTCGAAGCGGTCGCCCAGACCGGCTTGGTCGTGCGCCTGGCCCAGGCGCTGGCCACGCTGGCAGAGGCTGCGCCGGGCCAGGCCAGCTGGCTGGCGGGCGTGGCTGTGGCCATTGCCAGCAACCTGATGAACAACCTGCCCACCGGGTTGATGGCCGGGTCCATGGGTTCCCTGGTGCAACTGCCGCAACAGACCACGGCTGCGCTGCTGATCGGTGTCGACTTGGGGCCGAACCTGTCGATTACCGGCTCGCTGGCGACGCTGCTGTGGCTGGTCGCGATCCGTCGCGAAGGCGAGCATGTCAGTGCCTGGCAGTTCCTGCGCCTGGGGCTGCTGGTGATGCCCCCGGCCCTGGTGGCGGCGCTGCTGGCGTTGCAGGTGTGATCGGCGGCGTCATGGCAGCCAGGCTGCAGCCGCGCTAGCGCTTACACATCCAGAGCGCCTCTGAGCAAGGCGTTGAGCACCGTTGCCACGTCACCGCCCTGGGTATCGAGCAGGCACACGGGCGCGCCGTCGAGTAGCGCCTGCGACAGCACCGGCCCCTCGCCGGCCAGGGCCAGCGGGCAGGCGATCTCCATCTGCAGCCAGCGCAGGCGCTTGGCCAGCGCGGCATTCAGCGGCCCTTGCATCGCCATCACGAGCGCCGCAGGTTGCACCGCCGCACACACCAGCGCCAGCTCCTCCAATGGTAGCGACCCACCCAGCACCTCGATGCGTTGCTGCTCGCCACTGAGCAGCAGCGCAGTGCCCAGCAATGCCAGCTCAGGCTGTTCATCGCCAGCCACCAGCAGCACCCGCGGGGCATCGGCCTGGTTCAGCTGCAGGCGCAGCAGTAGCCGCGCGCGCAGGAAATAATCGAGAAACAGCCATTGGCTGCGCGCTCCCAGCGCGTCGCTGCCGCGCAGTTCCTGCCACACCGGCAGCAACACTTGCCAGAACACCACCGCTTTCGGCAACAGGGTGAACAGCTGCCCGTGCAACGCCTCCAGCGCCTGCACATCGTAGCTTGCAGCCGCCCGTGCCAGCGATGCCCGCCAATCGGCAAAGTGTGCGTCGCCCTGCCGTTGCTCGACAGGCTGCCGGTTCAGCAACGGGCCGACCTTGCTGATCGGCAGGCCATTGGCGGTCCAGCGCAGGATGTCGCGGATACGCTGTACGTCGCTGGCCGTGTACAGGCGATGCCCGCCTTCGGTGCGATGCGGCTGGATCAGGCCATGGCGGCGCTCCCAGGCACGCAGGGTAACCGGGTTGATGCCGGTGAGGCTGACCACGTCGCGCATGGGCAGCAAATCGGTGGGGGTCGTTTCAGTCATACCGGGATTCGTCCGCAAGGTGCGCTCATTCTAGCCCCATCCACCCCTTCTGCGGCGAGCCGGTATGGGCCATCATGGGCAAAACGCGTCGCCTGGCCTGGTCGGCCAGGCTGCGCATACGACAGACAGACTCCCGGGTGGGCTTGAATGATCAACGCAAAGCTCCTGCAACTGATGGTCGACAACTCCAACGACGGCATCGTCGTGGCCGAACAGGAAGGCACCGACAGCATTCTCATCTATGCCAACCCCGCGTTCGAACGCCTGACCGGTTATCGCAGCGATGACATCCTGTACCAGGATTGCCGCTTTCTCCAAGGCGATGACCACGATCAGGTGGCGCTGGAACGCATCCGCGAAGCAATCCGTGAGGGCCGCCCTTGCTGCCAGGTGCTGCGCAATTATCGCAAGGACGGCAGCCTGTTCTGGAACGAGCTGTCCATCACACCGGTGCACAACGACGCCGACGAACTCACGTATTACATCGGCATCCAGCGTGATGTCACGGCGCAGGTGCATGCCGAACAGCGGGTACGCGAGCTGGAGGCGGAAGTCGCGGAGTTGCGTCGGCAGCTCGCCGTACAGAAATCCTGAAGAAATAATTGTACAAGACCGTTGCGCTTGTACAATTTTCGCCATAGGCTTCAGTCATACCTGTACAAGTTATGTGACTTGTACAGATTTAACTGGAGCTGCACATGTCCGTCTACCTTCAGCAGTTCGCCGAGCGGTTTGCCTGCCTTCAGCGCGACAACCTGCACCTTCTCGGCGAGTTATATGACGATTCGGTCACCTTTCGCGATCCCCTGCACCATATCGAGGGGCTCGAAGCGTTGCACAGTTATTTCAGCCAGCTGTACGCCAACGCCCGCAATATCAGCTACAACTTCGCCGGCCACGACGAGGTGCGCCCAGGCCAGGGCTACCTGCGCTGGCACTTGCGCTTCTGCCACCCGCGGCTGAAAGGCGGCGAGCCGGTCAGCCTGCAAGGTTGCAGCTTCCTGCAATGGCGCGAACGGGTGTTCAGCCACCAGGACTACTTCGACGCCGGCGCGCTGTTGTATGAACACGTTCCGGTCCTCGGCGGCGCAGTGCGCTGGCTCAAGGGGCGGCTGGCGTGAGCCGCTGCTGGTTGACCGGCGCAAGCAGCGGTATCGGCGCCGCGCTTGCCGAGCAACTGCTCGAACAGGGCCACCAGGTAGCCGTGGGCGGGCGCCAGGCCGAGCGCCTGGCGCCCTTGGCGCAACGCTTCCCCGACCAGGTACTGCTGGCCGTCGGCGATCTCGACGACCCGCACCAGGTCAAGCAGATCGCCGCCCTCATCAGGCAGGCCTGGGGCGGCCTCGACATCGCCATCCTCAATGCCGGCACCTGCGAATACCTGGAGCCGGGGCATTTCGACCCGGCGCTGGTCGAGCGGGTGCTGCGCACCAATCTGCTGGCCACCAGCCAATGCCTGGCGGCCGCCCTGCCCCTGCTACGCGCCGGCAGCCGTCCCCATCTGGTGGTGGTGGGCAGCTCGGTCACCTGGCTGGCGCTGCCCCGGGCCGGTGCCTATGGTGCGTCCAAGGCGGCCGTGCGCTACCTGGTGGAATCACTGCGTATCGACCTGCTCAATGAAGGCATCGACGTCACCCTGGTCAGCCCGGGGTTCGTCGATACGCCATTGACCCGGCGCAACGACTTCCCGATGCCGCAAATGTGGACAGCCTCCCGCGCGGCACGCTTCATCGTCAGCCGCCTGCCGCAGCGGCCGTTGGAAATCAGTTTCCCGTGCGCCTTCATCCTGGTGCTGCGGTTGCTCGGCAGTTTGCCGGCGCGCCTGCGCCTGGCCATCGGGCTGCGCCTGGCACGCAGGCAGGAAGGGTGAGCCTATGCGTATCGCGATCATTGGCAGCGGCATTTCCGGCCTGACCTGCGCCTACCTGCTGTCGCGCCGGCATCAGGTCACGGTGTTCGAGGCCGACAGCTGGATCGGCGGGCATACCCACACGGTCGATGTCAGCTGTGGCGGTAGAACCTATGCCATCGACACCGGTTTCATCGTCTTCAATGACTGGACCTACCCGCAGTTCATCCGCCTGCTCGACCGGCTCGGGGTCGCCTCGCAGCCAACCGAAATGAGCTTCTCGGTGCACGACCCGGCGAGCGGCCTGGCCTACAACGGGCACAACCTGAACACCTTGTTCGCGCAACGGCGCAACCTGCTGTCGGTGGGCTTCTGGGGCATGCTGAGGGATATCCTGCGCTTCAACCGCGAAGCACTGGCCGACCTCGACAGCCAGCGCCAGCAGGCAGACACCACCCTCGGCGAGTACCTGCGCGCCGGGGGCTACGGCCAGCGCTTCATCGACCACTACATCATTCCCATGGGCTCAGCGATCTGGTCGATGTCGCGCGCCGACATGCTCGCTTTTCCGCTGGCGTTTTTCGTGCGCTTCTGCCGCAACCACGGGTTGCTGTCGATCAACCAGCGCCCGCAGTGGCGGGTCATCCAAGGGGGCTCGCGCAGTTACGTGGAACCGCTGTGCAAACCCTTCGCCGACCAGCTACGCCTGGCGTGCAAGGTCTACCGGGTGGTACGCGACGACGGCGGGGTCACCCTGCACAGTGCCGCCGGCACCGAGCGCTTCGACAGTGTCGTGTTCGCCTGCCACAGCGACCAGGCGCTGGCTTTGCTGGAAGCACCAAGCATCGTCGAGCGCAAGGTGCTCTCGGCTATCGGCTATGCCAGCAACGACGTGGTGCTGCATACCGACACTCGCCTGTTGCCACCCATCAAGGCAGCCTGGGCCAGTTGGAACTATCGCCTCGGCGGGCCCGCCCAGGCGCCGGCGGCGCTGACCTACAACATGAACATCCTGCAAGGCCTGCAGGCGCCGGAAACCTTCTGCGTCAGCCTCAACCAGACCGCGCTGATAGACCCCATGCAGATCCTTGCGCGCTTCCAGTATGCCCACCCGCAATACAGCCTGGCGGCGACCGCGGCGCAGGCACGCCACGCCGAGCTGCAGGGCCATCTGCACAGCTACTACTGCGGCGCCTACTGGGGCAACGGCTTCCACGAAGACGGCGTGGCCAGCGCCTTGGCAGTCGCCGAACGGTTCGGAGAAACATTGTGAACAGCAGGCTTTGCCAGGGCTGGGTCAGCCATCGCCGGTTGCTGCCACGCGCGCATGCGTTTCGCTACCGCATCGGCATGTTCGACCTCGACCTCGACGACAGCGCCAGGCTGCCGGCCCTCTCGCCCTGGCTCGGGCGCTGGCGCCTGGCCCCGCTGTGCTGGCGCGAGACCGATTACCTGCCAAGCCTGACCCGCCAGGGGCTGAGCCTGGCCGATGCCGCCCGCTACCTGGTCGGCCAGGCCACCGGGCAGGCACCAACCGGCCCGGTTCGCCTGCTGACCCAGCTGCGCTGCTGGGGGCTGTCGTTCAACCCGGTGAGTTTCTACTTCTGCCACGATGCCGAGGCACACCTCGCGGCCATCCTGCTGGAAGTGCGCAACACGCCCTGGCGCGAACGCTTCCATTACGTACTGCCGGTGCAGGCTGGCCTCGACCGGCCCTACCGCATGGCCAAGGCGTTCCACGTATCACCGTTCATGCCGCTGGCCATGGACTACCGCCTGCGCTTCCACCTGGATGCCGAACGGGTACGCCTGCACATGGAGAACTGGCACGCCGGGCACAAGGTGTTCGAGGCCGACCTGGCGCTGCGACGGCAGCCACTCGAAAGCCGGGCGTTGCACCGGCACATCCTGGCATTCCCGTGGATGAGCCTGCGCACCCTGTCGGCCATCTACTGGCAGGCATTGCGCCTGCTGTTCAAGCGGACCCCTGTCCATGACCACGCTGCCAGCCAGGGCAACCTGGCGGTCGGCCAACCTTGTGAGGATACTGAGCATGCACAATCCCAGCGTGAGCGTTAGCAAGTCCGCCGGACAGGTCCCGTGGCTGGGCGGCCTGGTGCTCGCTCAGCTCGGCAAGCTGCGCCACGGCTACCTGCGGGTGAGCCACGGTGGCCAGCAGTGGTGTTTCGGCAATGCCGACAGCCCCCTGCAGGCCGAACTGGAAATTGTCGACGACAAAGCCTGGCGCCTGATCGCCTGCAATGGCTCGATCGGTGCCGGCGAGGCTTACATCCACGGCTACTGGCGCAGCCCTGACCTGGCCGCCGTGACGCGCCTGTTCGTGGCCAACCTCGAGGTCCTCGACGCCATGGAAAGCGGGCTGGCCCGCTTGGGGCGGCCGGCGCTGAGGCTGCTGCATTGGTTGAACCGCAACAGCCGACGCGGGGCCAGGCGCAATATCCTGGCGCATTACGACCTGGGCAACGCTCTGTTCGAACAGCTGCTCGACCCGACCATGATGTACTCGGCAGCGATGTTCGAGCACGACGGGCAAAGCCTCGAACAGGCCCAGCTGAACAAGCTGGAGCACATCTGCCAGAAGCTCCGCCTGCACCCCGGCGACCACCTGCTCGAGATCGGTTGTGGCTGGGGCAGCCTGGCCATTCATGCCGCCACCCGGCATGGCTGCCGGGTGACCACCACGACGCTGTCGGAAGCCCAGTATGCACATACCTGCCAGCGCGTGGAGGCGCTGGGCCTGGCGCAGCGCGTGACCGTGCTGCGCGAAGACTACCGCGACCTGCGCGGCACGTTCGACAAACTGGTGTCGATCGAAATGATCGAGGCCGTCGGCCACCGCTACCTGCCCGACTACTTCAACCAATGTGCCCGGCTGCTCAAGCCGGACGGCCTGATGCTGCTGCAGGCCATCACCATCCGCGATCAACGCTACCACCAGGCCCGCCGCTCGGTGGACTTCATCCAGCGCTATATCTTCCCCGGCGGTGCCTTGCCCTCGTTGACCGTGCTGCTGCAAAACGTCACCCGGCATACACCGCTGAACCTGGTGCACCTGCAGGATTTCGGCCTGGACTACGCGCGCACGCTACGGCATTGGCACGACAACCTGCGCCAGTCCCGCAACGCTCTGAGTGCGCTGGGCTATGACGACGCGTTCCAGCGGCTCTGGGAGTTCTACCTGTGTTATTGCCAGGGCGGTTTCGAGGAGCGTGCGATCGGCGTGGCGCAACTGTTGCTGGCCGCGCCCCAAGCATTGCGCGCCCCGCTGCCCGAGCGTTGAGCATGACCAGGCGCGGGCTGCTGGCCAACGCCGTGTGGCTGCAGGCAGGCTGGTGGCTATGTGTGTACGGGGCCCATCAGCCCTGGTTGCTTTGGCTGATCCCCATCGGCCTGGCCTGGCACTTCGGCTGCTGCCCGGACCGCCAGGGCGAGTTGCACGCGGTGTTGCGCTGCACACTCGCCGGCTGCGTGCTCGACAGCCTGCTGGGTATGTTGGGGGTGTTTCGCTTCGACAGCTGGCCGCTGCCTGTGTGGCTGGCATTGCTGTGGACCGTGCTGTGCTGTGGCCTGCGCCACAGCCTGGCATGGCTGGGCCGGCACACCTGGCGCGCTGCCCTGTTCGGCGCGGCAGGTGGCCCGCTGGCTTATGTGGGCGGGGCCAGGCTGGCCCAGGTCGAACTACCGCTGGGTACGCTGGCCACCGCTACGCTGCTGGCGGCAGTCTGGGCACTGGCCCTGCCCTTGCTATTGCGCCTTGCCACGTGGCGCTGAACCTCGGCAGCGCTCCGAACAGTAGCGCACCTGCTCCCAGCAACGCGCCCAGCGCTTGCGCCAGCTGAAGGGCCGGTTGCACACCACGCAGAGCTTGCTTGGCAGGTGCTGCTTGTTCACAGCGTCGCCCCTGCATCGAGCTGCGCCAGCAACTGCTCACCACGCGCCCACACCGCTTCCCGGCGCGCCGCCGGCATACCGTCGAGGCTGCGGTACACCAGCTGCAGCCGCGGGTTGCCGGCCAATTGCCGGCGATGGCGGATCAGGAAGTGCCAGTACAGCGCGTTGAACGGGCATGCCTGCGCTTCCGTCACCTGCTTGACGTTGTAGGCGCAGGCCTTGCAATGATCGGACATGCGCTGGATATAGCGGCCACTGGCGCAGTACGGTTTGGAGCCGAGAAAACCCCCGTCGGCGTGCATGACCATGCCCAGGGTATTGGGCAGTTCCACCCAGTCGAACGCATCCAGGTACACCGCCAGGTACCATTCGCAGATGGCTGCGGGCAGCACCCCGGCGAGCAAGGCGAAGTTGCCAGTCACCATCAGCCGCTGGATATGGTGGGCATATCCCAGGCGCAGCGTCTGGCCGATGGCTTGCGCCATGCAGCGCATGCGCGTGCGCCCGGTCCAGTAGAACGCCGGCAGCGCGCGCTGGTTGCCCAGATGGTTGAGCGCGGCATATTCAGGCATGCGCAGCCAGTAGATACCGTGGACGTACTCGCGCCAGCCGATCAGCTGGCGGATGAACCCTTCGGCGGCATTGAGCGGCACCCGGCCGTCGCGCCAGGCGTGTTCGACATCCTGGCACAGGCGGCGCACGTCCAGCAGGCCGATGTTCAGGGCGGCGCTGATACGCGCATGAAACAGGTACGGTTCGTCTTCGGCCATGGCGTCCTGATAGTCACCGAACGCAGCCAGGCCAAAGTCCAGGAAATGCTGCCACAGCAGTTCGGCCTGGGCGTGGGTAACGGGGTAGGAAAAGCCTTCCAGCGCACCGTAGTGGCCAGTGAAGCGCCGGCTTACCAGGCTGATCACCGCCGCCGTGATGTCATCCACGGCAAACTGCAGCGCAAACGGCCCGCGCAGCCCACGTGGCAGGGCCTTGCGGTTGTCGCTGTCGAAGTTCCAGGCACCACCGGCAGGGCCGCCATCGGCTGCCAGCAACAGCCCGCAGCGTTTGCGCATGCCGCGGTAGAAATGCTCCATGCGCAGCTGCCTGCGCCCCTGCGCCCAGCGGGCGAAGGCCGCACGCGAGCACAGGAAGCGCGTGTCCGGGTGCCATACCAGCGGCAGCCCGGCCTCGCGCAAGGCCTGTTCCAGCCGCCACTCGCCACATTCGGTCAGGTGGATCTCGGCGCAGCCCAGCGCCTGCTGCCAGCGGCGCAGTTCGCCGACGATAGAGCCGCTATTGCCGGGCGCCTCCAGCTCGACGTACTGCACCCGCCAGCCCTGCTCGCGCAGGGCCTGGGCAAAGTGGCGCATGGCACTGAAGATCAGCACGATCTTCTGCGGATGGTGCGGCACGTAGGTGGCCTCGTCGTGCACCTCGGCCATCAGCAGCGTGTCGCGGGCCGGGTCCAGCGCTGCCAGGCTGGCCAGGTCGAACGATAGCTGGTCGCCCAGCACCAGGCCCAGGCGTGGCGGGCGCGCTACCATTGCGTACCCAGCGACACGGGCACCCGCAGCGGCGCGATGGGGCCGTCGCGCTGGCCACACATTTCGTCATGCACCACTTGCTGCACCAGCATGCAGGGCACTGCCGGCCAGCCGGCGAGCAGCTGGCGCACCTCGGTTGTCGAGCGCAGGCGCGTGGCCTGCCCGTGCTCATCGCTCAGGGTCACCGGGCCAGCACCGGTCAGGGCCCGCAGCACGTAGAAACCACCCTCCAGGGACAGCAGCTCGAGTTCGTTGACGGCGCCGGCGGCGGCCAGCTCGGTAAGGCGTTGCAGGTTCATGGTGTGACCTCCGGCATGCGGCGAAAGAACAAGGTAACCTGGCCAACCTCCACACCCAGCTTGCTCATGCTGGAGCGGTTGATCAGCGTGTCTTCATCCATCAGGTACATCCAGTCGTCCAGCTCCACTTCCCAGTGCCTGCCGTCTACCGGCAGGTCCAGGCGGTAGCGCCAGCGCAACGCGTTGCCCGCCACCTGCCCGCGAGCCTCACCGATCACGTCGCCCGCCGTGCCCCTCCAGTGGCCGCGGCCGTCCGGCACCAAGGTCCAGGTGCGCTGCTGCCGGGTGCCATCGCTGTAGGTGAAGTGCTCGTCGAGGATCAGCCGCTCACCGTCGCGTCGGCTGTCGATACGCACATGAAAGCGCTTGACCACTTCGCCGGAACGCTTCTGGAACATGCCCCAGGCTTGTACCGGCCGCGAGAAGAAGGCCGCCAGGTCGAGGGCCGGCGATTCCCGGGCGTAGTGATCCACGTCGACATTGCCGCAGCTGGCCAGCAGCAGGCAGGCGGTCATCAGCAGCACCTTGTACATGTTCACCCCCATGGTCAACGGCCCAGCAGGCGGGCGCGCAATTGCTGGTCCCTGGCACCCTCGCCCAGCCAGATGGCGAAAAATGCCTTGGCGAAGGCGATATCGCTGATGTCGCGGCGCAACTGGTCATCCACGTAGAAGCGGCAGCCCACGCCCGGCAGATACACACCGGTGATCCGTTGGCCTGGCCCCACATCGACAAAGGTCGCTTCCATCAAGCCGCGCCAGGCAGCCAGTTGTTGCGGCGCGGCGCCGAGCCTGCGCATTTCCTTCAGGCTGGCCTGAACCAGGGTGTCGCGGGACAGTGCGACGTGGTAGCGCAGTTCGAGCGCGAACGGTACCTGCCAACCCTGCACAGGCCCGCCGGACCAGAGCCGGGCCGTGTACAGGCGCAGCCCGAACCACGTGAAATCACCGCTGCCGGACAGCTGCGCCGCAGGCATTGCCGAACGCCAGTCGGCGGGGGCCGGCCCGGCGAGCAGGAGCAACAGGGCCAGCCAGGCCCAACGCGCTGCAGTTGACGTCGCCATCGCTTCGACTCAAATACTATACAAAATAAACTTATTGTACAGGTATAGTCGAATTTCTATACAGCGCGAGTGCCATCGGTCCCAATTGCTGCGCTTGACGAGTAGCGTCACCAGTTGTGCGTATAGCTGGCGGTCACCACCGCGCCTGGGGCTGGCAAGTGGCTGGTATTGTTGTTGTTGCGCAACAACTGGCTGTAGAGCGGGTAGTAGTCCCGGTTGAACAGGTTCTGGATGCCGACGCTGACCTTGTCGTCAGCAGAGAGCTGATACTGGCTGATCAGATCGACGGTCGTATAGCTGCTCACCTGATGTCGGCCAAAGCTGTCCAGCCCATCGAGCCGGTAGTCCTTGCCGTCGAAGAACGTGGCTTGCAGGCGGTTGCTCCAGTCCAGGGTCGGCTTGTACTGCACATAGGCGGTCAGTTTCAGCGGTGGCACTCGGTAGCCCGTCATGTCCTGCCAGCCTTTGCCGTCCGGCTTCTCGCGCCCGCGCATCCAGCTGGCACTGCTGCCGGCCCCCCACACGGCATCGTCCGACAGCCAGTCGGCGCTGGCTTCGACACCGTAGATGCGCTCCTTGGTGCGGGTGAGGATCAGGCCATTGTTGAAGCTCTGCACGTCGCCCAGCTTGGAGGTGGTATAGAACAGTGCCAGAGTGCCGAGCGTGTTGCCGCCCAGCTCACCGCGCCAGCCGAGTTCGTAGTTGTTGGTCTTGACCGGCTCCAGGTTCGAGGCGCCGAGGTCGAAGCCACGCCGTGCATTGCGCAACTGGATGCCCACGTCTGGCAGCTGGAAGCCCTGGCTGAAGGAGGCGTAGAGCTCCTGGCCAAGCACCGGCGAATAGACGATGCCGAGGTTCGACAGCAGTGCATCGTAATGGACCTGTCCGCCCTCCACCGCCACCGGCGAAGCCGCCCTGGATTCGGACAACGGCACGAAGTCATCGAATTCGGCAGTGGAATATTCGTAGCGCAAGCCGCCGTCCACCGACCAATGCTCGTCGAAGCGATGCTGCAGCTGGGCGAACGCACCGGCGCTGTGGGTCTTGAGCGGTGGCATGTAGGTGAGCCTGCCGATCTTGTCGAAGACCAGGCCGCCGCTGGCATCGTAGGCCGCCGGGTCGAACACATCGATCGGCATGTCGCTGCGTTCCTGGTTGTAGTCGCCGCCCCATACCAGTTCGGTATTGCCGCTGTTGCCAAGCGGTGTGCGCACGGTCAGGCGGCTGCCGAACACTTCGCTGTTCTGCATGATCTGGTCGACATTGCCGCCACGGGTGGCGACGGCGCGGGCATCAAAGGGCGTGAAGCGGGTGAAGTAGTCCCGGTAGTACAGCTGGGCAGACAGTTTGCTGCCGAGGATGTCGAGGTGCTCGTACTCGAGGTTCAGCAGGGTGTTGCGAATATGGTTCTGCTCGTCCAGGTCCAGGCCTTTGATCGCGTTGGCCGGCAGCGAACCGGCCGGGTACCTGGCGACGCTGGGGTCGGTGGCGTAATCGGTATCCTGGCGTGCCTCGTAGTGGCTGGCCGCGAGCTGGATACGCTGGTTGTCGTCGAGGTGCAGCCCCAGCTTGCCGCCGACGTTGTAGATGTTCGAATCGAACAGGTCGCCCTGGCTGGGCTCCGGGGCGATGCGCTCGCCGTGTGCGTCGTACGAGGCACCGATATGCCGGGTACCGAAATCGAAGGCATAGTCCACCGCGCCCTGCGAGCCTGCGAAGTACTGCTGGAATTGCCCGCCCAGTCCATCACTGCCCAGGCGGGTCAACGGCGAGGTGGCGCTGAGGCTGGTTTCGGCCCGGTTTTCACCACCGGCAGGCCGGGTGGTGATGGAGATGATGCCCCCCGTGGCGCCGCTGCCATAGATAGCGCTGCTGCCACGGATGACCTCAACCCGTTCGATCAGTGCCGGGTCGATGTTGGCCAGGTTGCGCGACGAGTCGCGGTTGGTATTGAGCGGCACGCCGTCGACCATGACCAACAGGCTGCGCCCGCGCAGAGTCTGCCCGTACTCGGTGACGGTGCGGCTGGAGTCGGACATGCCCGGCACCGCCTTGGCCAGTACCGTGGCGAGGCTCTCCGAGCCCTGGCGCAGCGCCTGCAATTGCTCATGCTCGATGACGGTAGACTGCCGCGTGGCGGAAACCAGGCTGCTGCTGGTACGCGAAGCGGTGATTTCCATCTGCGCCATTTCCACCGGCGCAACCTGGGCTGCCGGCTCGGCTGTGGGTGCCCGCTGCGCAACGACGACGAAGGTGCGGTCATCCCTGGCCTGGGCTTGCAAGCCGCTGCCCTCGAGCAGGGTCTGAAGTGCTTCCTCGGCGGTGAAGCGGCCCTTCAGCGCCGGGGTCTGGCGCCCGGCACCGAGGTCGCTGGCGAACAGGATCTGTACCGAAGACTGCTGCGCCAGGGCATTGATGGCCTCACCCAATGGGGCAGCAGGCAGGTCGACGTTGACTCTTTCCCGGCCTTCGGCCGAGATGGCGACAAGCAAGCTGCTGGCCAGCAGTGACAGGCGGAGTTGACGACTGCGGAGCGGAAAATGCACTTCTCGAATTCCTTTGTGGCTGGGCTTTTTTCAGTAGCCGCCACGGGCATCGAGAAACCCTACCTGCGCCTGGGAATTATTTTCGCAGCGGTTTGCGCCGGATCTGCACGCTGCCATCCGCCTGCTGTTGCACGGCAACGGGCAGGATGCTGGGTAACAGCGCCAGCAGCCGGTCGACATTGTGCGCGTCGAACACCCCGTTCAGCTTGAGCGCGGCCAGGCTTGGGTCGTCCAGGCGAATGGCTGCCTTGCGATAGTGGCGCAACAGGGAAACCGCTTCATCCAGCGGCGTCTGCTCGAACACGATGCGGTCCTCCTTCCAGGCCATCGCCCTGGCGACGTCGACCTTGGCCACCGGCTGCAGTTGCCCGCCAATCGCATCGACCTGCTGCCCTGGCCTGAGGCTGACAGGCGCATGCCCCGCAGCGGCGACCTGCACGCGCCCGCGCGCCAAGGTCACACGCACCCTGTCGTCATCCAGACGGCGCACATTGAACAGCGTGCCAAGCACCTCGACGTGCGTCTGCCCCGCCGATACCACGAACGGCCGGTACACCGCCGGGGACACATCAAACAGGACCTGCCCGGCGTGCAGGCCGGCTTCGCGGCTGCGCAGCCGCCAGCGGACATCGACACGGGTGCCGCTGTCGAGCAGCAGCTGGCTGCCGTCGCCCAGCAGCACAGTGCGTCGCTCGCCAATGGCGGTGGCGAACCGCTCGGTCTTGTACACGGGGTTCCACCAGGCCAGGGCCGCGAAGGCAAGCGCCACAACTAGCGCGATACCTGCCGACCTTGCCGGTTTCGAAGGCGCGGGCCTGGAAGGCGGCACCGGGAACAGCTGCTTGAGCTGATCACGATGTCGCCCCAAGGCATCGTCCAGCGGCGCCGGTTCGGGCCTGTTGCTCATGCAGGCACCTCGTCCCGCCCAAGCCGCTCCCTGCAGGCCGCCACGCCCAGGCGCAGGTGCTTCTCTACGGTCTTGATGGAAATACCAAGGTGTTCGGCGACTTCGGCCTGGGGCATCTGGTGAACCTTGTGCATGATGAAAACGGCCTGGCAGCGAGGCGGAAGGCTTGCGATGGCAGTGGCCAGCAGCCGCAATTCGCGCTCGGCATCATACCGGCTGGCTGGCGTCGGGGCCGGGCAAGCCGCCTCTGGCAGCTCGGCGAACGCCTGCACCCAGGCGCCGCGACGACGCTCGCTGCGGTAGCGACTGACAGCGGTGTCGCTGGAGATCTTGCGCAGCAGCGCCAGTGGCGCCCGCACGTGGTCTTTCTCGCCGCGCTCGAGCAGCTGCACGCACACGTCGTGTACCACGTCGCGGGCCATGCCTCGGTCGCCGAAGCGTCGGCGGATGTGGTCCACCAGTTCGTCGTAGTGACGGACCAAGGTAGACAGCAGCGTCGGTTTGGCGGGCTCGAACGACACGATACATCCTGCATGAGCGCTAGGCTGCGAAGAGAGGCGCCAAGTGTAAATGAGAAATAATCGCGAATAAACACCCGCCGCGCTTTTGCCAACCTAGGCAGGCGGCCCAGGCCGATTGCGCGCGGCCAACTGCTGGATGACCAGGCACGCGCAAGCGCCGACCAGCGCCAGGGCCATGTCCTTTTGCGCCTCCCAAGGGTCTTTCTGAGTTGCCAGGAATGCTTGCGCCCGGTCGTCGCCCAAGTACTGGCCACCTACCCATTCGAACAGTTCATACAGGGCCGACGTCGCCAGTACCATCGCCACCGCGCACAGCGCCAGCCAAGCGCCGTTCAGGCGTGCCCGGCGTTGCAGCAGTTCCCTGATCGGCCAGACGAACAGCAGGCCATAACTCAGGTGTACCAGGCGATCGAACTGGTTGCGTTGCCAGCCCATCGCGGTATTCAGCGAATGGCCGGTAAGCGCACCCAGCCAAGCGTCGTAAGGCACCTTGGCGTAAGTGAAGTGCGCCCCCAGTTCATGAATCGCCAACAACATGACGATGGCCAGATAGGCCAGTGGCGAAAACCGCCAGCGGCGACCGGTCAACGCCAGTGTCAGTAACAACGCTACCGGTAGGACGTTTTCCACCAGCCAGTCTGCCCGGTCCAGCGGCGCCAGCCCGGAGGCCAGCACCATCATCGTGGCCAGGGCCAGAAAAGCTGCGGTCTGCCGGGGTGTGCTCACCTTCTCGTGCATGCCGATCACCCGTGCGCCACGGCCATCGCAAGATCAGCCCTTGGTGCGCCTCGGGTCGGCGGCACGCGGATAGGTACGCTCTTCTTCAATGCTGCCGTCGGCCTTGTGGATCTTTACCGAGGCGGTCTTGCCGGCAAAGTAATCCGGCAGCAGACCCAGCATCTCGGCTTTGCTCGCACTGCGCCTGGAAGCGCGGTCGGCCCCCGTCTTCCTGAGCTCCCAGCCGTCACCCGCCCGGCTCACATGGTAAGTGTCCATCGCGCTGCTCCTGTTCAAAGTGCCTCGCCGTCATCATCGATGTCCTGCTCGGACTCGGCTGCGTCCGTGGCATCGGCATCGTTCAGCGGTGGGGAGGTGGGCTTGAGTGGGTCGTTGATGAACGGGACCTTGCCCGGCCCCTGCTGTTCAAGTCCTTCGGTTTCTGGCTGCATTGAGAATCCTCCAGGTCACCTGCCATTGGAGGATGCACGCGCGGCAATGTTCAGTTTTACCCGCTTCACCTCGGCCGCTGTGCCGCCCGCGCCCGGCACGCTGCGCCGAATGCCTGGAAAATCGCCAGGTACTGCGGGTAGAACAGCACCTGCCATTCCGGGTGCCATTGCACGCCCAGGGCAAACGCCCGGCTGCCTTCCACGGAAAGCGCCTCGACCAGCCCGTCCTCGGCCACGGCTTCGATACGCAGGCCTTGGCCGACCCGCTCGATCCCTTGGCCGTGCACCGAATTCACTTCGATCTGCTCCGGGAACCCCAGCCGTTGCAGCATGCCGCCAGGCCGGACCGCCAGCCGATGGGCCGGTGCGTACTGGTCTTCGACCGGCTCATTGGCGGGCGGCTCGTGTTCAGCACCGGGCTGATGAAGTTGTTGCACCAGGCTACCGCCAAAGGCCACGTTCATTTCCTGGAAACCCCGGCAGATACCCAGCACCGGCAAGCCCGCCGCGACGGCTGCCCGCCACAGGGGCAGCGCAAGGTGGTCACGTGCGGCGTCGTGCTGGGTTCCGGGTGGGCTGGGCGGCCCATCGTAGTGGTGCGGTTCGATGTTCGAAGGCGAGCCGGTGAACAACAACCCGTCCAGGCTAGCGATGATGTCGGCGGGGTCGAGCAGTTCCGGGAACATCGGCACGATCACGGGCAACCCCTTGGCCGCAGAGGCCACCGCCCGCGCGTTCTTGTCGTCATTCAGTTGCACCGCATGCGGGCCTACCGTGTAGGAACAGGCCGTTACCCCAATGATCGGAAGACGTGACATTGCAACCCCCCGGCAGACGTTCACGGTACATTCGGCAATGCCGTGGGCGCTGCGGTTCCGGGAAAGTCATGGAACGCTTTGCTGCGCCAACCCTCCCACAGTAATGCAGGGCGAGCCGCGCACTGCCCATTGACGTTCGGAGGACATGCTTGCATGAAAAACATTTTGATGGTCCTGACCTCGCATGACCAGTTGGGCGACACCGGCAAGAAAACCGGTTTCTGGCTGGAGGAATTCGCCGCGCCTTACTATGTGTTCATCGATGCCGGTGTCGATGTCACCCTCGCCTCGCCCAAGGGCGGCCAGCCGCCGCTGGACCCGAAAAGCGATGAGGCCGACGCCCAGACCGAGGCAACCCGGCGCTTCGCCCACGACACCGAAGGGCAGATGGCCCTGGCCGACAGCGTACCGCTCGCGGAAATAGACCCCTACCATTTCGATGCGGTGTTCTACCCCGGCGGGCACGGGCCGTTGTGGGACCTGGCCGAGGACGCCAGCTCCCGGACCTTGCTCGAAGCGTTCTATGCCTCGAACAAACCGATTGCAGCGGTGTGCCATGCACCCGGTGTGCTGAAGGAGGTGAAGGCACCCGACGGGCACCCAGTGGTCAAGGGCAAGCGGGTGACCGGCTTCGCCAACAGCGAAGAACAGGCGGTCGGGCTGAGCGAGGTGGTGCCGTTCCTGGTGGAGGACATGCTCAAGGCCAACGGTGGTGAATACTCCAAGGCTGCCGACTGGGCCAGCCATGTGGTCGAGGACGGCCATTTGATCACTGGCCAGAACCCCGCGTCTTCCGAGGCGGTGGCCAGGGCCCTGCTCAAGCGCCTGGGCCAGGAACCCGGCGCCTGAGCTGGCCGGTAACGCCGGGCACCCCCAACGTGTGGCGCTGCCCGGTCTGCATCACTGCACAAAACCTGTCAGCAAAAATGAATTTTTGGCAACCAGCCGCTGTCGCAGTGATAGCGCACTGCCACCGTCTGAATTGATCATCGCAAGCTGATCCGGACGTCCCTTCTTTCCACCCGTGCGCGATGTTTGAGTATTGCCATGAACACCTACGAGCCATCCGCTGTTCACCCAACCATCCTGCTGGTGGAGGACGAGCCGATCCTGCGTGAACTGCTGACCTGCGCACTGGAAGACCTGGGTGCCGCAGTCTTCCCGGTGGGTACCGCCGAAGAAGGCCGGCGCCTCTCGCTGCAGCAGAGGTTTTCGCTGCTGCTGACCGACGTCAGAACGCCCGGCCCGTTGAACGGGCTGGCGCTTGCGCAGGAAATTCATGAGCGTCAACCGGCGACTCGGATCATCGTCATGAGTGGTTACCACGACGCGGCCAGCAACCGGTTACCGCCGGGTGCAGTGTTCTTGCCCAAGCCCTGGGCGCTTGACCAGTTGCTCGCGGTCATTGGCGAGCAGTTGGGGGAGATCAAACCGCCGGTCGTCAGGCCTGCGGCCTGACCCCGGCAGCTGCCCCTCCAGCGCATGCCGGAGGGGTGGTGCTGGAAACACAACAGGTTCAGGAATTGAAGCCCAGGCCTGATGACAGGTCAGAGCCGTCCGCGTTGCGGCCTGGCTGCACCGGCGGTGTGTCGGCGCCTTGGGCAAGGGTCTGCGTGACCGTGGCCTTCACCTCGCTGCCTTTGCTCTTGAGCGTGTCTGCCAGCCGATCACTGCTGGCGCCCATGAGCTGATCCTCCTTGTGGGTACCAGGTAGCGCCGCGCCCAATGCAGCCCCCAGGGCAATGCCCAGCGCGGCCAACACCAGCGGCTGCTCTTGCAATAGATGGTCGAACTGGCCTTTCAATGCCGTTGCCTGGTCGCCAACCTTGTGTGCGGAACCGCGCAGGGTATCGGCAGATGCACCCATCGATTCACGCGCACCGCTGCCCAGCTCACTGGCGCGGTCGCGCATGTCGTGCGCTTTCATGCGGACTTTCTGGCTGGCGTCGTGCATCGTCTCGCCTGCCGAGGCGAAGGCGCCCTTCACGGTGTCCACCGCCTCGCCAAGCTTTTCGCCAAGCCCTGGCCCATGGTGCGCCGGCCCCGGGTTGAACGGCCGGTTCTGGTTGAGCCCGAGCCACGCCAGGCCCAACACGGTCAGGGTGGCCGGCACGGGGTTGTTCTTCAGGGTGGTGCCCAGGTTGGTGAAAAACTCACCGCCATTGCCCTTGGCGTAGGCCAGCACCCGGTCCACCATCTGCCCCGGGCTCAGCCGCTGCTCCAAGGCATCGACCAGGTCGCTGATATGCTCGCGCTTGGCATTGATTTCCTGCTCGAGTTGCTCCGGGTCCTTGTGCGCCTCGTGTTCGAAGGAAGTGGTCATGGCAGTTTCCTCGTCAGCGTGTCCTTGTCCTGTTGCATGGCATGCAAGGTACGGTCAGGGGCCAGGTGGCCAGGCTCGAACTGCTTCTTGCCCGACTGCAGCATGATGAAGCCGATCACCAGCGTGACCGCACCCACGATCAGCGCCGCCAGCCATGGCTGGACCACCAGGGCCAGTGCGTAGACCGCGGCCAGCAACAGCATGATGAACCCCGCCAGGATCACGATCGCCCCGGCCGCCACGGCTGCAGTGCCAGCCTTCAGGGTGGCCAGGTTGTGCTGCAGCTCGGCCTTGGCCAGGGCCAGTTCCTTGGTGAACAGCTCAGGCACCTCACGCATCAGCTGACGCAGCAAGCCACCGATGCCGACAGGGTCGTCAGCCGCTGCATGCAACCCAGGGGTAGTGTGTAAAGAGTCCTTGTTCATCATTCGCCTCCTTTGAGCGGGTCACGTTCGAACGGGCTGCCACTGACCGGCGTGCCGGCACCGGGCCCGATCGGGTCGACCGGTGTATAGGGTTCACGGGTGGATACGTCACTGCCCCGGTCGGGCATGACTGGCTGCGCTGGCCGCGGCTCGGTGAAGCCATGCTCTGCTACCGAAGGTGTACCCGCATGGGAATCGCTGGCACGCATGAAGCGTGAAATGGCAAAGCCGACGGCCACGCTGCCGGCGAGGAACAAGGCCGGGTTGCTCCGCGCCAGCTGCGCACCGCGTTGCAACAGGCTTTCGGCGCTTTCGTGGCGCACCTGTTCGGCAAAGTCGCCCATGCACTCCGCTGCCTGAGTCAGGTACCGCGACAGGCCAAGGCTGTCATTGCCTTCCAGGGCCGCTGCGGCCGACCGTGCGCCTTCCTGCAGGGAGTCGAGCTGGTCGGCTGCACTGTCGCGGTAGTGCTCCAGCTGCTCGCTGCCTTTCTGCCTGGCCTCACCCAGCAAGGCCCCGGCTTCTTCGCCAATGGCATGTACGTGGTCCGCGTTGCGGTCGGGCGGAGAGGTCGAGCTTTGATCGGTCTTTTCCATCATTACGTCCTCGAAGCGGATTGTTGGACAAATGCCGGATTTGTGCAGGCATTCCATTCGAGGGACGTAGCCATGCGTCGATGAGTTCACTCGTGATGATCTGTGACATTTGCCCGGCGGACCAATGAACCGCGCGCCTGTAATCCGGGGCCCGTGCATTGGTGCAAGCGCTTCATTGGCCGTGGTAATCAGCGCCGGCGATAGCCTTGAGGAAGGCACGGTCCGCCAGCCGCCGCAGGTCACGGCACTGCTCCCAGGACACCAGGCCAAGGCGGTCCATCTCTTCGGCCTGACGGAGCAGTTCCTCGTGATGGCTGCTGGGGCAGTCACGCCTTCGCTCGACATCGTCGAACAGGCAGAACCAGCGGTTGATCGCCTCGAGCCGGCGCTGCTCCACGCTGATCTGCCCGCTAAGCGCATTCATGTCGGCCGCCCTCCACTGTTTGTCAGTCGAGCCCTGACGACGAAACAAGGTTCATTCGAACGCGCTCACCGAGGCGCCGGGTTCGCCACTGAATGATCCCACCTGAACTTTCCCTCTCCCCCTGGCTTCCCCTGCATAGAGCAGCCTCAACACCACCCGCCATTGCAGGAGCTGAACCCATGAGAGCATTGACATACCACGGGGCCCAGGACGTCCGGGTCGACAATGTCCCTGACCCGGCCATCCAGGACGAGGACGACATCATCCTGCGGGTCACCGCCACCGCCATCTGCGGCTCCGACCTGCACCTGTACCACGGCAAGATTCCGCAGACCGAGCCCGGCGATATCTTCGGTCACGAGTTCATGGGCATCGTCGAGGAGACCGGCCGCGGCGTCACCAACCTGCAGGTTGGCGACCGTGTGGTGATCCCCTTCGTGATTGCCTGTGGCAGTTGCTTTTTCTGCCAGCTCGAGCAGTTCGCCGCTTGCGAAACCACCAACACCGGGCGTGGCGCGATCCTCAACAAGAAGAGCATCCCGCCAGGTGCGGCGCTGTTCGGCTACAGCCACCTGTACGGCGGCGTACCCGGCGGCCAGGCCGATTTCGTGCGGGTACCCAAGGCCAACGTCGGCCCGTTCAAGGTGCCCAGCGCCCTGCCCGACGACAAGGTGCTGTTCCTCTCGGACATCCTGCCGACGGCGTGGCAGGCCGTGACCAATGCCCAGGTCGGCCAAGGTTCGAGCGTGGCGATTTATGGCGCCGGGCCGGTCGGCCTGCTGAGCGCGGCCTGCGCACGCATGCTCGGCGCCCAGACGATCTTCATGGTCGATGACAACGACTACCGCCTGGCATTCGCCCGCGACGCCTACGGTGTGGTACCGATCAACTTCGAGCAGGATGACGATCCGGCCGACAGCATCATCCGCCTGACCCCGGGCATGCGCGGCGTGGATGCAGTGATCGATGCGGTCGGCTTCGAGGCCAAGGGCAGCACCACCGAAACGGTGCTGACTACGCTGAAGCTCGAGGGCAGCAGTGGCAAGGCGTTGCGCCAGAGCATCGCCGCCGTGCGCCGTGGCGGTGTGGTCAGCGTGCCGGGGGTGTACGCCGGTTTCATCCACGCCTTCATGTTTGGCGATGCTTTCGACAAGGGCCTGACCTTCAAGATGGGCCAGACCCATGTGCAGAAGTTTCTACCCGAACTGCTCGAACATATCGAGGCCGGGCGCCTGTCGCCTGAGCTGATCGTCACCCATCGCCTGGCCCTGGAAGAAGCGGCCATGGGCTACCGGATGTTCGACCAGAAGCAGGACGACTGCCGCAAGGTCATCCTCGTGCCGGGCGCTGCTGCCGGCACTTTGGGGCCTGACCATGCATTCGCCGGGAGCCAGCCATGATCGATCCGGTAACCGGCATGCGGCCGGGCGAGCGGTACAGTGTGGAAAGCCTGGAGCGGGCGCATCAGTTTCCCGGGTTCTTCCTTGACGGCAAATACTACCTGGGGCCCGAACTGCTGACCGCGGTCGGCTGGCTCGAAGGGCAACGGTTCATCTACGACGCACTCGATGCCACCGGCGAACCGGTGTTCCCGGGGCGTGCGGCTGGCGATATCAAGGACCTGACCTTGACCCTGGTCGACGGCACGCGTCTGCAGTTGACCCCCATCGAGGCCTGGGCAACCGAGGGCGATCGGCGCAGCCTGCCGGGCGGGCGCCCCAAGCGGCCCGACAAACCAGGCTTGCTGGCGATTACGGCCATGCTGCTGTTGGCTGGCTGCGCACTGGCCGCACTGCGCCGTAGCCGGCACTGAGCCAATACGGGGCCTTCTCGCCCAAGGCCCCTGCGCCCAGAGCGGGCAGCTCCTCAAGCCAGCTGAATGAACACCGCGTAACCACCCAGCACGATCCAGAACACCAGGAATATCCACGGTGTGCGCAGCGAAAACAGCAATGACTTGCGGTGCCCCGCCTGCGAGGTTTCGGCCTCGCTGAACAGTGGCGACTCATCATAGGCCAGGCCCATCAACGGCTCGCTGCGCAGCAAGTGGCTCTGTTTCAGTTGCCAGTGCTCGATGATCTTGTAGGCGGCCCGGATGCCCGGCCAGGCATTGAGAGAACTGAGCACCCCGAGCAAGGCGAGAAACGGCGGCACGATCAGGGTGAACATCTCGCCCCAGCTCTGGTTCAGGTTGCCCATCGACGATACGAAGGCAATCACCAGAAAGGACTGTGCCGTGAGGTAGGCATCGGTACGATTGGCAAGGATGCTGGTTTCGTACTGGATCTCATGGCGGTAGAAATCCAGCCGCTCCTTTGGCGAGCCGAACATGCGCGCGTTGTGTTCGTCGATTTCGTGCTCGGGGGTAGCGGGGGTGATGATGCGTGGCACAGTGGCTCCTGGTAGGTAAGCGTGACGTGGACTGCACAGGATTCATTGATCGGGTACGCCCGTGTGGGGGCAGGTTGACCCCGCGAACACCGGCACAGCCGGTGCCATGCAGCACCTCCCCACTACGAGCGTATTGCCGCCCCGCCGTCCTATCCCTTGCTGTGTTCAGGTGAAGATGGCCCAGTGCCGCGCTTGATGCCGCGTGGCCCGAGTACCCCCCAGATGGCCAGGCCGACAACCGGCAGGGCCAGCAACAGCAGTGCCCACATGGCCTTGGTTACGTCGCGCTTGTCGCTACGGAACACGCTGACGATGGCCCACAGGTCGACCAACAGAATGATCGCCGCCACGGCGATCCAGAAATACGTTACAGGCTCGGTCATGATCGCCTCTCCTCTGGTTAGACCGGCAGCGGTGCCATGCTGCGCACCACCACCCTCCTATTAAGAGGAAGCCACCAGGCCGGGCAAAGTTCAGCAGGCTTTACCCCGCGTTGATGGGCGGCTTACCTGCACTGAACCAACCGTGCAGGAAACACGTCCACCACAAAACAACGCATGAGTGACCTGCCATGGCGACCGACCCCGTACTCGAGGCCATCGATTACCTGAAAACCCACAAGCTGGTGCTGACCACTGCAGAATCCTGCACCGCCGGCGCCATGGTTGCGCTGCTGGCGGCAGTCCCCGGCACCGGCGAGGTGCTGGAAAGCGGCTACGTGGTATACGCGCCCAGCGCCAAGAAACGCCTGCTCGGCGTCAACCCACAAACCATCGAACGCTACGGCCTGACCAGCGAAGCAGTGGCCTGGGAGATGGCACTGGGCGCCCTCAAAGACAGCGATGCCACGGTGGCCATCGCCTGCACCGGTGTCGCCGGGCCAGAGCCGCAGGACGCCATCGCCCCTGGCACCCTGTGTTTCGCCTGGGCATTCACCGGTGAACCGTTGGCCGTGTTCACGCGTACCCAGCGCTTTTTTGGCGAGCGGGCAGATGTCATGCGCCAGGGTGCGCTGTATGGCTTGTCGCACCTGGCCCATTACCACCAGCGCTGGTTGCGCGGCGAGCGCGCCTGAGGGCTACGTACATGAGCGACGACGAGCTGGTTTCAAGACATCACCCGGTCGAGGAAGACATGCGCATGCAGCAGCGGGTATGGCGCTTCGAACGGGTGGGCTGGTACGTGCTGGTAGCGATCGTGCTGCTGGCCCTGGCCGGGCTGTTTGGCAACGGCCCGCTCAGTGACGCCCAGGTGGTCAGTGACGATGGTCGCGTGCAGGTCGAATATCAGCGGCTCAGCCGCAGCGGCACCACCGACAACCTGCGCATCACGGTACGCGGCAAGCCAGCGGAGCCGGTGGTGGTGGTGCTCGGTGGCAGCCTGCTGCGCGAAGCCAGCATCGAAACCATGCAGCCCGAGCCGCAAGTGTCACGATCCCATGGCCAGTCGCTGCAGTTGCAGCTTGGCACCAGCGAAGACGGCGTCGCCACCCTGTACCTGACCTTGCGCAGCGAACATGTCGGCAGGCTCGAAGGTGTGGTCAGGGCCGAGCCGGGCAGCGCCGTGCATTTAGCCACCTTCCTCTACCCCTAGGAGCTCGACGACATGGATTCGATCCTGCGCGCCGCCGCCATGTACATCGCCCTGATGCTGCTGTTTCGCGTGGCCGGCAGGCGCTCGCTGGCCGACCTGACCACCTTCGACTTCGTCCTCCTGCTGATCATCGGCGAGGCAACCCAGCAGGCCTTGCTCGGCGAGGATTTCTCCTTCGTCAACGCCATCCTGGTGATCGCCACGCTGATCGTGCTGGATGTCGGCCTGTCACTGGCCAAGCTCAATTCGCGGCGCCTGGCACGCCTGCTCGACGGCCACGCCACCCTGGTGGTGGAACAGGGGCGTTTCCTCCATCAGCGCATGCGGCGGGCGCGGCTGACCGAAGACGACATCCTCGAGTCGGCCCGCGACAGCCAGGGCCTCGAACGCGTCGAGCAGATCAAGTTCGCCATCGTCGAACGCAACGGCAAGATCTCGATCATTGCGCAGGAGTGACCGCGCCGTCCGGTTGCAGCACATATTCCAGCAGGCTGGCAGCACAGGCGCTGATGCCCTCGCGCAGTACCATCTCGAAACCGTGGGTGTTCTCGGTCGGGATGGCAATGCACCCGGCGCGGGCATCGGTCCCGGTGCTGAGCACTGCGCTCGCGTCCGAGGCGAAATCCACCAGCAGGGCCGGCTGCGGCGTGTACCCTGCCCTGCGCGTGGCGGCCATCAGGGCCTGCACCACGCTGCGGCTGTAATAGCCTTTCTGGTCGCCGGTATTGATGATCGGGTCGGCTGACAGGCGGGTGCCATATTCCTCCAGCACCGGCCCGACCTCCACCGCAATCGTCGTGTCGCCCGGCAGCCTGGAGGCGGCATACATGGCGCCGGCATTGGACTCTTCTTCATGGGTAGTCAGCACGAACCAGACATCCTGGCGCAGTTCGCTGCGCCGTTGTTGCAGCAGGTGCGCGCAATGAATCACCGCCGCCAGCGGTGCGCGGTCATCGAGAAAATGCGCGGCAATGCAGTCCTCGACCTGGTACGGCTGCCGCCAATGCTGGCTCAGCACCACTCGCGTGCCCGGACGCACACCGGCCTGCTCGAGTGCCTGTGGGGTCAAGCGGGTGACCACATAGACATCCTTCCATTGCACGGCGCCGGACAACACGTCGCGCCCGCTCCCCGACTGCCCGCTGTTGTGCATCGACCCATAGGACAGGACCCCGGGAAGCACCTGCTGATCGGCCATGATGTCGACCGGGCACACGCCGAAACTGATGGGCTGCGCGCCACCAAGCGCCAGCACCTCGAGGTTGCCGTCGGGCCTGACTTTCTTGACGATCATGGCGATTTCATCGAGGTGGGCCATGACCCGTATCGCCGCTGCGGGGTCGGCGGGGCCCGCCGAGCGGATCACACCGATAACGTTGCCGGCGCTGTCGTCATGCACCTCCTCGCAACAGGCGACCAGCGCTTGCCGGGCTACGGCCCGGACCTCATCTTCCTGGCCGCCCGGGCCACGCGCCAGCAACAAGGTATTGAGTAACGGCAGAATCTCCACAAACCTTCCTCTCCGATCAAGGGCCGCGGCTGCGGCCCTGATTTACAACGCAATGGCCAGCAAAGCACTTCACGCCCCGCCGGAAGATCCGCTCGAGAACTTCTTCACATCGATGGGCGGTGCGACGAACTCAGGCCCCTGGCCCGACGGCCGCCAACGCACATTGGCCAACCCGTAACGTTCGGCCATCGGCCGGCTGACCTTCTTGATCTTGTGCTGGCCAAACCTGGGGATGATCCCCACGCCAGCATCGCAACTTGCCCAGTGCCAGGCTTCGGCATTGTCCATGCGTTCCTGACGGATGATGAACGTCCGAAATTCCCCATGAAGCTCGTACTCGATCACAAACAACTGCTGTCCTGCCATTGGGCTCTCCTCCGTTGATTCAGGCTAATTGAGCCCGCGACTGACAAAAAGATTCATTTATTCTGACTCGCTGGTCATCGCCCCCCGTGCCGCTGCGCCCCGGTGCGTTGATCAACCGCTTTGAACCTTGCACCCAGCGCTTCACTCCATCGAAGGCAACCGTGATTTTTTCCGAGCCCGAAGAGGTGATTCATGAACGCAATCGATCTGCTGGTCCAGGACCATGAACTGGTGAAGAAGCTGCTGGAGGAGCTGTCCTCCACCACCGAGCGTGCAGTGAAAAAACGCAGCGAGCTGCTCGAACGCATCAAGCAGGAGGTGACCATCCATACGGCCCTTGAAGAGGAAATCCTCTACCCGGCGATCAAGCAGGCCGGTGGCAAGGAAGAGGCGAAGATGTACTACGAGGCCAAGGAAGAGCACCGTGCCGTCGACTCCCTGGTGCTGCCGGACCTGCTGCAGACCGACACCGGCACGCTCGAGTTCGCCGGCCGGGTCAAGGTCATGAAAGAGCTGCTGGAGCACCATATCGAAGAAGAGGAAAGCGAGCTGTTCCCGACCGCGCGCAAGCTGCTGGGCAACCAGGCGCTGGAAGAGATGGGCCAGGCCATGCAAGCCCAGAAGAAACTGCTCAAGGGCGAGCAGAACGCCGCCTGATAACGGCCTGCGCGCCCCGCCGGGCGCGCAGGCGCGCCGTGGAAGCGTGTGATGGAATATTGGATCGACTTGTTGCAATGGCCCGCCATGGCCCTGACCGTGCTGGCCGCCTGGTGCATTGGCTCGCGCCGCCCTGGCCGGCGCAAGCTGGGTTTCTGCTGTTTCATTGCCAGTAACCTGCTGTGGGCGATCTGGGGCTGGCAAGTCCAGGCCTGGGCCCTGATCACGCTGCAGGTTTGCCTGTGCGCAATGAACCTGCGTGGCTGGAAAAAGAACACCGCCATGGAAGCGGGCTGAACGCCCGCTTTGCCGCTTCGCCTGATTCAGCGCAAGTAGCGCTGCAACCGCAAGGCATCCCCCACTGCAGCACCGGAGGCCGTGTTGTCGAAGATGCACCAGGTCGGCACGCCAGCGGCATGGCTGCGCTGCAGCTGCTCGGCCAGGCATCGAAGATAGGCGTCGGTGTAGGCGCTGTGATAGATGCGCGGTTCGCCATGCAAGCGCCAGTAGACCAGGCCGGGCCAGCCACCTGGCTGGGCATCGGTGTCGAAGCGCGACGGGCTGGCTGCCACCTGGGCGATCTGCAAGTCGGTCAGCATCGACTGTGCGGCCTGCCAGCTGTCATGCCTGGGCTCCAACGCTACCGGCCCGGCATAGCGGGCACGCAAGTCGGCAAAGAATGGCCAGGCGGTCTCTCGGTGGTAATCCAGCGAAGGGGGCAATTGCACCAGCAGGCAGCCCAGGTGCTCGCCCAACCGGCCGCACTGGGCAAGGAATGTTTCCAACGCTGGCATGGCCCCGCGCAGGCGCAGCTCGTGGGTGATGTGCTTCGGCAACTTCACGGCAAAGCGAAAATCCGCCGTCACCGACGCTGCCCAGCGGGCATAGGTTTCGGGCCGATGCGGCCGGTAGAACGAACTGTTGATCTCGACCGCGTTCAAGCCCGTGGCGTAGCGCTGCAGGTGGCTGCCGGGCGCTGGAAACGCATCGGCGTACTGGCGAGGCAGGCTCCAACCTGCGCAACCCAGATGAATCATTACCTATCACTCCCTGATCGTTCCCCGGTGACGGGCTTCCTCAATGGAACGCCCCTGAGGCGCGACGTTCCATTGGCGACATCCAGTTGAACAGCTGGCGAACCAGGGCGACCTAAGCCAGGTAACCAACCTGCAAGGAGACACGCCATGATCGACCCCAACCACCCCGACCCGTATGTCGACGAGGTGCCGCACAATCCCGGCGAGCCTGTTCCCAAGCCTGAACCGGAACAGGAAGCCCCCGACTGGCCGGACGGCCAGGTGCCACCCGAGGAACAGTCCGACGGTTGAGCTTTAGCCGCCAAGTGACTCGACACTGGACGCCCGGCGCTCGGCCGCCATCCGCCGGGCGCGCCCCACCCCCCACACCAGAGCCCGGCTCATGGTTTCGCCGGGTCGTCGGGCATAGGCCCGTTCGTACAAGGCCGTGCCATCGGCCAGATACACCCCGATGAACAGCTGGGTTGCCCCAGTGCGTGACAGGCGCGTCTGCACCTCCAGGCTGGTGCCGTCGTCGAGGGTTTCCTCGTGGACCTGATGGTGCAGGATCGGATCGCACCAGTTGCGATACGTCTCGCCTCTCTTTTTCATGGGACAGCCCTCGTTGGTGTTGTCTTCCGTAGATCGCGGGGTTGAACCGCCCGCTGCAAAACAATCTGAACCATCGGACAGCCGGGCTAGCTGGACACTCGACAACCCCTGCACATCACCACTCGTCGCCTATGCGCAGATTCCATACAACCTTCCCCCACCTGCCCTTCTTCTAACTCAACAAGCCTGAACATTCGGTAACACAATACGGGACTAGAACATGGCAAAGGCATATACGGAAGCCGCCAGGCTGCTCGGCCTGCTGGTGCTGGGGGGCATCGCGCTGCAGTTGTCCGGGTGCGACATGGTGCTGTTCAACCCCAAGGGCCAGGTCGGCCTGGAGCAGCGCAACCTGATCATCCTCGCCACGTTGCTGATGCTGATCGTGGTGCTGCCGGTGATGGTCATGGCGCTGGTGTTCTCGGTGCATTACCGGGCCTCCAACGTCAAAGCGCGGTACACACCGGAGTGGAGCCACTCGCGGGCCATCGAGCTGGTGGTCTGGGGCGTGCCGCTGGTCATCATCATCGTCCTCGGCATCGTCACCTGGCGCTCCACCCATGCGCTGGACCCCTACCGCCCGCTGCAATCCGACGCCCGCCCGATCAAGGTGCAGGTGATTGCCACCGACTGGAAGTGGCTGTTCGTCTACCCCGAGCTGGGCATTGCCTCGGTCAACGAACTGGCCATGCCGGTGGATACGCCGGTGGACTTCCGGGTGACCTCGGACGGGGCCATCACCTCGTTCTTCATCCCCGCCCTGGGCGGGCAGATCTACGCCATGGCCGGCATGCAGACGCAGCTGCACCTGATCGCCAACCATGCCGGCAGCTATACCGGCATCGCCGCCAACTACAACGGCCCCGGTTTTTCCGACATGCACTTCAAGGTCCTCGCCCTCGACCCGGCCGGCTTCGACGCCTGGGTGGCCAAGGTCCGTGGTTCGCAGCGGCGCCTCGACCAGGCCAGCTACACGCAGCTGGCCAAGCCCAGCGTCGCCCACCCGGTGGTGCACTACGCCGCGGTCGATGCACACCTGTTCCAGTCACTGATCGACAAGTACCAGGGCGTCAAGCGCTCGCGCGAGGTCGAGCGGCGCCTGAGCGACCCACAAGCTGATGCAGCGCAACCCGGCAAGGAGTAACGCACATGTTCGGAAAACTGACCTGGGATGCCATCCCCCTCGGCGAGCCCATCATCATGTACACGCTGGCGGTGGTCGGGCTGATCGGCATCGGCGGCGTTGGCGCGATCAGCTACAAGCGCAAGTGGACGTACCTGTGGCAGGAATGGTTCACCTCGGTCGACCACAAGCGCATCGGTGTGATGTACATCGTGGTCGCCTTGGTGATGCTGCTGCGCGGCTTCGCCGATGCGCTGATGATGCGCACCCAGCAGGCCATGGCCGCCGATGGCTCGCCGGGCTACCTGCCACCGGAGCATTACGACCAGATCTTCACCGCCCACGGGGTGATCATGATCTTCTTCATGGCCATGCCGTTCGTGGTCGGCCTGATGAACATCGTGGTGCCGTTGCAGATCGGCGCCCGCGACGTGGCTTATCCGTTCCTCAACGCAGTCAGCTTCTGGCTGTTCGTTGCCGGTGCCCTGCTAGTCAACATTTCCCTCGGCATCGGCGAGTTCGCCCGTACCGGCTGGGTCGCCTACCCGCCGTTGTCCGGCATCGGCTACAGCCCGGGCGTCGGCGTGGACTACTACATCTGGTCGCTACAGATATCCGGCATCGGCACCTTGCTCACCGGCCTGAACTTCTTCGTCACCATCCTCAAGATGCGCACCACCGGCATGACCCTGTTCCGCATGCCGGTGTTCACCTGGACCGTGCTGTGCACCTCGATCCTGATCCTGGCGGCCTTCCCCATCCTCACCGCGACGTTGTTCATGCTCACCCTGGACCGCTACCTGGGCATGCACTTCTTTACCAACGAGCTGGGCGGCAACCCGATGATGTACATCAACCTCATCTGGGCCTGGGGCCACCCGGAGGTGTACATCCTGATCCTGCCGGCCTTCGGCATCTTTTCCGAAGTGGCATCGACCTTCTCGCGCAAGCGCCTGTTCGGCTACTACTCGCTGGTGTGGGCGACCATCGTCATTACCGTGCTGTCGTTCATCGTCTGGGTGCACCACTTCTTCACCATGGGCGCCGGGCCCAATGTCAACGCGTTCTTCGGCATCATGACCATGATCATCGCCGTGCCGACCGGGGTGAAGATCTTCACCTGGCTGTTCACCATGTACCGGGGGCGGGTGCGCTTCGAAACGCCGATGCTGTGGACCGTGGGTTTCATCGTCACCTTCAGCATCGGCGGCATGACCGGCGTACTGCTCGCCGTGCCGGGTGCCGACTTCCTGCTGCACAACAGCCTGTTCCTGATCGCGCACTTCCATAACGTGATCATTGGCGGCGCAGTGTTCGGCTACCTGTGCGGCCTCACCTACTGGTTCCCCAAGGCCTTCGGCTTCAAGCTCTACGACCCGCTGGGCCGCGCTGCGTTCTGGTGCTGGCTGGTCGGCTTCTATTGCGCCTTCATGCCGTCCTACTTCCTTGGCTTCATGGGCATGACCCGGCGCCTGAACCACTTCGACGTACCGGAGTGGCGGCCGTTGCTGCTGCTGGAGATGCTCGGCGTGCTGATCATCCTGTGCGGCGTGGCCTGCCAGGTCATGCAGCTGGTGGTAAGCATCCGCAAGCGCCACGAAAACCGCGACCACACCGGCGACCCGTGGGACGGGCGGACCCTGGAATGGGCCACCGCCTCGCCGCCGCCGTTCTACAACTTCGCCGAGCAGCCCGTGGTACATGGTATCGATGCCTACTGGGGGATGAAGGAAAAAGGCGTGAAGACCCTGGTGGAGGCGGACTTCCGCAAGATCCACATGCCTTGCAACACCAGCCTGGGTGTGGTGCTTGGGGCACTCTCCACGGTGATGGGCTTTGCCCTGGTCTGGCACATCTGGTGGCTGGTGATCGCCAGCCTGCTGGCCACGGTGGCGACGCTGGTGGTGCGCAGCTATGACCAGCACACCGAGTACTACGTGTCGGCCGAGGAAGTCGAGCGCGTGGAAACCGAACGGCGCCAACTGCTGGCGGAGGCCTGAGCCATGTCCCATATCGTGCTGAACGAAACCGCCCATCAGCAAGAGCAAGGCTACGAGGATGCTGGTTCCCTGAGCCTGTTCGGCTTCTGGATCTACCTGATGACCGACTGCATCCTCTTCGCCACGCTGTTCGCCACCTATGCCGTGCTGGGCCAGGCGGTGGCCGGCGGACCAAGCGCAGCGGACATCTTCGAGCTGCCGTATGTACTGGTCGAAACCTTCCTGCTGCTGTTCAGCAGCATCAGCTACGGCTACGCCATGCTGGCCAACCACCGCAAGGACAAACGCCGCGTGCTGCAGTGGCTGGGAGTGACCTTCCTGCTCGGCCTGGGCTTCATCGCCATGGAGTTCAACGAGTTCCACCACCTGATCGCCGAAGGCGCCGGTCCGCAGCGTAGTGCATTCCTGACCGGCTTCTTCACCCTGGTTGGCACCCATGGCCTGCATGTGCTGGTCGGCCTGGTGTGGATGGCCTTGCTGATGATCCAGGTGCAGCAACGCGGCCTGTGCTGCGTCAATTCCACACGCCTGAGCTGCCTGAGCCTGTTCTGGCACTTCCTCGACATCGTGTGGGTGTGCGTGTTTACCGTCGTCTACCTGTTCGGGGTGATCTGATGTCCAGTGAAAGCCAGGTCCACAGCAGTGCCGGTGCCAGCCAGAGCAGCCACCAATCCTACAACGTGGGTTTCCTGCTGGCCGCCATCCTCACCCTCGTGCCCTTCGGGCTGGCCATGTACCCGAGCCTGCCGCGCCACCTCACCTTTCTCCTGGTGCTGGTCTGCGCCGTGGTGCAGATCCTCGTGCACATGCTGTTCTTCCTGCACCTGACCACGGCACGGGAACAACGCTGGAGCCTGGTGGCGCTGGTGTTCACGGTGGTGATCATCGTGCTGCTGGTGGGGCTGTCGTTGTGGATCATGTACTACGTGCACGCCAACATGCTGGGCCTGTAGGCCCGGCCCCTGTCACCCGACCCTGACGGAAGGAGGCAAGCCCTCATGAATGATCGCATCATCGCATTGTTCGCCGAGACCACGCTGTTCGGCATTTCCATCCTCAACCTGTTGCTGGCATTGACCGTTTCCATCGTCACCTTCCTGGTCGCGCGGGCGGCCATCAGCTTCGTGCTGCGCCGTGTCAGGCGCTGGTCCGAACACGACGGCGTGCTGAGTCAGGTGCTGGCCAAGGTGCTCGCGGGCACCAGCAATTTCCTCCTGTTGCTGGCCTCGCTGCTGGTCGGCCTGAGCATGCTCGACCTGCCCGAGCGTTGGCTGACGCGGGTCGGCAGCCTGTGGTTCGTGGTCGCGGCGTTGCAGATCGGGTTGTGGGCCAACCGCGCCATTGGCCTGGGCCTGAGCCGCTACTTCGCGCGACACAGCAGCAGTGGGCTGAACCAGGGCAGCGCGCTGGCCACGTTGTCGGCCTGGGGCGCGCGAGTATTGCTGTGGTCCGTGGTACTGCTGGCAATGCTGTCCAACCTGGGCGTGAACATCACCGCCTTCGTCGCCAGCCTGGGTGTCGGCGGCATCGCCGTCGCGCTGGCGGTACAGAATATCCTCGGTGACCTGTTCGCCTCGTTGTCGATCGCCGTGGACAAGCCCTTCGAAGTGGGCGACTTCATCGTCATCGGCCCGCTGGCCGGCACGGTGGAACACGTCGGGCTGAAGACCACGCGCATTCGCAGCCTGGGTGGCGAGCAGATCGTGATGGCCAACGCCAGCATGATCAGCAGCACCATCCAGAACTACAAGCGCCTGCAGGAGCGACGCATCGTGTTCGAGTTCGGCCTGTCGTACGACACGCCCACCGAGGCGGTGAAGAAAGCGCCGGCGATCGTCGAGGAAGCTATCAAGGCGCAGGACCAGGTGCGCTTCGATCGCGCTCACCTGCGCGGTTTCGGCAAGGAAGCGCTGGAGTTCGAGTGCGTGTACATCGTCGAGGACCCGGGCTACAACCTGTACATGGACATCCAGCAGGCCATCAATTTCCGCCTGCTCGAGCGCTTCTCGAAGATCGGCGCCCAGTTTGCCGTACCGGTGCGCGCCATCAAGGTCACTGCCCTGCCGGAAGAAGCCCGTGCCCAGGGGCAAGGCCGCGGCAGCCTGGGTATCCGTGGCGCATGAAGGGGCGTCCTGCCCCGTTCATGCAGTTGGAGGTTCAGGGCTGCTGGTAATGGCCCGGCGAGGTGCCGGGCTGGTGCTCGTGTTCCAGGCGCTGGACCTGCACATCGGTGAAAGAAGTCGCCTCGTTGCGGTGCAGGCCTTGCAGGTAATCACGCGCAGCCTCCCTGCTCAGGTCTTCTTCGTCACTGCGCAACTCGCAGGTGCCCGGTTGGTTGTCGAGAATGTAGCTGATCAGGTACAGGTACTTGGCCATCGAAAAGCTCCTACTTGGCTGAATGGAAACGGACGACGCAGTGGGTTGATCCGGGTGCGGGCGATTCCGTTCAACAGCGATGACGGCTGGCTGCAGAGCATCCATTGCGGTGGAGAAAGGCACCGGCTGCGCCGGTGATCGCGGCTGAAGCCGCTCCTACCCGTGCAGCGTCAACCCGAAGCCGACGCGGCTCATACCTGTGGGAGCGGATTTATCCGCGATGCAGGCGACGCGGTAAATATCACGGTCATGCCAGCTGCCATCCGTCGAGTGGTTCGACCGTTCCAGCCCTTACGGGCCTCACAACAGTACCCATCACTGGAACGGAGAGGTACTTGAAATGGCAACCGTACAAGACAACCTGCTGGACTGGCTGCGCGACGCCCATGCCATGGAGCAACAGGCCGAAAGCATGCTCAAGGGCCAGGCCGAGCGCCTCGAGCACTACCCGCAGCTCAAGGGCCGTATCGTCCAGCACATCGAAGAAACCCAGGGCCAGCAACGCCTGCTGCTGGAATGCATCGAACGGCTGGGCGGCAGCACCTCCACCCTCAAGGACCTGGCCGGCAAGCTCATGGCGTTCGGCCAGGCTGTCGGGGGCATGGTCATGAGTGATGAAGTGGTCAAGGGCGCCATGTCCGGCTACGTGTTCGAGAACATGGAGATTGCCTCGTACACGGTACTGATCGAAGCCGCCGAGGCGGCTGGCGACAGCGCCACGGCCGAGGCGTGCAGGTCAATTCTGAAGGAAGAGGAAGCCATGGCCCAGTGGCTGAAGGAGCACCTGCCGGAAATCACCCGGGCGTTCCTGGCTCGCTCCGCTGACCCGGATGCCGAAGCCAAACGCTAAAAAGGGCCCGCAGCGGATCGCCTGATCCGTTGCGGGGTTTCATTACAGCGGCTCGTCGCCGTTGACCTTGCCCAGTTCTGCCCCGGTCAGGGGCTGCAACTCGGGGTTGGACAGGGTCCTGGCCTTCATCGCTTCGGCCGCAGCCGCCGACTGCTCGTCGAGCTGCACCGTCGCCATGCCGTCACCACCGTCTACCGCTGGTTCAGGCTGGTCGACATAGATCCAATCCTGGCCCTCGTTCCAGGAGCCACGCATCTCGCCGCCATGGGACATGTTGAAGTAGGTACGGTTGACTTCCGGGTCGCCCGGCAGCTTGCCTTGCGGGAAGTTCGGCTGAATCGAGTGCAAGGCTTTTTCGAACGACAGCTGGTGAGCGATTTCACGGCTCATCAGGAACCCCAGCGCATCCTTGATACCCGGGTCGTCGGTGACGTTGATCAAGCGTTCATAGACGATCTTCGCCCTGGCCTCTGCGGCAATATTCGAACGCAGGTCCGCCGTCGGCTCGCCGATGGTGTCGATATAGGCTGCGGTCCAGGGTATGCCACCGGAATTGACCAGCGCTGCACCACCGCCATACAACAGGCTGGTGACATGCGAATCGTTGCCGGCCCCAGTCAACGACCGGTACAACTCGCCTTCGGCCTCTACCCCTTCGGCCAGGCGCCCCTTGGCGCCCTTGTTCAGCATCACCACGATCGAGCCGATGATCTCCAGGTGGCTCAGTTCTTCGGTGGCAATGTCGAACAGCATGTCCTTGCGCCCCGGGTCATCCTCGGTCACTGCCTGGGTGAAGTAGCGCATCGCTGCGGCCAGTTCGCCCTGCGGGCCGCCGAACTGTTCCAGCAGCAGGTTCGCCAGGCCGGGGTTCGGCTGGGCGACGCGCACCGTATACTGCAGTCGCTTGTTGTGCATGAACATTGGCAAATCCTCATCAGCGTGCCGAGGCGGCCATGGCCGCCCCGGTCGGTTCAACGGTGATCAGCGGTTGTCATCGCTGTTGCGGCCACCGCCATGGCTGTGCTGGCCGCCTTTGCGACCGGCTTCGGAGGCTTTCTCGCGGTCGTTGGCAAAGTTGCCGCCGGAGGCCTGCCCGCCCTTCTGGCCTGCCTCGGAGGCACGTTCAGGATCGTTCTTGAAATTGCCGCCGGACATCTGCCCGCCTTTGTGGCCGGCCTCCGAAGCGCGCTCAGGATCGTTCTTGAAATTGCCACCGGACATCTGCCCGCCTTTGTGGCCGGCTTCAGCCGCGCGTTCAGGGTCGTTCTTGAAATTGCCACCCGACGCCTGTCCGCCCTTGTGACCCGCTTCCGATGCCTTCTCGCGGTCGTTGGCGAAATTGCCAGGGTTGGTGTTGGCGCTACCGCCCTGGTTGCTGCGTTTGTCGTCGTTGCTAGCCATGATGGTTCACCTCATGTGGTTAACACAGGTTGGTCTGTGTTCACTAATGACCGAAGGCAAACGCTGCAGGCTGAAAGTGTTTTCGCTATCGCTGACGAAATGCTTTAAGCACTTGGACACAAGATATTCGGGTTAACAAACCCCCTGCGAGGTATTGCTGCGGGTCTGCATCCGAGGTGCCAATTGCCTGCAAGCGGCCTTGCCTTGCACAAGGCCGCCGTGGGTTCAAGCCTGCCCGATACGGCAAACCGCTTCGATGGCTTCGACCAGCTCGTCGTACTGCACGGGTTTGGTCAGCCGCCGATCGAACAGCGTAACCTCGTTCGGCCGCTTGGCCTGGTTGCTACCGTAGCCGCTCAGGGCGATGGTGGGCGTGAGCTGGTGCTGCTTTTTCTCACGCAATGCACTGACGAACTCATGCCCGTCCATTTCCGGCATGCCGATATCCGTCAGGATGACATCGAAGCGTTTTTCACCGGCCTCCTGCAGCGCCTGACGTGGGTCGAGGTAACTGCTGACCAGCGCGTCTTCCATTTCCAGCAACATGCGCATCACATCGACCACTTCCGGCGAATCATCCACCAGCAGCACTCTCAGCCCTTTCAATCGGCCGTCAGCCTCCTTTGATGCGTCAGCCTGTGGCAGCTCGGGCTTGTCCCGGTTCGACAGCGGCAACTCGACGCTGAACGTCGAGCCATGCCCCAACCCGGCCGACCGGGCCACCACGCTACCGCCGTGGGCTTCGACCAACTGCCTGACCAAGGCCAGGCCAATACCCAGGCCGTCGCGGCGGTGGCTGGCATGTCTGGCCTGTTTGAACAGGTCGAAGATGCTGGACAGATCGGCAGCGGACAACCCCGGCCCGTTGTCGCTTATGTCCAGACGCGCGCAGTTTTCCGTGCGGCTCAGCATCACCCGTACCCGGGCTCTCTCGCCACTGAACTTCAAGGCATTGTTGAGCAGGTTCCACACCACCTGTTCGATCCGCGTCGGGTCAACATCGACAATCAGCGAGGAGCCCGGCTCGGGCAGTTCGAGGGTGATACGCGCCGACGGGTACTCCTCTGCAGCGATGGCGTGAATCGACTTGACCAGGCCGGCCAGGTCCAGCAACTGCTTTTTCAGTTTCAGCTTGCCAGTGCGCAGCCGGGCCGTGTCCAGCAGGTCGTCGATGATACGCGCCTGGCTGGTTACCGCGTCATTGATGGTAGCGATGGCCTTGCTCGCCTGAACGGTGTTGCGAACCGCCGGTAGCCGACGAAGGATTTCGGCGTTGAGCTGAATCAGGTTGAGCGGATGCTTCAGTTCATGCGACATCACTGCGAAGAACTCGTCCTTGAGCATGCTGTCGCTCTGCGTCTCGGCCAGCTGTTTGCTTTGCTCGTCCTGCAGGCGCTTGTGCCCGGTCAGGTCGCGGGCAATCTTGACGAAGCCTGCGGTTTCGCCGCGCAAGCGGGCTGTTTCGCCACTGCAATAGAAGCGGCTGCCATCCTTGTGCACATGCCAGCGCTCATCCTCCGCCCGGCCATGCTCCTGGGCGCGGCGCAATTCTGCTTCGGGCACGTCGGCGGCCTGGTCCTCGGCGGTGAACAGCAGGCTGAAGTGGCTGCCGGCAACCTCCTCGGCGCTGTAGCCGAAAATGTACTCGGCGCCCCGGTTCCAGTCAGTGATCAGGCCGTTGCCATCGAGGATGATGATGGCGAAATCCTGCGTGCTCTCTGCCACCAGGCGCATGCGTTCCTGGCCCAGGCGCAGGTCTTCTTCCGCTTCACGGCGCTTGGTGATGTCGATGAAGGTCAACACCGTGCCGTCGATATGGTCTTCGCTGGAGCGGTAAGGCAGCAGCCGGGCAATGTACCAGCGCTGGTCGCTGCTGCTGACCTCGCGTTCCATCATGGTCAGCGACTCGTAGACGGCGGTGGCATCGTCAGCCAGTTGCGGGTAGTCGAGCCGGTGCGTGATGTCCAGCAGCGAACGGCCGGTGTCCACCGGCAGCATGCTGAAAATATCCTTGGCCCGCGGAGTGAACCAGCGGATGTGCATGTTGCGGTCGACGAACACCGTGGCGATATCGGTGGAGGCGATCAGGTTGGCCAGGTAATCGTTGATCTTGTCGGTTTCCTCGACCTTGCTCTTGAGTTCGTAGTTGACCGTCAGCAGCTCTTCGTTGATCGACTGCAGTTCTTCCTTGCTGGTTTCCAGCTCTTCGGTGGCGGAACGCAGCTCTTCGTTGATCGCCTGCATCTCTTCGTTCGAAGCCTTCAGCTCTTCGCTGGAAACCTCCGACTGCTCGATGGTTTCCTGCAAGTGCAGTTTGGTCCGCTGCAGCTCGTTCTCGAGGCTGGCCATCACCTTGTTCTCGGTGAGCTGGTCGAACTCCAGCATCTGCTCACCGACACTCACCGGCGCCGCGTTGAACACGATGGTGCAGACTTCCTGCGCCGTCACATCGTCCTTGTAGGGCCGTGCGGCGATGTCGAGCCAGTAGTCGACATCACCCTCACTGAAACGCACCTTGCGCGACAGGGTGGCCTTGCCGCTCTGCTGCGCCTGGAACAGCGTGGTGCGCAACTCGAGCCGCAACTCGGGCATGATCAGGACCATCACGTTGCGCGCGACTTCGCCGGTCACGTAGCGCAGGAAACGCCCTGCCCCTTCGTTCATGTGCAGGATGTCGCCGTTGCTGTCGACAATCATGCTGGGTGGCATCTGCTGGGCCATGGCCCGGTTATGGATATCGGCGTAGGAAAACTTGCGCTGCACCTGCACCAGCGGTGCGGGCATGGCCAGGTTGGACAGGGTGAAACCGCCGCGGGGCATGGTCGGGGTGCGGCGGTTCACGCTGGCGCCGACCTTGGCGCGGAAGATGCGGTTACGCTTGTCTACCGGCGTGAACAGCTCGGGACAGGCATCGGCGGACTCCGACGAGCCCATGAACAGGTAGCCACCAGGCCGCAGGGCGAAGTGGAACATCTGCAGCATTTCCTTCTGGATTTCACGGTCCAGGTAGATGAGCAGGTTGCGGCAGACGATCAGGTCGATCTGCGAGAAAGGCGGGTCGGACAACAGGCTGTGCTTGGCGAACAACACCTTTTCGCGAACTTCCTTGCGCACCCGGTAATGCTCGTTTTCCTTGACGAAATACTGGCGCAGGCGCATCGGCGGCACGTCGGTGACGATGGCTTCCGAATAGAGCCCTGCGCGGCCAACGGCAATCGCGCGTTCATCGATGTCGGTGGCAAACACTTGCAGCTTCAACGGGTGGGACTCGAGCTTCTGGTGTTCCGCGCTCAGGATCGCCAGGCTGTAGGCCTCTTCACCGGTCGAGCAGCCAGCGGACCAGATGCGTACCTCTTCACGGTTATCTTCCTCGTCCCTGGTGCTGAGCAGCGAACCCAGCACATGGCGTTCGAGGGCTTCGAAGGCTTCGCGGTCGCGGAAGAAGTTGGTGACCCCGATCAGCATGTCGCCAAGCAGCTTCTTGGCTTCGTCCGGAGTGTCTTCCAGGTAACGCAGGTAGCTGGACAGATCCGGCTGGGTGGTCACCTGCAGCCTGCGCTCGATGCGGCGCAGCACGGTCGCGCGCTTGTAATGCTTGAAGTCGTGCCCGGTGCGGGTACGCAAGGTGCGCAGAATGTCCTGAATGACCCGCTCCGCGTCCTCGCGCTCGTGCTCTTCGCTCTGCGCGGACACTTTCAGGTCATGCGGCGCGGGCAACTTGATGGTCTGCGTGTTACGCCACAGCTCCAGCAATTTGTGCGGTATTTCAGCCACTGGCAATACGGCATCGACCATGCCGGTGGCGATCGCCGCCAGCGGCATGCCGTCGAACTCGGCATCGTCCGGGCTCTGCACGATGGTGATGCCGCCCTGTTCCTTGATTCGCGACAGGCCCACCGCGCCGTCACTGCCAGTACCGGACAGCACCAGGCAGAAGCTGTATTCCTTGTGCACGTCGGCCAGGTCGCGGAAGAACAGGTCGATGGCAATATGCTTGCCCAACGGCCGGGCCGACGGCACCACTTTCAGGTAGCCATCATTCATTGCCAATTGACTGGCGGGCGATATCACGTAGATATGATTCGGCTCGATGCGCGAGGTGCCTGTTACCTGAATGACCGGCATGGCAGTGGAGCCCTGCAGGATCTTGTCCGCCACGCTTTCGTGGTCTGGCGACAGATGCAGGACAATGACGAACGCCATGTCACTGTTTGCCGGCATGTGTTCGAGAAATACTTTCAGGGCGGCAAGCCCGCCCGCGGAGGCGCCGATGCCAACCACCGGGAAATTGAGATGACTTGGCACCATCCCGTCCCGCTCTGGGTGCGAGCTGGAAGAAGGTTTGATCGTCCTTTTCATTGTTTGCACTCGTATTCGATGAAACCCTGACGAGACAGCATGTTCTCGTGGGACTGGCGCAGGTGCGTGAAGCATCAATGATAACAAGTATTGATCTGCCGGGCGGTCATGGATTGCTGACTTGCCGGTTGCGATAGAAGGAACTTCAAGCGGCGTTAGTTGCGCTTGAAGTTCTACATAGCCAAATAAGTTGTACAGGTTTTCATGCGTTCGCACGCGGATTGCGCGGCAGCCAGGGAGGCAGGCAACAGCTGTGCAGGTGGGCGTGTGGACGCCCGCTGCCACAGGGGCGTGCACGCTGGAGCCGCTACGTTTGCCGGCGTCGCGTGCTCAGTTCGATCCAGGTTGGCGCATGGTCGCTGGCCTTGGCTTCGTTACGCACCCAGGCATCGACGCCCGCCCGTTTCAGGTAGGGTGCCAGATCAGGGTTGAGCAACAGATGGTCGATACGAAGGCCGGCGTTGCGCGCCCAGTGGTTGCGGAAATAATCCCAGAAGGTGTAGATCCGCTCGTCCGGATACAGCTGGCGGATGGCATCGACCCAGCCCTGCCCAAGCAAGCGGGCGAAGCACGCCCGCGATTCCGGCTGCAGTAACGCATCCTTCAGCCAGGAGCGCGGATTGTAGATATCCATGTCGGTGGGGACGACATTGAAATCACCGGCCAGCACCGTAGGGTGGCCACTGCCGTACAAACCCTGGGCGTGCTGGATCAGGCATTCGAACCAACGCAGTTTGTACTCGAATTTCGGCCCCGGTTGCGGGTTGCCGTTCGGCAGGTAGAGGCATGCCACCAGCACGCCATGCACTGCCGCTTCCAGATAGCGGCTTTGCGTGTCGTCCTCCATGCCTGGCAGGCCACGACGCACCTCCAGCGGCTCGCTGCCCCGCGCCAGAATGGCCACGCCGTTCCACGACGGCTGCCCCTGGTAGATACAGCCATAACCCGCTGCCTCTAGCGCCTGCCGCGGAAACTGCTGATCCGCCGCCTTGAGCTCCTGCAGGCAGGCGATGTCCGGCTGTTCCCGTTCCAGCCAGGCGAGCAGTGCCGGCAGGCGGCTGCGAATGCCGTTGATGTTGAAGGTGGCGATCTTCAGCGCTTTCATGCGTCGGGGTCGCTGACATGGGCCTGCACGGCATCTTCCAGGGCGTGCACGTGGGCATCGTCGGCCAGTGCCTTGAGCGCCAGCCAGTCGTCCCAGTCAATCGCGCCGTCGTCGCGCAGGGCTTCGGCGGTGCGTACCAGTTCATGGTGGTAGGCATCCGGTGACTCGCGCCGGTAGCTGATGTCGTCGTACTGGGCGTACCAGGCCGCAAGCTCGGGGATGCTGCGTTCAATGCTCATCAGGGGAACCCTCACTGTACCCTTTGCATGTAAGAGCACCCTCGTCGCGCGACGTTCAACTTCAGCGCGGCCCACCACGCGTGCCAGCCCAGATGAAAAAAACAACTTCCCGGTTGCTGTCATGGTCCCAAGCTAAAGGCGCACCTGGAGACGAGATCATGAAATTCGCCCAATTCTGCCAATGGTTGTCCAACCACGCCGGACGCCCTCAGACCTTCCTCATCGCGCTCCTGCTCATCGTGATATGGGGCCTCACCGGGCCCTGGTTTCACTACAACGATACCTGGCAGCTGATCATCAACACCTCCACCACGATCATCACCTTCCTGATGGTGTTCCTGATCCAGAACACCCAGAACCGCGACAATGACATCATCCACGTCAAGCTCGACGAGCTGATTCGGGCGACCAAGCACACGGAAATGTCGGTACTCGACCTGGAAGACATGGACAGCAAGAAGTTGCAGGCACTGCGCAAGGAGTACCGGGCCCTGGCGGAAGGCGGCCAGGGCGAAGGCCGGCAAACCGACGCCGAGGAGAAGGCACAACGGGAACAGCAGCTGCGTGACCAACAACGCTAGGGCATGGTCATGCGGGTGAAACTTTCCTCCGGCACGCCAAGTCCAGACCCCTATCGATGACAGCCCGGGAGACGAGCATGACTGGCACGGTAGGCGATTTTCTGGTGGAGCGCCTGTATCAATGGGGCGTAAGACGCATCTTCGGTTACCCCGGCGATGGTATCAATGGCGTGTTCGGCGCGCTGGCCAGGGCCAATGGCAAGATCCAGTTCATCCAGGCCCGGCATGAGGAAATGGCCGCCTTCATGGCCAGCGCGCATGCCAAGTTCACCGGCGAACTTGGCGTGTGCATGGCCACCTCCGGCCCCGGCGCTTCGCACCTGCTGACCGGCCTGTACGACGCCCGCATGGACCACCAGCCGGTGCTGGCCATCGTCGGCCAGCAGGCACGCGCAGCACTCGGCGGGCACTACCAGCAGGAGCTGGACCTGCTGTCGATGTTCAAGGATGTGGCCGGTGCCTTCGTCCAGCAGGCCTCGACCCCGGCACAAGTGCGCCACCTGCTCGACCGCGCGGTGCGCACCGCCATCGGCGAGCGCCGGGTCACCGCCATCATCCTGCCCAACGACCTGCAGGACCTGCCCTACCACGAACCGGCCAGGGCACACGGCACCGTGCATTCCGGCGTCGGCTACAGCAGGCCCAGGGTGCTGCCTTTCGCGGCGGACCTGCAGCGCGCCGCCGACGTGCTGAATGCCGGACGCAAGGTGGCGATACTGGTCGGCGCCGGTGCCCTGCAGGCTAGCGAACAGGTGATTGCGGTGGCAGAGCGTCTGGGTGCCGGTGTGGCCAAGGCGCTGCTGGGCAAGGCCGTGCTGCCCGACGACCTGCCGTGGGTCACCGGTGCCATCGGGCTGCTCGGCACCGAACCCAGTTACCGGCTGATGAGCGAATGCGACACCTTGCTGATGATCGGTTCCGGCTTCCCTTATGCTGAGTTCCTGCCCAAGGAAGGCCAGGCCCGCGGCGTACAGATCGACCTGCAGCCGGACATGCTCAGCTTGCGCTACCCGATGGAGGTGAACCTGGTCGGTGATGCCGGTGAAACCCTGGCGGCGCTATTGCCGCTGCTCGAGCACAAACCTGAACGGGGCTGGCGCGACGCGATCGAAAGCTGGCGTGCGCAGTGGGACCAGACCCTGGCCAAACGCGCCCACGCCAAGGCTGAGCCGCTGAACCCGCAGCGCGTGGTGTACGAACTTTCCCCGCGCCTGCCGGACCAGGCCATTGTCACCAGTGATTCCGGCTCCTGCGCCAACTGGTTCGCCCGCGACCTGCAGATTCGCAGGGGCATGCAGTGCTCGCTGTCCGGCGGCCTGGCCAGCATGGGCGCCGCCGTGCCCTACGCCATCGCCGCCAAGCTCGCCCACCCGCAGCGCTGTGTGGTGGCGCTGGTCGGTGACGGCGCGATGCAGATGAACAACCTGGCTGAATTGATCACCGTGGCAAAGTACTGGCGGCAATGGGAGAACCCGCAATGGATCTGCGCGGTGTTCAACAACGAAGACCTCAACCAGGTTACCTGGGAGCAACGCGTAATGGAGGGCGACCCGAAGTTCGAGGCGTCGCAGTCGATCCCCGACGTGCCCTATCACCTGTTCGCCATATCCATTGGCCTGGAGGGCATCCATGTGGACCGCGAGGAAGACATCGGCCCTGCCTGGGAGCGTGCGTTGGCGGCTGATCGGCCGGTGCTGATCGAATTCAAGACCGACCCGGACGTGCCTCCGCTGCCGCCGCATATCAAGCTGGAGCAAGCGAAGAAGTTCGCCAGCGCCTTGCTCAAGGGCGACCCTGACCAGGCCGGTATCATCGTGCAGACGGCCAGGCAAGTACTCAGCTCGGTGTTGCCGGGCAAGAAATGAGCGATTGGGTGGCCGCAACACGCTCGCCGCGAACCGGTTTCCCGGTTCGCGGCGCAATCGACGGGTTGCTCAAGCGATCAGGATGTAATGCCGGCAAACTGCCAGACAGGCATCTGAGCCGGTTCAGCCTCGCTGCGTTTGCGCGCCCACTGGGTCAAGGCAGCCATCAAGGCAAAGCCGAGCAGGATCATTACCGGGTAGGCCAGCAGCAACTCGGTCAGCGAGTACTTCCAGGCCAGTGGCCGGCCGACACCGAGCATGGCCGCATACAGCCAGGACACACCGGACAGCGCACCGGAGAACAACGCAAACATGCGCATGCTGAAATTCAGTTCGAGCAAAGAACCCGCTTTGAGCAGAGCAGGCAAAACATAGCGATGCAAGAGCATGCCATTGAAAGTCAACAACAGGACGATAATGAGCTTTGCCTGAAGTTTGGGGTTGGCAAAATAATTCATGCCTTTATCAAGGTAGTCGATACCCACTACGGCGGCCCCGGTCAGCCATAAAAAAATGAGCGCGTTGGCTACAGAGCGCTGCAAACTGGCCATATGTTTGCCGTCTTGCCCGGTATTCGTATGCCCCTTCAACAAGTTTCTGACCATTTCCACATCGCTGGCGAAGACCAGACCGATGGCAATGCAACAGGCCAGCAAATGAACGTAAATCACTGACAACCGCACCAGCTCCATGGATTCTTTTTGCCCGAACAGGCTAATAATTGTATTGATCTCCACGACGTATTCTCCACGTAATGCGTTAGCGCTAGATGATCTTGCCATAGGCGTGCGAAAGGAGTGCTCGCAGCGGCAAGAACAAATTCATATCGGTTCAAGTGCAACAGCAGATAGTTATTTCAGGTGCACAAATATGTACCCGAAGAGCCTCGGTAAGGCATGGCGTTACTCCACTATTCAAAAAAAAGAAAAGCCCCCACAAACATCCCTGCGATGCCGATGAGGTTGAACGTCCATAAGTTCCGGGGCGAGCGCGCAAGGGCGAGATCCGGCAAGGAATGCCCTGCTGGCAAATAGGAGTCACACACATCCAAATCGTTCATTTCTCAAGCGAAACGACCGACAGGCGGCACACTTTGTTACATTAGTTAGTTTGCTAAGTTATTGCAATTTGACCGCTTGGAAAGTTTTTCCAACAACTGGATCCAAACTTGGCGAGGGACATTGGATTGCTCTATTCCGCTGTTTCTCGGTAAGCAGTTTGCCCAATGCCCTGGCCTGTAGTGCCATCAGTTTGGCCTAATTACCCCTGTTGCGTGAACTCGAGCTGTAGCTGCGCAAGCGGCTTCCGCCGCGACCACCGGTACAGCCGCTGCCATCGAAGCAGCTGCGCGTGCCTGGGTCGAAGGTGGCCTAGCCCAGCAACTGGCTCAATACCGCACGCAATTTCCCCGGCTTGACCGGTTTGTTCAGCAATGGCGCGCCGAGCTTGTGCAAGGACCGGCGGCACTGATCGCTACGGTCGGCGGTGATGATCACCGCAGGAATGGCATGGCCGAAATGTTCGCGCAAGTGCCTGATCACCTCGCAGCCGACCACACCGTGATCGAGGTGAAAATCGGCCAGGATCAATTCCGGCGCCCGGCCTTCCAGGGCCAGCAATGCCCCTGCCTGGTCGGTGGCAGTCACCACTTCGCAGCCCCACTGCCCAAGCAGCGCCCCCATGCTCTCGAGGATGCTCAGCTCGTTGTCCACCACCAGCAGCCGGCGGCCCGGCAACGGGTTGCCGGTGCCCGGTTGCGGCGTGGCCGGATGCACCGGCAGCGGTACCGCTTGGCCAAGCGGCACTGCAATGCTGAACACCGAGCCACGCCCCGGCCACGAGCGCACCTCGACCCGGTAGCCAAGGATCTTGGCAATCCGTTCGACAATCGCCAGCCCAAGCCCCACGCCCTTGCGATCGGCGGCACGGCCCACGTCCAGCTGGTTGAACTCGAGGAATATCGCTTGCAGCCGGTCCTGTGCGATACCCCGCCCGGTGTCCCAGACCTCCAGGCGCAAGTACCTGCCCCGGCGCCTGGCACCCAACAGGATCCGGCCATGCTCGGTATAGCGGCAGGCGTTGCTGAGCAAGTTGCGCAGGATGCGCGTCATCAGCCGCAGGTCGGTGCTGATGGCATAGTCGCCAATCCGCGCGCGCAGCTTCAGGCCCGCTGCGTCGGCCACCGTGCGGAATTCCGAAACCAGCGGCGCGAACAGCTCGTCGAGACGGTACAGCGCCACATCCGGCTTGACCGCGGCCTGGTCGAGCCGAGAAATGTCGAGCAAGTCGGTGAGCAGGTCTTCGGCACCTTCGAGGGCTTGATGGGTACGCTCCACCAGCACTTTCTCGGCTTCCGGCAAGGGCCGTTCGCGCAACGTCGAAATCAGCAGCCGCGCCGCATTCAGCGGCTGCAACAGGTCATGGCTGGCTGCCGCGAGGTACTTGTCCTTGCTGCGGTTGGCGGTTTCCGCAGCATCGCGGGCAACCCGCAGGGCACGGGCGATCTGTTTGCGTTCGGCGATCTGCTGTTGCAGGTTGCGGTTGGCCTCCAGCAGTTCATCGGTGCGCGCGGCCACCCGTTGCTCAAGCTCGTCGTTGAGTTGCTGCAGGCGCTGCTGGGCCAGCTTGCGTTCGGTGATATCGGCGACGAACCCTTCCACCAGGCCCTCGTGGCCAGGCTTGAGCAGCAGGTTCATCAGCACATCGAGGTGGCTGCCATCCTTGCGCCGCAAGCGGGTTTCGTAACCGTGCAGGCTGCGTTCACGGGCCAGGGTCGCGGTGATGGCGTGCAATTCGTCGGCCTCGACGAACAGGTCGCTGGCAAAGTCCGTCAGGCATTGCAGCAATGCTTGCGGGCTGTCGTAACCGAGCATGCGCGCCAACGCCGGGTTGGCCGCACGCATGCCGTCTTGCAGGCTGGCCTGGAAAATCCCGTGCACGGCATTTTCGAACAACCATTTGTAGCGGTTGCGTTCGGCCTCCAGCTCGTCCAGGCGCGCCGCCAGCTCCGGGTAATGGCTCTTGCGTGCCGAGTGGTCGCCCAGCCCCAGCAGCCCGGCCAGCGCCCGCTGCTGGTCGTCAGAGGGCCTCGCCATACACCACCTCGACATCACGCTGGCTCGACGCGCGCGGGTTGGTAAGAATGCACGGATCGTCCATCGCGTGTTGCGACAGGAACGGAATGTCGGTTGTGCGCACGCCGTGCAGGCCCAGGGTTTCATGGAAGCCGATGGCATGCTTCAAGGCGATCAGGTGTTCCACCAGGCGCGCACAGATCTGCCGGTGATTGAGCCCACGGCAGTCGATGCCCAGCACTTCGGCTATCACCTTGAAGCGCTCCGGCGCCGAGCTGTAGTTGAACGCCACCACGTGCTCCACCAGCACCGCATTGCACAAGCCATGAGGCAGGTCGAGGAACCCGCCCAGGCTGTGCGACATGGCGTGCACCGCCCCGAGGATCGCGTTGGAAAACGCCAAACCGGCCTGCATGCTGCCCAGCATGATCTTCTCGCGCAGGGCGATGTCGCCGGGGTTGGCGATCATCTCCACCAGGTTGCCGTTGATCAGGCGCATGGCTTCCAGCGCATGGGGGTCGGTCAGCGGGCCGTGGCCAGTGGACACAAAGGCCTCGATGGCATGCACCAGCGCGTCGATGCCGGTGCAGGCCGACAGGAACGGGTCCATGCTCAGGGTGGTTTGCGGGTCGATCAGCGACACGTCCGGTACCACCGCCTTGCTGACGATGGAGAACTTCATGCGCTCCTGCTGGTTGGAAATGATCACGAACTGCGAGACATCGGCCGAGGTACCGGCGGTGGTCGGGATCAGGATCAGCGGCGGGCTGGGCACGCGGATCGTGTCCACGCCTTCGAATTCGAGGATGCTGCGCCCGTGGGCGACCACGATGCCGATAGCCTTGCCGCAATCCATCGGGCTGCCGCCACCGACCGCGACAATCACGTCACAGTGGTTCTGCCGGTAGATCTCGGCGCCGAGCATCACTTCCTCGACCCGTGGGTTGGGCGATACGCCGCTGTACAGGCAGTAGTCGATGCCCTGCGCCTGCAGGCTGGCCTCGACGTCGGCGACCCAACCGGCGGCGATCACACCCGGATCGCTGACCACCAGGACCTTGCGCGCGCCGAAGGTCTTGGCGTAATTGGCCACGTTATGCCGGCAACCGGCACCGAAAATGATTTCAGGCGAAACGAACTTGCGAAGCGGGCTGAAACTCTGGCTCATCGGAAAGCCTGTTCTTATTGTTCTGGAAGGTAACCGCCAGCGTAAAGCATCCCGTGGCGAAAGCAACCAGACCAAAGCCTGGCCACGGCTCATTCGACCCAGCACTTGGCGCGGGCCACCTCCAGGAACGCCAGCACATCCTCGTCGAGCCCGGTCACCCCGGGGAAACGCTGCGCCAGCCGGGCGATGACTGCCGCCACGCTACGCTGGCCATCGAGCAGTTCAAGCACCCAGCCGGCACTGGCGTTGAGCTCGATGACGCCCCCCGCATGCTGCAACACCGGGCATGCCAGGTGCGGCTCCCAACGCAGGCGGAAGCCGCGGGCCAGGGCCAGGGTCTGCTCGGGATCGATCAATTCCACAGGGGCTTCGTACACAAGGTCCGGCCATCGCAACGATGGCCGGCCAGGCATCAACGATTGGCGAAATACATCGTTACTTCGAAGCCAATGCGCAGGTCGGTAAAGGCGGGTTTAGTCCACATGGGGCGGTCCTGTTGTTGTGCCGGGCGATTCCGGTAGAGGCATTAATGCATGCTGGGCGCCAGGACCGAATGCTACTTTGGAACGAGCTTGCGAGGTGCGTTGGTAGGAGGATCGGTTGCGCG
>NZ_JATAAG010000019.1:24770-45044 GCF_030341915.1 Pseudomonas sp. BCRC 81390 | reverse complement strand
GGCCGCTCCTACAGTCGACCGCGTCAACCGAGCAGATGTTAGAAGAAGCCCAGCGGATTGATGTCGTAGCTCACCAGCAGGTTCTTGGTCTGCTGGTAGTGGTCGAGCATCATCTTGTGGGTTTCACGGCCCACACCAGACTTCTTGTAGCCACCGAACGCGGCATGCGCCGGGTACAAGTGATAGCAGTTGGTCCATACCCGCCCGGCCTTGATCCCACGGCCCATGCGGTAGGCACGGTTGATGTCGCGGGTCCACAGGCCGGCACCCAGGCCGAACTCGCTGTCGTTGGCGATCGCCAAGGCTTCGGCTTCGTCCTTGAAGGTGGTCACGCCCACCACCGGGCCGAAGATCTCCTCCTGGAACACACGCATCTTGTTGTGCCCCTTGAGCAGGGTCGGCTGGATGTAGTAACCGCTGGCCAGGTCGCCGTCGAGCCGCTCGGCAGCACCACCGGTGAGCAGCTGGGCGCCCTCCTCCCGGGCAATCTCCAGGTAGGAAAGGATCTTGTCGAACTGCTGCTCCGAAGCCTGGGCACCGACCATGGTCGTGGTGTCCAGCGGGTTGCCCCGGGTGATCCTGGCGATCTTCTTCATCACTTCGGCCATGAACGGCTCGTAGATCGATTCCTGGATCAACGCCCGTGACGGGCAGGTGCACACTTCGCCCTGGTTGAAGAACGCCAGCACCAGGCCTTCGGCAGCCTTCTCGATGAACGCCGGCTCGGCCTGCATGATGTCTTCGAAGAAGATGTTCGGCGACTTGCCACCCAGCTCGACGGTAGACGGGATGATGTTCTCGGCGGCACATTTCATGATGTGCGAGCCCACCGGGGTGGAACCGGTGAAGGCGATCTTGGCGATGCGCTTGCTGGTGGCCAGGGCCTCGCCGGCTTCACGGCCAAAGCCCTGGACGATGTTCAGTACGCCGGCAGGCAGCAGGTCGGCGATCAGCTCGGCAAACACGGTGATCGACAGCGGCGTCTGCTCCGCCGGCTTGAGTACCACGCAGTTGCCGGCGGCCAGGGCCGGGGCGAGTTTCCAGGCAGCCATCAGCAGCGGGAAGTTCCACGGGATGATCTGCCCGACCACGCCCAGCGGCTCATGCATGTGGTAGGCCACGGTGCCTTCGTTGATTTCCGCAGCACCACCTTCCTGGGCGCGGATGCAGCCGGCGAAATAGCGGAAGTGGTCGGCTGCCAGCGGCACGTCGGCATTGAGGGTTTCGCGTACCGCCTTGCCGTTGTCCCAGGTTTCGGTAACGGCCAGCACTTCCAGATGCTGTTCGATACGGTCGGCAATCTTCAGCAGCACCAGGGCCCGGTCCTGCACCGAGGTCTTGCCCCAGGCGTCGGCAGCGGCATGGGCGGCGTCCAGGGCACGCTCGATGTCCTCGGCGCCAGAGCGCGGGAACTCGGCAATCGGCTGGCCATTGACCGGCGAGCTGTTGGTGAAGTACTGGCCACCCAGCGGCGCCACGAACTCACCATTGATGAAGTTGCCGTAGCGTGGCTTGAAGGACACGATGGCGCCAGGGGTTCCGGGTTGTGCGTAGATCATGCTGAGCCTCTGTGGTCGATGCCTGTCCGGCGACAGGCGATGAACCGATGGTAAGAAGCCCCGCCTGCCGGGCGAATGCATCGTTGGCAGCGGGGCTCTCGTCATTTGGTAGTAGGGCCGCTTGCCGCCGGTTGGCTGGCGGCAAGCGGCAAGCCATGGCGTCAGCGCTTGGCGCTGGCGGTTTGCAGCTGCTTGGGCAATTTGAAGGTCCAGAGCATGCCGCCCTGGTTGAAGTCCTTGACCCGCTTGGCCACTTCGCCGCCCCACAGCGGCACCGCGCCACCCCAGCCGGAAACCACCGAAACGTACTGCTCGCCGTCCATCTCCCAGGTGATCGGCGAACCGAGCACGCCGGAACCGGTCTGGAACTCCCAGACCTTGTCACCGGTCTTGGCATTGAACGCCTGCAGGTAGCCTTCCGGCGTGCCGGTGAACACCAGGTTGCCCTTGGTGGTCAGCACCCCGCCCCACAGCGGTGCGTAGTTCTTGTGGCGCCACACTTCCTTGCCGCTGACCGGGTCGATGGCACGCAGGACGCCAATGTAGTCTTCGTTGAGCGGCTTGATGGTGAAGCCGGCACCGAGGAACGCCGCGCCCTTCTTGTAGGCAATGCCTTCGTTCCAGATATCCATGCCCCACTCGTTGGACGGCACATAGAACAGCCCGGTGTCCTTGTTGTAGGCCATCGGCATCCAGTTCTTGGCGCCGAGGAAGGCCGGGGCGACGAACACCGAGCTACCCTTGGCTTCGCTGCCCGGTGCCCCTGGGCGGCTGGCCTCGTTGTAGATCGGCCGGCCATCCTTGTCCAGGCCGCTGGCCCAGGTGATCTTGTCGACAAACGGGAAACCGCGGATGAACTTGCCGTTGGTGCGGTCCAGCACATAGAAGAAGCCGTTGCGGTCGGCAGTGGCGGCCGCCTTGATTTCTTTGCCGCCGGCCTTGTAGTTGAACGAGATCAGCTCGTTGACGCCGTCGAAGTCCCAGCCGTCATGCGGCGTGCTCTGGAAGTGCCACTTGATGGTGCCATCGTCCGGGTTCAGGGCCAGGCGCGACGAGGAGTACAGGTTGTCGCCCGGGCGCAGGTGCGAGTTCCACGGTGCCGGGTTGCCGGTACCGAACAGGATCAGATTGGTTTCCGGGTCGTAGTAGCCGCCCAGCCAAGGTGCTGCACCGCCGGTCTTCCACAGGTCGCCGGGCCAGGTCTTGCCCGCCTCGCCGCCGGAAATGCCGTTCTCGATCGCCTTGCCGTCCTTGTACACGTAGCCCATGTGCCCTTCCACGGTCGGGCGCATCCACAGCAGTTCGCCGTTTTCCGGGTTGTAGGCCTGGATCTTGCCCACCACGCCGAACTCGCCACCGGCCACCCCGGTGATCAGCTTGCCGTTGACGATCATTGGCGCGGCGCTGATGGAGTAGCCTTCCTTGTGGTCGGCCACTTTCTTGCTCCACACCACCTTGCCAGTGTCCTTGTTCAGGGCCACCAGCTTGGCATCCAAGGTGCCGAAGAACACCAGGTCCCCGTACAGCGCCACGCCCCGGTTGATCACGTCGCAGCACGGGCGGATGTCATCAGGCAGGCGCGCATCGTATTGCCACAGTTTCTTGCCGGTACGGGCGTCCACGGCGAACACCCGCGAATAGGAACCGGTCAGGTACATCACCCCGTCCTTGACCAGCGGCTGGGCCTGCTGGCCACGCTGCTTCTCACCGCCGAAGGAGAACGCCCAGACCGGCCGCAGGTCCTTGACGTTGTTGCTGTTGAGCAGGTCCAGCGGGCTGTAGCGCTGGCCCTGCACACCCAGGCCGTTGGTGACGATCTGCTGCGGGTTCTTCGGGTCCTGGAGGATTTCTTCGTTGCTGACAGCAGCGTGGGCCGCGCTGGCAAGCAGCATGGCGCTGAGCACCAGGCTCACGGCGAACACGGGACGACGTGGGGATCGGGTCATGACGGCTACCTTTGGTTTTTTTGTTGTGCCCGGGAAAATTTCCCGGTGTGCCGGGAATTCTTGGTCGCTGCCTGCTTGCCAACAATTGCCCGCAGTGCGGAGTTTTCTAGTTCCTTGGTATGGGGGCTGGCCGCCACGGCCCGCGCGCCCCTTGAAGCGCCGTCAGTGCTTGGCGTCGATGCGCCGCAACTGTTGGCGCTCATAGCGCGGATACAGGTGGCTGACGCTGCGGATCAACTCGTAACGGGTCAGGCTGATACCGGCAAAGCGCTCCGGGATCGGGCTGCGGATCATCTCGGCCATGTCATCGCCACGCGCCGCGCCGACACGCATCAGGCCATCCAGCCAGCCCAGGTAGTCACGCATCTGGGCAAACGGCCGGGCATCGCTGGCCACCGGGCCATGGCCAGGTACCAACTGTTTCCAGGGCAGCGCCTGCAGGGTATCCAGGTCTTTCAACCAGACCTCCAGCCCCGGGCTGTTGGGCGTGGTCAGCGCCCGTTGGTAGAACACCAGGTCGCCGGCAAACAGCACGCCGGTCGTTTCATCCAGAATCGCCAGGTCGGCACCGGTATGCCCGCCCAGCGCCAGCAGCCGCAGGCGGTGCCCGCCCACTTCATGCATCCCTGGCTCCAGCACCCGGGTCGGCAGCACCACCTCGGTGCCGCGCATCCAGTCGCCGACCAGGCGATACATGTTCTCGGCCATGGCCTCGCCCTGCTGGCGCAGCAGCTCGCCGGTGCCGGCCAGGGCGCCGATCGGCACATCGGCAAAGGCCTGGTTGCCCAGCACATGGTCAGGGTGATGGTGGGTCAACAACACTTCGACCACCGGTTTGTCGGTGGTGGCGGCAATCGCCTGGCGCAGCGCTTCGCCGTAGCGCTTGGACGGCCCACTGTCGATCACCACCACCCCGCTGTCAGTGACAATGAAGGCGGTGTTGACGATGTTGCCGCCGTTGTCCTTGGCGAAATTGGCGGTGCTGCCCTCCAGCAGCCAAGTGCCCTCGGCGATCTGCCGAGGTTCGAGGCGGTAGGCCAGGTCAGCCTGGGCCGGCAGGCCCAGACACAGCAGCAGAAGCAGGATCCAACGCATGACGGGCGCCTCGGGTCGGTAAGTGAAGCCGGGCAACGCGCTCAAGGCAGCGCAGCCTCGAACTGGTTGCCGCTGTTGTCCTGCAGCAGCAGCCGGGTCGGCCCGGAACCGAGGATGTCGAAGCCCAGGTTGGGGTTTTCGCTGACTGCCGGATACAGCACGAGGCTGGCCAGGCGCTGGCCGTCCGCACCTTGCAGCTCGGCATGGTTGAGGAAGAATTCCGGAATGCCGCTGACCAGGCCATTGTCCATCGGGTGGGCCACCTGCAGGCGCAAGCGGCTGCTGTCGCCGCGCGGGTAGCGCCCACCCAGCACTTCGCCCAGGTGCTCCTCCCAGCCGGGCTGGGTGCGGACCACGCTGGGCGCGGTACAACCGCCGCCAGCGGCATCGATCAGGGTCGAGCCGACGTGCCACAGGCCGTCACGAGTCAGCACCGCGGCGCGCAGCGGCGTGGCCTGTTCGATACGGATGCGGATCGACAACCAGGGCAATACGCGCTCGCCGGGCTCGAAGTCGACAATGCGCGGCAGCGGGTTGAGCTCGGCCCAGGCCAGGATCCGTACTACCTCGCCGCTGAAGGCTCGCGCGTCGATCTCCAGCGGCACCTGGCGTGCGTCCTCGGCAAAGGGGGGTGCCAGCAGCTTGACCCGATCATCGAAGACGAACGCTGCCTGGCCCAGCAGCTGCTTGTGGTAGAAGTCCCACATCACCGACGGCACCGGGTCCGACGTGGCATTCGGTTCGCTGCCCTGGGCTGCCCAGGGCAGCCAGCAGGCCAGCAGGAAAGTCGCTCGCCAGTTCATGGCCCGCTCCTTGATGGCACCATTATCCATTGCACCAGTGCCGCCCCTGCGGGAGCGGGCATGTGCACTACTGATACATCTCCGGCACCTCGTAGCGCAGGCCGTAACTGGCATAGATCGCTTTCATCCGCCCATCGCGGATCAGCGCCTCGAGCGCCTCTTCCACCGCGTAGGCCAGCTGCCGGTTGCTCTCGTGCACCGCCATGCCGATGTCCCAGGCCTGCTTGCCAAGGTTCGGGTAGGCGTTTTCCGCCAGGGCCAGTTGCGGGTCGGCGGCCTGGTGCAATTGCCAGTCGACCTCGCCGCGCATGGCCATCACCGCGTCTACCTGGCCAGCCTGCATGGCGCCGAAGGCCTGCTGCACGTTGGGGTAATGGTGGGTCTTGGCACTGAGCATGCCGTTGAACACCGAGGTCAGATAGAACGACGGCACGCTGTCCACCTCGACCCCGATGGGGTGCTGCTGGAACACCGCGACACTGGCCACCGAGGCCAGGCGACGGCGATCGTAGGCCACCTGCCAGCGCTCCTGCTGATAGGGGCCGAACATCGCCACCTGGGCGTTTTCCAGTTCGCCGACGTCGTTGCGCCGCTGCGCGTAGGCGTGATCGTAAGGTACCCGCATCATCAGGTCGGCGAGCTGCTGGTTGCGCAGCGGGCTGCCGCGCCAGATATAGTCGCGCAGGTCGTCGTCAAGCTTTTCCCCGGGCGGCGCCCAGATCAGTTGCAGGTGTACCCCCAGCGCACCGGCCAGGGCCTGCGCCAGCTCCACGTCGACCCCGCGCGGCTGGCCGTGGTCCTCGAAACTGTAGGGAGCAAAATCCTGGTACACCGCCACCTTCAATTCACCGGCGGCGATGATCGCGTCGTAGTTGCGTACCTGCGCCTGGGCTGCCGCGCACCACAGCAGCAGGCCAGTCAACAGCACCGCCAACAGGCGCATGGCCGTCACTCCTCGACGTGCACGCTGTCCAGGTAGGTGCGTACCGCCCACAGGGCTTCCTGGCTCAGGTAGTCGGCCATCTTCGGCATGTACACCCGGCCGTCGCGAACCGCGCCGTGACGTACCCGCTCGACGAACCACTCGTCGCCAGCCTCACCGGCATCGAGCATGCGCAGGTCCGGGGCGATACCGCCAGACTTGGCTTCCAGGCCATGGCAGGCGGCGCAGTTCTGGTTGTAGGCCGAGGCGCCAATTTCCACGGCCTTGTCGTGCTCGGGAGACTCGCGATACGGGTTGACCGCTGCCCAGCCGTCGCCGTCCACGGCGACACCGGCATCCTTGACCGGGGTCAGGCCCTGGGTTTCCACAGCCTGGGGCACCACATTGCCATGGGCCCAGACCGTACCGGTCAGCACAGCGCCGGCCAGCAGGCCTGCAGCAAGCAAGACGTTTCGTTGTGTTGTCATTGTTATGCCCTCACCTTTGCACGCAGGGCCTCAACCACAGAGGCCGTGCCGCCATCTTAGGAACAGCCCGTACAGCGCCGTATCCTGCTTTGGTGGCCGGGCCTTACTCCCTTGGTAGTAGGGCCTGTGGCGAAGGGCCAAAAGAGGTGCTGTACGGGAACTTTTCCCGGCCAGCGCGGGAAGTTTTCCGTATCCCGCGACAACTGCCCCAGCTCACCCTGTGCAGGCCAAAACTCCACAGGGAACTGCAACCATGACAACAACAACGCTACCTGCCCTTTCCCCGTTGTGCCTGAGCCTGCGGGCCGTGCTGCTGGCCGGCAGCCTGGCCCTGGGCACGGTGGCCACGGCGGCGCCTGCCAGCAATAACGTCACCTGGGAAGACATCGCCAACGATCACCTCACCACCCAGGACGTGCTGCAGTACGGCATGGGCACCAACGCCCAGCGCTGGAGCCCGCTGGCCCAGGTCAATGACCAGAACGTGTTCAAGCTGACCCCGGCGTGGTCCTTCTCCTTCGGCGACGAGAAGCAACGCGGCCAGGAGTCCCAGGCCATCGTCAGCGACGGCGTGGTCTACGTTACCGGGTCCTATTCGCGGGTGTTCGCCCTCGATGCGCGAACCGGCAAGCGCCTGTGGACCTACAACCACCGCCTGCCGGAGAACATCCGCCCGTGCTGTGACGTGGTCAACCGCGGCGCGGCGATCTACGGCGACAAGATCTACTTCGGCACCCTCGACGCGCGGGTGATCGCCCTCGACAAGCGCACCGGCAAAGTGTTGTGGAACAAGAAGTTCGGCGACCACGGCGCCGGCTACACCATGACCGGGGCCCCGGTGCTGATCAAGGACAAGACCAGCGGCAAGGTGTTGCTGATCCACGGCAGCTCGGGTGACGAGTTCGGCGTGGTCGGCCAGCTGTTCGCCCGCGACCCGGACACCGGCGAGGAAGTGTGGATGCGGCCGTTCGTCGAAGGCCATATGGGCCGCCTGAACGGCAAGGACAGTACCCCCACCGGCAACGTCAAGGCACCGTCCTGGCCGGATGACCCGACTACCGAAACCGGCAAGGTCGAAGCCTGGAGCCACGGCGGCGGCGCCCCTTGGCAAAGCGCCAGTTTCGACCCCGAGAGCAACACCATCATCGTCGGTGCTGGCAACCCGGGCCCATGGAATACCTGGGCACGCACCGCGAAGGACGGCAACCCGCACGACTACGACAGCCTGTACACCTCTGGCCAGGTTGGCGTCGACCCGAGCACCGGTGAGGTGAAATGGTTCTACCAGCACACCCCCAACGATGCCTGGGACTTTTCCGGCAACAACGAGCTGGTGCTGTTCGACTACAAGAACAAGGACGGCAAGCTGGTCAAGGCCACCGGCCATGCCGACCGCAACGGCTTCTTCTATGTGGTCGACCGCAGCAACGGCAAGCTGCAGAACGCCTTCCCCTTCGTCGACAACATCACCTGGGCCAGCCATATCGACCTGAACACCGGGCGCCCGGTGGAAAACCCCGGCCAGCGCCCGCCCAAGCCGCTGCCGGGGGAAAGCAAAGGCAAGCCGGTGGAAGTCTCGCCGCCGTTCCTCGGTGGCAAGAACTGGAACCCCATGGCCTACAGCCAGGATACCGGGCTGTTCTATATCCCCGGCAACCAGTGGAAAGAGGAGTACTGGACCGAGGAAGTGGACTACAAGAAAGGCTCTGCCTACCTGGGCATGGGCTTCCGCATCAAGCGCATGTATGACGACCACGTCGGCACCCTGCGTGCCATGGACCCGAGCACCGGCAAGCTGGTGTGGGAGCACAAGGAACCGCTGCCACTGTGGGCCGGGGTGCTGGCGACCAAGGGCAACCTGGTGTTCACCGGTACCGGTGACGGCTTCTTCAAGGCCTTCGACGCCAAGACCGGCAAGGAGCTGTGGAAGTTCCAGACCGGCAGCGGCATCGTCTCGCCGCCAATCACCTGGGAACAGGACGGCGAGCAGTACATCGGCGTGACCGTGGGCTACGGCGGCGCGGTGCCGCTGTGGGGTGGCGACATGGCCGAGCTGACCAAGCCGGTGGCCCAGGGCGGCTCGTTCTGGGTGTTCAAGATCCCCAGCTGGGACAAGCAGACCGCACAACGTTGACCGCCTGAAGTAACGCTTCACTGGGGCTGCTTTGCGGCCCCTTCGCGCTTGTCTCTCCTTCCGACAGGAACTCCGCCATGAATTACCTGCCCTTTGCCTTGCTGTTGCTGCTGTCCCCGGCCCTGGCCGCAACGACCGACGACGATGACAACGATAGACCCCTGACCATCAACGGCTGTGTCATCGCCGAAGCCAGCCAATGCCCCGGGGCCAACCTGCGTGGCGCCAACCTGGCCAATCAGGACCTGCGCAAGATGAACCTGGCCGGCGCCGACCTGCGCGGTGCCGACCTGCGCCATGCCCGGCTGGACCTGGCCAACCTGGAACAGGCTCGCCTGCAGGGCGCCAACCTGACCCGCGCCAGCCTGCAGCAGAGCAACCTGCGCCTGGCCGACCTGAGCGACAGCAAGCTGGTGGCGATCCAGGGCTGGGGCCTGTTTGCCCAAGGCGCGCAGTTCGCGAGGGCCGACCTCGGCGCGGCCTACCTGGAATTCGCCAGGTTGTCCGGGGCGAAGATGCACCAGGCCAACCTGCGGGCGGCGGACCTGGAGATGGCCTGGCTGAGCAAGGCCGATTTGCAGGGGGCGGACCTGGGCGATGCCAACCTGCAGGAGGCCAAGTTCGGCCAGAGCAACCTGGCAGGCGCCGACCTGCGTGGGGCGCGGCAGCATTATGGGAATTTCCAGGATGCCAACCTGCAGGGGTGCAAGGGCTGCCCCGAAACCTGGGGCAATTGAGCGAAGGGGCCGGCATGACCTGTTCAGCGCCTGTGAGGCCGACCCCTACCCCGCCACCCGCACCACCCCCAGGTCGATCCCCAGGTGCACCAGCTCGGCATGCGAGCTGACCTGCAGCTTGCTCTTGAGCAAGGTCAGGTGGTTGGACACGGTCTTGGCACTGATGCACAACTGCTCGGCAATCGCCCGCACCGGCGTGCCCTTGGCCAGCATCACGAAGATCTCCAGCTCACGTTGGGTCATGCACTGCAGGCGTGGGTCGCTGGCCCGCTGATGCGCGGTGCAGGCCAGCTGGGTGGCCAGCGGTTGCTCGATATAGGCCTGCCCGGCCAATACCCGCTGCACCGCCTCGATCAGCACCTCGGGCGCCGAGTTCTTGGTCAGGTACCCCGCTGCCCCCGCGTCCAGCGCCTGGCGCACCAGCGGCAGTTCATCGTGCATGCTGAAGAACAGCACGCGCAGTTGCGGCAAGCGCTGGCGCAGGCGTCGGGTGGTTTCCAGGCCGCTGATACCGGGCAGGCCGAAGTCCATGATCACCAGGTTGGGCACTTGCTCCTGCACCCGCGCCAGCGCCTCCTCGCCGCTGGCCGCCTCGCGCACCTGCACCGTCGGCAGCACCGCCCGCAACAAGCTGGCATAACCCTGGCGGACCACGGCGTGGTCATCGACCAACACGATATTCATTGCACCTCCATGGGAATGTTCAGGGCCAGCGCCCAGCCGGCGCCCGGGCGGCTGAGAATGCGCAGTTCACCACCCAGGCTGCGGGCGCGCTCGGCCATCGAGTGCAGGCCGACCCCGGGGCGCAGCGGTTGCGGTGCCCCACAACCGTTATCGCGAACCAGCAGGCGCAAGCCCCTGGCGCTGCGTTGCAGGCGCACCCGCACCTGGCTGGCCGCCGCGTGGCGGGCGACGTTGGTCAACGCCTCCTGTAACAAGCGATACAGGTGCGTGCGGCTGGTCCCAGGCAGTGCTGGCAGGCGCGCGCCGATCCGCAGGCGACAATCGATGCCTTGGCTTGCCTGCCACTGGCTCACCAGCAGGGCAAAGGCCTCAGCCAGCGGCATGTGCTGCAGCGCCAGCGGATACAGGTCATGCACCAACGCGCGAAAGCCCTGCTGCAGGCGCTGGCAATCGAGTTCCAGGGTACGGGTGGTCTGCGCCACCGCGGCCGGCTGGTCGGCCACCATGCGCAGCAGGCACAGCTGGGCACGGATACCTGCCAGGTATTGCCCAAGGTCGTCGTGCAGGGTTTGCGCCAGCTGGGTGCGCTCCCGCTCCTGCACGGCCAGCAGCGCCTGGGTCAGTTGGGCGTTGTCGGCGCGGGCCTGTTCCAGCGATGCGGTCATGTGGTTGAAATGCCTGGCCAGCTGGCGTGCCTCCGGCAGGCCGGCTTCGCGCAGGCGTGCGCTCAATTGCCCGCCGGAGACCTGGCGCAGGGCCTGCAGCAATTCGTCCAGCAAGCCCATGCCACGGCGCACGGCCCAGCGGATGGTCAGCAAGCTCAGCGTCAGCGCCAGGCCGCACAGGCCCGCCAACTGTTGCAGCGAGTCGCGGACTTCGTCGATTTCATCCCGCGCATCCACGGCAATCGCTACCCGGCGGCCATCACTCAGCTGCAGCAACCGGGTAGCGTGGTGGCGCTCGCCGAGCAGGTGGCGCCTTAGCCAGGCATCGAGGCCGCGTTCCTGCGGCAGCGGCACCGCTTCACCTGCCGCCAGCCAATGCACCCGCACGTGGCGCAGGCTTTGCGTCAACCGTGGCTGCAGGCGCGCGGGGTCGCGCTCGGCGGTATCGCCGAGGTACGCCACCACCGCTTCGGCCGATTGCAACTCGCGCTCGACATCGGCCACCGCCTGGTGCAACAGCACCCCGGCACAGGCCAGCATCACCAGCAGGAAAAACAACGTGACGCAAAGGTTGATCCGCCACAGGGCCGACAGGTCAAGCAGGCGCATGCGCGGTTTTCCTCAGTGTGGCGAGATTGCGGTCCATCGTAAGACCGGGGCCTGCGTGGCGAATTACTACCTTGGTACCGGCCGGGCGCTACTTTCTGCATATTTCCCCGCCGTGGCGGGCTTCCTATGCTGGCGCCATCTGCCGTGGAGTCGCTCTATGCGCCAGCCTGCCCACCTTGCCCTGACCTGCCTGCTGGCCATCGCCGCCACCCTGTCCGCGGCCCTGGCGTCTGCCGCCGGGGGCCAGGCTGCCGAGCCCTTGCAGGTGCGCATCGGTTACCTGGGCTATCGCCCCGACCCAGGCCCGCTGCTGTCCAACGTCATCCCCGAGCCCAGCGATGCCGGGCTGCAAGGCGCCAGGCTGGCGATTGTCGACAGCAACAGCAGCGGCCGCTTCCTGCAGCAGCAATTCCACCTGATCGAGGCCGGCGTCGACAGCCCCGAAGCCCTGCTGCAGGCCGCCAAGGCCCAGCATGAACAAGGCCTGCGGCTGTTCGTGGTCAATGCCCCCGCTGCCAGCCTGCGGGCCTTGTCTGCCGCATTGCCCGACAGCCTGCTGTTCAACGCCGGCAGCCCGGACGACAGCCTGCGCAGCAGCCAGTGCCTGGGCAATGTGCTGCACAGCCTGCCCGGCCGCGCCATGCTGGCCGATGCCCTGGCGCAATTCCTGGTGCTGCGTAAATGGCAGCGGGCGCTGCTGATCGTCGGCCAGACCGATGACGACCGCGCCTACGCCGCTGCCCTGCGGCGTGCCGCGAAGCGCTTCGGCCTGCAGCTGGTGGCGGAAAAGCCCTGGACCTTCGACAACGACCAGCGCCGCAGCGCCCAGGCCGACATGCCGCTGTTCACGCAAACTGCCGAATACGATGTGGTGCTGGTGGCCGACGAGCGCGGCGACTTCGGCGAGTACCTGCCCTACCAGACCTGGTACCCACGCCCGGTCGCCGGAACCCAGGGCCTGACCCCGACCGGCTGGCACAAGACTGTGGAAACCTTCGGCGCGGCGCAGCTGCAAAAGCGTTTTGAGGCCCAGGCCGGGCGCTGGATGAACGACCGCGACTTCGCCGCCTGGATGGCCGTGCGCAGTGTCGCCAGCGCAGTCAGCAAATCGCGCCAGGCCGAACCGCACGCCGTGCAGCAGTTGCTGCTCAGCGAGCAGTTGCCGCTGGATGGCTTCAAGGGCCGCAAGCTCAGCTATCGCCCGTGGAACGGCGAGCTGCGCCAGCCGATCCCGCTGGTGCAGCCGCGGGCGCTGGTCAGCACTTCGCCGCAGGAAGGGTTCCTGCACCCGTTCAACGAAATGGACAGCCTGGGCTACGACAAGCCCGAGGTCAGCTGTCGCTACCCCTGAGCCGATAACCACAACAAAAAAAGGATTCCGCCATGCCTCGCCGCCTGTTCCACCGGGCCCTGCTTTACCCCAGCCTGCTGTCGGGCGCCCTGGCGCTCGCCAGCGGCCAGGCCATGGCCGCCACCGCCTGGGTGTCCAACGAGAAGGACAACAGCCTCAGCCTGATCGACCTGCAAACCCTGGAAGTCACCGAGACCCTGCCGGTAGGCCAGCGCCCGCGCGGCCTGCTGCTGTCCCACGACCACAAGCTGCTGTACATCTGCGCCAGCGACTCGGACCGGGTCCAGGTGATGGACGTGGCCACCCGCAAGATCATCAAGGAACTGCCCTCCGGCAAGGACCCCGAGCAGTTCGCCCTGCACCCCAACGACCGCTGGTTGTACGTGTCCAACGAGGACGACGCGCTGGTAACCGTGATCGACACCCAGACCGACAAGGTACTCGGGCAGATCGATGTCGGCATCGAGCCTGAAGGCATGGCGGTAAGCCCGGATGGCAAGTGGGCGGTCAATACCAGCGAAACCACCAACATGCTGCACTGGATCGACACCAGCACCCAGACCCTGGCCGAAAGCACCCCGGTCGACCAGCGGCCACGCTTTGTCGAGTTCAGCCAGGACGGCACGCGGCTGTGGGCCTCGGCGGAAATCGGCGGCACCGTGACCATTCTCGACGTAGCCACGCGCCAGGTGCTGAAAACCCTGAACTTCCAGATCAAGGGCGTGCACCCGGACAAGGTCCAGCCGGTGGGGATCAAGCTCAGCGCCGATGGCAAGTACGCCTTCGTCGCCCTGGGCCCCGCCAACCATGTGGCGGTGGTCGATGCCAAGACCTTCGAGGTGCTCGACTACCTGCTGGTAGGGCGGCGGGTATGGCAACTGGCGTTCACCCCGGACCAGAGCCAGCTGTTGGCCACCAACGGCGTCAGCGGTGACGTGTCGGTGATCGATGCGCAAAACCTCAAGGTGCTCAAGTCGGTGAAGGTCGGCCGCTACCCCTGGGGCGTAGTGGTGACACCATGAATACGCTGGAAGTCAGTGACGTGAGCTTTGCCTACGGCCAGCGCCAGGCACTCCGGCAGGTCGCGTTCAGCCTGGCGCCCGGGCGCTTCGCTGCACTACTGGGCCCCAACGGCGCCGGCAAGTCGACTTTGATCGCCCTGCTCACGCGGCTCTACGACCTGCAGCAGGGCGACATCCGCGTGTGCGGCTGTTCCCTGCGTAGTGCCGCACGCCCAGCCTTGCGCCAACTGGGTGTGGTGTTCCAGCAAAGCACCCTGGACCTGGACCTCAGCGTCGAGCAGAACCTGCGCTACCACGCCTCGCTGCATGGCCTGTCGCGGCGCCAGGCCAACCTGCGGGTGGACGCCGAACTGGCCCGCCAGGGCCTCGACGAGCGCCGCCGCGAGCCAGTCCGGGCATTGAACATCGGCCATCGACGCCGGGTCGAGATTGCCCGCGCGCTGCTGCATGAACCGCGCCTGCTGTTGCTCGACGAAGCCAGCGTCGGCCTCGACCCGGCCAGCCGCCTGGCGCTCAACCAGCACCTGCGGCTGCTATGCCGCGAACAACGCCTGAGCGTGTTGTGGACCACCCACCTGCTGGACGAAGTCCAACCCAGCGATGACCTGCTGATCCTGCATCAGGGGCGCCTGGTGGCCAGCGGCACGGCCGCCGCCCTGAGCCAGGCGCACGGCGGCGACCTTGACCACGCCTTCGCCCGCCTGACCAGCGCGCCTTCAGGAGTGAAAGCCCAATGAACGCCTACTGGCAATGCTTCAACGGCATTCTGCTGCGCGAATGCCTGCGTTTCGTCTTGCAGCGCACGCGCTTTCTCAGCGCCCTGGTGCGCCCGCTGCTGTGGCTGCTGGTGTTCGCCGCCGGGTTTCGCGCGGCCCTGGGCATCGCCATCATCGAACCCTACGACACCTATATCCCCTACGAGGTGTACATCATCCCCGGCCTGGCCTGCATGATCCTGTTGTTCAACGGCATGCAGGGTTCGCTGTCGATGGTCTATGACCGCGAGATGGGCAGCATGCGCGTGCTGCTGACCAGCCCGTTGCCACGCCCGTTCCTGCTGGGCAGCAAGCTGTTGGCGACCTCGTTGATCTCCCTGCTGCAGGTGTACGCCTTCCTGGCCATTGCCTGGCTATACGGTGTGCAACCACCAGCCGCCGGCTTGCTGCTGGCGCTACCGGCGCTATTGCTGGTGGCATTGATGCTCAGCGCCCTGGGGTTGCTGCTGTCGAACGCGATCCGGCAACTGGAGAACTTTGCCGGGGTGATGAATTTCGTGATATTTCCACTGTTCTTCCTGTCATCGGCACTGTACCCGCTGTGGAAGATGCAGGAGGCCAGCCAGTGGTTGTACTGGCTGTGTGCAATCAACCCGTTCACCCATGCGGTGGAACTGGTGCGCTTTGCCCTGTACGAGCGGCTGAACCTGCTGGCACTGGCGGTATGCCTGGGCTTGACCGCGTTGTTCACCCTGCTGGCGATCCTTACCTTCAACCCCCAGCACGCGGCACTGCGCAAGCCACGCTGATCTACCCCGCATGGGAACGCGCTTTTGTAGGAGCGGCCTTGTGCCGCGATCGGGCTGCAGCGCAGCCCCGGTGGTATCTGCGGCGCAGCTGCAATCGTGGGGCTGCGCTGCAGCCCGATCGCGACACGAGGCCGCTCCTACACGGGTTGTGCATCCATCCGGGAATCGCGCAACCGTCAACGCGCCAGGCCATCTACTACTTTAGTTCTGCCTTTGCTGTCTGATCGTCGCATTCACAATGCACCGCCACTGGCATGTAATGGGCCTATAACAAAAAGGATAACCCCCATGCCACGTGCCCTGCCCCGGCTGCCACGCCCCTTGCTGGTGGCCTTTTCGCTGAGTCTGTCGCTGGGCATCGCCCAGGCCGGCACGCAACCGTTGTTTTCCGCCGACGGTTATCGCACCAGCGTCTACCGCAGCCCGACCCCGCAGCAGGTCGACGGCGCCCAGGTCATCGACACCGACGCGCTGCAAGGCCTGCTGAAGCAGACCCCCGCCCCGGTCCTGATCGACGTCTATCGGCGCCAATGGCTGCAAGGCCGCTTCATCGAAGACGAACCGCACAGCAACATTCCCGGCAGCCGCTGGCTGGCCAACACCGGCGACGGCGAGCTGAGCGCGGCCTGGCAAGGCTACTTCGCCCGCCACCTGCAACAGGCCACCGCCGGGCGCAGGCAACAGCCGCTGGTGTTTTACTGCCGCTCGGATTGCTGGCTGAGCTGGAACGCGGTAAAACGCGCGAAGGCCCTGGGCTATGACAACCTGTACTGGTATCGCGACGGCCTGGACGCCTGGCAGCAGGCCAATCTGCCACTTGCCCCCGCGCAACCGGAACCCTTTCCCTGAATTCGCTTGCCGAATGCGTGCCCCGCTCCATCCCATAAAAACGAGGTGAAAAGGCCATGTACAAAATTCTGATTGCCGACGATCACCCGCTGTTTCGCGAAGCCATCCACAATGTCATCAGCGACGGGTTCCAGGGCAGCGAAGTCATGGAAACTGCCGACCTGGACAGTGCCCTGACGCTGACCCGCGAACACGATGACCTCGACCTGATCCTGCTCGACCTGAACATGCCTGGCATGCACGGTCTCAACGGCCTGATCACCCTGCGCAACGAGGCCCCCACCACACCGGTGGTGATCGTCTCGGCCGAGCAGGAAAAGCAGATCGTGCTGCAGGCCATCACCTACGGGGCGGTGGGGTTCATCACCAAGTCCTCGCCACGTTCACAGATGATCGACGCCATCGAGCAGATCCTCAACGGCAATGTCTACCTGCCGCCGGATATCATCCGCGCCCAGAAAAGCAGCACCAGCCGGCGCCTGAACGATACCCCGAGCTTCCCGCCGGAAATGCTCCAGGCGCTGACCCGCAAGCAATTGCTGGTGCTCGAGCGCATGACCAAGGGCGAGTCGAACAAACAGATCGCCTACACTCTGGATATCGCCGAGACCACGGTCAAGGCCCACGTTTCGGCGATCCTGCGCAAACTCAACGTGCACAACCGGGTGCAGGCCATCCTCAGCGCCGGCGATATCGACTTCGGTGATTACCTGCGCCGCTGAACCGGCTACGCGCCAAGCGATGGCTGGCTGCTGGCAAGCAGGTGGCTCATCGCCGTTTTCAGCTTCATCGGCCGCACCGGCTTGTGCATCAGCGTGTGGCCCAACTCGCGGATCTGCTGCTTGAGCTCGTTGCTGTAGTTGGCGGTGATCATCAGGGCCGGTAGCGGCTGGGTGCGGCGGGCGTTGATCCGCGCCACCGCATCGACACCATTGCAGTCGTTGTCGAGGTGGTAGTCGGCAATCAGCAGGTCGGCATCGGCATGGTAGTTGTCCACCTGGCGCGCCAGGTCTTCCTCCGACAATGCGGTCACCACCCGGCAGCCCCAGCCCTCCAGCAGCGTGCGCATGCCGGCGCAAATCGCGGCATCGTTATCCAGCACCCACACCCGCGCGCCCCGCAGGCGTTCCAGCATCGGTTCGCTGATCGCCAGGCTTGGCTGGGCCTTGGGCGCGGCAGTGCTCAGTGGCACCTCCACCGCGAACACCGAGCCTTTGCCCAGCCAGGAACGCACCCGAATACGATGGCCAAGGATCCCGGCGATCTTTTCCACGATCGCCAGGCCCAGGCCCAGGCCACGGTCCTGTTGCGGGCGCTGCACATCGCCGCGGCGGAACTCTTGGAACATTTCTTCCAGGTGCTCTTCGGCAATGCCGATGCCGCTGTCCCACACTTCGATGCGCAGGCCGCCGCGCAGGCGCCGGCAGCCCAGCACCACCCGCCCTCGGGGGGTGTAGCGAATGGCATTGCTGAGCAGGTTGCGCAGGATCCGCGCCAGCAACTGGATATCACTGCGCACCACGGCCGAACAGCTCACGAAGTGCAGCGCCAGCCCTTCGCTGCGGGCCACCTGGGCGTACTCGGCGGCAAGGTTGTCCATCAGTTCGCCAAGGGCGAAGGGTGCGACGTCGGCCTTGATCACCCCGGCATCGAGCTTGGAAATATCCACCAGGGTGCCCAGCAGGTTCTCCACATCCTCCAGCGAATTGCTGACATTGCGTACCAGCTGCGTGCTGTCCTGTGGCTCGCGGCTTTCGAGCAGCGCACTGGTGAACAGCCGCGCCGCATTCAACGGTTGCAGCAGGTCATGGCTGACTGCGGCGAGGAACTTGGTCTTCGACAGGTTGGCCTGTTCTGCCTCGCGCTTGGCCTCGCGCAGGCGCGCTTCGGCGCGGCTGCGCTCCTCGATCTCGCGCAGCAGTTGCTCGTTGAGGCTGGTCAGTTCGGCCGTGCGCTCACGTACCCGTTGCTCGAGGTGCTGATAGGCCTGGTGCAGCGCTTGTGCCGTATTGCGCCGCTCGGTGATATCGCGGATCAGGACGAAGATGCCGGCCACTTCGCCATTGGCCAGGCGGTTCGGCACGTAGGAACGCAGCATGTAGCGTTCCTGCCCGCTGCTGTTGGTTTCAGCGAACTCGAACGTGACGCTCTCGCCGGCCAGCGCGCGTACCACATAAGCTTCCAGGCGCTGGTAATGCTGTTCGCTGTGGGCCTCGCGCAGGCTCAGGCCGAGCATCACGCCGGGTGGCCAGCAGTACCATTCTTCGTAGACCTTGTTGGTGAATTCGTAGACCAGGTCGGCGTTGAGGTAGGCGATCAGCGCCGGGACATTGTCGGTAATCAGGCGGATCTGGTGCTGGTGGGCAGTCTCGGCCCGCTGCCGCGCTTCGCTGAGCAGGCGGTTGACGGCCTTGAGCTCGGCCATTGCCTGGTTCAGGGCATCGGTGCGTTCGCGCACCTGCTCGGCCAGCACCACCGAGTGCTGGAACGCCGCGTAAGGGTCGTTGCCACGCGTCACGCCGGACTCGACGCGCTCGATCAGCGCGCCGTTGATCCGCTGCAGCTTATGGTTTTCATGCTGCAGCCGGGTGATTTCCAGCTGCAGTTCAGCGATTGACGGGAGGCCGGTTGCGGGCAATGGCGACGCCGGTGAAGGTCTGGTTGATGTGCATGCCATTGAACTGTTCTCCGTAGGTGTTGAAGCCGATCACCCGCTGCTCGCGCAGGAATGCGCCGATCGGCTCCAGGCCGTGCTGGCCTTCCAGTTCCAGCCGCCGCAGAAAGCAATCGCAACCGATGGTCAGCAACAGTGGGCCGAGACGCTGCTGCAAGCCGTCGAACAGCTGCTGCAGGTTGGGCAACAACGGCCCGGGGGTCATAGCGGTGAGCACGATGCCGTTCTCCACCGCACAGTAGAAGCTCAGGCTCTGGTCCGGGTGCACTTGCTGGATCGCGCGCACGTAGTACTGGTCATGGATGCGCACGGCCAGCGGGTGGGCGGCGAAGACCTGGTGGTCGAGCTCGGCCACCGGCACGCCGATGTGCCGGGCGTACTCCTCGGCTGCCGGCTCGGCATTCAGTTCATAGACCCGGCGCAAGGCACTGTCGGCACCGGTGACCACCAGCTTGTCCTGCCGCGGCAGGATGTGGTGGGTGGTAAACACCTCGAAGTCGAGCCAGGTATTGACCAGCACCATCACCGCCGCGCCATTATGGAACGCGCCGCCGAAGTACACGTGGGTGCGGGTCAGGTAGTTGTCGTCACCGGCCGAACCGCCAAAATGCGGAATATCGCCCAGGGCGGCACTGAGCGCCGCGAGCACCATCTCCTCCCGGCTGGACAGGCCGTCGAGCAGGGTCAGGGCAAAGCTGTGGCCCTTGATCGGTGCCAAGGTGTTGCTGCGGCAGGTACCGACCAGGCGCTCGACCATTTGCTGGGCATCGATCAGGCTGAAGTGCTCCATCTCGTCGATCAGCCCGGTGGCGATGGAGAAATGCCGATGGTCGAACCCGACCGCGGTGATGCAGTTGCGGCCATAGCCCAGCGGGGTGATTTCGCCGGCGCTGGTGCAACCAACCAGGCGGATACCGCCAAAGCCCTGCTCCAGGGCCTCGGCCAGCACCTGCAGGTCGTATTCGGCGGAGCAGAAGAACAGCACGAAGCCCAGGTGCGGGTGCAGCAGCTGCGCCGCCAGCTCCTCGGCCGCCAGCCGGGCGTCGGTTGCCTGGGACATGGCGCTGACCACACCGTCGTTGTGAGCCTGCTGCATCCTGGTCTCCGGCGCGGGTTGGCTGAGCAGAGAGTGTACGAAGGCGACCATTGGCGACGAATGCTACTTGGGTAGCAGGTGGGCGGTTCCATGGTTGTAATAGCGCTCCCTGACG
>NZ_JATAAG010000019.1:0-24583 GCF_030341915.1 Pseudomonas sp. BCRC 81390 | reverse complement strand
CCCGCCGCGAAAGGGCTGCACAGCAGCCCCAGCAATCTTGAGTCGAGGCCGAGGACCTACCAGGTGAGCACCGCCCCAACCGCAAAGGTATCGGTGTCTTCGTCCTGCGCACTGGTTTCATGACCCTCGATGGAAAACTGGTTGTACTCGGCAACCAGCTTGAGGTTGTCATTGATGTCGTGGAACAGCGCGATGCCACGGGTTTCATAATCTGCACCACTGTCGACCGCACCATTGCCATCGTCCTTGGTCTTGCCGTAGGACAGCGCCACGCGGTTCTTGCCGAACTTGTACGAGCCCTGCAGCAGGTAGCCGTCACTGTCGACATTGCGCAAGGTCGGTTCGCCCGCGTTGTTGGTGAAGAACGGGTTGATGCCCTTGGCCTGGAACCCCGAACCGGTCAGCGACAGCCCGCCCATCTTCGCCTGCACGCCATAGCCGACACCTTTGGAGGTGACCGATTGCACCGCCGGGTCGGTGTTGTCGGAGGTCTGGTAGCTGCCGTTGAGCCAGCTGTAGATCTGCGCCCCGCCCAGGTCGAACTGGTAGGTGATCTCGCTTTCGGTACGCGGGTTTTCCTGGTAGGCCTTGCCGGTCGGGCTGCTGTCGTTGGTGTCCACCGGGTCCATGATGCCGACCGCGACGCGCAGGCCGTCCATCACCGGGGTGCGGTAGGTAATCTGCGAGGTGGGGAACGGGTACGGGTAGCCGCTGCCGATGTTGCCGAACGATACCCCGCCGCCGTCCACCAGGCCCAGGGTGTCACTGACCTGGCCATAACCGGCCAGCAGTTCGTCGAGCAGGATGTTGGAGCGGGCGAACAGGCCGAAATCCTTGCCGATCAGGACCTCGCCCCATTCCGGGTTGGCCACGGTACCGTAGAACTGGCGCACGTCGATGGCGGTGTCGGTGCCGTTGGTTTCGCTGTCGTTGATGGTCACCCAGAACGAAGCGCGCGCGCCGAGCTTGAGGTCGTCGACCTGCTTGCCCATGTTGAAGCCCAGGTAGTTGGGCAAAAAGCCCATCTTCACCCGCGACTGGCGGCGGTCGTACTGCTCACCCTCGCGATCGACATCGCTGTTGACGTAGAAGGCGTTGATATAGCCGTCGGTGGAAAACGTCGTCTGGTCCTTGTCGTACAGCATGATCTCGGCCTCGGCGACACCGCTCAGGCAAAGGCTCGACAGGCTGACGGTAACAGCCGCCAGCAAACGGGGGGACAGATTCTTATTGTTGTACATGGCGCGCTCCGAAACGGGGACGGGATGTCGGAGGCGATTATCAGAACCGGGCAAAGGGCCAGAAACACTGCTTTGGGGCGGGCTGGCGGGTGCTTTGGGCCGGCGTGTGGGGCGTGAGCATTCGGGCCCGCTACCGGGTTGGGCCGGGAGGCGAGACTTAGGGTCTAGGCATTAATGGCAGGCAGGTACCGATACAAAAAGCCCGGCTTCGACCTGACGCCGTACCTGTAGGAGCGGCTTCAGCCGCGATCACCGGCATAGCCGGTGCCAGCCACCGCGTCGCCCGCTTCACAAGCCGAGCGCAATCGCCTGGTTTCAGGAAACCAGCGCTTGTGAATCTAGCCGCACCGGCATCTCATAGCGGTGCGGCTGCTGCCAGGCCAGTTGGGCCTGCACATCGACAGCGGCATCCTTGACCTTCTGCGCCCAGTGTTCATCCTTCGGGCATACCACCAGCACACGGAAACCGTGGTCGACGCCTTCCAGCCGCACCCCTTCGGAATCATCCACATGCAGATCGATGTCGAACGCCGACGGCAGCTTCGAAGGTGCATGGCCCAGCCCGTGCCTGGCCAGGACATGCTGGTGGCGGTCACTGTTGACCACGCCGTCGACGCGGATGCCGTAGAGCATCAGCCAGCGGCGAATGTAGGCCGGTGTACGCCCCGACGAGGTGTAGATCCAGATGCTGCAGCCCTGGCGGCGCAGGTCGCGGATCAACGCGCGCGTGCCACTGCGCAGGGGTTCGCCCAACCAGCGGTGGACAAAGGCCGGCAGCTCGCTGTGTTCGGCGGCGGCGTGCTCCGGCTGGCAGGCGAGCGTGTCATCGATGTCGAACGAAATGCGCACCTTTGGCCGGTTGAATCGGCGCTCGACGGCCTGCCAGCCACGCTGCAGCAGTGAAGCCCCGTGCATCAGCGGCACCTCTTGCAGGCTGGCACAGGCATGCCGCCCAGGAAAAACTGGCCCGGTTCAGGCGCTTTCGCTTCAAGGAACGCGGCGTACTTCTTCTTGATCTTGGGTAGTTCGTACAAGGCCTTGACACCATGTTTGGCGGAATTGCGGATGACCGATGATGGGTTGAAGTAGCCCTCGGCGTTGTCCAGCGACAGCACGAAGGGCGGCAGCCCGGCGCGCATCAGCAGGTAGCTGACGATCAGCGACCCGGTGCGGTTGTTGCCTTCGATGAACAGCTGCGGCTTGCTGAGGATGCGCACGTAGACACCGGCGGCGCGCTTCCAGATCGAATCACTGCGGTACGCCCAGTACCAGTTGTACAGATCCTTGATGCCGCCTTCGACGTTGTTGAAGAAGCGCGCCTCGGTCGCGGCAAGATGCGCGGCGAATTCCAGGCGGCGGGCAGGATCGCTGCCACACAGCACGGTGGCATTGATCTCCAGCATCAGGTTCAGCTGCTGCAGGTCGAAAAGATCGATGCCACGTGCGACATAGTCGTCAATCAGGGCATAGCCTTCAACGACATTGAGCAGTACCTCGTCGGTGAACGGGTCGCGCGGTTCGGTGAATCGCTCGCTGAGCTCGGCAAAACGGGCCTGCACCTCACGCAGTGCGCGCTCTACCGCTGACAGATCAAGACGACGCGTCGCTGGCATTGGAAATCCCGAGTAACCCTTCAACGGAAAATGACGCGGCCCAGGTTCAGCTGAACTTGCCGCTGATGTAGTCGGCGGTCAGTTGCTCGCGCGGGTTCTGGAAGATCTGCGTGGTCGGCCCCATTTCGACCAGGTAGCCAGTGCGGGTGCCCTGGGAGATGTCGACCGAGAAGAACGCGGTTTGGTCAGCCACACGAATCGCCTGCTGCATGTTGTGGGTGACCAGCGCGATGGTGTAGTCCTTTTTCAGTTCGACCATCAGTTCTTCCACCCGGCGGGTGGCGATGGGGTCGAGTGCCGAACACGGCTCGTCCAGCAGCAGCACTTCCGGCTCGGTGGCGATCGCGCGGGCGATGCACAGGCGTTGCTGCTGGCCACCGGACAGCGACAGGCCGCTGACCTTGAGCTTGTCCTTTACTTCGTCCCACAGCGCGGCGCCCTGCAGCGCATGCTTGACGCGGTCCCCGATGTCGCCTTTGTAGCGGTTCAGGCGCAGGCCGAAGGCGACGTTGTCGAAGATGCTCATCGAGAACGGGTTGGGCTGCTGGAACACCATGCCGATGTAACGGCGCACCACGACCGGGTCGACGCCCTTGCCATAGACATCCTGGCCGAGGAAATGCACGTGGCCTTCAAAACGGAAGCCCTTGACCAGGTCGTTCATGCGGTTGAGGCTGCGCAGCACGGTACTCTTGCCGCAGCCGGACGGGCCGATGAAACCGGTGATCTGGTTCTTGCGGATCGGTACGTGGCTGTCGCGCACGGCCATGAAGTTGCCGTAGAAGATCTTGTCCAGCTTGCAGTCCATGACGATGGGGGCTTCGCTGACCACGGGAGCGGCTTTTTGCGCAGTGGATACGTTCAAGGTCGAATGCTCCCTTTCTCAGTACTTGGGCTTGCCGAATACTCGGCTCAGAATGTTGATTACCAGCACGATCATCACCAGTACCAGCGAGGCCGCCCAGGCGAGCTCGAGCTGGTTGTCGAATGGCATGCCGGAGAAGTTGTAGATCAGCACGGCCAGCGAGGCCGTCGGGTTCATCACGGCCAGGTCGCCGTCATGCAGGATCCAGTAGTTGCTGAACAACGCGGTGAACAACAGCGGCGCCGTTTCGCCGGCGGCACGCGCCACGGCCAGCATGACACCGGTGAGGATCGCCGGCAGGCCGGTGGGCAGGACGATTTTCCAGATCACCTGGGCCCGGGTGCAGCCCATGCCATAGGCGGCATCCTTCATGATCTTGGGCACCATCTTCATCGACTCTTCCGCAGTCAGCACGACGATCGGCAGCATCAGTACCGCCAGCGCCACGCCGCCTGCCGGCGCCGAGTAGGTGCCGGTGGTCATCACCACCAGGGCGTAGGCGAATACCCCAGCCAGGATCGATGGCAGGCCGGTGAGCATTCTGGCGGCGAAGCGCGCAGCGTTGGCCAGCTTGCTGTCCGGGCCGAGTTCAGCCAGGAACACCGCGGCCAGAATACCGACCGGCACGGCGATGGCCGCAGCAATACCGACCATGACGAAGGTGCCGACCATGGCGTTGCCAAAGCCCCCGCCCATCTCGAAACCGGTGGGTGGCAGTTCGGTGAACACCTCCAGGTTGAGGCGTGCACCACCACGGGTGATCAGCATGTACAGCACGGAAACCAGCGGCACGCTGGCCACCAGCGCCGCGCACCAGGCCAGCGTGGTCAGCACCAGGCTGCGCAGGGAACGGCCTTCCAGCTTGCGCTGCAGGCTGGGCAGCGCCTTGGTCGGGGTGGTGAGGTCGGTCATCATTTGTTACCCCGCTGGGCGTAGAGCATGATCATCGAGCCGAGTACGTTCACCAGCAGGGTGATGAACATCAGTACCAGGGCGGCGTACATCAGTACTTCGACTTCGTTCGGGCCGGCCTCCGGGAAGTTCAGCGCCAGCAGCGCGGCCAGGGTGTTGGCCGGGGCGAACAAGGACACGGATATGTTGTTGGCATTGCCGACCAGCATGGCCAGCGCCATGGTTTCGCCCAGAGCCCGGCCCAGGCCGAGCACCAGCGAACCGAAGATGCCGGTGGCCGCGGACGGCACCATCACCTTGAGGATCGCCTCCCAGTGGGTGGCGCCCAGGCCGTAGGCCGCCTGCTTGGTTTTCATCGGCACGCTGGTCAGCGCATCCTGCGAAACGGCAGCAATGGTGGGCAGAATCATGATCGCCAGCACCAGCGCGGCAGGCAGCAGCCCGGGCCCGCTCAGCGAGGTGCCAAAAAACGGAATCCAGCCCAGCTCGCTGTTCAGCCAGGTGGTCAGCGGGCGGATGGCCGGGATCACCACGTAGATGCCCCATAGACCGTAGACGACGCTGGGGATGGCAGCGAGCAACTCGACAATGGTGCGGAAGACTGCCGCCAGCTTGGCCGGCAGGAAGTCCTGGGTGAGGAAAATGGCCATGCTGACGCCGAAGAAACCGGCGATCAACAGGGCGATCAGGGCGCTGTACAGCGTGCCCCAGATCGCCGGCAGAATGCCGTACTTGCCTTGGTTGACGTCCCAGACGCTGCCGAACAACACATCGAAACCGTGCTTCTCGATACCTGGCAGGGCCTTGCGGCCCACTTCATAGACCAGCGCGAAGACCAGCGCCAGGACCAGCACCACACCGATGCGTGCCAGCGCACGGAAGGTGCGATCTACCAGAAAGTCTTTCGCAGACGGCGGCTGGCATGCGGAGTGGGGGTTATCCGGGATGGCGAAAGGTGAGTTCATGGGCAAGTTCCGGGACAGGGGGCAAACACCCCCGGCATGGTCACAGGACCACACCGGGAGCGCCTGTAGGCACTACTGGATGTTGGCGGACGCTTTGCGAACCTGGTCGACCACCGATTGCGGCAGCGGGATGTAGCCCATCGAGTCGGCAATCTTCTGCCCTTCGGTCAGGCTGTACTCGACCATCTCGCGCATGGCTTTGGCCTTGGCCGGGTTGCCGTTGTCCTTGCGGAAGATCATCCAGGTGTACGAGGTGATCGGGTAGGACTTGGCACCTTCCGGGTCAGGCAGCCAGGCCACCAGGTTTTCCGGCATGTTCACCGCAGCCAGCGCCTCGGCACCGCTTTCGGCGTTTGGCACCACGTACTGGCCGGCCTTGTTCTGCAGTTGGGCGAAGTCGACCTTGGCCAACTTGGCGAAGCCGTATTCGATGTAGCCGATGGCACCTGGGGTCTGGCGCACGGTAGCGGTTACCCCGTCGTTCTTCGGCGACTTGATGAACTTGTCGCTGGCGGGCCAGTTGACGGTGTTGCCCTCGCCCAGCGCTTGCTTGAAGTCAGCGTTGATCGCCGACAGGTGCTTGGTGAAGACCGCCGTGGTACCGCTGGAGTCGGCACGCACGACCACGGTAATCGGGGTGGCTGGCAGTTTCAGCTCGGGGTTGGCCGCGACGATCTGCGGGTCGTTCCACTGGGTGATCTTGCCGAGGAAGATGTTCGAGTAGACGTCGCGCGGCAGCTTCAGCCTTTTCGGGTTGCCCGGCAGGTTGTACGCCAGGACGATTTCACCGGCGGTCATTGGCAGCAACTGCACGCCCTCGCTGACCTTGGCGATTTCTTCAGGCTTCATGGCCGAGTCGCTGGCGGCAAAATCGACAGTCTTGTTCAGAAAGTCCTGAACACCGGCCCCGCTCCCCTTGGACTGGTAATCCACGGTGACGCCGTCAGTTTCCTTGCTGAAGGCCTTGAACCAGGTCAGGTAGATAGGTGCTGGGAAGCTGGCGCCGGAACCGGTCAGGCGTACGTTCTCTACGGCGAACGCGGCCGAAGTGGCGCAGACAGAAACGGCAACGGCAAGTGCAGCAGACTTCATCAGGCGTATCATCGAAAAGCGCTCCGTGTGATGGCCGGCACACTTTGCAGCAGCAATGTTACAGCTTTGTGACTGATGAAAGGCATGCCGCGGGATAGAGCCGCCCGCTGGCGCCATCACGGCGCAGCGTGGCTCCCGAAGGACACGACGCACTCGCAGGCGCCAGCCGCAACGTTAACCTGGCGATATGTCGATTGCATGACCACCTCGATGGCCCGGTGCCCGTCCGTCGCCAGCGCGGCACCCCATGCGCGGGTTGCGGGCCGAACAGTGGGTGACCCACGGTAAAAGGAGATTCACCATGCAACCGATAACGGCTCGATCAATGCTGCTCGCCCTGTGCCTGGGCATCAGCACTCCCCTCGCGCTGGCCGCCACTGATGTGACCGACCAGCCCGCCCCGCGCAGCCAGCCTCACGATAATGGCCACATGAACGGCCAAGGTGGAGCGAGCGGCTCCGGCACCCCGGCCGATGGCATGGGTACAGGCACGGGCGGCACGGATGACAATGGCACCGACAGCACGGGTGGCGATGGCACCACAGGTGGTTCGGGTAGCGGTAGCGGCACGGGAACCGGAGCTGGTAGCGGAGCGGGCAGCGGCACCGGCGGCAGCAGTGGTGGCTCGAGCGGCGCGGGCGGCGGCGCAGGCTCCGGCAGTTGAGGCTGGCAGCTCAGGGCCTGGCGTGACGACAGCTCCCGGCAATGCCACGAAGCGGGTGCGCCTGCACAGCACCGACATTCCAGCCCGCCTCGACCGGCTGCCCTGGACGCGTTTTCATACGCTACTGGTACTGGCGCTGGGCATCACCTGGCTGCTCGATGGCCTCGAGGTGACATTGGCCGGCTCGGTGTCGGGCGCCCTCAAGGACAGCCCGGCCCTGGCCATGAGCAACACCGATATCGGCCTGGCAGGTGCAACCTATATCGTCGGCGCGGTGCTCGGCGCGTTGTTCTTCGGCTGGCTGACCGACCGCCTGGGGCGGCGCAAGCTGTTTTTCATTACGCTGTTCCTGTACATCGGCGCCACCGCAGCCACGGCGTTTTCCTGGAACCTGTGGAGCTTCCTGCTGTTCCGCTTCTTCACCGGCGCCGGCATCGGCGGCGAGTACACCGCGATCAACTCGACCATCCAGGAATTCACCCCGGCGCGCTATCGCGGCTGGGTCGATCTGACCATCAATGGCACGTTCTGGATCGGCGCAGCGCTAGGCGCGGTGGCTGCGGTGGTGTTGCTCGACCCGGCCGTGGCCGGTGGCGAACTGGGCTGGCGCCTGTGCTTTGGCATTGGCGCGGTACTGGGCCTGCTGATCATGCTGATGCGCCTGTGGATACCGGAGAGCCCGCGCTGGCTGATGGTTCACGACCAGCCGGAGGAAGCCGAGCGCATCGTTGCCGAGATCGAACGCCACTACCGCCAACGCGGCATTGCCATACCGCCAGTGCAGGTCCCTCCCCTGCGCCTGCGCGCGCGTGACCATACGCCGCTGCGCGAGGTCTTCCACAGCCTGTTCGTCGAGCATCGGCGGCGGGCGCTGGTGGGCCTGACCTTGCTCACGGCCCAGGCCTTCTTCTACAACGCGATCTTCTTCACCTACGCGCTGGTATTGACCGACTTCTATGGCGTGCCGTCGGCGCGGGTGGGCTGGTATGTACTGCCGTTCGCCCTGGGCAACTTCTGCGGGCCGTTGCTGCTGGGCCGGCTGTTCGACCTGCTAGGCCGGCGCATCATGATCAGCGCGACCTACCTGGTATCGGGCGTGCTGCTGACGCTCAGCGGCTACCTGTTCCAGCAGCAACTGCTCGATGTGACCCAGCAGACCCTCGCCTGGATGGTGATCTTCTTCTTTGCCTCGGCTGCGGCCAGCTCCGCCTACCTGACGGTGGCAGAGACCTTCCCGCTGGAAATCCGCGCGCTGGCGATCGCCGTGTTCTACGCCTTCGGCACCGGCCTTGGCGGCATCATCGGCCCCACCCTGTTCGGCGCGCTGATCGAGTCGGGAGAGCGCCTGAACGTGCTGTATGGCTACCTGCTGGGCGCGGCGCTGATGATCATCGCCGCGCTCACCCAGGCCGTGTGGGGCGTGGCTGCCGAGCGCCGCTCACTGGAGCATGTGGCCAGGCCACTGTCGCAGGTCAGCGACACCTGAACCGGGTCGCTCGGGGCACCGCTCGTCCATTGCCCGGCACTCTGTCGGCGCACCGGTTTCAACCGTGCAGGCAAACCCAGCAGGAGTGAAGACCATGCCACGCGGTGACAAGGACAAATACACAGACAAGCAGAAGCGCAAGGCCGAGCATATAGAGGAAAGCTACGAACACAAGGGCGTGTCAAAGGACGAAGCCGAAGCGCGTGCCTGGGCTACGGTCAACAAGCAATCGGGCGGCGGCGAGAAGAAAGGCGGCTCCGGCAGCAAGACCTCTGCCGCAGCGCAGAAAACCGCGCGCTCGGATTCGGCCAAACGCGCCGCCAAAACGCGTCAGGGCCATTCACGCACTTCGGGCACCTCGCTGGAGACGCAGACCAAGGAAAGCCTGATGAAGGAGGCGCGCAGCAAGGATATCAAGGGGCGTTCCAGCATGACCAAGGCGCAGTTGGTGGAGGCATTGCGCAAGCACGCCTGATGCACGATCAGGACCTTGCCTGAAACGCGGGTCAGCCCATGGCACCCAGACCGTTGCTCGCCATGGGCGCGTCATCGGCGCCCGGACAACGGTTGCGGCATTCACATTCGAACTCGGCTTGCGCGCGGGTCGCAAGGTTCAAGCTCAGGCGGACCTTGTCTTGCGTGTCGTAAAGGTCGTACCCCTCCCCCAGGGCGGCGGGAAAGCCAAGCCGGCGAGGATAGGTTTCTTTCTTGAGAGGCACAGCGGGAACCACAACGAAACGCGTCTGCATGATCATCCCCCTTCGGCAGTACCATAGTATTAGTATGGCTATGTGAAAGCATCAAGCTGACTCATGCAATAAATATCGAGGCGCAGTGCGCAGTAACTGCGCCTGATGTCCTTGATGCGAGGCAAGCGGCCGCGCTCCTTGCAGCATACGATCGTTTTGTTCCCTGTACTGCCGGGCCCGCAGCATGGCACCGCGCCAGGCATCGCATCGATTGCATCGATGATTACTATCGAACGACACGCCTGTTGGCCTGGCAAAATCGCCCCGTACAATCGCCTTCAGCTTTTCCCCGCTCTTGCGCCTGCTTCAGGCGACTTCTTTGTCCCGGAATCCAATACCATGCCAAATTCCAGCCCGGCCCCTCGCGGCCTGCCCGAACATGCCCAGCAAAGCGTCAAACAGCAGTGGCTGGCGATCCTCTCGGTGGCTGTCGGCGCCTTTGCGTTGGTGACCAGCGAGTTTCTGCCGGTAGGCGTACTCAATGATGTCGCCAGCGACCTCGGCATCAGTGCCGGCCATGCCGGCCTGATGGTGACCCTGCCCGGCATCATGGCCGCCCTCGCCGCGCCGCTGCTGTCGGTGGGCATCGGCGCCCTCGACCGTCGCTACCTGCTGATCGGCCTGACACTGATCATGATCATTGCCAACGCCGTGGTGGCCTACGCCAGCGACTTCAGCCTGCTGCTGTTTGGGCGCGTGCTGCTGGGCATCAGCATCGGTGGCTTCTGGGCCACCGCCATCGCCCTCAGCGGCCGCCTCGCGCCCAAGGGCGTCGGCGTTGCGCAGGCCACCTCGATCATCATGGTCGGGGTGACCCTGGCCACCGTGCTGGGCGTGCCGGTAGGCACCTGGCTGAGTGGCCTGATGGGCTGGCGCATGACCTTCCTGATCACCGCGCTGCTGGGGCTCCCCGTGCTGCTGGCGCAGGTGCTGTTGCTGCCCCGGCTCAACCCGGACAAGGCGATTCGCATCAGCGACCTGCCGGCGCTGTTCATCAACCCGCTGGCGCGGGTCGGCCTGATCGCCGTGTTGCTGATCGGCCTGGCGCACTTTGCCGCATACACCTATGTCGCCCCGTTCTTCAAGCAAAGCTCCGGCTTCGATGGACCGACCATTGGCTCGTTGCTGTTGCTTTATGGCGTGGCCGGGGTCATCGGCAACCTTTTTGCCGGTTTCGCCGCCAACCGCAGCGTGCGTTACACCCTGCTGCTGGTCGCGTTGATGATCGGCATCAGCACCGCCCTGTTCCCACACTTCGCCACCGGCCTTACCGGCGCCGCGATGCTGATCGGGTTGTGGGGCTTCGCCTTCGGCGCGTTCCCGGCCTGCGCCAGCATCTGGATGTTTGTCGTCGCACCGAAGGACGTCGAACGTGGCATGCCGCTGTTCGTTGCCATGTTCCAGGTGATCATTGCGCTGGGTTCATTCTTCGGTGGGCGCATCGTCGACCAGCTGGGCAGCGCGATGCTGTTGAGCCTGGCCACGGCGCTGGTGGGCTGTGGCTTCGTCACGGTGCTGGTGCTTGGGCGTAATGTCAGCAACAGCCTGGCGGCCCAGCCTGCCTGACCAGAGCCGGTGCGCCGCTCTTCATGCAATGCCACACCTGGCACAGCATGGTGAGCGACGCAGCCCGCGCGGTGAACGCGGTTCATTTACTGGCCGAGGCCATCAGCACACCAAAACAGAAGAAAGTGATGCCCGACAGCTTGCCGGCGATTCGCGCGCCGCGATGGGTCGACAACCAGCCCCTGGCGCCATTGGCCATCAGCGCGTAGTCCGTATGCACCAGCACCACCAGCACTGCGTAGGGCGAAACCAGCAGGAAAAACTGGCTGTGGTAGTTGCCCTGCTGGCTGATGAATTGTGGAAACACTGCCAGGAAGAAAAAACCCCGCCTTGGGATTGAGCAACTGGATCGACAACGCTTCGACGAAGCGCCGCCAGGGCTGGGTGGCGGTCGCGCTGAGCTCGGGGATGAAACGCTGGGTACGCCACATTTTCAGCCCCAGGTAGAACAGGTACAGCGCGCCGGCGTACTTTGTCGCGAAGGGGCTGCGCAGCAGCCCCGGCAGTTTTCAGGCAGCGTCTGGAACGCGACCCCATGCCTAGTGTGCGGGCAAGAGGATCACGAAGTTCTTTTTCATGTCTTCCAGCACGGTCCATTTACCCTTGGCGCCCGGTTCGATAATGAACGTGTCGCCAGCGGCCAGTGTGATGGGCTCGCACCCCTCAAGCTCGATGACGCAGCATCCACTCAGGACATGGCAAAATTCCCATACTTTGTAGTCGATGCGCCACGCGCCGGTGCTGGCTTCCCACTCTCCGGAAATGCGCCCTTGCTGTTCATCGTGATAGTACTTGGACGTCAGCGTATGAGGGCTGCCCTCCACGATCTCTTCAAAAAAGGGAAGGTCACGCAGCGGTTGGATATCCAGTTCGCGGAACACGGTCAGTTTCTGGGTCATGGCTTTTTCTCGAGCACGTTGTGGGTAGGGCGATACATCAAATAGGCTTCACCGGTTACGCCCAGCATCGGGTGCGGAACGATCTGGCAGGTTTTAACAATGTGAAAACCGTGACGTTCGTAGAAGCGGCGGGCACCGTGGTTTTCTGCATAATCGATCAGGCATAGCCCATCCAGGCCAGCGTCTTCGGCGCGCTGTTGGGCGTGGCGAAGAAACTGCGCACCCAACCCCTGGCTGCGCCAGGCCTCATCCAGGGCCAGGCTGGATATGTACAAGGTGTCAGGTATTTCCATGTCGGCATAAGGCGCGAGGACCGGGTCTGTCTCGACAGGCCTGTCAGGGGTCTCGCGCAAGGCATAGCTATGCATCATGCCGATGACGCGCCCGTCGAAAGTAGCCATCAGGCAGTTCTTGTAGGAAAAGTCGCCCTGTTCCCTGGCATAGCGAGACGCACCGACACTCAGCAAAGCTTCTCCAGGTGCGGCAAGCTTGCTCCATATGTAATCGGCCATGCCCTCCGATGTCAGTTGAAAGAAGCGCGCAATATCGTGTGCGTCCGAGGCCTGAGCGGGTCTGAAGTGGATAGGCATGAATGATGCTCCCATGGGATCGGGTGATTAGGCTCTGTACGAAAAGCCTTGATACTTGGTCATGCTGCATGGGAAATAGCCTCGGAATGCTCATGTACTCCCGTACACATCGTTTTCTCGGCTGTTTTCACCTTGCCTGACCGGCGCCTGAAGACTTTCATACAGCGCCTAGTTTTCAAGGACTACGGCTTTGGCAAAGGGCAGCGTAGGCGGGTTGAACGGCTCCCATCATGCTATGGGCGAACACCGTCAGCACGGCGTGCGACGTCGCCCATGCTCAAAGGAACGTGGCCTTCTAGGGGGCAGGCTGGAGAATTGATCGTGCAGTTGCCGGAGCTGGTGAGGCAGACGCGGGACGACGTGTCATTCAGGAATCAGTTCACGGCTTCCTCGGTATGGAAGTCGCATGTCACGAAAGGCAGCTGGTGACCCTAAGCGGACGCTCACGACAAGCCTCTGCCAGTCGAAGCGACTGCTCGGGGGAGCAGACAGATGTATTACGTTGCCTGGCAATACTTGTCTCGTTGTTGAACAATTGGATGGTATACACATAGAGCGCCTGCACTGGGCAGGCGCTACTCTGTTAATGCTGAACTGGTTAGTGACTACAGGTCGAGCGTGAGGGTCGGCGTCAAAGCCCGAGAAACGCACAGCAGCATCACGTTCCCCTGCGCCCGCTCGCTTTCACTGAGCAGCATGTCGCGATGATCCGGCACCCCATCCAGCACCCGCGTCTCGCACATGCCGCACACGCCCTGCTCACAAGACGATGCCACCTCATGCCCCGCCGCCCGCAGCGCCGCCATGATCGTGCAACCGCGCGGCACCTGCACCTGAGTGCCACTGCGGGCAAGGATCACCGTCAACTCCTCAGAGCCCTCCTCTACTGGTGCCTGCACCGGGGCAAACCGCTCAAGATGCAGGCGTTCCAGCAATCCTGCTTCGGCGAAGCGCGCCGTCAACGCATCCAGCAATGCTGCCGGCCCACAGCTGTAGACCTGACGCCCGGCCCGTGCAGCGGCCACCACGACATCCAGGTCAAGCAGGCCGACCTCATCCAGCGGCACGACTTCGACGCGGCCCGCGCCTATAGCCTGCAATTCGTCAATGAAAGCCATTGAGTGGCGCGAACGGCCTCCGTAGAGCATTTGCCAATCGGCGCCCGCGCGCTGGGCGGCCTGCGCCATGGCCATGATGGGTGTAACCCCGATGCCGCCAGCGACGAACAGATAGGCTTCACCTTCCTGCATCGAGAAGGCATTGCGCGGCCCGCGTATCGCCAGTTGCTGGCCCAGGCGCAAGGCGCCATGCACCTCACGCGAACCGCCCCGGCCATTGGCCTCCAGCAGCACGGCGATGCGCAAGCTGCGACGCTGCTGTGGGTCGCCGCACAACGAGTACTGACGCACTAGCCCCGAGGGCAATAGCAGGTCGATGTGCGCGCCCGGGGCCCACGCCGGGAACACGGCACCGCCAAGGGCGCGCAGCTCCAGCGAGATCACCCCCTCGGCTTCCAACCGCAGCCCGGCTACCTGCACCGCCAGCGTTTCGCCCAAGGCACTCACGGCAACGCCCTCGGTTCGTCGACCAGGCGCACCGGCACGTGCTGGCCGCGTTCAATGAACTCGCGGAAGGCACGACGGTAATTCAGTGTATACAGGTCCGAAGGCACCGAATGCTCGACCTGCTTGGCGTCCCAATCGATTTCCGCCGGGGTGATGGTCGCGGCCACGGGCAGGTCTTCGAGGTACAGCAGTTCCTCGACGCGCAGGCACTCTTGCAGGTCGCCGCCGGTGTAGTTGCGATCATTGGCCACGCCCCAGAAGATCTTCACGTGGTCATAGGCAACCGGGCACGGGAAGCCGGCCACCACACGCTTGCCCAAGCGTTCGTAGTCGTAGGTGATGGCCACCAGGCCCGGGGCGACGATGTGGTAGTTCATCATGCAATCGCCGTCGTTGGCCCACTCGCCCTCACAGGCCTGCAGCGGCCGATCCATCCAGATATCAAGGCCTTCGCGGCGCACGTTGAGCGGTTCGACCACCGGGTTGACGTGGCCCATCATGCCGCGGTGAATGTAAGAAAAGTGCGCGACATCGCCGAAGTTCTCCACCGCCACCGCCACGCCGGTGGGCGAGTCCAGCGGTTCGGCCGCTAGCCATTCGAGGTCCAGCTCACGCCACTCGGCCAGGTCGTACAGCTCGAACAGAGGCTCCTCTAGCGCCGTCCACACATGCCCGTACCGCTCTTGACAGGCGAAGGTGCGCACGGCGGCGGCCTGGGGGATCTTGCATTGGTCCTCCAGCGACGGCACATGGCTGCACTTGCCGCCCTCGGCGGCAAAGCGCCAACCGTGGTACGGGCAGCCAAGGCTCTCGCCGTGCACTTCGCCCAGCGACAGGTCGGCGCCGCGGTGCGGGCAGCGCGCCTCCTGGACCACGGCCTGGCCGGAGGCAGTGCGCCACACCACCAGTTTTTCGCCCAGTAACGTGGCCGATTGCGGGGTGCAGAGGTCGGTCGAGCGGGCCACCGGGAACCACTGGCGGCGCATGGCCTGTTCGGCGCGTTGGCGCTGGGTTGCTTGAGTCGTCATGGAATAGTCCTCACAGGTTGTTCTTGTTGTCAGATGCCGACTACCAGGGCCCCACCGTTGACGGGGATGGCCTGGCCGGTGATGAACGCCGCTTCGTCCGAGGCGAGGAACGCCACCACCGCAGCGATTTCCTCGGGGTGTACCAGGCGGCCAAGCGGGATGGCGGCCTGCTCGGCCTCGATGTACTCCTCGGGCACCATGCGCGTCAGGATCGCGCCGGGGGTTATGGCGTTGACCAGGATGCCCTCGCCGACGAACTCCTTGGCCAGGGTCTTCATCAGCCCCAGCTGCGCCGACTTGCTGACCATGTAGCCGTAGGAGTGGCCGTCGGGCACCTGGCCCCACTGCGAGTTGATGAAGATCACCCGTGGCGCCGGACTGCGACGCAGGTGTGCCAGGGCTGCACGGGTGAGGTACAGCGGCGCGTTGACGTTGATCGCCAGCAGCCGGTCAAAATTGCCATCGTCGGTGGCTTCCAGGCCGGTCATGGAGTAGATCAGCCCGGCGTTGTGCACCAGGATGTCGAGGCCATCGAGCTGCTCGGCGACCTGCGCCACGCAGTGTTCGGCCAACGCCCGGTCGGTGATGTCGCAGGCCAGGGCAATGGCGCGGCCACCCTCCTCTGCAATCTCGGCGGCGGTGGCGCGGGCCACGTCTTCATCGATATCGACCACCGCCACAGCGGCGCCGCGGCGCGCTAGCAACCGGGCTTGGGCACGGCCGGCGCCACGGCCGGCACCGGTGACCAGCGCCACACGGCCATCGAGCGAGCGCGCTTCGGGGGCCAGCGCCAGTACCGACGCCGGGGCCAGGCGGGCAGATTTTTTGTGGGTAATGGACATGTTTCGGCTCCCGGCTCAGACGGTCTTGTGGGGTTCGGTGACGTAGAACATGTTGCCGTCCGGGTCGAACATCGGCCGGTAGCGGTAGTGGGTACCGTTGGGGTGCTGCCATTCGATAGGTGCCGGCGTTACCCACTCGACCTTGCCGTCCAGGTAGGCGATGGCTTCATCGAGGTTTTCCACCTCGAAGGCGAAGGAGTCGAAACCCGGCTTGTCTTCCAGATTCACCGCCGTGCGGCGCTCGACCGGTGCCGGGTTGGTGGTGTGGAACAGGTATAGGGTGACGTTGCCCATCTCGATGGCGGCCCAGCGTTCTTCGGCGACGTAGGGCAGGAAGAACCCAAGGCCGAGGGTGCCGTGGTAGAAGTCCACCAGGCGCTGCACGTCGTTGGTGAGGATGTCCATATTGTCGAGGCGTTTGAGTTGGAGCATGGCGTGGTTTCCTTGGTGGCAATGGTTTACAGGTGGCGGCACGGGCCGCCCGGCAGTGCGCGTAGGGTGCCGTTGAGCACATCGAGGGTGATGCTGGCCAGGGTCGCGTACTGCCCCGCTGCCGGCAGTGCCGGGTCTGGGTGGCAACACAGCGCGCCGGTGGTACCGAGGTGGCTGTTCAGGGCCTGCAGCAGGTCGTTGGCCCCAAGCCCTGGGCGGTTGCCGAGGCGGCGCAGCAACTGGTCGTAACGCACCAGCGTGTCCGGGAAGCTGCCGGGCTCGGTGTCGAAACTGCACGCGGGGCTGGAAAGGAAGTGATTGGTGTGCACCAGCAAGCCGTCGGCACCGGGGAACACCAGGCCTGGCCCACCCGGGTGGATTTCCACCGATACCGCGCAACTAGCGCGCTCGGCGGCAGCGACCAGGGTCAGCGAGCTGGAGGCCGAGACCGCTGCACGCTGGCACAGCTGCAGGGCCTGGTTGATGTCGCTGCAGCTGTCGAGGATCCAGCGCGACAGCACGTGCACCGGCACGCCGATGCATGCGCCATCGTGGGCGTGGTGCAGGATATTGAAGTGCACACCCAGGCCGCGGTTGTTGACCCCGGGCTTGCCGACGATGCCGTACTCGGTAACGGTGGTGGTCAGGCGGCCATCGGCATGGGGGATCTCCCAGGTCAGCCACTGCTCGGCGAACTCGGCGTACCAGTCCCAGGTCTGCGCGGTGACCGGCGCGCCCCACGGGTCGACCTGGACCACCGTGGAGCACTCGCCGCGCAATTGCGCGCCCAGCACGGCAAGCACCTCGGTGCGGGCATTGATTGCACCGATCAGCGCCGGGTCGATGCTGGCGCCTTCGGCGATGCCGAGCATTTCTGCATGCAGCGGCGGCGCGAACGCGGCCACCTGTTCAAGGCAGCGTGTGCCCATGGCTTGAAGGTCGAATGGGGCCTGGGCAACCCGAGCGAACAGGCCTTCATAGGCCGCTACGGTGGCGCGCACCTTGGCGGCGAACACTCCGCCGAACTCGCGGCCACGCGCGGCCGGTTGCAGTTGGGTGGAACGAAACAGCGTGCTCATGGTTGTACCTGTTGCAGTTGCGGGGAAACCTGTGCAGCCACTTGATCAAGGCGTGCGAACCACACATCGCCATCGCTGGCCATGCGCTCGACCAGGCGTTCGAGCTGCTCGAAGCGCGCGGCCCGGCCGATCACCTCGGGGTGCATGGTGAAGCTGGTATGGCGGCCATTGCGGCGCGCCGATTCGTACTCGGCCAGCCAGCTGTCGAATAGCACCCGGGGTGCGGTGAAGTTGCCACCGTTGTCGATGCTCCAGCCGAACATTGGCCAGTCGTCCAGCGACCAGTGCACCGGCAGTTCGAGGAGCGAGGCGCCATTGAAGTGCTCGTAGTACGGGCGGTCGTCGCCCATGCAACTGGAGTCGTAGGCGAAGCCGTTGGCCAGCACCAGCTCGAAGGTTTCCGGGGTCAGTTCCCAGGACGACGAGCGATAACCGGCGGGCTTCGGCGCACCGGCCTTGGCCAGTGCGGCCAGGCCCCGATCCATCTCCTCGGCCTGCTGTTCGGCGCTGACCTTGTCGCTGCGCAGGTGCATGTGGCCGTGGTGGCCGATTTCGTGGCCATCCTCGAGCAGCAGCTCGACCAGGTGCGGGTGCTGTTCGGCCGTGTAGCCCGGCACGAAAAACGTCGCGGCAATCTTGTGCCGGCGCAGCAGTTCGAGAATGCGCGGCACACCGCGGGTTACGCCGAAGCGCCCTTCCGACAGGCTGGTCAGGCGGCGGGCGAAGCTTGGGCTGTCGCCCAGCAAACCGGCCTCGGCGTCAACGTCGAAGGTCAGGGAAACGGCCACAGGGCTTTTTTTCGGCCAGCACAGGCGGCCGGAGTCATCTGCACGCATCAGGTGCACTCCTCTTACGGGGGTTGTCAGCGCAGTCGGGGGTAGTGCGTCAGCGCGGGCTCGCGCACGCGTCGGCCTTGCGGTCTTGCAACCGGCGCAGGCGGTAAAGGGCCTGAGAGATGGCCAGCACCGCGACGGCGATCAGCACTTCCTTGAGGCCGCCGTAGCCGGTGATCGAGGCGCTGGTCACGCCGACCAGCAAGATCAGCCCGTCGAAAGCTGCCAGGGCCATGGCCACCCACACCCAGCCACGCCCCAGGCGAATCGGCCGCGCCTGCTCCGGGCGGTCGAGGCGCAGCACCACGTAACCGGCAACCGCCAGGCAGTGCGCAAGGATGTAGCCGATATTGCCGGCGACGATCACCGCCAGCGGGTTGCCGACCAGCAGCACCAGGGCGACATTGATGAACAGTTGCACGGTGACTGCCCGGGCCGGGACGCCGGCGCGGTTCAGTTCGCCGAACTGGCGCACGGTCAAACCGTCACGGGCGCTTTGATACAAGGCGCGGCCGGCATCGGCGGTACCCATCACAGAGAGCACCAGAATGCCGGCGATCAACACCAGGGTGACCACCGTTGCACCACCGCCCAGCAGTACCTCGGCTGCCGCCTGCAAAAAGCCATAGGGCCGCTCGGCCATGAGTTGCTCGCCAAGCAGGCCGGTCAGGCCCAGTGGCGCCAGGGTGAACACCAGCAGCAGGATCAGCGCTGCAATGCGCAGTGCCTTGCGGGTATCGCTTACGGTATCGCGGAACTCAGGGATGAAAGACGCCGCAGCTTCTACCGCATACGCCGACCAAGCCATGATGAACAGCCAGGCCAGCACCGTGCGCAGGCCGTGCAGGCCTTCACCGGTGTGCCAGGTGAAACTTGCCATGCTCCATACCGGACTGGTGAGGAAGCTGGTGCCGAACACCAGCACCGGTACCATCAACAGCACGCCGGCGACGGTGAGGATGACCATGGTAAAGCGCAGCTGGACCATGCTCAGCGCCCAGCTGAACAGCGCCACAGCCAGGGCGATGGCCTGCGGCAGGCCCAGTTGCACAGGCCCCAGGTCGTAATGCGCGGTGACTTCTGGCCAGAACTGTTCGGAAAGGATCTGCGCCACCGCCAACCCCCAGATCGCCGGCGCGGTGGCCCAGGCGAACCAGTAGGCATAAGTAGCCAGCGGGCCGAGGCAGGGCATGCGCCGTGACCAGGCTTCGTTGGCGTACAGGGCGATGCCGCCGGACTTGTCGGCGAACATCGCGCCCATTTCCGAATACAGCCAGTTGTGCAGCACCGCCACGGCGGCAATCAGCGCCCACAAGGCCATGGCCGCCCAGGCGCCGATGGCCCCGATCGAATAACCCAGGCCGACGAACAACGCGGCGGGCAAGCTCAAGGTGATCGCTACCCCGTCCCACCAGCGGATGGATTTGACCAGCTGCGCCGTTGGCGCAGTGCCTGCAATGGCCTGTTGCATCGTATCGCCCTCTGTTTTTGTTATGGGTGTCGATGAGCAGATGTTACGTTACGAATCTGCGCATGTGTATATTTTTATTTCATATCAATGCGCATTGCGCAACATAAAAAGATATTTTTTACGCAATGTGCAAAATAGGTGCGCACTGCTCGAAAGCCGTGCAGGCGCAGCAGAACGGCTCTAGGAAGGCAGTCTCAACGGGGATGGCAAGCAGAGAGATCACGGGGGCAGATCGGGAATGGTGCAACAGTTCACGCATTGCGCAGGAACTTCAGCCAATTATTGCGCAGCCCCGGCTGGGCCGCGCAGCACGCATTTCAGCCCTCCGCCTCCGCCGGCGGCAAGGTAAAGCGGATCTTGTGCACCTTCACCTCCTGCAAGGTCCGCACATCGCGAATGCCCGGCAGGCTGCGCACTTTCTGCTGCAGGTTCCACAGGCTCTCGTCATCGCGGCACAGCACCTGCACGCAGATATCCGCCGTACCCATGGTGGTGGACAGGTAGCTCACTTCGGTCCAGCGGCTGAGGGTATCGGCGACGCGGTCGTGGTCCTGCGGCGCCACATTGACGAACAGCAGCGCCAGCTTGGCGTGGCCGAGCTTGGAGGGGTTGGTGAACGCCAGGATCTGCAGGATGCCCTGGTCCTGCAGGCGCTTGACCCGGGTGCGGATGGTCGCCTCCGGCACCGACAGGTTACGCGCGACCTCACGGAAGGCGCGTCGCCCGTCCTCCTGCAGTTCGCGGACGATCTCGAAGTCCAGTGGGTCGAGGGTGGAAATAGACATGTTCAACGCTTCCATGGTGGATCGGGTGGCGGGGCACAGGCTAGCAGATTCGCCGGCCTACCTGTAGGTGCGGGCGCCCCTGCGAGTAACCGGGCTGAAATAACGCATTGCGCAATTGTTTTCACACAAAACTATTGATTGCGTAATTTACACCCCGTAGATTTTACGCAAACCACAAAAACAGGTGCTCACCACCATGACCTTCGCCTCGCCCTCCCACGCCCAGGCATTCCTCGCCGACAACCCCGATATCGAGCTGATCGAGCTGTTCATCCTCGACGCCAATGGCATCCCCCGCGGCAAGCTGCTGCACCGTGAAGAGCTGCTGGCGCTGTACCAGACCGGCCGCCCGCTGCCCAGCACCATGCTTGGCCTGTCGCTGCAGGGCGAAGATGTCGAAAACACTGGGCTGGTCTGGGACGTCGGCGACATTGACTGCCGGGCCTACCCGCTGGAAGGGAGCCTGGTGCGCCTGCCCTGGCGGCAGATCCCCACCGCCGCAGTGCAGGTGTCCATGCACCCCAGCGAAGGGTTGCCCGCCACCGTGGCCGACCCACGGCAGTTGCTGATCCGCGTCATCGAACAACTGCAAGCCGATGGCCTGTACCCCGTGATGGCCTGCGAACTGGAGTTCTACCTGCTCGACCAGCAGCGTGACGCCCAGGGCCGCCCGCAACCGGCCATGGACCAAGACGGCGCACGCCCACGGCAGATCCAGGTCTATGGCCTGCGGGAGCTGGAGCAGATCGAGCCGTTCCTCAAAGACTTGTACGCCGCCTGCAAGGCCCAGGGCATCCCGGCCCGTACGGCGATTTCCGAGTACGCCCCCGGCCAGGTGGAAATCACCCTGGAGCATGGCGACGCGCTGCTGGCCATGGACCAGGCCGTGCGCTACAAGCGCCTGGTCAAGGGCGTGGCGCACGCCCACGGCATGCAGGCTTGTTTCATGGCCAAGCCGTTCGACCACCTGGCCGGCACCGGCATGCACATGCACGTAAGCCTCGCCGACGCCCAAGGCAACAACCTGTTTGCAAGCAGCGACCCAGCCGGCACGCCGCTGCTGCGCCAGGCGGTCGGCGGCATGCTTGCCAGCCTGCTCGACTCGCTGCTGCTGTTCTGCCCCAACGCCAACTCCTACCGTCGCTTCCAGGCCAACAGCTATGCACCACTGGCGCCGACCTGGGGTGTCGACAACCGCACCGTGAGCCTGCGCGTGCCTGGCGGGCCAGCCAACACCCGGCATGTCGAACACCGCATCTGCGGCGCCGATGCCAACCCCTACCTGGCCGCTGCGGCGATCCTTGCTGGCATTCACCAAGGCATCCGTCAGCAACTGGACCCAGGCGCGCCGGTTGAAGGCAACGGCTATGCCCAGGCCAAGACCCTGCTGCCGACCGACTGGTTGAGTTCGCTGCAGGCATTGCAGGCGTCCAGCTGGGCGCGTGATGCGTTCGGCCACGAATTCCTGCGCGTCTACCTGGCGGTTAAACAGGCCGAGTACCGGCAGTTCATGGCCGAAGTGGGCGAGCAGGACTGGCGCTGGTACCTGACCAATGCCTGAGCCCCGCCCTGCCTTCGCGCCCCGGAGAACAACGCCATGAATGCAATAACGCAACCGGCCGCAGCGCTGCGGCCACCGTCCTACTACACCGCCACCCTGGCCGAAGACACCGCCTACCCGCCCCTGCTAGGCGGCGTCAGCGTCGATGTGGCGATCATCGGCGGTGGCTTCACTGGCGTCGCAACAGCAGTCGAGCTGGCCGAGCGCGGGCTTAAAGTCGCGCTGGTGGAAACCCACAAGGTCGGCTGGGGCGCCAGCGGGCGCAACGGTGGCCAGGTCACCGGCAGCCTGTCCGGCGACGAGGCCATGCGCAAACAGATGAGCAAGCAACTGGGCGCCGAGGTCGACGACTTCATCTGGCACCTGCGCTGGCGCGGCCACCAGATCATCGAGCAGCGCGTTGCGCGCTACGGCATCGACTGCGACCTCAAGCGCGGCCACCTGCACGCGGCGATGAAGCCTGTGCACATGCGCGAGCTGCAGGCCAGCCATGACGAAGCCCAGCGCCGCGGCATGGGGGATGCGGTCAGCCTGCTGGACCGCAATGGGGTACGCGGCTTTCTGGACAGCCCGCTGTACTGCGGTGCGCTGCACAACCGCCGCAACCTGCACCTGCACCCGCTCAACCTGTGCATTGGCGAAGCCCGCGCCGCACACTCGCTGGGCGCGCTGATCTTCGAGCACTCAGAGGTGCTGGACATCATCCACGGCCCACGCCCTGCCGTGGTCACCGCCCAGGGCCGGATCGAAGCAAGCCAGGTGCTGCTGGCCGGCGATGTGTATCACAAGCTGGAACCGCGCCAGCTCAAGGGCAAGATCTTCCCGGCCATGGGCGGCATCGTGACTACCGCGCCGCTCGGCGCGCTGGCCGAGCAGATCAACCCGAAGGACGTGGCGGTTTACGACTGCCGCTTCGTCCTCGACTACTACCGTCTCACCGCCGACAAACGCCTGCTGTTCGGCGGCGGTGCCAACTACTCCGGCAAGGACTCACGGGATATCGCCTGCGAACTGCGGCCGTGCATCGAACGCACCTTCCCAGCGCTCAAGGGCGTGCCGATCGAGTTCCAGTGGAGCTGCGCCATGGGCATCGTGGTAAACCGCATCCCGCAACTGGGCAAGCTGTCGGACAACGTCTGGTACTGCCAGGGCTACTCCGGCCATGGCATCGCCACCAGCCACATTATGGGCGAGATCATGGCCGAGGCCCTGACCGGCACCTTGGCCCGTTTCGACACCTTCGCCACGTGCAAGCACATCAAGGTCCCGCTGGGCGAGCAACTGGGCAACCCGCTGCTGGCCGCAGGCATGTGGTACTACCAACTGCTGGAGAAGCTGCGCTGAGGCGCGCTCATCATCGAGGTAAACATGCACAGATTTCCCCTCGTGGCGGTCAGCGCCTGCACGCGACAGCTGGGTGCGCACCCGTTTCACATGGTCGGCGACAAGTACGTGCGCGCAGTGTTCGACGCCGCGGGCGCGTTGCCGATGATGCTGCCGGCCCTGCCCGGCCTGGTCGAGCCGAGTGACCTGCTCGCCCATGTCGACGGCCTGCTGCTGACCGGTTCGCCGTCCAATATCGAGCCCTGGCATTACCAGGGCGCACCCAGCCCGGCAGGCACTCTGCACGACCCGGCCCGCGACGCCTGCAACCTCGCGCTGATCCCCGCCGCGCTCAGCGCCGGTGTACCGCTGTTGGCGATCTGCCGAGGGTTCCAGGAGCTCAATGTGGCGCTCGGAGGCACCCTGCACGCGTGCGTGCATGAAGTGGCGCCGTACCAAGACCACCGCGAGCCCGCCGAGCAACCGGTGGCGGTGCAATACGCCGCGCGCCAGCCCCTGCTGGTGGAGCCTGGCGGCGTGCTGGCGCGGCTTGGCCTGCCGCGCCGCTGCCAGGTCAACTCGATCCATGGCCAGGGCATCGATCGGCTGGCGCCAGGCCTGCGGGTCGAGGCACTGGCCGAGGACGGCCTGATCGAAGCCGTGTCGCTGCCTTGGGCGCGGGACTTTGCACTCGGCGTGCAGTTTCATCCCGAATGGCGGGTGCTGGAGCATCCGCATTATCTGACGATATTCCAGGCGTTTGGCGCTGCCTGCCGGCAACGCGCCGAACGTCGCAGCACTACAGGAGCCACTGCATGAACCTTACCTTCCAGGCCTGGCAAACCCGTGCCGAACAGCTGAAGATCGAAGGCCGTGCCTTCATCAACGGCGAATACACCGAGGCTGCGTCCGGTGAAACCTTCGAGTGCCTGAGCCCGGTCGACGGACGCTTCCTGGCCAAGGTTGCCAGCTGCGACCTGGCCGACGCCAACCGCGCTGTGGAAAACGCCCGTGCCACCTTC
>NZ_JATAAG010000018.1:0-917 GCF_030341915.1 Pseudomonas sp. BCRC 81390 | reverse complement strand
CCTTTTGTATAATGGGTCAGCGACTTATATTCAGTGGCGAGCTTAACCGAATAGGGGAGGCGTAGCGAAAGCGAGTCTTAATAGGGCGTTTAGTCGCTGGGTATAGACCCGAAACCGGGCGATCTATCCATGGGCAGGTTGAAGGTTAGGTAACACTGACTGGAGGACCGAACCGACTACCGTTGAAAAGTTAGCGGATGACCTGTGGATCGGAGTGAAAGGCTAATCAAGCTCGGAGATAGCTGGTTCTCCTCGAAAGCTATTTAGGTAGCGCCTCATGTATCACTCCAGGGGGTAGAGCACTGTTTCGGCTAGGGGGTCATCCCGACTTACCAAACCGATGCAAACTCCGAATACCTGGAAGTGCCGAGCATGGGAGACACACGGCGGGTGCTAACGTCCGTCGTGAAAAGGGAAACAACCCAGACCGTCAGCTAAGGTCCCAAAGTCATGGTTAAGTGGGAAACGATGTGGGAAGGCTTAGACAGCTAGGAGGTTGGCTTAGAAGCAGCCACCCTTTAAAGAAAGCGTAATAGCTCACTAGTCGAGTCGGCCTGCGCGGAAGATGTAACGGGGCTCAAACCATGCACCGAAGCTACGGGTGTCATCTTTGATGACGCGGTAGAGGAGCGTTCTGTAAGCCTGTGAAGGTGAGTTGAGAAGCTTGCTGGAGGTATCAGAAGTGCGAATGCTGACATGAGTAACGACAATGCGAGTGAAAAACTCGCACGCCGAAAGACCAAGGTTTCCTGCGCAACGTTAATCGACGCAGGGTTAGTCGGTCCCTAAGGCGAGGCTGAAAAGCGTAGTCGATGGAAAACAGGTTAATATTCCTGTACTTCCAGTTATTGCGATGGAGGGACGGAGAAGGTTAGGCCAGCCTGGCGTTGGTTGTCCAGGTTTAAGGTGGTAGGCTG
>NZ_JATAAG010000017.1:0-3139 GCF_030341915.1 Pseudomonas sp. BCRC 81390 | reverse complement strand
GATGCATCGCCGATGGTAGTGTGGGGCTTCCCCATGTGAGAGTAGGTCATCGTCAAGATTCATTTCGCAAAACCCCTATCTGCGCACGCAGGTAGGGGTTTTGTCTTTGCGCCGGAAAAACAAGCGCGCCCCTGCAGGGGCGGCGATGCGCCGCGATCGGCCGCACAGCAGCCCCGATCATCCTGGCAAACCGCGCCGCCTGCTCTTGCATCGGTCGGTTACCAGGCAGCAACAATGTCCGCTCGCCCCTGTCGACAGGCCCTTTTCCTATGCAAGCCAACAGCCCATAGCTATCATGCCTGCCTTATTCCAAGTCGAGACTGGCATGCTGAAGTTGTTGAATCTTCTCAAGGATGGCCGGTTCCATTCCGGAGAAGCTCTGGGGGCAGCCCTCGGGGTGAGTCGCAGCGCCGTTTGGAAGCAGCTGCAGCACCTGGAGAGTGAACTGAACCTCACCATTCACAAGGTCCGTGGGCGCGGCTATCAACTGGCGGCGCCACTGGCCTTGCTCGATGCGCAGGCGATCGCCGGGTTTGCTACCGGCGAGCAGTGGCCTGTTTTCATCCATGAAACCATTGATTCGACCAATGCCGAAGGTCTGCGACTGGCCGGTGAGGGGCGAGCGGCTCCGTTTCTGGTTCTTGCCGAACGGCAGAGCGCCGGCCGTGGCCGACGCGGTCGGCAATGGGTCAGCCCGTTTGCCGAAAACCTCTATTACAGCCTGGTGCTTCGTGTGGATGGCGGCATGCGCCAACTCGAGGGCCTGAGCCTGGTGGTTGGGTTGGCGGTAATGCGCACGCTACAGGTGTTCGGGGTGAAGGATGTGGGGCTCAAGTGGCCCAACGACGTCCTTGTTCGCGGCCAGAAGATCACCGGCATTCTCCTGGAACTGGTCGGCGACCCGGCAGACGTCTGTCATGTCGTGTTGGGTATCGGTATCAATGTGAACATGCAGGCCAACGATCAAGTCGACCAGGAATGGACTTCGATGCGCCGTGAAGTGGGGGCGGCGATCGATCGTAACCGCCTGGTCGCGTTGCTCAGCCAGCAATTGCAGCATGAATTGGCTCGGCATCGTCGCTATGGCTTTGCCGCGTTCCAGGAAGAATGGGAGCAGGCGCACCTCTGGCAAGGGCGTAATGTTTCACTGATCGCCGGTAGCACGCGTATTGATGGTGTGGTTCTAGGCGTCGACGGGCAGGGCGGCTTGCGCCTTGAGGTGGACGGGGTGGAAAAGAGCTTCAGTGGTGGTGAGCTCAGTTTGAGGTTGCGTGATGATTCTTGAGCTCGATTGCGGTAACAGCTTCATCAAGTGGCGGGTAATCCATGTCGCTGATGCAGCGATTGAGAGCGGCGGCATCGTCGACTCCGACCAGGCCTTGGTGGCTGAAGTGGCTGCACTGGCTTCGGTGCGTTTGACTGGCTGCCGTATTGTCAGCGTGCGCAGCGAGGATGAAACCGACGCGCTTTGCGCCTTGATCAACCAGGCGTTTGCCGTGCAGGCACTTGTGGCGCACCCGGCCCGGGAAATGGCTGGTGTGCGCAATGGCTATGACGATTACCAGCGCCTGGGCATGGACCGTTGGCTGGCTGCACTGGGGGCGTTCCATCTGGCCAAAGGTGCTTGCCTGGTCATTGACCTGGGTACAGCTGCAAAAGCGGATTTTGTAGCCGCGGACGGCGAGCACCTCGGTGGTTACATCTGCCCGGGTATGCCATTGATGCGTAGTCAGCTGCGCACGCATACCCGGCGTATCCGCTATGACGATGCCTCCGCCGAACGTGCATTGACCAGCCTGGCGCCTGGTCGCTCGACCGTGGAAGCGGTCGAGCGCGGATGTGTGTTGATGCTCCAGGGCTTTGCACATACCCAGCTCGAGCAGGCGCGTGCCCTGTGGGGGGAAGATTTCGCGGTGTTCCTTACAGGCGGCGATGCGCCGCTGGTCAGGGAGGCCGTGCCGCAAGCACGTGTCGTGCCTGACCTGGTTTTCGTTGGCCTGGCCATGGCCTGCCCATTGAATTGAGGTGCCTATGCGTTGGTTGTTTCTGTTGTTGCTGGTGCTCAACGTCTTTTATTACGTGTGGCATCAGCAGGAAGCCCCGCTGAAGGTCAAGGAAGTCGCCCCTCTGTCGTTGTACAAGGGCAATCAGCAGGAAATTCGTCTGTTGCGTGAAACGGGCGTATCAACACCGCCCAAGCGTCGGGATGAGTGCCTGGTAGTGGGTGGCGTGATGGGGCAGGGCGAAATCGACGCGCTGCGTCAGCGCCTGCTGAGCCTGGATATTGCCACGCTACCGGTAATGGGGCAGTTACCGGGGGCGGATGGCCGCTGGCTCAAGGTTGCCCCTGAAAGCGAGCGTTTGTTGGACCAAACCGTGCTCGCTGCTCTTTCCAATGATTTCAAAGACTTAAAACACAAAATTATTTTCTGCCAGGGTATTGCAACTGGTGAATAGCTTGATAGAATGGCGCCCGCTTCACAGGGAACACCACTCAGGTGGTAGAACCGGAAGCGGTGTCAAAGCAGCTAAGTTTCAGATTTGATTGAAAAAATTTGAAAAAAAGCTTGACACTAGGACGGCAGACAAATAGAATGCCGGCCACATCTGGAGGGATTCCCGAGCGGTCAAAGGGGACGGACTGTAAATCCGTTGCGAGAGCTTCGAAGGTTCGAATCCTTCTCCCTCCACCAGTTTTAGCGAGAGCCGCAAGCTCCGCGGGTATAGTTTAGTGGTAGAACCTCAGCCTTCCAAGCTGATGATGCGGGTTCGATTCCCGCTACCCGCTCCAAGTTTGCCGGATTTTGCACAAAGTGTTTCGCTCTTGTAGCTCAGTTGGTAGAGCACACCCTTGGTAAGGGTGAGGTCAGCGGTTCAAGTCCGCTCAAGAGCTCCATATAAACAAGGCAGATATGAAAATATCTGCCTTTGTTTTATCAGCGCAAGACTATTTCTTCTGCGGAGGATTGTATCGATGGCTAAGGAAAAGTTTGATCGTTCCCTTCCCCACGTTAACGTCGGCACTATCGGCCACGTTGACCACGGTAAGACCACTCTGACCGCAGCTCTGACTCGCGTCTGCTCCGAAGTATTCGGTTCGGCAGTCGTTGAGTTCGACAAGATCGACTCGGCTCCGGAA
>NZ_JATAAG010000001.1:0-54676 GCF_030341915.1 Pseudomonas sp. BCRC 81390 | reverse complement strand
CAAATACCTGACTGGCATCTGGGCATGCATGCATGGGGATAAGCCATTTGAAACGGCCAAGCTTTTCAGCGCTGAGCACCTCAGAAAAGCTTGACCGCGAACAGAGTATCTACAACGGATCGTATAAACCTATTTGGCCATGACGGCCTTGAACAGGTCCGAAGCCAACCAGCCCTGCAGCCAGCTCCGCAGCCGCGGATAAGCCGCCTCGGCGAACCACTGCGGTTCGACCCCGGCAAACTGGCGCATCAGGGGCAGCAGCGCGGCATCGGCAATGCTCGGGTGATCGGCCAGCAGGTAAGGCCGGCCGACGAGCAAGCCTTCAAGCTCCGCCAGCCAGGTTTCGGCCTGTTGCCGGTAATGTGCGCGTGAGTGCGCCGGGTAGCGCTCGGCGTACTTGTACAGGTTCACCTGCGCCTTGAACGTGCTGTCGTTGCGCGCAATCAGTGATTCAGCCTGCTGCGCCGCGGTAGTGTCGGCTTGCAGCTGCCAATCCTGCGGGTCGTTGCGTGCCAGCGCCCAGCGCATGATGTCCAGGCTCTCTTCCAGCACCTCGGTACCGGTATCCAGCACTGGCACCGTGCCCTTGGGTGACAAGGCCAGCAGTTCTGCCGGCTTGTTCTTCATCGCCACTTCGCGGATTTCCACCTCGCAACCGGCATAGCGCAGGGCCAGGCGCGCACGCATGGCCCAGGGGCAGCGGCGGAACGAGTAGAGAATCACCCGCACACCTCCACATCGCTAAGGCCGTTACCCTGCCGGCGCACCTGGATCTGCACCGGGATGCGTTCGTGCATTTCCTGCACGTGGGAAATCACCGCCACCTTGCGGCCCTGGGCTTGCAGGCCGTCGAGGGCATCCATGGCCAGTTGCAGCGATTCCGGGTCGAGGCTGCCGAAGCCCTCGTCGATGAACAGCGATTCGATGCGCAGGGTACTGGAGGCCATCGAGGCCAGGCCCAGGGCCAGGGCCAGCGACACGAGGAAGGTTTCCCCGCCCGACAGCGAGTGCACCGAACGCAGCTCGTCGCCCATCTCGGTATCCAGCACCAGCAGGCCAAGGGCGCTGCCGCCGCGCTTGAGGCGGTAGCGACGGGCCAGCTGGCGCAGCTGGGCGTTGGCGTGGTGCAGCAACAGGTCGAGGTTGTAGCCCTGGGCGATCTTGCGGAACACGTCGCCCGAGGCCGAGCCGATCAGGGCGTTCAGGCGGGCCCAGCGCTGCCATTGCTGGTGGGCCTGCTCGATTTCTGCCGCCAGCGCCTGGTGCGCCTGTTGGCGACGCTGGTCGTCGGCCTGCTGGGCGCGCAGTTCGGCACACTGCTGCTCATGCCCGACCAGGCGTTCACGCAATTCGGCCAAGGCCTGTTCCACGGTTTCGACCGAGGTCTCCACGGCCATCTGCGCAGCATGCTGCTGCAAGCGTTGCTCACGTTCCTGCAGCAGCACGCGGCCTTGTTCAATGGCTTTTTCGGCGCCTTGCAGGCGCTGGCGCAGTTCATTCACCTGGGCCTCGTCGATGCCCAGCAGGCGATCCAGGCCGGCATCATCGAGTTCCGGGTGTGCGCTGCGCCATTGCGCGATCTGCGCCTGCAACTGCTGGCGCTCGGCATCCAGTGCCTGCTGCTGGCGGACGTTGGCATTGAGTTCGCTGGCCAGCTGCACGCCCTGGTTGCGCAGCTCCTGCAGGCGCTGGACAGTGTCCGCTTCAAAGGCACGGGCCTGTTCCAGCGTGGCGTCCATGTGCTGTTGCCAGGCTTCGGCGCTGGCGTGTTCGCCCAGCAGTTCGCCGAGCGAGGCCCGGGCGTGCTGGCGCTGTGCGTCGAGGGCGGCGAGCTGTTGCTGCAACTGCTGCTGGGTTTGCACGCGCGCCTGGTGCTGGTCGCGCAGCTTGTCCAGCTGGGCCTGGCGGGCTTGCTGTTCCTGATGTTCGTCCTTGCGTTGCTCGAGCAGCTGCAGGCGCTGGGCGATCTGTTGGTCCAAGGCCAGGAAGGCATTGGCCGGGTCGTCGCTGAGGGCCTTGAGAACCTCGTCGGGCAACACGCTGGCCAGGTCATTCAGGCTCTGCTGCAATTGCTGCTCGTCGCTGGCCAGGGCCTGGTGCTGGTGTTCGAGGTGGCGCTGGGCTTGCTGTTGCGCCTCGTGGGCGGCCTGCAGTTGCTGGCTGCGGCGGGCGGCCTCCTTCTGCAAGGCGAGCAGGGCGCTCTGGCGCTGCTCGTCGTGGCCGATTTCCTGCTCCAGGCGCCGCAGCTGACCGTCCAGCCAGGCGCTGCGGGCCTTGTCGTCCTGCGGCGCCATGGCCGGCCACAGGCTGTGCGCCTGCACCTGGGCCACCTGGGCTTGCAGCTGCTCGCCCAATTGCTGCTGTTGCTGCTGATAGTCCTTGAGCTGGGCGTTGACCACGCCCAGCTCGGTGCGCAATTCCACCAGCTTGCTGTTGAAGGTATCGACCTGCTGCTGTGCGGCGTCTTCTTCGGCCTGGTCATGCCGGCCCAGGCTCTGCAGCAACGCTTCCGGGTGATGGAACGGATGCTCGACGCTGCCGCACACCGGGCAGGGTTCGCCGTCGCGCAGTTGCTCGCGCAGTGCTTCGACGCTGGTGTTGCGCGCCAGGCGCTGGCGCTCCAGCAACTGCCGGGTGAGGTTGAGCGCCTGCTCGGCAGCTTGCAGCTCGGCCTTGGCGGCGGTGCCCTCGGTAATCAGTTGCTGGCGCTGTTGCATGGCCTGCTGTTGCCGCTCGCGCACAAGCGCCAGCTGCTCGCGCAGTTCCAGTTCACGACCATGCAGGCGCGACAGCTCTTCCACGGCACGCTGCTGCTTGCGGTTGTCCTGCAGCATGCCGCCCAGCAGGTCGATCTGCTCCGCCAGCGCCTGTGGCTCGGCCTTGGCTTCGCGGAACAGCAGGTCGAAGGCATCGCGCTCGGCCTGCAGGTGAGCGTTGGCCTGGCTGGCCTGGGCCTGCAGGCCGGGCAGTTCCTCGCGACCTTTGGCCAGACGGGCACCGGTGAGCATCACCTGCTTCAATTGCGGCAGGTAGGCATGCCAGGCGTCGGCCAGGCCCGCCAGGTGCTGGCTGTCAGCGAGGGCAGTGTCGATCTGCGTCAATTGCTGCAGGCTGCGCTGCTGGTGCTCCTCCAGCTGCTGTACCTGCTGCTGGCCTTCGGCAACCTGCTGGTCGGCCTGCTGGCTGGCGCTGCGCTGTGCCGTCAGCTCCTGATCCAGGCGGGCCAGTTTGTCTTGGGCGGCGAACGCCTGGCGCAGGCGTGGGGCGTTTTCGCCGTGTTGTGTCTGGCTGTCGGCCAGTGCCTGGCGTGCCGCCTGCAGAGCCTGTTCGAGCTCGCCGGTACGGCTCTGCAGCTCAGCTTGCTGGCGCTGTTGGCTGGCAATGCTTTCTGCCAGCGGCAGCAGTTGCGCATCCAGCATCTGCTGGCGATGGAACTGGTGCCGCTGCGGCGCCAGGCGCTCCAGGCGCACGAGGTCCAGACGCTGCTCGGCCAGTTGCTGCCAGCCCTGTTCGGCAGCCTGCAGGGCGCTGCTGGCTTCGGCGTGCTGGGCTTGCAACTGGCATTGTTCATTCAGCCAGTTGCGTTGCTGTTCCAGCTGGCGCTCGGCGGCCTGGTCGGCCTTGAACTGCTGCTGTGCCAGCTCCAGGCGCTGGTCGAGTTCGGCACGGGCTTCGGCGGCCATCGGCAGCAGGTGGCTGGCACGCTCCTTGAGGGCGTTGTGGGCTTCGCCGGCCTCGCGCGCCTTGCTGAAGGCGCGTTGGCCCAGGCGGGTATAGATGGCGGTGTTGGTGAGCTTTTCCAGCAGCTCGCTGCGCTCTTTGTCGTCGGCCTTGAGGAAGGCGCCGAACTCGCTCTGGGCCAGCATCACCGCGCGGGTGAACTGCTCGAAGTTCAGGCCCAGGCGGGCTTCGACCAGTTGCTTGTATTCGTTCTTGCCGCTGGCCAGCACCTGCTCGCTGTCCAGGTCGTAGAAGCTCTGGCGGCTGGGCTGCAGCTTGCCGTTGGCCTTGTCGCGGGCGCGGTTGGCTTCCCAGCGGGCCCGGTAGCGGCGGCCATCGATACCGACGAAGTCGACTTCGGCAAAGCCGCTGCCGGTACCCCGGCGCAGCAGGTTGCGCGGGTCGGAGGTGGGGATGTCGCCGTCGGCGTCCGGCACCTTGGCCTCGCGGCCGATGTCGTTGAGCCGCGGCACGCTGCCGAACAGGGCCAGGCACAGGGCGTCGAGCAGGGTACTCTTGCCGGCACCGGTGGGGCCGGTGATGGCGAACAGGCCGGCGCTGGCCAGCGGCTCGGCGGTGAAGTCGATGTCGATCGGGCCGGCCAGCGATGCCAGGTTCTTCAGGCGGATGGCGAGAATCTTCATGGCTGTTCCTCTTCCTGCTGCACGTCCTGCAACAGCAGGGCAAAGTCGGCCAGCGCCTGCTCGTCGACCGGATTGCCGTAGGCCTGCTCCCAGGCGCGGCTGAACAGATCCTGCGGGGTCATCCGGGCCAGTTCGACGAAGGCCAGGCCATCGTCTTCGGCGTTGTTGCGGCCGGCGTATTCGGCACTGATGCGCACCAGGCGCACGGCCTTGCCTTGCAGGGCGCCTTCGATCTGCTGGCGCAGGTCGGGTTGCGGCTCGTCGAGGATCACCCGCACTTCCAGCCAGGGCTGGCGGTTGGGGTCTTCGAGCAGGTCGATCACCGGCAGGTCGCCGAGTTGCGCCAGCAGTTCGCCCAGCGGTGCCGGGCCAACCCGTTGCAGGGCCACCGCGCGCGGTACCGGGCGCGGCTCGACGCTGACCAGGCCGCTGCCATCCAGCTCCACTTCCAGTACCTGGTGCGGGTAGTTGATTTCGGCGAACGACAGCGGGATCGGCGAGCCGCTGTAGCGAATGCGTTCTTCGCGGTTGACCTTCTGCGGCTTGTGCAGGTGGCCCAGGGCGACGTAGCTGATGGCCTTGTCGAACAGCCTGGCCGGCAGCGCCTCGGCGTTGCCGATGATCAGGCTGCGTTCGGAGTCCTCCGACACTGCGCCACCGGCCATGTGCGCGTGGCTGATGGCGATCAGCGCCTGGTCTTTCTTGCGCTTCTTCTGCGCAGCGGCGATCAGTTGCTGGTGTACCTGGGTGATGCCTTGCAGGTAATCGTCGCCCAGTTGCGGGCCGGTCACCTCGGCCGGGCGCAGGAAGGGCAGGGCCAGGCACCAGGCGGCGACCTTGCCGCGGCCATTGGTCAGCGGGATCAGCAGGCGCTCGGCGTCCAGCTGGCCCTCGTCCAGCCAGTGCACGCGGCCCAGGGCATGGGTACGCAGGCGGCGCATGAGGGCGGCGGGCAACTCGATGCGCGAGCCGGAGTCGTGGTTGCCGGCGATCATCACGATGTCCAGCTTGGGCAGCTGCTCATGGGCCTGGACGATGAAGTCGTAGAGGCGCTCCTGGGCTTTGACCGGCGGGTTGACCGTGTCGAAGATATCCCCGGCGATCAGCAGCGCATCCGGCTGGCGCAGGCGCAGCTGGCCGAGCAGCCATTCGAGGAAGCAGGCGTGTTCGAAATCGCGTTCCTGGCCGTGCAGGCTTTGGCCCAGGTGCCAGTCGGAGGTATGAAACAGACGCATGGATGACCTGTTGGTGTCGAGTCGAGCAAGCGAGGGCTTGGCTTGGGTGATGGGCGTTGCGCAAGGGCGGTATGGTAACCCAAGCGTGGGGCCGCTGGGCGGCCCGATCGCCGGCAAGCCTCAAGGCCGCTCCTTCAATGATTGTGCTGCCCTTGGGCAGGCAGCCGCTTACTTGGGATAGAGCGGCGGCAGGCTGCCGTTCTCGCCAGCCGGCAACAACACCTGCTCAGCCGGCGGAATGGTCCCGATCGCCCGCCACAAATCCTCACCCTGCCAATACTGCCCGCTCTCGCTGTACAACGCCCCGTTCAAGCCATCCAGCGCATCCGACAGCGGTACGAAGCGCGCCGCCATCTCGGCCAGGGTTTCCGGCTGCTGCCGGGCCCAGGCGTCCAGTGCCTGGCGAGTGGCCTGCGGATCGTTGGCCTGGCAGGCGCGCTTGAGGTCATCCAGCAAGGTACGTGGGCTCGGCCCGCTCTGTGCGGCGCGCAGCACGGCCGGTTGCGAACGCGCGCGCCACCACAGGGCGAAGCCCAGCACGCTGGTCAGGGCAAACAGCAGGGTGGCCAGCTGCCATGGCCATAGCAGGCTGCTGGCGCTGCTGCTGTCGCCCACCGGGGTGTCGGCGCTCAGTGCCGGGTTGTCCTGCACGTTCAGCGTGCGCGCCGGCAGGCTGCTGTGCTCCAGGTGGTCTTCGCGGGTGTTCCACCAGGCCACCTCCAGCACCGGCAACGCCAGCGCGCCACTGTGGGTCGGCACCAGCGCTTCGCGCTCTTCGCGGTTGGCGGTCATGCCACGCTCGCCGATCTCGTTGCGCAGCAGCGGCTGGTCGGGGTAGCGGCGCAGCCCGGTGATTTCGGTGGCTGGCAGCGGCGGCAACTGGGTGCTGGACAAGCCTTCGGCACGCAAGGTGATGTTGCGGGTCAGTGAGTCGCCAATCTGTACCTGCTGGCTGCCGGGGTCGGGGTTCCAGTGCTCTTCCAGGCTCAGGCTGCGGGCCGGCAGCCACGCCAGGCCAGCCGGCCAGGCAGGTGGGATCGGCCGCACGGCCAGGCGCAGTGGCAGCGAGCTGACCTGCACCTGGCGGCCGGCCCGGGCCGTACCGTTGGCGGCCGCGGCGTCGTCCGGGCTGGCGACCGCGGTGGCGGTGAATGTCAGCGACGGAATATCGAGGGTGCCGCTTTGCTGGGCATAGATGGCATAGCGGGTTTCGATCACGCCATGGCGAACACCGTTGATTTCCTTTTCATAGGTGCGTGATTCACCCAGCGGTTCGACCTTGGCATTCTCCAGTTGCAGCGGGCTCAGGCTGCTGTCGTCGTACAGTGCCACCGAGTGGTAGATGCGCAGGGTCAGCACGGCCTGGGCCTGGACATAGACGTCGGCAGTGTCGAGGCTCGCTTCGATGAACACCTGGGAAGCGCTGTCCTGGCGGCTGGCGTCGGCTTGCAGGACTTGCAGGTCGATGGCCTGGCTGTGCGACTGGCCCAGTTGCAGTTCGGGGATGCGCAGGCTGCCACTGCGCCGTGGCAACAGGGTGATGATCCAGCGGGTGCTGGCGCGGGTTTCGCCATCCAGGCTGTGCAGGCTGTTCAGCTGGCGCGTGCCGCGCACCTCGAAGTCGTTTTCCAGCGCGCGCAGGTCGGGCTTGCCAAACTCGGTGACGTCCTGGCTTTCCAGGGTCAGCTCGAGGCTTTCGCCGGCCTCCACGCGGGTACGGTCAACGCTGGCGCGCAGCAGCGGTTCGGCCTGGGCCAGCACGGCCCATAGCAGGCAGAGTAGAAAGACGCCGAAGCGACTCATTGGGGGTTTTCCTGTTGCAATTGCTGTTCATACCAGAATTTGCGCCGCAGCAGCTCGGCCGGGTTGTCGGGGATCTCCCGCAGCCATTGTTCCAGGGCCTGGCGTTGCTCGGCATCGAGGCTGGTCGACAGCGGGCGCTGCGGCGGCTGGATCACGCCGTCATCTGCGCCCGCCTGGTTGCCCGACGCGGCCTGGCTGTTGCCGCTGCCTTCCCCGGGCTGTTCGCTGCCAGGCTGTTCATCAGCGCCGGGTGCGCCCTGGGCCGGGCTGCTGGCCGAGCTGCTGTTGCCTTCGGTTTCGCTGCCGGGGGTGCCCTGGGCATCGCTGTTGGCCGGTTGCTGGTCGGCCTTGGCCGTCCGCTGTTGCAGCAGTTGCTGCACCAGCGCCTGGTTGTCCAGCGCTGCTTGCAGGTCGGGCTGGCGTTCCAGGGCTTGTTCATAGGCGTCCAGCGCAGCCTCCAGTTCGCCGCTGCGGGCCAGCGCATTGCCTCGATTGTAGTGGGCTGCGGCCGTATCGCCCTGGGAAAACGCTTCGGCGGCAGCGGCATAGTCGCCGGCCTGGTACAAGGCCATGCCGCGCCATTGTGGGTCGTGGAAGTGGCGCGCGGCGCTGGCCGGGCGGTTCTGCTCGAGCAGGCGCTGGCCTTGCTGGTCGGGGCGCAGCCACAGGTCATTGAATTCGAAGGCGTGGCTTGGCTGTGGCAGGGCCAGGAGCAAGGGCAGGCAGAACAGCCAGCCGCGGCGGCCGGCACAGGCGGCCAGCAGCAACAGTGGCAGCAACAGCCAGTACCCTTGGTCGGCCCAGCTGTCCAGTTGCAAGGTCTGGCCGTCATTGCGCCCGCTGCGCGGGCTGTCGAACAGGCCCAGGCCGCGCAGGTCGAGGTCGTCGATCCGGGCATGCCGGTAGCGCCCGCCGGTGCCGCTGATGAAGCCCTTGAGGCTGGCGCTGTCCAACCGTGGCAGGAGGATGCCGCCTTGGTCGTCCTTGAGGTATTCACCGTTGGCCTGGCGCACCGGCGCACCCTCGCGGCTGCCGATGCCCAGCATCAGCAAGCTCGGGCCCTGGCGGCCAAGGGCCTGGGCGATACCCTGGCGCTCCGGCGCACTCAGCGCAGAACCGATCAGCAGCAGGCGGCCTTGGCCGAGGCCGCTCTGGGCCAGCAAGGCCAGGCCTTTCTGCACGGCGAGATCGGCGCGTTGGCCGGGCTTGGGCATGATCGACGGGTCGAGCGCCTCCAGCAGGTTGCGGGTGGTCGCCAGGTCGTCGGACAGCGGGACCAGGGTATGCGCCGAGCCGGCATAGACCACCAGTGCGGTCTGGCTGTCGCGGCGGTGCTCCAGCAGGTCGAGGATCTTGCGCCGCGCCTGCTCCAGGCGGTTGGGGGGGCTGTCCTCGGCGAGCATCTGCGGGGTCAGTTCGAGCAGGATCACCAGCGGGTCGGCCGGGCGCTGGCGGCTTTCTTCCACGCGCTGCCAGCTGGGCCCGAGCAGGGCCAGGATCACCAGCGCCCAGGCCAGGCCCAGCGCTACCCAGGGCAGCTTGCTGGTGCTGCCACTGCCACCGCCGAGCAGCACGCCATGGAACGCCGGTGGCAGAATCATCTGCCAGCGCCCGGCGCGCTTGCGCCGGTGCCACAGCTTGTATAGCAGCCAGCCGAGCAATGGCACGGCCAGCAGCCACAGCGGGCGCAACCACTCAGGCCACAGTTCGCTCATCGCCGCCTCCTCAGGCGCAGGCGCTTCAGGCGTTGGCGCCACTCCGGGTGCGGCTGCAGGAAGCGCGGCTTGCGCAACACCCGCTGCAGCAGGTTGTCGGGCCATTGCACGGCGACCACCAACAGCACGCTCAACAACAGCGCCAGGGCCAGCGGCCAGGCATAAAGGGCTTGCGCGGTGCGCGACTGGGTCGGTTGCTGGGCCACCGGTTCAAGCTGGTCGAGGGTGTCGCCAATGGCGTCCAGTTCGGCGCCGTCATGCGCGCGGAAGTAGCTGCCATGGGTGATCTCGGCGATTTCCTTGAGCGAGGCTTCGTCCAGGTCGAGGCTCGGGTTGAGGCCGAGCAGGCCCGGGGTGCCACTGGCTTCGGGGTTGGCGCCGATGCCGATGGTGTAGATCCGCACGCCTTCCTGGGCGGCCAGGCGGGCAGCGGTCAGCGGGTGGATCTGCCCGCCGTTGTTGGCGCCGTCGGTAATCAGCACCAGCACCCGGCTTTGTGCCGGGCGCTGGCGCAGGCGCTTGACCGCCAGGCCAATGGCGTCGCCGATCGCGGTGTTCTTGCCGGCGATGCCGATCTGGGCTTCGTCGAGGAAGGTGCGCACGGTGCGCCGGTCGAAGGTGAGCGGAGCCTGCAGATAAGCCTGGCTGCCGAACAGGATCAGGCCCACGCGGTCGCCTTCACGGTCCTGCAGGAAGTCGCCGAGCAGCGCCTTGACCAGGTCGAGGCGGCTGATGTCTTCGTTTTGCCACTGCATGTCGGGGAAGTCCATCGACCCGGACACGTCCACTGCCACCAGCAGGTCGCGGCCGCTGGCGGCCACCGGGACCGGGTCCCCCAGCCACTGCGGGCGGGCGGCGGCGCACAGCAACAGCAGCCAGATGACGACGAACGGCGCCTGCTGGCGCCAGGTCGGCAGGTTCAGCCGCGCGCGGCGCCCGGCCAGGCTTTCCAGTTCGTTGAGGAAGCCGACCTTGAGCACCGGTTCGCCGCTGTCGGCAGCCGGCAACACCAGGCGCGCCAGCCACGGCAACGGCAACAGGGCGAAGACCCACGGCCAGGCCAGTTCAAACATGCTTGCGAATCCAGGTTTCGACGGCTTGGCTGAGCCCGGCGATGGCCTTGTCGTCGAGCTTGCACTCGGGTTTGTAGGCGCCTTCGACCAGCACCATCCAGCGGGTCAGGCCGGCGGCCGGGCAGCGGTTGTCGAGAAACGCCAGCCACTGGCGGCCATTGAGGGTATGGCTGTTGGCCCCCGGGTAGTGGCTGCGGCACAGGCGCTTGAGCAGCGCATTGATCTGTTGCAGCCAGGCACCCGCCGGGGCGCCGTCATAGGGGCGTGGCAGGCGGGCCAGCTCGGCCAGGGCCTCTGCGCGTACCGGGTCCAGCGGTTGCTCGGCGCGCACCACGCGGCGTTTGCCCGGGCGCCAGCGGCGTAGCCGCCACAGGCCCCAGGCCAGCAGCGGCAGCACGGCCAGCAACACCCACCAGCCTGGGGCCGGCGGCCACAGGCCGATCGGCGCCGGGGCGATCAGCGGTTGCAATTGGTCAAGCGGGTTCATTGGCCGCAGCTCTTCATGACGCGCTCCGTGGCCGCTGGGCATTCAGGTATTCGCGCAGTTGCTCGATCATTTCGCTTTGGGTGCTCAGTGGCATCAGCAGCACGCGCAGCTTCTGCGCCATCAGTTCCCAGCGCTCGATGCGCGCTTCGGCCTGCTGGCGGTAGGCCTGGCGCAGGTTGGCGTCGAGGGTGTCGAGCTCCAGTTGCGCACTGCGCTGGGCAAAACGCAACAGGCCGGCGGCGGGCAGGGCGTGGTCGAGCGGGTCGGATACCGGCATCAGCAGCAGGTCGCAATGGCGCGAGAGCATGGCCAGGTGCTGTTCCACCTGGGCGGTGAGCGAGCGCTCGTCACAGATGATGATAGCCAGGCTGCCGGGGCGCAGTACCTCGCGGGCGCGGCGCAGGGCCAGGCCCAGGCTGTCCGTGCCGGGGGTGGCCTCGGTGTGCAGGGCCTGGTTGACCTTGGCCAGGCGGTTGAGCAGTTGCAGCAGGCTCTGCTTGCTGCGTCGCGGCTTGATTTCGTGGTGCTCGTTGTCGCCGAACACCAGCCCGCCAATTCGGTCGTTGTGGCCCAGCGCGGCCCAGCCGAACAGCGCCGCAGCCTGGGCGGCCAGCACCGACTTGAACATCAGCCCCGAGCCGAAGAACAGCCGTTGGCTCTGTTCGACGAGGATGAAGATCGGCCGTTCGCGCTCTTCGTGGAACAGCTTGGTGTGCGGCTCCTGGGTGCGCGCGGTGACGCGCCAGTCGATGTTGCGCACATCGTCGCCGGCCTGGTACACGCGCACCTGGTCGAAGTCCACGCCGCGCCCGCGCAGCTTGGAATGGTGCAGGCCCACCAGCGGGCTGCGCTGGCCAGGCCGGGAAAACAGCTGGATTTCGCGCACGCGGTGGCGCATGTCGATCAGCTCGGCAAGGCCGATGCGGATGCCGGGCTCGGCCAGCGACGTGGTGGGCATGGGCTCAGGCAACGGCGACGACGTCAAGGATGCGCTGGACCACGCGGTCCTGGTCGATCCCGGCGGCCTCGGCCTCGAAGGAAAGGATGATGCGGTGGCGCAGGACGTCGAACAGCACCGCCTGGATGTCTTCGGGGCTGACGAAGTCGCGCCCGGCCAGCCAGGCATGCGCGCGCGCGCAGCGGTCCAGCGAAATGGAACCGCGCGGGCTGGCACCGTAGGCGATCCAGTCGGCCAGCTCGGTGTCGAACTTGGCCGGGGTGCGGGTGGCCATCACCAGTTGCACCAGGTATTCCTCCACCGCGTCGGCCATGTACAGGCCGAGGATTTCCTTGCGGGCGGCAAAGATCGCCTGCTGGCTGACCCGTCGCTCGGGCTTGGTCTCGCCGCCCAGGGCTTCGCCACGGGCCTGCAACAGGATGCGCCGCTCTACCGCAGCGTCAGGGAAGCCGATTTTCACATGCATCAGGAAACGGTCGAGCTGGGCTTCGGGCAGCGGATAGGTGCCTTCCTGCTCGATCGGGTTCTGCGTGGCCATGACCAGGAACAGCGGCGACAGGTCGTAGGTGCTGCGGCCCACACTGACCTGGCGCTCGGCCATGGCTTCGAGCAGCGCCGACTGCACCTTGGCCGGCGCGCGATTGATTTCGTCGGCCAGCACCAGGTTGTGGAAGATCGGGCCTTGCTGGAACACGAAGCTGCCGGTTTCCGGACGGTAGATCTCGGTGCCAGTGATGTCGGCCGGGAGCAGGTCGGGGGTGAACTGGATGCGATGGAACTGCGCCTCGATGCCTTCGGCGAGCTCTTTGATGGCCTTGGTCTTGGCCAGGCCCGGGGCACCCTCGACCAGCATGTGGCCATCGGCCAGGAGCACGATCAACAGTCGCTCGACCAGTTTTTCCTGGCCCAGGATCTGGGAAGAAAGAAAAGTGCGCAGCGCGATCAGCGCTTCACGGTGTTCCATCGGCGACGTTTCCTGGTAGGGGGCCGCAGGCGGCTGACAGTAGCTGCTTCGGCAAGGGCTGATACTTTAATCCATCCGGGGGGGCGGCGACCAATGGCGGCAGGGAAATTTATCCTTGCCGGGGCCATGCATGCGCGGAATTTTCCTGAGCATGGCTGGCCATTGGCTGATGTTCCGTCGCGGCGCGCTGGCGCTTGCTTGTGCTTCTTCAACAAGCAGGAAGCACGCTGATGGTACCGAATAGCTGCAACAATGAATGTATGTCCCCGGTCGCCCTGCGTTTCGGGGTGTTCATCGATGGCACCGGCAACAACCAGAACAATGCGGCACAGCTGGGCGCGCCAGCGCGCATGGGGGCCAGTTATGCCAACGCCTTGAGCAATGTGGCCCTGTTGCATGACCTGTATCCGGGGCAGGGGGCCGATGCCGAGGGCCGCATGGCGTTTCTGAAACGTTATGTCGAAGGCGTGGGGACCTTGGCGGGCGAGGCGGACCAGGTATACGCATCTGCCACCGGGTGCGGGTCGACGGGGGTGGAGGCGCGGGTTGCCGAGGCGCTGGCCGCGATAGCCGAGCAATTGCGCGGCTGGTGCCAGGCGCATCCCCAGGCCAGGCCCGAGCGCGTCGAGTTCGATCTGTTCGGCTTCAGCCGGGGGGCGGCGGCAGCACGGCATCTGGCCAACCTGCTGCACGATGGCTGCGACCTGCTGTTACCTGGGCCTTGTGCCGTCGTGATCAATTTCATCGGCCTGTTCGACACCGTGGCGGCAATCGTCGCACCGTTGCAGGGTGACTTCGACCCGGCGGACGAACGCTACGCCGGCTTGCGCCTGGGGCTGGCCCCCGGCCTTGCCCAGCAAACGGTGCAACTGGTAGCGCGGGACGAGCAGCGGCACAACTACCCGCTGGTGTGCAGCGGCCATGACATCGTGCTACCAGGCGTGCACTCGAACATCGGCGGAGGCTATCCGGCGACCACGCTGGAACAGGTACTGCTGTGCAAACCGCAATCACAGCGCGTGCCGCAGGGTATGCGTGCCGAGCAGACACGCGTATATGCCACGATGGACGCCTTGCTCGCCTCGATGCCGGACTCAGCGGGAGGGCAGGTGCTGGCCTGGGAGGTACCGGTTGCCGGTGGCCGGTCGGATGAGGCGCAAAAGCAGGTGTATGCGGCGGTATACCGTGAACGCGAAGTCGCCGGGCAGCTATCGCGGGTGTACCTGAGCATCATGCGTGAACTGGCGGTGCGGGCGAGGGTGCCGTTCGCGGCGTTGGGCGGGCAGGCCGAGCATCGGTTGCCGGCGGAGTTGCTGGCGATCAGCCGCAAGTTGCATGCCTTCGCCTTCGGCGACCGGCAGCAGCCGGGGTTGACCGGGGAGGAGGAGCAGCTGTTGCGCCACAAGTACATACATACGTCAGCAAACTGGAATGCCTTGAAGGGGTTGCGTAACAGTGTGCTGGATAGGTTGTTCGTCAATCGGCCCGGGGCGCAGGGGCGGGTGATGCATGCCAATCCGGCCGCATGAATGGCCTGTGGGAATGGGCTTGCGTGGCACCGGCCATGCCGGTGCCCGCAGGTAGACCCACTCCCACAGGGCCTGCGCCAGCTGGGCAGCGCGCTAACCGTGGGAGGGGCAGATAGCGGGTCAGTGGCCCGCGCCGAGTTCCTCCAGCAAGCCTTTCAGGTAGGCGCTGCCCTGCGCATCCAGTGGTTGCAGCGGAAGGCGGGGGGCGCCGACCTGCTGGCCGAGCATCTGCAAACCGGCCTTGATGGTGGTGGGCAGGCCGCGGCGGGTGATGTACTCCAGCAATTGGTACTGGCGATAGAACAGCGCACGGGCCTCGCCCAGGTCGCCTTGCTGCACCGCGTCCCACAGCGCCAGGTTCAGTGCCGGGATCAGGTTGGGCGCGGCAGTGCACCAGCCGCTGGCACCGGCCACCAGGGCTTCCAGGGCGAGCGGGTTGCAACCGTTGTAGAACGCCACCTGACCCTCGGTGGCCTTGAACAGGCGGTGCATGCGCTGGATGTCACCGGTGCTTTCCTTGACCATGGTCACGCTGGGCACTTCATCGAGGATGCGCAGGATCAGTTCCACCGACAGGTCGGTGCCACTGGTCCCCGGGTTGTTGTAGAGCATGATCGGGATGTCGATCGCCGCGCCCACCGCCCGGTAGTGGGCGAGCACTTCGGCTTCGGTGAGCTTCCAGTAGGAAATCGGCAGCACCATCACTGCACTGGCGCCGCAGGCCTGGGCCAGGCGAGCGCGCTGCACGGTGCGTGCGGTGGTCAGGTCGGAGACGCTGACCACGGTTGGCACACGGCCGGCGATGCGCGCCTGGCTGAAGCGCACCACCGTTTCCCATTCGCTGTCGGACAGGTAGGCGCCCTCGCCGGTGCTGCCCAGCGGGGCGATGGCATGCACGCCGTCGGCGATCAGGCGCTCGATGGACAGGCCCAGGGCATCCAGGTCAAGCGTGCCGTCTGCCGTGAAAGGAGTGATGGTGTAGCCGATAACGCCGCGAATTACAGGTGTAGACATGAGCAGGCACCTCTGCCGTTGTAGGGGTTGGGGAGCAACATCGTCGATCAGCCCAGGCAGTCGCCGTGGGCACGCAAGGCACGGCGTGCGTAGTAGCTGAACGCAGCGCCATGACGTTTCGGGGTGGAGATCCAGTCATGGGCTTCCTTGCCCAGTGCCTCGGGGATGGGGCGGATGTCGCCGGCACCCATGGCCAGCAGCTGCATCCGGGCCGCGCGCTCGAACAGCATGGCGAGCACACAGGCTTCATCGATCGAGCGGCCGGCGATCAGCAGGCCGTGGTGGGAAAGCAGGATCGCGCGCTTGTCGCCGATCGCCCGGGCAATGATCTCGCCTTCTTCATTGCCCACCGGTACGCCGGGCCATTCCTTGAGAAACGCGCAGTCATCGAACAGCGGGCACAGGTCCATGTGCGAGATGGCCAGCGGCACCTCCAGCATCGAAAGGGCGGCACTGTGCAGCGGGTGGGTGTGGATGATGCAGTTGACGTCGGCGCGTGCGCGGTACAGCCAACTGTGGAAGCGGTTGGCCGGGTTGGCCATGCCGCGGCCTTGCAGCACGTTGAGGTCTTCGTCCACCAGCAGCAGGTTGGAAGCGGCGATTTCGTCGAAGCCCAGGCCGAGTTGCTGGGTGTAGTAGGTGCCGGGTTGCTCGGCGCGCGCGGTGATCTGCCCGGCCAGGCCGGAGTCGTGGCCAGCGTCGAACAGGATGCGGCAGGTGAGGGCAAGTTTTTGCCGTGGGGTGTAGGTGTTGTCGGCCAGCGCCGACAGCATCTGCTGCTGGGCGAGTTTGACGAGCTGGTCCTTGGGGGTGTGCATGGTTGTCATGGGCGGTACCTGCAAGGGGAGGGGCGACGAATTGCTGATCGGCGAGGACGCCGTCAGGACACAAGGGTGATATTAATGACACAAAGTGTCATATGCAAGCGATGTGTCATTGCCCATCAGTTCAGCCAATCAGACCCAGTGCAAACTGCTATGGCCCGCATACGTAACTGGTATTACTTGCTCCGCCTGCACGCTGTTTAGCATCGACCGGGTCTTAACCGCGACGAGAACAACAACGTGAACCTCGCAACCCTAACCAGTCGAAGTGCCAGATATTGGCCGGAAAGTCTGGCGGTGATCGACCGCCGCACCCGGCTCACCTTTGCCCAGCTTGAACAGCGGACCAATCAATTGGCCTCGGCCTTGTTGGCCCATGGCATCGCCACCGGCGAACATGTTGCGATCCTGGCGCCCAACCGGGTCGAGCTGGTGGAGGCGGAGGTGGCTTTCTACAAGGCCGGCCTGGTCAAGGTCCCGGTCAATGCGCGTCTGGCGCTGGATGAAGTGATCCAGGTACTGAACGACGCCTGCAGCGTCGCGCTGATCGCCGACCCGCAGGCTGCCGAGGCCTTGCTGGCGCGCAGGCAGGAGGTGCCTGCGCTGCGCCTGATCGTTACCCTCGGCGAGCAGGGCGGCGACATCGACTATGCCGCACTACTGGCCCAGGGCAGCAGCCAGCCATTCAGTTGCGACCTGCCTGACGAAGCACTGGCCGTGTTGCACTACACCTCAGGCAGTTCCGGCGTGCTCAAGGCGGCAATGCTCAGTGTCGGCAACCGCAAGGCGCTGATCCGCAAGAGCATCGCCAGCCCCACGCGGCGTGCCGGCCCAGGCGACATCATGGCCCATGTCGGCCCCATCACCCATGCCAGTGGCATGCAACTGATGCCGCTGCTGACGGTGGGCGCCTGCAACCTGTTGCTGGAGCGCTACGATGACCAGTTGCTGCTCGAAACCATCCAGCGCGAGGGCGTGACCCGGTTGTTCCTGGTACCGGCCATGATCAACCGTCTGGTCAATTTCCCCGGGGTCGAGCGCTATGACCTGAGCAGCCTGCGCCTGGTGATGTATGGCGCAGCGCCAATGGCGCCAGCGCTCGTCAAACGGGCCATCGAGGTGTTCGGGCCGATCCTGGCCCAAGGCTACGGCGCTGGCGAAACCTGCTCGCTGGTGACAGTGCTGACAGAGCAGGACCACCTGTGCGAAAGCGGCGACTACCACCGGCTGGCCTCATGCGGACGATGCTACTTCGAGACCGACCTGCGTGTAGTGGACGACGCTTTCCGCGACGTCCAGCCAGGCGAGGTGGGCGAGATCGTGGTCAAGGGCCCGGACATCATGCAGGGCTACTGGCGCGCACCACACCTCACCGCCGAGGTGATGCGTGACGGCTACTACCTCACCGGCGACCTGGCCACAGTGGACCAACAGGGCTACGTGTTCATCGTCGACCGCAAGAAGGAAATGATCATTTCCGGCGGCTTCAACATCTACCCCAGCGAAGTCGAGCAGGTGCTCTACAGCCTGCCGCAGGTGTTCGAAGCTGCCGTGGTGGGGGTGCCCGACGAGCAGTGGGGTGAAGCGGTGCGGGCAGTGATCGTGCTCAAGCCTGGCATGCAGCTGCAGGAACACGAGGTGATCGAACATTGTGCCCAGGCCCTTGCCGGGTTCAAGAAACCGCGTGGGGTGGACTTCGTCAGCGAGCTGCCGAAGAACCCCAACGGCAAGGTGGTGCGCCGCCTGATTCGAGACGCCTACTGGCAAAACAGTGAACGCCGCATCTGACCTGAGGAATTGCCATGTACCAGCCAAGCGAAAAGGCCAAACAGATCATCGAGGCCATCGGCGGCTTCGTTCGCAACGAGATCCTGCCCCTGGAACAAAACGCCGGCCTCAGCTGGGCAGAGCCCCACCCGCGCGAGGTGCTGCAGCAGGTGTGGCAGCGCTCGTGCGAGCAAGGCTTCTACAACATCATGCTGCCTGAAACGATCGGTGGTGCAGGATTGACCGTGTCCGACCTGTGTGCGGTGAAAGAAGCCACGGTGCTGACTGGCTCCATGCTGGCACCGCACATTCTCGGCGAGCTTTCCGGGCCGCCACGTGTCGGCCACCTGTTCAAGGTGGCCAGCCCAACCCAGGTCGAGGCGTTCCTGCAGCCGGTGTGCCGGGCCGAAAAGGCCGTGTGCTTCGCGCTGACCGAAAGTGAAGCTGGGTCCGATGCCACGGCAATCAGGACTACCGCCCGGCGTGAAGGCGAGTACTACGTGCTGAGCGGGGCCAAGCGCTACATTTCCGGTGCACCTTATGCCGACATCGCGGTACTGCTCGCGGTCACCGGCCCCGGGCGTGGCGCCCAGGGCATCTCGGCATTCTTTGTCGAGCTGGATGCGCCAGGCGTGCGGGTGGAAAGCGATTACTCGGTCATGTCCGGCGGCGGCGCCCATGGCGACATCCTTCTCGATCAGGTACGGGTGCCGGTGGCCAACCGCATTGGCGAGGAAGGGCAGGGCTTCAAGCTGGCAATGGGGCGCATCACCCTCAATCGTCTGCTGCATTGCCCAACCATGCTGGGCCTGGCGGGACTGGCGCTGAACCTGTCGGTTGACTACGCCCGCACGCGCAAGCAGTTTGGCCAGCCTATCGCGATGTTCCAGTCGATCAATCACATGATTGCCGACATGGCCACCGAACTGCATGCGGCACGCAGCATGGTCTATGCCACTGCCGCGCTGAATGACGCCGGTGGTGATATCCGTACCCAGGCGCCGATGTGCAAGCTGTTCGTATCGGAAACGGCCTTCCGTATCGCCGACCGTGCTGTGCAGATTCATGGCGGAGCCGGGCTGTTGCAGGGCAACCCGGTGGAATGGATTTTCCGTGCCACGCGCATGATGCGCATTCTTACCGGGACCAGCGAAATCCAGCGCAACACCATTGCCAAGGGCGTGCTCATGCCCGAGCAGTGAACTGCACACCCGGCCTCGAGTGGCCGGGCTCTCCCACAAGAACAATAAAAGAGATCGACATGACTCATACTGACTCCCCCGCGCGTACAGGCACGGCCTGGATGATTGCGGTACTGCTGGCGATGCTGATGTTGGTGAACTTCCTGGACAAGGTGGTCATCGGCCTTGTAGCGGTACCCATGTCCAGGGAACTGGGTTTGTCCCCGGCCGAGTTCGGCCTGGTAGGCGGCGCGTTGCACTGGTTCTTCGCCCTCTCTGCGGTTGTCGGTGGCTTCATGGCCAACCGCCGGCCGACCCGCACCCTGCTGTTGGGCATGGGCGCATTCTGGGCGCTGATCCAGTTGCCCATGCTGTTCGTCACTTCCCTGTGGGCGATTGTCGCTTGCCGGGTGCTGCTGGGTATCGGCGAAGGGCCGGCCTCACCGGTGGCAACCCATGCCTTGTACAAGTGGTTCCCCAACGACCGGCGCAACCTGCCGGTGGCGCTGTTGCATACCGGCAGTGCACTGGGGCTGCTGGTGGCAGGCGCAATGATTCCATGGATCAGCGTGCACTATGGCTGGCGCATGAACTTCATCGTGCTGGCTCTGATCGGCGCGGCGTGGTGCGGGCTGTGGTGGGCATTGGGGCGCGAGGGTACGCTTGACCGCATCCGCCCCGGGCAGTTCAGGGAAGAACAGGCGCACATCGCCTACCGCCGTCTGCTCGGCGACCGCACGGTGCTGGGCAATTACCTGTGCCACTTCGCCGCCAATTGGTCGCTGGCCCTGACCTTGACCTGGGTGCCGAGCTACCTGGAAACCGGTCTGGGCATCGACCCGATCATGACTGGCCGGGTGTTCGTGCTGTTCGTGGTGGTGACTACGCCACTGAGCCTGTTCATGGCGTGGCTGTCGCAGCGCCTGATGCGCGCCGGGGTGGCGACGCGCTGGTCGCGCGGAGCCTTCGTTTCTCTGTGCCTGATTGCCAGCGGGTTGCTCTCGGCGGCGTTGTTCCTGCCGGGTTTGAGCAATGTCGAGCGCATCATGAGCCTGACCTTCAGTGGCGGGCTGGCGCTGGTCATGTACTCGGTGGGGCCAGCCATGCTGGCGGAGTTCACGCCTAGCGGGCAGCGTGGCGGCATTCTGGCTATCGGCAATGGTATTGCTTCGCTGGCCGGGCTGGCGGCACCCGTAGTCACGGGGTTGCTGGTGCAGGGCGCCGGAGCCGATCACCCGGCAGGTTATGGCCAGGGCTTCCTGGTGTGCGGGGCGGTGCTGGTGATCGCCGGGTTGACCGGGCTGGTGTGGATGGACCCGCAGAAAACCCGCCAACGGCTGCTGCAGGTGAACACGGCTGCGCTGGCCCGGGCCTGACCTGCGCTGCGTTCAGAGGCTCTGCTGCGGCAGGGGGACCCGCTCGATCAGGGTGCCTTTCCAGCGCTCGCTGCGCACCGCATCCACCAACAGCCCGCGCACCAGGTCGCGCATGCAGGCGGCGGCGAATGACAGTGGCTTGTGCTGCGAATGGGCCAGGGCAATAGTACGGGTGATGCGCGGTTCCACGATCAGCCGCGCACTGGCCGGGGCGGCCAGGTCCAGCAAGGGCGGCCAGTTGCTGATGGTCGCCGCCAGGCCGGCACGTACCAGGCTGGTTATGCCGGGTGCCGATTGCTGCTCATAGCTTGAATCCAGCGCCACGCCGGTTTCCATGGCTGCCTGCTCGATGCGCCTGCGCAGGTGCAGGCTGCGTGGTGGCATCACCAGCCGGCTCGACGCTGCCTCGGCCAGGGTGATTGGCGAATCGTCCGGACCATGCGCAGGCAGGCCTACCCAGTACAGGTCTTCGGAGAACACGGGCTCGGCGACCACGTGTGCCAGCTCCTCGGCATTGGGCACCACCCCGAAATCCACCTTGCCCAACTCGATCGCCTGGCCGCCTTCGCGGCTAAGGCCGTCCCATACGGTGAGCTTGATACCAGGAAAGCGCGCCTGTGCCTGGGTGATGATGGCCGGCAACAGTAGCGCCGAAGCTGTGGCCGGAATCGATATCGCCACGTGGCCCTTGGGGTTGCCGCGGCTGGATTTGAGTTCGTCCTTGACCGAATCGAGCTTCTGTACCACCGAGCGTGCCACTTCATACAGCTGGCGCCCTGCATCGGTCAGCTCGATGCCGTCATGCTGGCGCGCCAGCAACTGCATTTCCAGTTCGCTTTCCAGCAGGCCTATCTGACGGCTCAATGCTGGCTGGGCAATAAACGCGTGCCGCGCCGCATTGGAGAAACTGCCGGCTTCGACAATGGCAATCAGGTAACGCAGCTGTTTCAAAGTCATGGCGATTCTCAGGCTATGCCGAAGTGGTATGGCAACTATCGGGAGACGTTATTTGTTCCGGTCGGGTGGCCTACTTAGTATCAGGGAACACCGAATCGAGGATAACAGAAACGTTCGCTTATTTACCCAAGCCCTTTCACACAAGCCTTTGCGCCGTGTTTCGGCGCTAACTCGCAACTCACTCTCGAATAAACACAATAAGAGGTTAAGAGTGATGGCATTCCGTACTTCTGGTCTTTCGGGGCCGTTGTCGCTGCTTGCGTCATCTGCACTTTTTTCTGTGCCTGCCATGGCTGTGCAATTTAATCTTGGCGCGTTGGAAGGACAGTTTGATTCAGCGCTTTCGTTTGGTACCAGCATTTCCACTGCCAACCCCGACCCGGCTTTGCACAACAGTGCAAACAGTGATGATGGCCGCCTGAACTTTGCCTCGGGTGATGTGTTTTCGGCAGTCTTCAAAGGTACCCATGACCTCGAGCTCAAACATGCCAACCTGGGTGTGTTCCTGCGTGGCACCTACTGGTACGACACAGCGCTGCGCGACCATGACCAGCGCTTCAAGCCAGTCGAGGACAACAACCGCAAGCGCTCGGCCAAGACCGCAGGTACACAGTTGCTCGACGCCTTCGGCTACTACCTCTACGACATCGATGGCCAGCCAGGCTCGGCAAGGCTGGGCAAGCAGGTGGTGAACTGGGGCGAGAGCACCTTCATCCAGGGCGGGCTGAACGTCATCAATCCCTTCAACCTGGCGGCGTTGCGCCGCCCAGGTTCGGAGGTGAAGGACGCGCTGGTCCCGGTGAACCTGTTCTATGTCACCCAGAACCTGACCGAGGCTTTGTCGGTCGATGGCTTCTACCAGCTGGACTGGGACCAGACCCAGCTCGACAACTGCGGCACGTTCTTCTCCAACAACGACTTCCTGCCCGATGGTTGCGATGGCCTGGACGTGGGAGCCAGGTTGCTTGGCAACCCGGCTGCCGTGGCCGGCCTTGCACCGTTTGGCGTCAACCTGACCAGCGAAGGCGTGCGCATACCCCGCGGCAGTGACCAGGATGCCCGCGACGGCGGGCAGTGGGGCGTTTCGCTGCGCTGGTACGTGGCGGCGCTGGACACCGAGTTCGGTGCATACGCTGCCAACTATCACAGCCGCACGCCTTATCTGGGGACGGTCAGCAGCCCGTATTTCGACAACAGCCGCTTCGCCCCACAGTTGTGCGCCAATCTGGGCATCGGCCCGGCCGGCTGTGCCGGGTTCCTCGGTTCCGCTGCCGGTCAGTCGCTGGTCGGCGCATTGCGCCTGGGGACCTCCCGGTACCGCGTGCAGTACCCCGAGGACATCCGCATGTACGGTTTGTCGTTCGCCACCACCCTGCGCAGCGGTACGGCTCTGCAGGGGGAACTGAGTTACCGGCCGAATATGCCCATGCAGCTCAACGGTACCGACATCATCCAGTCGCTGCTCAATGTAGAGGGCCGTTCGCCTTTGCTGGCCGACGGTTTGCGGCCAGACAGCGCCAGCACGCTGTTCGACGGCTACCGGCGCAAGGAGGTGACCCAGCTTCAGGTGACCGCCGTACATGCCTTCAGCCAGGTACTTGGGGCCAACCAGATGCTGCTGGTGGGCGAGGCCGGTGCCACCTACGTCGGCGGGCTGGAGGGCGGTGCAGGCCCACGTTACGGCCGCTCGGGTACCTTCAACAGTGGCGAACTGGCGGACAACAGCGTATGTCGGGCGATTTCCAGGACGCCAGAGCACTGCAACGACAAAGGCTTCATGACCCCATTCTCCTGGGGCTACCGGTTACGTGCCACCTTGACCTACCCCAACGTGATCGCCGGCTTCGACCTGCGGCCGAACCTGTCCTGGTCGCACGATGTGCACGGTACAGGCCCGGTGGAGGGCTCGGCTTTCAGCGAAGGCTCCAGGGCCATTAGCGTCGGGCTGGATGCGACACTTGCCAGCACCTACAGCCTGAGCCTGTCGTACACCGACTTTATCGATGGCGACTACGGCACCCGTGGCGACCGGGACTTTGTCTCGCTGAGCCTGGGTGTCACCTTCTGAGGGCGTGATGATGAAAATGCGAATGCTGATGATCGGCCTGTTCTGGGCCAGCGCCGGGTTGGCTGCAGCAGGCCTGCCTGACAACCTGACCCCTGTGGGCGCTGAACGTGCGGCCAGCCCGGATGGCCGTATCCCGGCCTGGCAAGGCGGGTTGACCGTAGCCCAGCAGCGTCTGGGCGACAACGGCACGCCGCTGGATCCATATGCCGCCGAGCAGCCGCTGTACCGGATCACGGCGGCCAACTATCGGCGTTACCAGGGCCAGCTTTCCGATGGCCAGGTAGCTTTGCTCAAGCGCTTCCCACAAACCTTCGAACTGCCGGTCTACCCCACTCATCGCAGCGTGGCGGTGCCTGCAGCCGTCGTCGCCTCGGCTGCCCGCAACGCAGGGCAGGTGCAGCTGGATGACCACGGCAACGGTCTGCGCGGGTTCAGTGGCGTGATTGCGTTTCCTCGGCCGGGCAATGGCCTGGAGGTAATCTGGAACCACCTGACCCGGCACCGCAATGCCAGCTATATTCAGATGTCCGATAGCGTCACACCGCTCAAGAACGGCCGCTTCGTACTGATGAGTGCGCGCCAGGACTTAGCCCGCCCGGAAGGCCTGAGTGGGCTGGGTGCTAGCAATGTGCTGTATTACTTCACCTACCGCATGATCGCACCATCACGGCTTGCCGGTGATGCCATGGTGGTGCATGAAACCCTTGACCAGGTAGCCGAACCCCGCTTGTCCTGGGTCTACAGTGCCAGTCAGCGGCGTGTGCGGCGCGCGCCGAGCATCGCCTACGATACCACCGGGCCAGGCACTGCCGGCCTGCGTACTGCCGACAGCCGCGACATGTTCAATGGTGCCCCCGACCGTTACCAGTGGAAGTTGCTGGGCAAGCAGACCCTGCATGTACCCTACAACAGCTACCGCCTGGCATCGCCCGAGCTGAGCTATGCCGAGCTGATCAAGCCTGGCCATGTCAATCCGGCGCCGACCCGCTACGAGCTGCATCGGGTGTGGGTGGTGGAGGCGACCCTAAAGCCCGGTGCACAGCACATCTACGCCAAGCGGCGCTTCTATGTGGACGAAGATACCTGGGCCATTCTCGAAACCGACAGCTACGATGCTGGCGGCCAGCTGTGGCGCACGTCACAGGCTCACAGCTTTTACCACCCAGGCGGCGAAGTGGCGGTCAACGCAATGGAGGTCACCTATGACCTCAAGAGCGGCCGCTACCATGCGTCAGGGCTGATCAACGAGCAGCGTCGCCCGTTTGACTTCAATGTTCGCACCAGCCTTTCGTATTTCTCTCCCGGCGCCTTGCGCAGCTTTGGTGTGCGCTGATGGACGTGTTTGAACCACGGCCGGACTGGGCTCGGCGTCTGCTGGGGCAGGGCGAGGCGCCCGACCCTCGCTTCACCTTGGCCAACGAGCGCACGTTCCTGGCCTGGATCCGAACCGCGCTGGCGTTGCTGGGGGGGGGTATTGCCATCGAGACCTTTGCCGGCCAGGCCCTGCAGGCGCCGCTTCGGCTTTGGCTGGTCGGCGGCCTGATGGTGTTGAGCACGCTGCTGAGCGCCGGCGCCTGCCTGCGCTGGCTGCGGGTGGAGCGTGCCTTGCGCCAGCGCCGGCCATTGCCGCTGCCGGCGCTGGTGCCGCTGTTGGCACTGGGTTGTCTGGTCGCGGCAGTGCTGGCCGCTGCCGTGTTGTGGCCGCGCTGGCATGCTTGATCCGGGTTTGCAGGCCGAACGCACCGAACTGGCCTGGCGGCGTACCTGGCTGGCGCTGGTAGTAGTCGTGGGGCTGGCTTTGCGACAGGGCGACCTGCTGCTGGCCGCACTGGTGGGCGTCGCGACGCTGATGCTGTTGGCCCGCCAGGGGCGGCGCTACAGCGAGGGCCTGGCGATGTTGCGCGCCGAGCGCGGTCAGCCTGCGATTCTGCCGGTAGTGGCGCTGGCTAGCGCGGTGTGCCTGATGGCGCTGGCAGGGTTGCACCGGTTGGCGAACGGGGGCTGAAACCCCTCCCAGGTACCCTGTGAGAGGGTACCGGTGGGAGCGGGCTTGCCGGCGAAGACGCCGGGGCTCAAGGGGTCACGATGTTGAAACGGGAATCGGTGTTCTCCAGGCCGCCCATGAAGCGCAGGAACTTCAGCCGCTCCCCTTCGATGGAGATTTCGCCCAGGGTGGCCTCCTTGAGGAACCCGGTCTGCTTCAGGGCAATGCGGTCCAGTGTCCGTTTGATCATGCTCACCTGCACATCGGCCTGGGGGTGACGAGTCAGGTCGCGATGGGTGAGCACGCCGTTGCGCAGGGTAAGGGCGTAGTCTTCACCCAGGTCGGTGAAGCGCCAGTTGATGCTGAGGTCGCTATCTGCCGCCTTGAAGGCATCCACCCGTACGCCAAGGTAATCGAAGAACAGGCTGGGTGTCAGAGCCCGCACCATATCGTCGGCATTGCCGCCACTGCCGGTGCTGGCGGCTACGCCGCCGCGCAGCTCCTGGGCGCCGCTGAGGTAGGCATTGCGCCAGGTGGCGTTCTCGCTCTGGTAACCCAGCTGCTCCAGCGCATCGGCTTGCAGTTCACGCGCTGCGGTATTGCCTGGTTCGGCGAATACCAGATGGTTCACCAGTTGCGCCACCCAGCGGTAGTCACCTTCGGCAAAGGCCTGGCGTGCCTGGGCCAGCACCCGATCGGCACCACCCATGGCTGCCACGTAGCGCTTGCCGGCAGCTTGTGGCGGCAGTGGATCCAGGTTGGCCGGGTTGCCGTCGTAAAAGCCCATATAGCGTTGGTAGACAGCACGTACGTTATGGCTGAGCGAGCCATAGTAGTCGCGGCTGTACCATTTGCTGGCCAGGCGCGGCGGAAGGCTGGCCAGGCTCTGGGCGATTTCCATCGGTGTCTGGCCCTGGTTGATCAGGCGCAAGGTCTGGCTATCGATGAAGGCATACATGTCACGCTGGTCGGCCAGGTATTCGCGGATTGCCGGCCCGCCCCAGGTCGGCCAGTGATGCTGGGCGAAGACTACCTCGGCCTGGGCGCCGTAACGCAACAGCGATTGGTCCAGGTAGTGCGCCCATATTTTTGGGTCGCGCACCAGCGCACCGCGCAGGGTCAGCACATTGTGCTGCACGTGGGTGGCGTTCTCGGCCATGCACAATGCCTTGAGCCCAGGGAAGTAGATGTTCATCTCTGCTGGCGCTTCGGTGCCCGGGGTCAACTGGAACTCTACCTCCACGCCGCTGAGGGTCATGCGTTGCAGCGGCTGGCTGATTTCCAGCGTCGGTGCTATCAGGCTGACGGTGGCATTGGCCGGCACGCCTTTGCCCAGGCCGGCATCCACCTGGCCGCGTGGCCCGCGGGGCAGTGGTGCGCCGTACATGTACTGGGCGCGACGTTTCATGGCCGGACCGGCCAGCACGTTTTCGCCGACGGCATGCTCGAAGAAGCCTTCAGGTGCAATGACCTGGACCTTGCCGGCCTTGACGTCCGCCTCGTCGATCACCCCGCGCACGCCGCCGAAGTGGTCGATGTGCGGGTGGGTGTAGATGACCGTGGTCACCGGCTTGCGCGGGCGGTGCCGGAAATACAATTCAAGGCCGGCCCTGGCGGTTTCGACGGCCAGCAGCGGGTCCAGCACGATCAGCCCGTCCTGGCCTTCAACGATGGTCATGTTGGCCAGGTCCAGGCCGCGGACCTGGTAGATACCTTCGGTGACCTTGAACAGCCCGGCGATAGTGTTCAGCTGGGCGATGCGCCACAAGCTCGGGTTGACCGTGGCCGGGGCCTGCGCCGGGGCGAGAAAACGGTACTGACCCAGGTCCCACACTGTCTTGCCATCGGCGGTCGTGACCGGCCCGTCGAAGCGTTCGAGCAGCCCGCGACGGGCCGCCTCGAAATCCCCGTGGTCATCGAAGGGCAGGCGTTGCAGCCATTGCTGATTGCTGGCCTGGGTGGCCGGCGTGGCGTCCTTTGCCGCCGTAGTGGCCAGGCTTGGCAGGGGCACCAGCAGGGCGAGCGCCAGCATCGACAGTGGGAAGCGCATGGTGTGTCCTTGTTGTTATCGTGGCGGACCACTGTAGGGGACCGGCTCGGGCATCAGCCAATACCAGAGCGGCATGGGTGCCATTGCATTTTCTGATGGCCTCAGGCAGGCGCAAGCCCCAGGATCTGTTCCACCAGCCAGGCAAGGGCGGGGTCGTGCCGGCGATGGGTCAGGTGCACCAGTTCCAGCTCGAACGGCTCCAGGGCAAAGGGCAGTTCGTGCACCGTCAGGGGCAGCAACTTCGCGAACTGCTGTGCAAGTTGCCGCGGCAGCACCACGCACATCTCGGTGGCGGCGGCCAGATGCGCGGCTTGCAGGTAGTTGGGCGTGGTGTACGCAATCTGCCGGGTCAGGCCTTGTTCGGCCAGCCATTGGTCGACCATGCCTCGGGTCTGGCCACCGTGTACCCAGATGTGCCGCAAGCCGAGGAACGCCTGAAGGTCCAGCGCCTGGTCCGGCGCCAGTTGCGGATGCTTCTGGCGCAGCGCGACTTGCAGGGTTTCGCGCCTCCAAGGGTGGCGGCTGAAGCGTGCCGGCACCTCATCGAAGCGCCCCAGCACCAGATCGAGGTCGCCGCGGTCCAGCGCTTCGGCCGGCAGGTTGGGGGCCAGGTGCAGCACATCGATGCGCAAGTGTGGGGCCAGTACCTGCAAGCGTGCCAGCAGCGGTGGCATGCACAGCTGTTCGACGAAGTCGGTGAGGGCGATGCGCAGCTGACGGTGGCTGCGCTGTGGCTCGAAGGCATCACCGGTGGCCAGGGTCTGCTCGATCTGTTGCAACGCTGCTCGAATCGGCCCCTCCAGTGCCAGTGCCCGCGGCGTAGGGCGCATGCGCCGGCCCACACGAACCAGCAGCGGGTCGCCAAGCTGGTCGCGCAGCCGCGCCAGGGCGTTGCTGACCGTGGGCTGGGTCAGGGCCAATCGTTCCGCCGCCCGTGAGACGTTCTGCTCGCGCAGCAGCATGTCGAAGACCCGCAACAGGTTCAGATCGAAGTTTGAAATATTCATGGCCAGAATATATGGCATATGAAATTGAAATTTCAAAAATACCTGCGGCCTGCTTAGGGTGATGCCTGTCCTCATACCTACAACAAGCAGGAGCGTTGCGCGTGAATACCCCCTTTGCGATCAATCAGGTGGCCGTGATAGGCGCAGGTACCATGGGCCGCGGCATTGTCATCAGCCTCGCCAGTGCCGGCCTGTCGGTGCTGTGGCTCGACAGCAACGCATCAGCCCTGGACGCTGGCCTGAGCATGGTCAGCCAGACTTGGGCCCAGCAGGTGGAAAAGCAGCGTGTCACCCAGGCCGAGGCCGAAGCCTGCCTGGCGCGTGTGCAGACGGTGGATGGCTATGCCGCGCTGGCCCAGGCCGATCTGGTGATCGAGGCGGTGTATGAAAGCCTTGAACTCAAGCAGGAAATCTTCCGCGCCCTGGATCAGCACCTCAAGCCTGGGGCGATTCTGGCCAGCAATACCTCGGCGCTGGACATCGACGCGATCGCGATGGTGACCCGGCGGCCGGCGCAGGTACTGGGCCTGCATTTCTTCAGCCCCGCGCATGTCATGAAGCTGCTCGAGATTGTGCGCGGCGCGCACACCGACCAGGCGGTGCTCGATACCGCCCTGGCGCTGGGCGAACGCCTGGGCAAAGTGGTAGTAGTGGCCGGCAACTGCCCGGGTTTCATCGGCAACCGCATGCTGCGCAGTTATGTGGCCGAAGCACGCAAGTTGCTGCTCGAAGGCGCGCTGCCGCACCAGGTGGATGCGGTGCTGCAACAGTTCGGTTTTGCCATGGGCCCGTTCCGCATGTACGACGTGGTAGGCATCGACCTGGAATGGCGCGCCCGTCAGCTGGCCAGGCAGGGCATGCACGATCCGCTGGTGCAAGTGGACAATGCGCTGTGCGATCTGGGCCGGCTGGGTCAGAAGACCGGGAAGGGCTACTACCGTTATGTACCTGGCAGCCGCCAGGCCGAGCATGACCCCGAGGTCGACGCCCTGGTGCTCAAGGTTTCCAACGACCTGGGTTACCGTCGCCGTGGCATCAGCGCGGAGGAAATCGTCGAGCGCTGCCTGCTGGCGCTGGTCAACGAGGGGGCAAAGATCCTGCAGGAAGGCATCGCTGCCAGCAGCACCGACATCGACCGGGTGTGGCTCAACGGCTATGGCTTCCCGGCGGCCACAGGTGGCCCGATGCGCTGGGCCGATGACCACGGTACAGCATTCATCCTGGCCCGGCTGGAGTACCTGCAAAGCGTATTGGGCGAGCATTGGCGCCCGGCCGGCATGCTCTACCCGATGGTGGCCAAGGGCAAGCGCTTCGACCAGCTGGCGGAGGCTCAGGCATGAATTACCAGGCGCCCTTGCGCGACATGCGCTTCGTGCTGCACGAGCTGTTCGACGTTGCCGGCCATTGTCAGCAGTTGGGCATCGAGCTGGACCGCGACACCCTCGACGGCATTCTGGAAGAGGCCGCGCGCTTTACCGGCGAAGTCGTCGCTCCTCTCAACCGCAACAGTGACGAGCAGGGCTGCCAGTTGGCCGGGGGAGAAGTCACCACGCCCGACGGTTTTCGCGATGCCTACCGGCAATACGTCGCCCATGGCTGGGCCAGCATGACCGGGCCGCAGGCTTACGGCGGACAAGGACTGCCGCAAATGGCCTCGGCCAGCTTCCACGAAATGCTGATGGCCGCGTCGTTGTCGTTCCGCATCTATTCCGGCCTCACCGAAGGCGCCGTGCTGGCCCTGCATCGTCATGGCAGTCCGGCGCTGCGGCAGGCCTATCTGGCGCCCATGGTCAGTGGCGAGTGGGCCGGTACCATGTGCCTCACCGAGCCGCAGGCCGGCACTGACCTGGCCTTGCTGCGTACCCGCGCCCAGCCGCAGGCCGACGGCTCCTATTGCATCACCGGCAGCAAGATCTTCATCAGTGGTGGCGAACAGGACCTGACCGACAACATCATTCATCTGGTGCTTGCCCGCTTGCCCGATGCGCCGGCCGGGGTGCGCGGCATCAGCCTGTTTCTGGTGCCCAAGCTGCTGCCGGGTGGCGAGCGCAACACGCTGGGCTGTGGTGCGCTTGAGCACAAGATGGGCATCAAGGGCGCCTCGACTTGCGTGATGAATTTCGACGGTGCCCTGGGATGGCTGGTGGGTGAGGCCAACCAGGGCCTGGCGTGCATGTTCACCATGATGAACGACGCCCGTTTCCAGGTCGGCCTGCAGGGGCTGGGCATTGCCGAGGCGGCTTTCCAGGGTGGCCTGGCCTATGCTCGCGAACGCTTGCAATCGCGCGCCCTGACCGGCCCGGTTGCGGCGGACAGGCCGGCTGATCCGATCATCGTCCACCCCGATGTGCGACGCATGCTGTTGACCCAGAAGGCCCTCACCGAGGGCTGCCGCATGCTGGCCATCTACACCGCCCGGCAGCTCGACCTGGAGCACGCAGCGGCGGCTGATCAGGCACGCCAGGGCGCAGCCCGGCGGGCGGCGCTGCTGATCCCGATCGTCAAGGCGTTCTTCACCGATGTCGGGCAGGAGGTCGCCAGCCTGGGCGTGCAACTGTACGGCGGGCACGGCTATATCCGCGAGTGGGGCATGGAGCAGTTGATGCGTGATAGCCGCATCACCCAGCTCTATGAAGGCACTAACGGCATCCAGGCCCTCGACCTGGTGCGCCGCAAGCTGCTGGGCGATGGCGGGGCCGAGCTGAACTTGCTGGTCGATGAACTGGCCCTGCATGTCGAGGCGGCTGGTGCCGGTGGCGGTCTGCATGCCATGGCGGCAGCAGTCGGGCAGCGCCTGGAGGAATGGCGCGCACTGGCCGGCCATGTCGTCGAGGCTTGCCAGCGTGACCCTCAGGAAATGGGCGCGGTCTCGGTGGACTTCCTGGCCTACTCGGCCTACGTGCTGCTTGCCGCATTGTGGCTGCAGGCGGCCGTGCGCGCCGAGGCGGCACTGGCTGGTGGCAGTGCCGAAACGGGTTTCTACCGGGCCAAGCTGCACGCGGCGCAGTTCTACTGGCGACGTGTCCTGCCCCGCGCTACCGCGCACCGTGAAGCCCTGCTGGGCGGTGCAGATTGCCTCATGGCGCTGGCAGCGAGCGACTTTGCCTTTTAGCGCTCGGCCAACGATGACACAAGGAGAGCCAGATGCAGCCTTTCAATTTCGCGACTACCGGGCAGATTCTCTGCGAAGCGGGCGCGGTGCAGCGCCTTGCCACGCTGTGCCGCGAGCGCGGCGCACGGCGCGTGCTGATCGTCAGTGACCCCGGTATCGCCCGCCTGGGCATGCTCGATGACCTGCTGCCGGGGTTCACGACGGCGAAGGTCGGCGTGGCAATCTTCAGCGAGGTCAGCGCCGACCCCAGCGAAGCCTGTGTGCTGGCTGCCACCCAGCGGGCCCGGCATATCGGCGCTGACCTGGTGGTAGGCTTTGGCGGCGGCAGTTCGATGGATGTCGCCAAGCTGGTCGCGCTGCTGGCCCACCGCGACTGCACCCAGCCGCTTGCCGAACTCTATGGCATAGACAAGGCCAAGGGCCGGCGCTTGGCGTTGATCCAGGTGCCGACCACGGCCGGCACCGGTTCGGAGGTGACGCCAATCGCCATCGTCACCACCGGCGCCACCAGCAAGATGGGCATCGTCTCGCCTCTGCTGTTGCCGGACCTGGCAGTACTCGATGCCGTGTGCACCCTCGGCCTGCCCCCGGCGGTAACCGCCGCGACCGGCATCGATGCGATGGTGCATGCCATCGAAGCCTATACCAGCCGTCTCAAGCGCAACCCGCTGTCGAGCCTGCTGGCCCGCGAGGCGCTGCGGCTGCTGGCGGAGAACCTGGACCAGGCCGTGCACAACGGCGGCAACCTGGACGCGCGCCAGGCCATGCTGCTCGGCGCCTGCCTGGCCGGCCAGGCGTTTGCCAATGCCCCGGTGGCGGCGGTACATGCGCTGGCTTATCCGTTGGGTGGGCACTTCCATATTGCCCATGGCCTGTCCAACGCGTTGGTGTTGCCACATGTGCTGCGCTTCAACCTGCCCGTCGCGGTGGCGGACTATGCCCAACTGGCGGTGCCCTTGTTGGGCCCGCGATTGCAGCCTGGCGACCTGCACCGGCAGGCTGATCAGTTCGTCGAGGAGCTGGCTGTGCTGGGCGCCCGCTGCGGTTTGCCTGGGCGACTGCGCGACGCCGATGTTCCGCGCCATCGCCTGCCGCAACTGGCAGAAGATGCGATGCAACAGCAGCGCCTGCTGGTCAACAACCCGCGTGAAGTCACCCAGGCCGATGCATTGGCCATCTACGAGGCGGCCTACTGATGAGCGTGCATCGGCAACGTGACTATTATCGGCACTACACGCTGATCGCCACCCGCTGGCATGACAACGACGCCTATGGGCACGTGAACAACGTGGTCTATTACGGTTTTTTCGACAGCGCCGTGAACCGCCTGCTGATCGAGCAGGGCGGACTGGATATCCACCATGGCGCGGCGATTGCGCTGGTGGTCAGCTCGGCCTGCGACTACCAGTCGCCTGTAGCGTTTCCGCAGGACATCGAGGTGGGCCTGGCGGTCAGCCGGCTGGGCAACACCTCGGTGCAGTACCAGTTGGCCGTATTCATCCAGGGCCAAGCCCTGGCCTGCGCCACCGGACGCTTCGTCCATGTGTTCGTCGACCGGCAGGGGCGACGCCCGGTTCCGGTGCCTGCCCGCTTGCGGCGGGTTTTGAGCGAATTGCAGCCCTTGTCCGCTGAGGAATCCTGACAATGATAGACGCGGTGATCGTCTCCACTGCCCGTACACCCATCGGCAAAGCCATGCGTGGCGCCTTCAACGACCTGAAAACCCCTGGCATGACAGCCGTCGCGATTCGCGCAGCCGTCGAGCGGGCAGGTATCGAGCCGGCGCAGGTGGAGGACCTGGTACTGGGTACCGCCATGCAGAGCGGTACTGCCGCTATCAACCCTGGGCGTCTTTCGGCGCTGGCAGCTGGTTTGCCGCAATCGGTCAGCGGGCAAACCCTCGACCGCCAGTGTGCTTCGGGCCTGATGGCCATCGCCACGGCGGCCAAGCAGATCATTGTCGATGGTATGCAAGTGACCATCGGCGCCGGGCAGGAGCAGATCAGCCTGGTGCAGCAGGTGCACAACCAGCTTGCCATCGAGGCCTGTGACCCTGCCGTGCTGCGCATGAGCGAACACGCCTACATGCCGATGCTGCAAACCGCCGAGTTCGTCGCCCGCCGCTATGGCATCAGCCGGGAGGCGCAGGATGCCTATGCCTTGCAGTCGCAGCAACGCACTGCAGCGGCGCAGGCGGCGGGGTTGTTTGCCGATGAAATCGTACCCGTCACGGCACGCAGGAAGGTGGTCGACAAGCTGACCGGTGCAGTGAGCCATGAGCAGGTCTGCCTCAGCCAGGACGAAGGCAACCGGCCGGCGACCACCCTGGCAGACCTGCAAGGGTTGAAGCCAGTTGTCGAAGGCGGCTGCGTGACGGCCGGCAACGCCAGCCAGCTGTCTGATGGCGCCAGTGCCTGCGTACTGATGGAAGGCGCTCTGGCAGCCAGGTCGGGCAGGGCGCCGCTGGGGCTGTATCGTGGCATGGCGGTGGCGGGTCTTGCTCCTGAAGAAATGGGTATCGGCCCGGTACTGGCGGTGCCCAGGTTGTTGCGCCAGCACGGCCTGAAGGTAGACGACATCGGCCTGTGGGAGCTGAACGAGGCGTTCGCCTGCCAGGTGCTGTACTGCGCCCAGCGTTTGCAGATAGACCCTGCGAAGCTGAACGTCAATGGCGGTGCCATTGCCATCGGCCACCCCTACGGCATGAGCGGGGCGCGGATGGTCGGGCATGCGCTTCTGGAGGGCAAGCGGCGTGGGGTGAAGTACGTGGTGGTGACCATGTGCGTCGGCGGCGGGATGGGCGCGGCGGGGCTGTTCGAAGTGCTGTAGCAAGGTCTGTCAGGCCAGCCCCCGAAGCCTGGGCCGGTCAAGGCGCGCCGAACAGCATCGTCCAGTAAACCCCGTCATCGCTACGCGAATTCTCGGCATAGGCCGCCCCCACCTGGGTAAACATCGGGTTCATCAGGTTGGCGCAATGCCCCGGGCTGGCCAGCCAGCCTGCCATCGCCTTGCTCGCTGAGCCCTGGCCGGCAGCGATGTTCTCGCCGATCTGGCGGCCGCGATAGCCGGCATCCCGCGCCCGGTCCGCCGGCAGGTCACCGTCGAGGTCGCGGTGGGCGAAAAAGTTTTCGTTGGCCATCGCCCGGCTGTGGCGCTGTGCGGCCGCGCCCAAGGCGGCGTTCCAAGCCAACGGGCGTGCGGCAGCAAAGCGCTGGCGCCCGCACAGGCGCGGTTTGGCCCGGGCCGCGTTGACCTGGGCCAGCAACGCCTGGCCCGTGCCGCGCCGGTCGCCGAGTTGCGCCTCCAGCAACGGGCGCGCCAACACCACCTGCCATTCATTGCGGGCGCGGCGCACGCCAATATCGGCATACTGGCTATCGAGCAGCGCAGCGCAGTAGTCGCTGCGTAGCATGTCGAAGGCCTCCTCGGCATCGTGCGCGCCGACCAGGCGGATCGCCCGCACCTTCACTGCCTGGTAGCCAACCGCCTTCAAGCCGTCGCGCAAGCCACCCCCGTAGCCGATCGGCAGCGCCAGGTTCGCCTTCAGCGCCAGCGGCGTCGAGGCCCGAACCAGGCGCCGCTCGCAACGCTGTGGCTGGGCGCGGTAGTCGTTGATCGCCGCTACCAGCTGGCGCTCCCCGCTGGCATGGGCGGGGGCGGTCAACAGCGGCAGGAAAGGCAACAGGCAGAGCGAGACAAGGCGGGAGCAGCAGGCAGCGTGGCGCATGGGACAGACAGCTCGGCAGGAGGTTGGCAATGAGGGCCGGTCAAAGGGCCCGGCTATGACTGCGCCGCCCGACACTGGTTCACCAACGAACCGTACATTTTTATTCGCTGGGAAACTGCCAGACGGTAGCGCTACAAGCGCCACAAAGGTGGCGCCCGGCTCGAAAACCGGGCTTTGCAGCGCTACGCTTATGCCACCCAATCGAAAACTGCCCTGGTCAAGCAGCGGAGGAATGACTGCATGCGGTTGTCTACGTTCATCATTGAGCAGATGGAAAGCATCCTCCAGGCTTGGGAGGACTTCGCCCGAAAGGTTGACCTGCCCAGGGAAGCACTGAGCACATCGGGCCTGAGAAACCACGCTGCGCACATTCTTCTGGCCGTGGCGCGGGACATGCAAACCCAGCAGACCGTACAGCAGGCAATAGACAAATCCCAGGGCCTCGCTCCGGTGTCGGCACGCGAAAGTGCGGCAGAAACCCACGCAGTCATGCGCCTGATGGACGGCTTCAGCATGGACCAGATGGTGTCGGAGTACCGCGCCCTTCGCTCAAGCGTGTTGCGCCTGTGGCTCGCTCAGGAAACGTCGATCGACCAGCCCGAGCGGGTGGCGGAGATCATCCGCTTCAACGAAGCCATCGATCAGGCCCTGGTCGAATCCATTGCTTCGTATTGCAAGGCCGTCGAGACCACACGCAAGATGGTGCTGGGTGTACTCGGCCATGACCTTCGCTCGCCACTGACAGCGATCACCATGGGCGCCGGTATGCTTGCCAAGAGCCAACAGCTGGGGCCCCGGGACCAGACCGTGGTCACCCAGATCTACGCGAGCGTCGGGCGTGCCAACGACCTGGTGAACGATTTGCTCGACCTGGCCCGATGCAATCTGAGCCTGGGCATACCCATACAGCGTGAGCCGAATGAGCTCAGCGCTCTGTGTAACGCTATCGTCAACGAAGTCAGCCTGGCCTATCCGCAGATCGACCTGCGTTTGCAGCAGGTAGCGCCATTGCCGGCCAGCTTCGACCTGCCACGCATGTCCCAGGCGGTGTCGAACCTGATCAACAATGCCATACGCCACGGCGATACCCGCTTGCCGATCCAGGTGCGGCTTGCGACCGAGAACGATTGCGCAGTGATCGAGATTCACAACTGGGGCAATCCCATTGCGCCAGAACGCATGATGTACCTGTTCAATCCCGAGGCACGCTTGGCCCGGGCGGGCCATGCCGAGGGTGGAAAACCGCATGGGCTGGGGCTTGGCTTGTTCATTGCCAACGAGATTGTCACCAGCCATGGTGGCACGATCGAGGTCGTTTCCAGTGCAGAACGAGGTACGACCTTCAGGGTTGTTTTTCCGCTTGAAGCTGCTACGTCTGCCGTTTGACCGGGCGGTGCCTGGCACCGGCTGCGCCGGTGTTCGCGGCTGAAGCCGCTCCTACAGGGGGCGTGTCAGGGCATTGGATGGGGACAATTTCGCAGGCGCTGGGAGCGGGTGTGCCCGTTCGCACAAGGTCCCGGCTTGCAATAGCTTCACCCAAGCAGCAGCGGCCTTGTATCGCTGCCTGGCAGTTGCGCGATGACCTCACGCAGCAAGGTTGTTATCAGGCGAATCGCGGGGTCGCGAGCATTGTCGATGCGCCAGCCCAGTTCTATCGAATACCGTGGCAAGTGGATCGGGCAAGGCTGGCACACGACATGGCTCACCATAGCCAGCGCCTTGGCCGCATGCGTCGGCAGGGTGGCCACGCCGACAACGCGATTGATGTGCGCGGCGCGGAAACCGATGAACTGTGAAGCGGGGCTGTTGACCGCGGATATCGACCTGGAGGAGCTGGTGCGCGCTCGCTACGATTTCGATGTGGTGGGCCATTATTCGCGGCCCAACGTGTTTTCGTTGAGCGTCGATGAGCGCGCCAGGCGCGGTGTCGACTTTCAAAACTGACTCATTGCCGAGGCGATACGGGAGCGCAAGCATGGATGGCCTTGCTACCTTGTTCACAGAGCGTCTGCTGCTGACGCCGCTGCGCTTGGAGAATGCCCAGGCGATACAGGCGCTGTTCCCGCAATGGGAGGTGGTGCGCTACCTCGACCGTCGCGTGCCATGGCCGTATCCGCCAGACGGGGCGCTGACCTATGTGCGTGATATCGCCCTGCCTGCGATGGCCGCCGGCCGAGAGTGGCACTGGATGATCCGCCTGCGCGACGAAGATGAGCGCATCATCGGCAGCATCAGCCTGTATGACCAGGCTGGAAACAACCGTGGATTCTGGCTGGCGCCGCAGTGGTGGGGCCAAGGCTATATGCGCGAAGCATGCCGGGCCATCAATGCTTATTGGTTCGAGACCTTGTCGCGCCCCGTCATGCGGGTTCCCAAGGCGGTTGCCAACAAAGCGTCGCGCAAGGTGTCGGAACACGAAGGCATGCGCCTGGTCGATGTGCGCGATGGCGATTTCGTTGCCGGGCCAATGCGCGTCGAGATCTGGGAGATGACCCGTAGCGACTGGCTGGGCAGGGTGAACCCAGGCCGCTAGTGGCTCGTGCCTGGCCGGCGGTTTGCTGGTCAGGCTGGCAAACCGGCCAGTTGCAGGCCCTCGGCCAGCCGGGCCAAGTCCTCGTCGCGATGGATCGGCAACCATTCACGCAAGGTCGATACACGCAGCCCCGGGTCTTGCTCGCGCAAGCGCGCCATGGCCCGGTAGGCGCTGTCCATCCGCCCGCTCAGGGCATGGCTGGCGGCGACCAGGGCTACCGCGACCAGCAAGTTCGGCAGGTTGCCCAACGATTTTTCCGCACACTCCAGCGCTTGCTCCAGGCGCCCGGCGAAGAAGTGCGCCAACGCCATGCCCACCTGCATGCGGAACATCTCCGGGTCCAGTGGGCTCAGCCGGGTGGCATGGCTGAGGTTGTCGATGGCGGCCTGGGTCTCGCCACGCAACGCCCGCAGCACCCCGCCCAGGTACCAGGCCGGCGCCAGGTTGGGGTTGAGCAGGCGTGCCCGGTCGAGCAAGGCGATGGCACCGTCCAGGTCGCCGGTCAGATGGCCAAGGGCATGGCCACTGCGGGTCAGGGCCACCGCATCGTCACGCCCCAGCGTCACGGCGAGGCGCGCGAGCCGGGCGCCCTCGGCGATTTCCTCGGCGCGGTTGTCCATCCAGCCATTGAGCTTGCGCCAGAAGTAGCACCATGCCGCCATGCCATAGGCCGAAGCGAACTCCGGATCGCGCTCGATGGCGTGGTAATACAGCGTCAACGCCTCGGCGATCGCCTCGCGGGTGCCGTGGTGCAGCTTGGCCGTGCCGCGCAGGTAGAAATCGTAGGCGCCAAGGTCGGCGGTGGGCTTGCGCTTGGCCCGCTCGATCTCGGCCCGCTCCAGCTGCGGCGCGATCGCCCCTACCACGCTTTCAGTGACTTGGTCCTGAAGCTCGAATACATCATCCAGCGACCCTTCGAAGCGCTCGGCCCACAGGTGTTCGCCGCTGCTGGCGTCGATCAGCTGGCCGGTGATGCGCAGCCGCTGGCCAGCCCGGCGCACGCTGCCTTCGAGTACATAGCGCACGCCCAGCGCCTGGCCGACCTGCTGCACGTCGATGGGCTGGCCCTTGAAGGTGAAGCTGGAGTTGCGGGCGATGACGAACAGCCAGCGGATGCGTGACAGCGCGGCAATGATGTCCTCGACAATACCGTCAGCGAAATAGTCCTGCTCGGGGTCTCCGCTGAGGTTCTGGAACGGCAGCACGGTGATCGACGGCTTGTCCGGCAGCGGGGGCCCGCTGGGTGCTGGCGCCGTTTCGGCTGCGGCTGGCGCCGGGCTGCTGGCGGGTTCGCGGACCTCGCCGACGAAGCGATAGCCCTTGCGCGCCACGGTGCGCAGCAACCGTTGTTCCTCGCCGGAGTCGCCGATGGCTTTGCGCACGGCGTTGATGTGGCTGGTGATGGTCGATTCGGAGACCACCTTGCCGTTCCACACCCGTGCCAGCAATTCGTCGCGGCCCAGCACCCGGTCGCGGTGGCTGACCAGTTCTACCAGCAGGTCGAACACCTGCGGGCCGATGGCCACGGCCTGGCCCTGGCGGGTCAGTTCCCGGCGCTGCTCGTCGAGCAGACAGTCGTCAAACACGAATGGCACGTGGCATCCCTCGCACGCCGTGGGCCCGGTGGCCGAGGCGCCTGGTTTCAGGTATCGGTCGATGATACGACAGCAGCCCAGGCGGCAGTACTGGCCTGCGCCCGGCTTGAACAGTTTGGACGCAAATTAAAGCCTGCGTGGAGGCAAATCCAGCCCGCGAACAAGGACTGGCTGCGCCAGGCGGCGCATGCTGCAGCCAGACGACGGCAATGGTTGCGGTCGTGCATGCGGAGACAGCCCAATGAAAATCGTGGTCATCGGAGGCACCGGCCTCATTGGTTCGAAGCTGGTCAACGGGCTGCGTGAGCGCGGCCACCAGGCCGTCGCGGCAGCGCCGAGCACCGGGATCAACAGCATCACCCGCGAGGGCCTGGCCGAGGCGATGGATGGCGCGGATGTGGTGGTGGACGTGGCCAATGCCCCGTCCTGGGAGGACCAGGCGGTGCTGGACTTCTTCGAGACGTCCACGCGCAACCTGCTGGCGGCCGGGAAAGCCGCTGGGGTGAAGCATCATGTGGCGTTGTCGATCGTCGGTACCGAGCGCCTGCCGGACAACGGCTATTTCCGCGCCAAGGTCGCCCAGGAGGCGTTGATCAAGGACTCGGGACTGCCGTACACCGTGTTGCGGGCCACGCAGTTCTTCGAATTCGTCGAGGGCATCGCCCAGGCGGGTACTGTTGGCGACGAAGTCCACCTGTCGCCAGCGCTGTTCCAGCCGCTGGCTTCGGATGACGTGGTGGCGGCGCTGATCGACGTGGCCCTGGCACCCGCAGCCAACGCTACGCTGGAGGTGGCCGGGCCAGAGGCACTGCCGATGGACGAGCTGGTGCGCCGCTTCCTGCGCCTGCGTGGCGACAAGCGCAAGGTGGTGGCCGACGTGCACACCCGCTATTTCGGCGCCGAGCTCGACGACAAGGCACTCACCCCCGGCAGCGGCGCACGGCTTGGCGCCACCCGTTTCGAAGACTGGCTGGCGCGCCAGTGAGTCGCCAGCCCCCAACCGTTAACCCAAGGAGCATCAGCATGTTCAATCGCACCCTCCTGGCCGCCGCGTTCAGCGTGCTGGCCATCACCCCGGCAATCGCCGCCGAACGCCCGCTGAGCAAGGTCACCGTGGTGTTCGACAAGCCACTGCCGAACGTGCCGGGCAAGAGCATGCGCGGGGTCATCGTCGACTACGCGCCGGGTGCTGCGTCACCCGCGCACCGTCACCCGAGTTCCGCGTTCATCTACGCCACCGTGCTCGAAGGTGAAGTACGCAGCAGCGTCAACGGCGAGCCGGCCAAGGTCTACAAGCCCGGCGAGAACTGGTACGAGGCCCCGGGCGCGTTCCACGGCGTCAGCGCCAACGCCAGCGACAGCAAGCCGGCCAAGCTGATGGCGGTGTTCGTGCTCGACAGCAACGAGACGGTACTGGTTACCCCGAGCGACAAGTAGGCCGCGAACAGCCACCGATCCTGCGTACAATGCGGGCAGGGCAGGGGATCGCGAGGTCAATGTGGAGTTACGCCAGTTTCGCTACTTTTTGAGTGTGCTGGAGCACGGCAGCCTGGGCAGGGCCGCGCTCGAGCTCGGGGTGGGCGCGTCCGCCCTGAGCCAGCAGTTGTCGAAGCTGGAAAGCGAGCTGAGCACCCGCCTGCTGACCCGCTCGAGTACCGGTGTTATGCCGACAGCGGCGGGTCTGGCCTTCGAGTACCATGCGCGGCTGGCGCTGCGCCAGGCCGAGCACGCCATGCTGGCGGCGCAGAGCGGGCGCATGAGCGGCTACGTCAGCGTCGGCCTGGCGCCGACCACCGCATCGGTCCTGGGCCTGGCCCTGATCGAGCGGATGTGCCAGCGCTATCCGGACATCCACCTGCACCTGGTGGAAATGCTCTCGGGCTATCTGCTAAGCCAGCTCAACGCCCGATACCTGGACCTGGCGGTATTGTTCCAGGCGGAAGCGGGGGCGCGGCTGGAGGTGCGCCCGCTGCTGCAGGAGCGCTTGTTCGCCCTGGTGCCGCAGCGCCTGGTGCAGGAGGGCTGGGGCGAAGCGCTGAGCTTGCAGCAGATCGCCAGGCTGCCGCTGGTGATGCCCAGTACCCAGCATGGCCTGCGTTCGACCTTGCAGGCGATCCTGGCCCGGGCCGGGCTGGAAGCGCATATCGTCATGGAGGTCGACGGCTTGTCGCTGCTCATGGATTGCGTGGCCGCCGGCCACGCCGCCACCCTGCAACCCGGTGCCGCGGTAGCCCGGGCAGCCCAGGCCGGCGTGCGGGTATTCGCCATCGACGATGCCCAGGCGCAGCGCCGCAACCTGGTGGTGAGCCTGAGTGAAGACGAGCTCTCGCCAGCTGCGCTGGCGACCCGGATCGTGCTGCATGAGGTAGCCCGCGACCTGGTCGCCCAGGGGCAATGGCCAGGGGCGCACCTGCTCTGATCGGCGCGTGCGGCGCCGCCACCCTTTAGCAAAACTGAACACCTGCCCCCGCTGATCGCGTTTCGTCACCCGCACGGGGTCATTAGATTCCGTGGTCCGCGAGGAGCACACCGACCGTTCTGGCTCCTCGAGACCTGGAGGCAAAATGATCGATGTGCTTGTCATTGGCGGTGGCAACGCCGCCCTGTGCGCTGCGTTGATGGCGCGTGAGGCCGGCGCCAGTGTGCTGCTGCTGGAAGCCGCGCCGCGTGCCTGGCGAGGTGGCAACTCGCAACACACCCGCAACCTGCGCTGCATGCACGATGCACCGCAGGATGTGCTGGTCGATGCATACCCGGAAGAAGAGTTCTGGCAAGACCTGCTCAAGGTCACCGACGGCCAGACCAACGAAAAACTGGCGCGGCTGGTGATCAGGGCGTCGTCCGACTGCCGCGACTGGATGCGGCGCCACGGTGTGCACTTCCAGCCGTCGTTGTCCGGGGCCTTGCACACGGCGCGTACCAATGCGTTTTTCATGGGCGGCGGCAAGGCGTTGGTCAATGCCTATTTCCGCAGCGCCGAACACCTGGGCGTGCAGGTTCGCTACGACACCCCGGTGTGCGACATCGAGCTGCACGGCGACCGTTTCGTCGCCGCCCATGTAGCGGCACGCGAGGTAGGTGGGCGGCAGTTGCCGGCCGAACGTATCCAGGCACGCAGCTGCGTGCTGGCCGCCGGTGGCTTCGAATCCAACCGCAGCTGGCTGCGTGAGGCCTGGGGGCAGAACCAACGCGGCGAATGGCCGGCGGACAACTTCCTGGTGCGGGGTACCCGCTTCAATGACGGTGTGCTGCTGCGACGCATGATCGACCTGGGCGCCGATACCATCGGTGACCCGACCCAGGCGCACATGGTTGCCATCGATGCCCGCGCGCCGCTTTACGACGGCGGCATCTGCACCCGCATCGACTGCGTGTCGCTGGGGGTGGTGGTCAATCGCGAAGGGCGGCGCTTCTACGATGAAGGTGAAGATTTCTGGCCCAAGCGCTACGCGATCTGGGGGCGCCTGGTGGCCCACCAGCCGGGCCAGGTGGGCTTTTCCATCATCGACCAGAAAGCCCTGGGCCGCTTCATGCCGCCGGTGTTTCCAGGCACCACGGCCAACACCCTCGAAGAACTGGCGGGCCTGCTTGGGTTGCCGCCGGCGGCCTTCGTCGACAGCGTGCAGGCCTTCAACCGCGCCTGCCAGCCCGGCACCTTCGACCATACCCGGCTGGACGACTGCCACACCGTCGGTATCACCCCGGCCAAGAGCCACTGGGCCCTGCCCATCGATACGCCGCCTTTCTACGGCTACCCGCTACGCCCCGGCGTCACCTTCACCTACCTGGGCCTGCGCACCGACGAGACCGCCGCCGTGCACTTCGCTGGCCGGCGCAGCCCGAACCTGTTCGTGGCCGGTGAAATGATGGCCGGCAACGTGCTGGGCAAGGGCTACACCGCCGGGGTCGGCATGTCCATCGGCACCGCCTTCGGGCGTATTGCCGGCACCCGCGCCGCTGCCGCCGCTGCGCGCACTCCATCCCCTGACGAGGCCCGCCATGACCGCGCAACTGCCTGAACCCCGCCAGTACCAGCCTGCCGCAAGCGGCCCCGAACTGATCCCGTTGCTGAACCTGGACGAACAGGAAGTACAGCGGCAGATGAGCATCTGCAACGCCTGTCGCTACTGTGAAGGGTTCTGCGCCGTGTTCCCGGCGATGACCCGCCGGCTGACCTTCGGCAAGGCCGATATCCATTACCTGGCCAACCTCTGTCACAACTGCGGCGCCTGCCTGCACGCCTGCCAGTACGCCGCGCCCCACGAGTTCGCCGTCAATGTGCCGCAGGCGATGGCCAAGGTGCGCGGCCAGACCTACGCCGACTATGCCTGGCCGGCGGCGTTCGGCCGGCTGTACCGGCACAATGGCGGCTATGTCGCCGGCGCGCTGGCCCTGGCGCTGTCGCTGTTCCTGTTGCTGGCCCTGGCGGTCAACGGCACCTTGCTGCCCGGGCGGCTGGCGGGCGATTTCTATGCGGTGTTCCCGCACAACACCCTGGCGCTGTTGTTCGGCAGCGTCTTCAGCCTTGCCGGTGTGGCGCTGGCACTGGCGGTGCGACGCTTCTGGCGCCAGGTCTCGCCCGCCGGGCAGCAGGCAGCGCCGGCCGATGGCGCGGTGCTCGAGGCATCGGCGGCGGTACTGACGCTGAAGTACCTCGACGGCGGGCATGGCCAGGGCTGCAACAATGCCGACGACCGCTACACGCTGTGGCGGCGCCGCTTCCATCACCTGACCTTCTACGGCTTCCTGCTGTGCTTTGCGGCCACGCTGGTCGCCACCGGTTATCACTACCTGCTCGGCCTGGCAGCGCCTTACCCGCTGCTGAGCCTGCCGGTGTTGCTGGGCACGGTCGGTGGGGTTGGCCTGGTCATCGGCCCGCTCGGGCTGCTGGCGCTGAACCTGCGCCGGGCACCGGAGCACGGCGATGCCCGGCAAAGGCCGATGGACCGGGCATTCATCCTGCTGCTGTTGCTGGTCAGCGTCAGCGGGCTGGCACTGCTGGCGCTGCGTGACAGCGGCGCCATGGCCGTGCTGCTGGCCATCCACCTGGGCACGGTGATGGCGCTGTTCCTCACGCTGCCCTATGGGAAGTTCGCCCATGGCCTGTTCCGCAGTGCCGCGTTGCTGAAGTTCGCCATCGAGAAGCGCCGGCCGGACCCGCATGGCCTGGGTGGGGACTGACGCATGGGCGCGGCGCTGCTGGTTGCCTGGGCCAGGCATCGGCCTGGCGGCTCCAGCCGTTCAGCGGTTGGGCCACTTCTGCAGCAGGATCGAAACGAACTTTTCCGCGGCAGGCGACAGCGATGCACCGCGCCGGTACACCAGGCCCAGGGTGCGCGTCACCTGGGGTTCGATCAGCGGCACGCTGACCAGCGTCGGGTGGTCGGCGCTGGGCATGGCCAAGCTGGGCATGGCGGATACCCCCAGCCCGGCCTCGACCATCCCCAGCGAGGTGGACAGGTGCTGCACCTCGTAGAACCACTTGGGGCGCAGGTTGAGGCCGGAGAGGGCATGGTCGAGCAGCATGCGGTTGCCGCTCAGGCGGCCAACGCCGATCAGCCGGTAGTCGGCAAGCTCGGCCCAGGTCACGGCCTCACGCCCCGCCAGTTTGTGGTCGCGCCGGCAGGCCAGGACAAAGTGTTCCTGCACCAGCGAGACGAATTCGATGTCCGGGTGCTGCCCGCTCATCATGTTGATGCCGAAGTCGGCTTCGCCGCGCAGCACGGCTTCCAGCCCGTCATTGGCGCTGAGGTCGAGCAGGCGGATACGGATTTTCGGGTACTGCTCGTTGTAGTCGCGAATCACCGACGGCAGGAAGTAGAACGCGGCGGTGGGAATGCAGGCGAGGGTGACCTGGCCGGTCTGCCGCTCGGCCAGTTCACGGATGCTGAGGATCGAGTCCTCGAAATCATCCAGCAGCCGCCTGGCCTTGGGCAGGAAGTCGCGCCCGACACTGGTCAGGCTGACCCGACGGGTGGTGCGTTCGAGCAACGAGGTGCCTAGCCCTTCTTCCAGCTTCTTGATCCGCCGGCTCAGTGCCGGCTGCGACAGATGCAGGGCTTCGGCGGCTTCATGGAAGCTGCCGAGTTCGGCGATTTTCACGAAAGATCGGATGTCTTGCAGCTCATATTCCATAAATAAACCACAGCCCGTTTGACGGAGAATTATTTTGTGAAAAGCAATAATGGCTACGATATTTGCATTGGATTGATTTATCCATCCCTGTCACTCTTTTGCTCACAGCATCAATGATGTCCATTGATCAACCAGAGTGCGAAATCATGCAACGAATTCCTTGCGTACTCATGCGCGGTGGCACCTCCAAGGGGCCGTTCTTCCACGCCTGGGACCTGCCTGCCAATGTGGTCGAGCGCGACGAATTGCTGATCAACCTGATGGGCTCCGGCCATGAGCTGGAAATCGACGGCATCGGTGGCGGCAGCCCGCAGACCAGCAAGGTGGCCATCATCAGCCCGTCGTTGCATGCCGACGCCGACGTCGACTACCTGTTCGTCCAGGTCATGGTTGCCCAGCGCCGGGTCGACACAGCCCCGAACTGCGGCAACATGCTGTGCGCCGTCGGCCCGTTCGCCATCGAGCAGGGCCTGGTCAAGGGCCAGGACGGCAAGACGTTGGTGCGTATTCGCAACCTCAACACTGGCACCTTCGTCAATTCGCTGGTGGAAACCCCCGGCGGCATCGTGCGTTACGAAGGCCGTACGGCGATCGATGGTGTACCGGGCACTGCCGCCCCGGTGCACCTGACCTTCCTCGATGCGGTCGGCAGCAAGACCGGCAAGCTGTTCCCCACCGGCCAGGCCAAGGATGTGATCGATGGTGTGCCTGTCAGCTGCATCGACATGGCCATGCCAATGATGGTGGTGCAGGCCAGCGAACTGGGGGTCAGCGGCGCGGAAACCCCGGCTGAACTCGACGCCAACGGCGCGTTGCTCGCACGCCTCGAGGCATTGCGCCTGAAGGCCGGCAAGGCCATGGGCCTGGGTGATGTCAGTGGCATGGTCATTCCCAAGCCGGTGCTGGTGTCCAAACCACGCTACGACGGCACCGTGCAGGTTCGCTACTTCATGCCGCACAACTGCCATCGCGCCCTGGCCATCACCGGCGCGGTAGGGCTGGCGACCGCCTGCGTCAGCCCCGGTACGGTGATCGGCGACCTGCTGGGCGAGGGTGCCGAGCAACTCACCGAGGTGCGCCTGGAACACCCGAGCGGCGGCATCGATGTCGCGCTGTCGCGCAGCGGCGCCGACGGCAAGACGATCCAGGCCTCGGTGGTGCGAACCGCCCGGCGGCTCTTCTCAGGGTTCGTCTACGCCCCTACATTCCGCAGGTTGGCGGGGTAAGCCCGGGCGTTATCCAGACCTGCACAATCGCAACCAGCGCATCCGCACAATTTCAACAATGGGTGATGCCACATGAAACTCGCCAAATCGCTGTATTTCCAGATCCTCTGCGCCGTCCTGCTGGGCGTGGTGGTCGGTCATTTCTGGGCGCAACAGGCGGTGGCCCTGAAGCCGCTGGGTGATGCGTTCATCAAGCTGATCAAGATGATGATTGCCCCGGTGGTGTTCTGCACCATCGTCACCGGCATTGCCGGCATGACCGACAAGCGCTCCCTGGGGCGCCTGATGAGCAAGACCCTGCTGCTGTTCCTGGGCCTGACCGTGGTCAGCCTGGTGATCGGCCTGGCGGCGGTGTACCTGTTCAAGCCCGGCGTCGGCATGAACATCGACCCGGCCACCCTGAGCACCGCAGGCCTGAGCCAGTACACCGCGTCGGCGGCCAAACTGAGCGTGGTGGACTTCTTCATGCACATCATCCCGGACACCTTCATCGGTGCCTTCAACAAGGGTGAAGTGCTGCCGGTGCTGTTCATTGCCGTGCTCAGCGGTTTCGCCCTGTCGTCGATGGGCGAGAAGGGCAAGCCGGTACTGGACGTGCTGGAGTCGGCCTCGACCATGGTGTTCCGTATCTTCGGCTACCTGATGCGGTTCGCCCCGGTCGGTGCCTTCGGTGCGCTGGCGTTCACCGTCGGCCAGTACGGCATCACCTCGCTCGGTTCGCTGGCCAAGCTGGTGGGCACGCTGTACATCGCCTGCGCGTTCTTCGTGCTGGTCGTGCTGGGCGGCATCTGCCGTGCCCATGGCTTCAGCCTGTGGAAGCTGCTGCGCTACTTCCGCGAAGAGTTCCTGGTGGTGCTGGGCACGTCCTCGACCGAGCCGGTGCTGCCGCGCATGCTCGAGAAACTCGAGAAGCTGGGCTGCAAGAAGGGCGTGGTCGGCCTGGTGTTGCCCACCGGCTACTCGTTCAACCTGGACGGTACCGCCATCTACCTGTCGCTGGCCGCAGTGTTCATCGCCCAGGCCTGCAACATCGACCTGAGCCTGGGCCAGGTGGTCACCATGCTGGCGATCATGCTGCTGTCGTCCAAGGGTGCCGCCGGCGTGACCGGCAGCGGCTTCGTGGCGCTGGCCTCGACCCTGACCGTGATCCACGACATCCCCCTGGCCGGCCTGGCCCTGCTGATCGGCATCGACCGCTTCATGTCGGAAGCCCGTGCCCTGACCAGCCTTGCCAGCAACGCGGTGGCAACGGTGGTGGTGTCGCTGTCGGAAAACGCCTGCGATCGCCAGACCCTGCTCAGTCGCCTGAACGGCGAACCACTGTCCGGCCCGGCCGCGCAGACGCCTGAATGGACTGCCGAGCCGCATCGTCACGGCTGAACTGCGGTGCCCTGAACCCTTGTCGACCAAGCCCCCCACCCGCTTTTGCCGGGTGGGGTAGGGGGCCGTCTGCGTTGCACTCGGCCACACTGAAAAATAACAACAAGAGAACAAACCATGCTCGCACTTCTGGGCCTGATCATGGTGGTGACCTTCACCTACCTGATCATGAGTAAGCGGCTGTCCCCGATCGTTGCACTGACCGTCGTGCCGATCGTCTTCGCCCTGATCGGCGGCTTTGCCCCCGAGCTGGGCAAGATGATGCTCGACGGGTTGAAAATGGTCGCGCCGTCTGCTGCATTGCTGCTGTTCGCCATCCTGTTTTTCGGCCTGATGATCGACGCCGGCCTGTTCGACCCGCTGATCCGCAAGATCCTCAAGCGGGTGAACGGCGACCCGGTCAAGATCGCCATCGGCACCGCGCTGCTGTCGCTGCTGGTGGCGCTGGACGGTGATGGCACCACCACCTACATGATCACCTGTGCCGCCATGCTGCCGCTGTACAAGCGCATCGGCATGAACCCGATGATCCTGGCCACCGTGTCGATGCTGTCGCTGAGCATCATGAGCGGCATGAGCCCCTGGGGCGGCCCGGCCACGCGTGCCATTGCCGCGCTGGGGCTGGATGCCACCGAGTACTTCATCCCGCTGTTGCCCACCGTCATCGGTGGCGCCGCGTGGGTAGTGTTCACCGCCTTCCTGCTGGGCCGCGCCGAACGCCGGCGTATCGGCAACATCGCGCTGGAGTCCGGTGGTGGCAATTGCTACATCAAGGAAATTCTCGGCGACAGCCCGCACAAGCGCCCGCGCCTTGCCTATGTGAACCTGGTGCTGGTGATTGCCGTGATGACTGCCCTGGTGCTGGGGCTGATGCATGCCGCCATCCTGTTCATGATCGGTTTCGTCGCCGCGCTGATGATCAACTATCCGCAGCTGGAGCTGCAGAAGGAGCGCATCCTCGCTCATTCTGGCAATGCGATGACCGTGGTGCTGCTGGTATTCGCCGCGGGCATCTTCGCCGGTATTTTCTCCGGCACGAAGATGGTCGATGCGCTGGCGCAAACCCTGGTGGACTGGATTCCGGAAGCCTGGAGCCACTGGTTCCCGCTGGTGGTGGCGCTGACCAGCATGCCGCTGACCTTCGTGCTGTCGAACGATGCCTACTACTTCGGCGTGGTGCCGATCCTGGCCAATGCTGCGGCGGCGTATGGCATCGACCCGGTGGAAATCGCCCGCGCCTCGGTGCTGGGCCAGCCGGTGCACCTGATGAGCCCACTGGTGGCGTCGACCCTGCTGCTGGTGGGCATGGTCGACCGCGATATCGGTGACTTCCAGAAAGCCACGGTGAAATGGGCGGTGCTCACCTCGCTGGTCATCACCGCGCTGGCATTGCTGACCGGGGCCTTGTCCTTCTTCGTCTAAGCGTTACCGGGCGCTGCCAGGCGCCCGCCATTACTCATTCTGAAAACAACAACAGAGTACCGATCATGTCCCGAGCTGTGTTCCGTGGGGCCACCTGTGGCCTGCTGTGCGGCTGGCTGCCCGTTGCCGGCGCCGCTGGTTTCGTCGATGACAGCAAGCTCAAGCTGCAACTGCGCAATGTTTATTTCAACGAGAACTTCCGTGACGAGCAGGGCATGAGCGCCCGGGCCGCAGCCAACGCCAAGAGCGAGCGGGTGGAGTGGGCGCAGGGCTTTCTGCTCGACTACCAGTCGGGCTTTACCAACGGCACCTTGGGCGTGGGGCTGGATGCCCTTGGCCTGTGGGGGGTACGCCTCGATTCCGGCCGTGGGCGCAGTGGCACGGGGCTGCTGCCGGTGCATGGCGACGGCCGCGCTGCGGACGAGTTCGCCAGCGCCGGGGTGACCGCCAAGGCACGCCTCGGCCAGACGGTGGTCAAGCACGGCACCTTGCTGCCGAAGACACCGTTGCTGGTGTACAACGATGCGCGGTTGTTGCCGCAGACCTACCAGGGCACGCAGCTAACCAGTACCGACATCGACGGGCTGGCCTTGACTGCCGCCCACCTGGACCGCTTCAAGCAGCGTGACTCCTCCGACAGCACCGGCCTTTACCTGGATGGCTATGGGGGCGACAAGTCGGGTGATTTCAACTTCGCCGGTGCTGATTATGCGGTGAACAAACAACTGCGGCTGAGCTACTACCATGGTCAGCTCGAGGATTTCTATCGCCAGGATTTCGCCGGGCTGGTCCACGACCTGCCATTGGCCGGCGGGGTGCTGACTACCGACCTGCGCTATTTCAAGAGCCGCGACAGCGGGGCGGCCTATGGTGGCGCCATCGACAACGACATGTTCAGCGGGCAGCTGGCCTATGCCCATTCCGGCCATACCGTTGGTGCGGGCTACCAGGTGCTCGATGGCGACGCGGGGTTGCCGTATATCAGCGGGGCGACGGTGTATTCGTTCAGCAACGTCGGTATCGGCAAGTTCATCGAGGAAGAGGAGAAGACCTGGATGGCCAGCTACGCCTATAACTTTGCCGTCGCGGGTGTGCCTGGGTTGACCTTCATGGCGCGCTACCTGAGTGGCGACAATGGCCGCTCCGGTAGCGAGGGGATCAAGGAGTGGGAGCGTGACGCCGAGCTTGCCTATGTGGTGCAGGCCGGGCCGTTGAAAGGCCTGGGGGTGAAGTTGCGCAATTATGTCTACCGTTCGGACTTTGCCCGGGGGCGGGACAGCAATCGCCTCTATCTGACCTACGATATCGCCATCTGGTAAGGGCGCGTCCGGTTTCGGTGGTAGCTAAAGATCAAGGCCTGCGCCGCCCCTGTAGGCGCAACTGTCTTGCTCAGTTGCTAAAAGCTGGCGCGGTCCCTGTGGGAGCGGGCTTGCCCGCGATCACCGGCACAGCCGGTGCCACCAACCGCGTCGCCTGGGGGCGCATACCTCATTGGGCCTTGTTCTCCAGAATACGCCCGCCGGTGCCTTGCTTGCCCAGTACATCTTCAGGGTTGCGCAGCGGGCATTCTTCCAGCGACAGGCAACCGCAACCGATGCAGTTGTCCAGGCTGTCGCGCAACGCCTCCAGCGTGCGGATGCGCGCATTCAGGTCTTCGCGCCAGGCACTGGACATTTCCGCCCATTGCGCCGCCGTCAGCTTGCTGTTCGGCGGATACCGGCTGAACGCCTGCTTGATTTCCTCCAGGGGAATGCCGGTGCGCTGCGCCACCTTGATGATCGCCAAGGTCCGCAACACCAGCGCGGGATAGCGGCGCTGGTTGCCTGCCGTTCGGGTGCTGGCGATCAATCCCTTGGTTTCGTAGAAATGCAGTGCAGACACGGCCACGCCGCTGCGTCTGGACACTTCCCCTACCGTTAGCATTCGTGTGCTTTCTACTGCCATGCCTGTTGGCCTCACGTTAACCTGCAGAAGCTGACGGGTATTGTGCAAGAGCAGCGCGCTGATCGCTTCACCCCGCTGAACGATCCCGGCGCATCTGGCTGATCAGGATAAAGCGATCAGCCGGAAGCACCGTCTCGGCCACGGCCATCAGGTCGCCGTTTTCCTCGCGGTAATGGCGCAGGATGTTGAGCGCTGCGGCACCTGCCTCGGCTTTCAGCGCCTGGGCGGTTGGCGCTGTCAGCAAGACCGCCCGAACCTGCTGCTCGACCAACGCGATTGCCCGGCCGTAGCGTTGCTCGATCAGCCCTGCGATCACTTGGTCAGGGTGTTCGCGGGCCAGTTCGATGACCTCGGCATAGTCCCGCGGTACGTACACCTCGCTCCAGCACTGCGGCAAGCTACCGTGGCCGCGGTCGACACGAATGCTCGACACGCAGAGATAGTGCTCACCCGGTACCAGGCCCAACCGCTCGGCCTCGCTCAGGTCGGCGACGAATTGGCGCACGTCCTGTATCTGCCGCTGCTGGTTTTGCCCGAGTTGCGCCAGGTCCGCCACGCCGGCCAGTGACTGGGAATAGCCGCCACGCGGGCTGCTGGCCTCGACCCGGGTGCCCACGCGCTTGCGCCGCGACACCAGCCCCTGGTCGAGCAACTGGTCGATGGCCGCGCGCACCGTGTGCCGGCTGACACCGTACAGGTCGCATAGCTCGAGCTCGGTGGGCAGCAAGCTGCCCACCGGATAACGGCCGCTGGTGATGCCGTGCATCAGGTCCTTTGCCACACGGGCATAGCGCGTCGGGTTCATGCCTTGCCCTGTCGGCAAATGAAAGCTGGGCAGTTTAACAGAGCCCCCCGATGCTGCCTGTCACTCCAGGCCCAGCAAGTCCTGCACGGTCTGCCGGCGGCGAATCATGCGCAACGCGCCTTGCTCGATAAGGAATTCCGGCAGCAGTGGCCGGCTGTTGTAGTTCGACGACATCGATGCCCCGTAGGCGCCAGCGTCGTGGATCACCAACAGGTCGCCCACCTGTGCCTGGGGCAGGTCGTGCGGGGTCAGTTCCTGGTCATCCTGGGTGAACACGTCACCCGACTCGCACAGCGGCCCGGCGACCACGGTTGGCTGGCGCGGGCGCTCCACCGGCTGACCGTTGGCGTCGAGCAGGGTCATGCGGTGGTAGGCACCATACATGGCCGGGCGCATCAGGTCGTTGAAGCCGGCGTCGATCATGACGAAGTTATTGCGGCCGGCCTGCTTCACGGCACGCACTTCGGCCACCAGGTAGCCCGATTCCGCCACCAGGAAGCGCCCGGGCTCGATTTCCATGCGCACCGGGTGGCCCAGCATGGCTTCGATTTCCTGGCGCGCCACGGCCCAGGTGCGGGCGTAGCGCTGCAGGTCGACCGGCGTGTCGCTGCTGCGATACGGGGTGGAAAGCCCGCCGCCGATGGAGAAGGCCTCGATGTCCACGCCCAGGCGGCCAATCAGCTCGATCATCGCCCGGGCCACCTGCTCCAGGTGCTGGTAATCGACCCCGGAGCCGATGTGCATGTGCACACCCACCAGGTGCAGGCCATGGGCCTTCACGCAGGCCAGCGCCTCGTCCAGTTGCTCGTGCCAGATGCCGTGCTTGCTGTTCTCGCCACCCGTGTTGGTCTTGCGGCTGTGGCCATGGCCGAAACCAGGGTTGATGCGCAGCCACACGCGGTGGCCGGGGGAGCGTTCACCCAACTGGCGCAGCATGTCAATGGAGCCGGCGTTGACTTCGATCTTCGACGCCACCACCCGCTCAAGGGTCGGCCGGTCCAGCGCATCGCAGGTCAGCACCACGCCGGCGGGGTCGCCAGCCACGCTCGCACCGGCAGCGAAGGCCCGCTCCATCTCGCCCAGCGATACCGCGTCCAGCACCAGGCCATGGGCGCGCATCAGCCGCAGCACGTGCAGGTTGGGGTTGGCCTTCTGGGCGAAGCGCACGGTGTCGAATACCTTCAGTTGTTCGACCCGTTCGGCGATGGTGCTGGCATCGTAGGCCCACAGTGGCGTGCCGTGCTGGCGGGCCGCCTCGGCCAGGAGGGGGAAGGGTGCGGTCATGGTGGCGCTACTCATATAAGGAAGGGTTCGAGGATGAGCCAAAGTGCGAATTCAGAAAAATAGCTATTTTTCTGTTGGCCATTCATATTTGATATACCTTTGTGCTTTCCTGGGGCTGCCGTGAAACTGTCTGTTCGCCATATCGAAGTGTTCCGCGCCATCATGGCCGCTGGCAGTGTCACCGGTGCGGCGCGCCTGCTGTTCACCTCGCAGCCCACCGTCAGCCGTGAATTGGCGCGGCTGGAGCAGGTGACCGGCCTGAACCTGTTCGAGCGCGAGGCCGGGCGCCTGGTGGCGACCGCCCAGGCGCTGCTGCTGATCGAGGAGGTGGAGCGCGCCTACCTCGGGCTGGAGCGGATCGAGCGCTTTGCCCAGGCCATTCGCAATTTCGAGCAAGGCCGGCTGGCCATCACTTGCTTGCCGCTGTTTTCCCAGACCTTGCTGCCCAAGGCGTGCCAGCGCTTTCACCAGCAGCACCGGGGCGTGAGCGTGAGCATCCTGGCGCAGGAGTCGCCGTTGCTGGAGGAGTCGCTGGTCGCCCAGCAGCATGACCTGGGCCTGACCGAGGTCGAGCAGATACCACGCGGCGCGTACGGCGAATTGCTGTTCAGCGCCAACATGGTCTGCGTGCTGCCCGAGGGCCACCCGCTGCAGGCCAAGGCCGAACTGGAGCTGGGCGATTTCCACGAGGTCGACTTCATCAACCTGGCCAGCCTGGACACCTACCGGCAGCGCCTGGACCAGCACTTCCGAGCGGCGGGGGTGAACCGCCGCACGGTCATCGAGACCACCAGTGCCGCCTCGGTGTGCGCGATGGTCAGGCAAGGCCTCGGGGTGGCGATCATCAACCCGCTGAGCGGGCTGGAGGCCGCGCAGGGTGGCTTGTCGATCCGCCGCTTGCGGGTATCGGTGCCGTACCAGGTGATGTTGATACGCCCGGACCACCGGCCAGCGTCGGCGGCGGTGGAACCGTTCTGCGAGGCGCTGCGGGTGCAGGCGCAGGAAATGCAGGCGGCCTTGGCCTGACGCCAGGCTCGCTTTTCATGTAGATACTCTGTTCGCGGTCAAGCTTTTCTGAGGTGCTCAGCGCTGAAAAGCTTGGCCGTTTCAAATGGCTTATCCCCATGCATGCATGCCCAGATGCCAGTCAGGTATTT
>NZ_JATAAG010000016.1:0-272 GCF_030341915.1 Pseudomonas sp. BCRC 81390 | reverse complement strand
GCCCCGCTCAGCACCATGGCCCGCACCTTGCGCCCCAGGGGATCGCGAAACTGCTGGTCGATCCGCTGCAAGAACGCCTCGGTGCGGGCCTGCACGGCCTCGTCGAGCAGGCTCATGTATTCGCCCAGGGTCAGCGAGAGCCTGAACGGGGTCACCTGTTGCCCGGCAAACAGCGCAAATGCCGAGCGGTGCACATGGCCGATCAGCGTCCTGGTCCGTTCACTGAGGTGCTGGCTGAGTGCGTTCCCCGCACTGTTGGTCGCGGCCAGCAA
>NZ_JATAAG010000015.1:22533-54704 GCF_030341915.1 Pseudomonas sp. BCRC 81390 | reverse complement strand
CGTCGCGAAAGGGCCGCGAAGCGGCCCCAGCCATTGCATCAGTGCCAGGGACCGGGGGCCGCTTCGCGGCCCTTTCGCGACGCAAGGCCGCTCCTACAATGGCCACGTATAAGCTATTGGACCAGCCGTTGCCCCGACACCGCCGGGTGATACAGCGGCTGCACCTTGTTCCCAGCCGGGTCCAACAGGTGGAAGCTGCGCGCGCCGTCACCGTGGTTGAACGGCTTGTCGAGCAAGGTTACGCCACGCGCCTTGAAGTACTGGTACCAAGCCTCGAGCTCCTCCACGCTGTCGACGATGAACCCATAATGGTCAAGGGTCTGCAAGCCATTTGCCGCCCCTGCCCCGCGCCCCAGCGACAGGTTGTCGTTACCACAGGTCAGATACACCAGGTCCTCGTTGGCTCGATTCAGCACTTCCATGCCCAGCACATCGACGTAGAAGCGCTCACACTCCTCCAGGTTGGGCACAAGCAAGGCAATATGACGCAGGCCGTTCAGGCGGCCAGGGCGGGCGGGCAATTCGGACATTGGCGATGCTCCATTTTTGTATACAATTCATGTATGAATTTAAAACAAAAGGAGAGCCTTGTGTATAGCCTGTTCATCAAGACCCGAGTGAAGCCCGGCTGCGCCGAAGATTTTCTGACTGCGATAAAGGTCAACGCCGCCGCTTCCGTCGCCAGCGAACCTGGATGTCTGGTGTTCGATGTGTCGCAAGATCGCGTCGATCCGGACGTGATATACCTGTACGAGATCTACCGCGATGATGCGGCGTATGAAGCGCATACCCAAACCGCGCACTTTCGCGATAGCCGTCCATTGGTCGAGCCACTGATAGTCGAGCAGGAATGCTTTGAAAGTGATGTGGTGGCGCGTAATCCGGTGTACTAGCGCGCAATGAAAAGCCCCGGCAAGAAGCCGGGGCCTGGGCATAGGTGGCCAAATCCGTTTGGCCGACGGGACATACTTACTCGGCTTTCAGACCGTCAGCCATGACGCTCTTGACGCCTTTGATGTTCTTGGTAATGCGAATGGCTTCTTCTTTCTGGGACTGAGTTACTGCCACGTCAGACGACAGCGAGACAACGCCATGGCTGGTCTCGACTTTGATGTCGCTGCCTGGAATACCTTTTTCAGTCAGCAAGTCCGCTTTCACCTTGGTGGTGATCCAGGTGTCGGAACCTTCCTGCTTGGCGTTGTCCACGGTATTGGCGGCCAACATGACTGGAGCCTGGGTTGGCTCTGCAGCGAATGCGCCGTTAGCCATGGTCAGGGTCAGAGCGGTAGCAGTAGCGGCAGCAATGGCGAACTTCTTCATGTGAGTCACTCCTGTTTGTCGAAAGGTCTGCGCCGTACGTCCTGGCGTCAGGTATGAAGATAGTTGCACGCGCTGTGCCAGCTTTGCCGTTTCGCTTGTTTCCTTTTAAATCAGTAAGTTAGGAACATTCCGTCGCAACCGGCGTCGTGCATTCTGCAATATGCACGATAAACCTGTATGCAAGATGCAAGTCCACAAAAGGTTCCTTGCAAGCATAAAAAAAGGCCCCTCGCGGGGCCTTCTTTCTACTGCAAAGCAATCATCAAACGCCCGAAGCCTTGGCCGCGGCAACGTCCTTGATCGACAGCTTGATACGGCCGCGGTTATCCACGTCCAGTACCAGTACTTCGACTTCCTGGCCTTCCTTGAGCACGTCGGTGACTTTCTCGACGCGAGCATCGCTCAGCATGGAGATGTGCACCAGGCCGTCCTTGCCAGGCAGGATGTTGACGAAGGCGCCGAAGTCGACGATGCGCTCGACCTTGCCGACGTAGATCTTGCCGATCTCGGCCTCGGCGGTGATGCCCAGGATGCGCTGCTTGGCCGCATCTGCCGCTTCCTTGGTTTCGCCGAAGATCTTGATCGAGCCGTCGTCTTCGATATCGATCGAAGCCTTGGTCTCTTCGCAGATGGCGCGGATGGTGGCGCCGCCCTTGCCGATGACGTCACGGATCTTGTCGGTGTCGATCTTCATCGCGATCATGGTCGGGGCGTTGGCCGACAGCTCGCTGCGCGACTGGGCGATGATCTGGTTCATCTGGCCGAGGATGTTCAGGCGCGCTTCCAGGGCCTGGCCCAGGGCGATTTCCATGATCTCTTCGGTGATGCCGTTGATCTTGATGTCCATCTGCAGCGCGGTGACGCCCTTAGCGGTACCGGCTACCTTGAAGTCCATGTCGCCCAGGTGGTCTTCGTCACCCAGGATGTCGGTCAGGACGGCGAACTTGTCACCTTCCTTGACCAAGCCCATGGCGATACCGGCAACCGGCGCCTTCATCGGCACGCCAGCGTCCATCAGGGCCAGGGAAGCACCACACACCGAAGCCATGGAGCTGGAACCGTTGGATTCGGTGATTTCCGAAACCACGCGGATGGTGTACGGGAACTCGCTGTCGCTCGGCAGCATGGCCTGCACGCCACGACGGGCCAGGCGGCCGTGGCCGATTTCACGACGGCCAGCGCCGCCCATGCGGCCGCACTCACCTACCGAGAACGGTGGGAAGTTGTAGTGCAGCATGAAGGCGTCTTTCTTCTCGCCTTCCAGAGTGTCCAGCAGCTGGGCGTCACGGGCAGTACCCAGGGTCGCGACGACCAGGGCCTGGGTCTCGCCACGGGTGAACAGTGCCGAACCGTGGGTTTTCGGCAGAACGCCGACTTCGATGTTCAGCGGGCGCACGGTGCGAGTGTCACGGCCGTCGATACGCGGCTTGCCGTTGACGATGTTCTCGCGCACGGTGCGGTATTCCAGCTCGCCGAAGATCTCTTTGATGGCAGCGGCGGACGGGCCGGTCTCTTCGTTGCTCAGACGGGCAACGGCCTCGTCACGCAGCTGGCCCAGGCGGTTGTAGCGGTCGGCTTTCTGGGTAATGGTGTAGGCCTGCGAAACAGCCTCGCCGAACTCGGCACGCACCAGGTTCATCAGCTCGGTGTTGGCCGGGGCTGGCTGCCAGTCCCAGGTTGGCTTGCCGGCTTCGGCAGCCAGCTCCTTGACGGCCTGGATCACGGCCTGGAATTCGTCGTGGGCGAACAGCACGGCGCCCAGCATCTGGTCTTCGGTCAGCTCCTTGGCTTCCGATTCAACCATCAATACAGCCGATTCGGTACCGGCAACGACCATGTCCAGGCTCGAGGCAGCCAGTTGCTCGTAGGTCGGGTTCAGCAGGTAGCCGGTGCTTTCGTGGAAGGCAACGCGGGCGGCGCCGATCGGGCCTTCGAACGGAATGCCGGAAATAGCCAGGGCAGCCGAGGTACCGATCATCGCGGCGATGTCCGGGTCGGTCTTCTTGCTGGTGGAAACCACGGTGCAGACGACCTGCACTTCGTTCATGAAGCCTTCAGGGAACAGCGGGCGGATCGGACGGTCGATCAGGCGCGAGGTCAGCGTCTCTTTCTCGGAAGGACGGCCTTCACGCTTGAAGAAGCCACCCGGGATCTTGCCGGCGGCGTAGGTCTTTTCCTGGTAGTGGACCGACAGCGGGAAGAAGCCCTTGCCTGGATCGGCCTGTTTGGCACCGACCACGGTCACCAGCACGGTGACGTCGTTGTCGACGGTAACCAGCACGGCGCCGGTTGCCTGACGGGCAATACGGCCCGTTTCGAGAGTAACGGTCGATTGACCGAACTGGAATTTCTTGATTACCGGGTTCACGGTTTCCTACCTTTTTTCAGTGGCTCTGGGGGAACTGGTTTCTTGCGAATTCTTGGGCAGAACGGGGAATCGGCCCCATTGACCGTCCAGATACAACACGAGGCTGGGAGCCTGGCACCAAACGGAAGATCCGCTCAGCATTGCCAGACTGCCAACCTCGGAGATACACGTGGCGTGTCCAACGGCAGCACTGCAAAACAGCCCTGCCGAAGCCTGCGACACGCCATGCACACCACTGGCCAGGCCGCTATTAGCGACGCAGACCCAGGCGACCGATCAGGGCGCTGTAACGAGTGGTGTCTTTGCCCTTCAGGTAATCCAGCAGCTTACGACGCTGGTTGACCATACGGATCAGACCACGACGGGAGTGGTGGTCTTTGTCGTTGGCCTTGAAGTGGCCTTGCAGCTTGTTGATGTTGGCGGTCAGCAGAGCAACCTGCACTTCCGGGCTACCGGTATCGCCGGCGGCTTGCTGGTATTCGGCAACGATCTGAGCTTTTTCTTCAACGCTGAGGGCCATGTGGCTTCTCCTGATAACGGATCCCGCACGCGGGGTCCAATAGGCCAGGGACAAATCCCTGTATTAATAAAAAAGGTGTGACCGTGCCTACTGACAGCCACCCTTGTTGCCGTGGGGTTTGGCGATTGCCTGGCCCTACGGTTTCGGTCATTCCGACCGAATCAGCCGACGCGGCGCAATGCGCCCGTCTTCGCTCACTTCACCGATACCGATGAAGCGCGCATTGTGATCCTGTACCCGGACCATGCCAAATTGCGGTGCGTCCGGCGCGCGTACCGCCTGGCCATGCAGCCAGTAGAACGCACTGTGCTCGGACAGGCACACCAGTGGCCAGTCCTGCAGGCCGCTGTCCGAAGGCATCAGGAAGCGGTCGAGCGCTTCGTTACCACCTTCGGCGTGGGCCTGTTCGAGTTCCTCGAGGGTGACCGTCTGTGCCAGCACGAAGGGCCCGGCCTGGGTCCTGCGCAGTTCGGCGACATAGGCGCCGCAGCCAAGGGCTTCGCCGATATCCTCCACCAGCGTGCGGATATAGGTGCCTTTGCTGCATCCTACGCTCAACCGTGCACGGGTGCCTTCGCACTCGAGCAACTCCAAGCGGCCAATAGTAACAGAACGCGCCTCGCGCTCCACTACCTCTCCTGCACGTGCCAGCTTGTACAGCGGCTGGCCGTCACGCTTGAGCGCCGAGTACATCGGCGGTATCTGGCTGATCTGGCCACGAAAACGCGGCAGCAGTGCCTCGATGTCGGCACGACCAACGGTCACTTCGCGGGTCTGCAGCACTTCACCTTCGGCATCGCCGGTGTTGGTCGTCTGCCCCATCTGCATGACCGTTTCGTAGCCCTTGTCCGAATCGAGCAAGTACTGCGAAAACTTGGTCGCTTCACCAAAGCACAGCGGCAGCACGCCGGTGGCCAGCGGGTCGAGGCTGCCGGTGTGGCCGGCCTTTTCCGCATTGAGCAGCCAGCGCACCTTTTGCAGGGCCGCGTTGGAAGTGAAGCCCAGCGGCTTGTCGAGCAGGATGATGCCGCTGACGTTGCGGCGGATACGTTTGACCTGGGCCACCGCTTACTCCTCGGCGTCCGGCTGGTCGGCATCCTTGTGCTGACGGTCTTCGGCGACCGCGCGCTCGATCAGTGCCGACAGGTGGGCACCACGACTGACGCTTTCGTCGAAGTGGAAATGCAGTTGCGGCACACTGCGCAGTTGCATTACCCGGCCCAGGTGCAGGCGCAGGAAGCTTGCGGCGCTGGTCAGGGCCTTGAGGGTCTGCGGTACGGCGTCGCTGCCGTCAGCGCCCATCACGGTGATGAACACCTTGGCGTGACCAAGGTCGCGGCTGACGTCGACGGCCGTGATGGTCACCAGGCCGACGCGCGGGTCTTTGACTTCACGGCGGATCAGCTCCGACAGCTCGCGCTGCATCTGGTCGCCGATGCGTTGGGTACGGCTATATTCTTTTGCCATTCTTGCTACCTGTAACTTAAAGCGGCAAACGCCCGGTCAGGCTGAAGCCTGACCGGGCGCTACCTTCAGAGGTGCTGCCAGCCGCCCTGGGGCGGGGCCTGCACCACGCTCGCCCCTTACAGGGTACGAGCCACCTGGACTTTCTCGAAGACTTCGATCTTGTCGCCGACCTTGACGTCGTTGTAGCTCTTCACGCCAATACCGCACTCCATGCCCGAACGGACTTCGGAGGCGTCGTCCTTGAAGCGACGCAGCGATTCCAGCTCGCCTTCGAAGATCACAACGTCTTCGCGCAGTACGCGGATCGGACGGTTGCGGTACACGGTACCCTCGATGACCATACAGCCAGCGATGGCGCCGAACTTCGGCGAACGGAACACGTCACGCACTTCGGCGACACCCAGGATGTTCTCGCGAACATCGCTGCCGAGCATGCCGGTCAGGGCCTTCTTGACGTCTTCGATGATGTCGTAGATCACGTTGTAGTAACGCATATCCAGACCTTCCTGCTCGACGATCTTGCGCGCACCGGCATCGGCACGCACGTTGAAGCCGAACAGTACTGCATTCGAAGCCAGCGCCAGGTTGGCGTCGCTTTCGGTGATACCACCGACGCCGCCACCGATCACGCGCACCTGAACTTCGTCGTTGCCCAGGCCCGACAGCGAACCCTGCAGTGCTTCCAGGGAACCACGCACGTCGGTCTTGAGGACGATGTTGAGGGTCTTCTTCTCTTCCTGACCCATGGTCTCGAAGATGTTTTCCAGCTTGCCGGCATGAGCACGGGCCAGCTTGACCTCGCGGTACTTGCCTTGACGGAACAGGGCCACTTCACGGGCCTTCTTCTCGTCGGCCACGACGGACAGCTCGTCACCGGCTTCCGGGGTACCATCCAGGCCGAGAATCTCGACCGGGATCGACGGGCCGGCTTCCTTCACAGGCTTGCCGTTCTCGTCGAGCATGGCACGCACGCGGCCATAGTTGGAGCCGCACAGGACCATGTCGCCCTGACGCAGGGTACCGTCCTGAACCAGGATGGTGGCCACCGGACCACGGCCCTTGTCCAGGCGCGATTCGACGACCACGCCACGACCTGGAGCGGTCGGGGTAGCGGTGAGTTCGAGGATCTCGGCCTGCAGCAGGACGGCTTCGAGCAGCTCGTCGACGCCGGTACCCATCTTCGCCGAAACCTTGACGAACGGAGTGTCACCACCCCAGTCCTCGGAGGTCACGCCTTCGACCGCCAGCTCGTTGCGGATGCGGTCGATGTCGGCACCCGGCTTGTCGATCTTGTTCACCGCGACCACCAGCGGAACGCCAGCTGCCTTGGCATGCTGAACGGCTTCGCGAGTCTGCGGCATCACGCCGTCGTCCGCTGCCACCACCAGGATGACAATGTCGGTGGCCTTGGCACCACGGGCACGCATTGCGGTGAACGCAGCGTGGCCCGGGGTGTCGAGGAAGGTGACCATGCCGCGGTCGGTTTCCACGTGGTAGGCACCGATGTGCTGGGTAATACCACCGGCTTCGCCTGCGGCAACCTTGGCACGACGGATGTAGTCGAGCAGCGAGGTCTTACCGTGGTCAACGTGACCCATGACGGTAACGACCGGTGCACGCGATTCGACTTCACCTTCGAATTTCAGCGATTCGGCCAGGGAGTCTTCCAGGGCGGTATCGCTGACCAGGGTCACCTTGTGGCCCAGTTCTTCGGCGACCAGCTGAGCGGTTTCCTGGTCGAGCACCTGGTTGATGGTGACCGGGGTACCCAGCTTGAACATGAACTTGACCACTTCAGCGGCCTTGACCGACATCTGCTGGGCCAGTTCCGAGACGGTGATGGTCTCGCCGATGGTCACGTCACGAATGACCGGACCGGTCGGGTTCTGGAAGCCGTGCTGGTTGCGTTTCTTCAGCTTGCTCTTGCCACCACGGCCACGGCGTACGCCATCGCTCTCTTCATCGGTGGTGCGCGGCGCGGCACGAGGGGTCGGAGCCTTTTCCTTCTCCTTGACCTTGACCTTGATCGACACGCGCGGGGCCTCGCCACGACGCTCGCCACCGCGACGGTCTTCGTCACGGGTGCGGCCTTCGTTGCGACGGGCTTCGTCCTTCTTGCGCTCGGCAGCACGGGCTGCGGCGTCTTCGGAGGCCGGGGCGTCGGCGACTACCGGGGCCGGGGCAGCGGCAGGTGCCGGCTCTGGCTTGGCAGCAGGCGCAGGTGCGGCGGCAGCGGTTTCGGCAGCCTGACGGCGAGCCTGCTCTTCGTTGCGCTGGCGAACTTCGGCCTCGACCTTCTCGCGAGCGGCGTTTTCGGCCGCGCGACGCTCTTCCAGCTCACGCTTCTGCTCAGCCTGGATTTCTTCCGGGCTGCGCTGCACGAATACTTTCTTCTTGCGTACTTCTACGCTGATGCTCTTGCTACCGGCGACACGCAGGGTGCTGGTGGTTTTGCGCTGCAAGGTAATCTTGCGCGGCTCTTCCGCCTTGCTCTTGTGGCTGCTCTTCAAATGAGTCAGCAGGGTCTGCTTCTCATTGTCGGTCACTACCTGACCGGCGTCGGTGTGCGGCAGACCTGCCTCACGCATCTGCTGCAGCAGGCGCTCTACCGGTGCCTCGACCTCTTGGGCCAGTTCTTTCACCGTGACTTGCGTCATGCACTTCTCTCCTCAGGCCGCGCCTAATTACTCGAACCAGTGGGCTCGGGCGGCCATGATCAACTTGCCGGCACGCTCTTCGTCGATGCCGTCGATGTCGAGCAGATCGTCAATCGACTGCTCGGCCAGGTCTTCGCGGTTAACCACGCCGCGCACCGCCAGTTCCGCCGCCAGGTCCTTGTCCATGCCCTCGAGGGAGAGCAGGTCTTCGGCTGGGTGGGCATCTGCCAGTTTTTCTTCGGTAGCGATGGCCTTGGTCAACAAACGGTCCTTGGCTCGAGCGCGGAGCTCATTGACGATCTCTTCGTCAAAGCCATCGATGTTGAGCATTTCTTCCAACGGTACGTAGGCAATTTCTTCGAGGCTGGTGAAGCCTTCGTCGACCAGCACTTGGGCCAGCTCCTCGTCGACTTCCAGTTCATCGATGAAATTGCGCAGGATGTCACCGGTTTCGGCCTGCTGCTTGGCCTGGATGTCCTTCTCGGTCATCACGTTCAGGGTCCAGCCGGTCAGTTGGCTGGCCAGGCGAACGTTCTGACCGCCACGGCCAATGGCCTGGGCCAGGTTGTCCTCGGCGACGGCGATGTCCATGGCATGGGCATCTTCATCAACGATGATCGCCGCGACTTCAGCCGGCGACATGGCGTTGATGACGAACTGCGCCGGGTTATCGTCCCACAGGACGATATCCACACGCTCACCACCCAACTCCCCGGATACGGCCTGGACGCGCGAACCACGCATGCCGATACAGGCACCTTGCGGGTCGATGCGCTTGTCCTTGGAGCGGACGGCGATCTTGGCTCGCGAACCCGGATCACGGGAAGCAGCCATGACTTCGATGAGGCCCTCGGCGATTTCCGGCACTTCAATGCGGAAAAGCTCGATCAGCATCTGTGGCGCGGTGCGCGACAGGATCAGCTGTGGGCCACGGTTTTCGGTGCGAATTTCCTTCAGCAGCGCACGCAGGCGCACGCCAACACGGAAGGTTTCGCGCGGAATGATGTCTTCGCGGGCCAGCAGGGCCTCGGCGTTGTTGCCCAGGTCAACGATGACGTTGTCGCGGGTAACCTTCTTGACGGTGCCGGAAATGATCTCGCCAACGCGTTCGCGGTAGGCATCGACCACCTGGGCACGCTCGGCCTCACGGACCTTCTGCACAATGACCTGCTTGGCGGTCTGGGCGGCGATACGGCCGAACTCGATCGACTCGATCTTCTCTTCGATCACGTCACCGACCTTGGCTTCAGGGTGGGTGTCCTTGATCTTGTCCAGCCAGGTCTCGATCGCCGGATCATCAAGATCGGCTTCGTCGACCACGGTCCAGCGACGGAAGGTCTCGTAGCTACCGGTGTGGCGGTTGATTTCCACACGCAGGTCGACTTCGTCTTCAAAACGTTTTTTGGTTGCAGTGGCCAGGGCCACTTCCAGCGCTTCGAAAATGACGCCGGGCGGTACACCTTTTTCGTTGGATACCGATTCAACAACCAGCAGTACTTCTTTGCTCATCGTACGCCTCGCCTTGCGCAAGCCATTGGGCCCGGATAGTCCGCCGGGCCCGGCACGTCTCAGTCAAAACTGGGAATAATATTGGCCTTGTCGATCGAGTCGATCGGCAACAGGAATTCTTGATTGTCCACCTGGACCACCACGTCCTGCTCCTCCACACCGCGGAGAAGGCCCTGGAAGTTACGACGACCCTCGAAGGGTGAGCGCAGCTTGATCTTCACTTGTTCGCCGGCATGCGAGGCAAACTGTTCCAGAGTGAACAGTGGGCGATCCATGCCTGGAGAAGACACCTCGAGGGTGTACTCACTGCTGATCGGATCTTCTACGTCGAGGATTGCGCTGGCCTGACGGCTGACCGCTTCGCAGTCGTCCACCAGGATGCCGCCTTCCTTGTCGATGTAGATGCGCAGTACCGAATGCTTACCCTGGGAAACGTATTCGATCCCCCAGCACTGATAGCCCAGACCCTCGACAACCGGGGCCAACAAGGCCTGCAACTGTTCTAGCTTGCTCGACACCTGAACCCCCTCGTGCATGCTGTGCAAATAAAAAATGGGCAAAGCGCCCATCCCTGAAAGCGCCGTTGGACAACGACGCCGAAAACTGTTCGGTTAGCAAAAAGCCCCTGAAAAGGGGCTCCGCTGAAGCTGGTTGCGGGGGCTGGATTTGAACCAACGACCTTCGGGTTATGAGCCCGACGAGCTACCAAGCTGCTCCACCCCGCGACAAAGCTGGGGAAAAAGTATAAGACCGAACCCTCTCGAGGGTCAAATCCGAACCTTCACCTGCAAGAAAGCCCGCTAAAGCGGGCTCTCAAGCTTTAATTGGTACCGAGAAGGGGACTCGAACCCCTACACCCTATGGGCACAACCACCTCAAGGTTGCGTGTCTACCAATTCCACCACCTCGGCAATACTACTACTTGAAACCCGTTACTTCTGCTCTTGTGCCGGAGGAGGTACATCACCAGTGTTAGTGGTGGTTTCGCTCTTCTGCTGCTGGAGCACCGGTACATCATCATTAACTGCCGGTTTCTGCGGCTCTTTCACTTCTAGCACTGCTGGATCTGGAAGACCTGCTTGGCTAAGCTGGTGAGCTTGTTGCTTCGCGAAGTATCCTAACCCAAGTGCTGTCAAAAAGAAAGTGGCAGCGAGTACAGCAGTTAATTTACTCAGGAACGTTGCAGAACCCTGGCTCCCGAACACGGTATTTGAAGCACCCGCGCCGAAAGATGCACCTGCTTCCGCACCCTTACCCTGTTGCAACAGAACCAGCACTACAAGCGACAGCGCTGCCAACAGATGAAAAACAACGATGACTGTTTCCAGCATTTGTTCAGTTTCCTGCGGCGCGACAAATTGCACCGAATTCGTCCGCGTTCAGGGAAGCCCCACCAATGAGCCCCCCATCGATATCCGGCATGCCGAACAGTTCGGCCGCATTGGCCGCCTTCACGCTGCCGCCGTAGAGCAGCTGCACCTTCGCAGCTACTTCAGCATCTTCTGCCGCCAGCTGGCCGCGGATGGCGGCGTGCACATCCTGAGCCTGCTGTGGCGTGGCCGTAAGGCCGGTGCCGATGGCCCATACAGGCTCATAGGCAATTACTGCATTGGCAAAAGCTTTAACACCGAAGGCTTCGATGATACTGCTTAGTTGACGCCCGACAACTTCGAGCGTTTTGCCGGCCTCGCGCTCTTCAAGGGTTTCCCCGATGCAAAGCACTGGCTTCAAACCTTTGGCCTGAGCGGCTGCAAACTTGCGATTGAGCACTTCGTCGGTCTCACCAATAATCTGGCGGCGCTCCGAATGACCAATCAGAACCAACTTGCAACCTGCTTCAACCAGCTGTTCCGGAGCAACTTCCCCGGTCAGCGCACCCTGTTCGGGCTGTATTGCAGAATTCTGTGCGCCGACGATGATTCCCTTATCTGCCAAACCATCGATCACTTGATTGATGAACAAGGCCGGTGGAAACACCGCGACTTCCACTCCGCTCGGCAAGGCCAGATTTCTCAAGCCTTCGGTCAGCTCAGCGACGCTAGCGCGGGTACCGTGCATCTTCCAGTTACCAGCTACCATGGGGCGACGCATGCTTTACCTCGTCGGTCAAAGTGGGCGCAGATAGTACCCAACCCTACCTGCGCTGGCAAGCGCCTTCAGACACAAACTTCGCCGACCAGTTTGGCCAATGCTTCGGCATGGGCACGCACCTGGCTTTCGTCCTCACCCTCGACCATGACCCGCACCAGAGGCTCGGTACCGGATTTGCGCAGCAGCACGCGACCACGGCCAGCCAACGCCTCGGTCACCTTGGCACTGGCTTCCTTGACCGACGGGTGCTGCAGCGGGTCGACCTTGCTGGCACCATAACGCACGTTGATCAGCACTTGTGGGCACTTGCGCAGGGCCTGACGGGCCTGGGCCAAAGTTTCGCCACGGCGTTTGAGCGCCATCAACACCTGCAGCGCGGCAATGATTGCGTCACCAGTAGTAGTGTGGTTGCAGCAAACGACGTGACCCGAGTTTTCACCCCCGACCAGCCACTCACGCTCCAGCAGCTCGGCCATGACGTAACGGTCGCCGACCTTGGCCCGCACGAACGGAATTTCCAGGTCCTTCAGCGCAAGCTCCAGGCCCAGGTTGCTCATCAGCGTACCCACCACACCGCCCTGCAGCTTGCCACGGTCCTGCAAGTCGCGGGCAATGATGAACAGCAGCTCGTCACCATCGACGATAGCGCCGGTATGGTCGACCATCAGCACCCGGTCGCCGTCACCGTCGAAAGCGATGCCCAGGTCGGCATGCCCTACCAGCACGGCGGCCTGCAGCGATTCGATGTGGGTCGAACCGCAGTTTTCATTGATGTTCAGGCCGTCCGGCTGCGCATGCAGCACGGTCACCTCGGCGCCCAGCTCGCGGAACACGCTTGGCGCAACCTTGTAGGTGGCACCATGGGCGCAATCGACCACCAGCTTGAGTCCATCGAAGCTGGTGCTGCTGGGCACGCTGCTCTTACAGAACTCGATGTAGCGGCCTGCAGCATCGTTGATGCGCGACACCTTGCCCAGTTTGCTCGACTCGACCACGGTCATCGGCTGGTCGAGCAGCTCTTCGATCATCAGCTCGACTTCGTCCGGCAGCTTGGTCCCCTGGCCCGAGAAGAACTTGATGCCGTTGTCATCGTGCGGGTTGTGCGAGGCACTGATGACGATACCGGCTTCGGCGTGGAAGGTACGCGTCAGGTAGGCAATGGCCGGCGTCGGCATCGGCCCGAGCAGCATCACGTCGGCACCCGCCGCAGACAGGCCGGCCTCGAGTGCGGACTCGAACATGTAGCCGGAGATCCGCGTGTCCTTGCCCACCAGCACCCGGCAGTGGCCCTGCTTGCGGAACGCCATGCCGGCTGCCCAGCCGAGCTTCAGCATGAAGTCGGGCGTGATCGGGTATTCGCCGACGCGGCCACGAATGCCGTCGGTACCAAAGTATTTTCTGCTCATAGGGACTCCAATGTTCTTATTCGGCGTTTTGCACCGCAGCGATCATGCGCACCACATCAACGGTTTCGGCCACGTCGTGGACACGCAGGATGCTCGCCCCCTTGGTCATGGCCAACGCCGCCAGCGCCAGGCTGCCGTACAACCGCTCGCCGACCGGACGTTCCAGCGTCTGGCCGATCATGCTCTTTCGTGACACACCCACAAGTAGCGGGCGCCCCAGGCGATAGAGCGCTTCCATATGCTTGAACAGGCTGAGGTTGTGCGCCAGCGTCTTGGCGAAACCAAAGCCCGGGTCAAGGATGATTCTGTTTGCATCGATACCCGCCGCAGCGCAGGCGACCATCCGCTGTTCAAGGTACCGCGTGACGTCGGCGGTCACATCTTCGTACTGCGGGTCGTCCTGCATGTTCCCCGGCTCGCCACGCATGTGCATGAGACACACCGGCAGCCCGGTGTCCGCAGCGGCATCCAGCGCGCCATCGCGCTCCAGGGCCCGCACGTCATTGATCAGCCCGGCACCGAGACGCGCGGCTTCACGCATGACCGCCGGTGTGGAGGTATCGACCGAAATAACCACGTCAAGGCGGCTGTTGATGGCCTCGACCATGGGGGCCACTCGCTCCAGCTCCTCGGTCACCGACACCGCGCGCGCGCCTGGCCGCGTGGACTCACCGCCGATGTCGACCAGCGTGGCGCCGGCCGCCACCATTGCTTCGGCATGACGCAACGCTTCGTCGCGCTGATTGAAGCGCCCGCCATCAGAGAAGGAATCGGGAGTGACATTGAGGATACCCATGACATGGGTACGCGACAAATCAAGAACCCGGTTGCCGCAAGGCAACCGGGTCGGGTACTGCATTGAGCTCATAGGTGCCCTTAGTGTTGAGCCGCGGGGCCGCCGATCGGCGATTCTGGGCGATCACCCTGGGCAGCAGGCTTGCCCGAAGCGGAGTCGTCATCCCAGTCGCGCGGTTCGCGAGGGGTACGGCCGGCCATGATGTCGTCAATCTGCTCGGCGTCGATGGTCTCGTATTTCATCAGGGCTTCGGCCATGGCATCGAGCTTGTCACGATTTTCAGTAAGCAGCTGCTTGGCCGTGGCATAGCACTGGTCGATGATGCTGCGCACTTCCGAGTCGATCAACTTGGCGGTTTCGCCGGAAACGCTGGCATGCTGGCTGGCGGCACTGCGGCCCAGGAACACCTCGCCTTCTTCCTCGGCGTACATCAGCGGGCCGAGTTTTTCCGACAGGCCCCACTTGGTCACCATGTTGCGGGCGATCTGGCTGGCACGCATGATGTCGTTGGATGCGCCGGTGGTGACACCGTCGAAGCCCAGGGTCATTTCCTCGGCGATACGGCCGCCGTACAACGAGCAGATCTGGCTGATCAGTGCACGCTTGGACAGGCTGTAGCGGTCTTCTTCCGGCAGGAACATGGTCACGCCCAAGGCACGGCCACGTGGAATGATCGAAACCTTGTAGACCGGATCGTGTTCAGGCACCAGGCGGCCGACGATGGCATGGCCCGCTTCGTGATAGGCGGTGTTCTGCTTCTCTTTCTCGGACATGACCATGGTCTTGCGCTCAGCGCCCATCATGATCTTGTCCTTGGCCAGCTCGAACTCTTTCATTTCGACCAGGCGCTTGTTGGCACGCGCGGCAAACAGCGAGGCCTCGTTGACCAGGTTGGCCAGGTCGGCGCCGGAGAAGCCAGGGGTACCACGGGCAATGACCGCCGGGTTGACGTTCTCGCCGACCGGCACCTTGCGCATGTGCACCTTGAGGATCTGCTCGCGGCCGCGGATGTCCGGCAGGCCGACCACCACCTGGCGGTCGAAACGGCCCGGGCGCAGCAGCGCCGGGTCGAGCACGTCCGGACGGTTGGTAGCGGCAATGACGATGATGCCATCGTTCATTTCAAAGCCGTCCATCTCCACCAGCAGCTGGTTGAGGGTTTGCTCACGCTCGTCGTGACCACCGCCCATGCCGGCGCCACGGTGGCGACCAACGGCGTCGATCTCGTCGATGAAGATGATGCAGGGGGCGTGCTTCTTGGCCTGCTCGAACATGTCGCGCACACGGCTGGCACCGACACCCACGAACATTTCCACGAAGTCCGAACCGGAAATAGTGAAGAACGGTACCTTCGCCTCGCCGGCGATGGCCTTGGCCAGCAGGGTCTTACCGGTACCGGGTGGGCCGACCATCAGCACACCGCGGGGGATACGGCCACCCAGGCGCTGGAACTTGCCCGGATCTCGCAGGAACTCGACCAGCTCGCCAACCTCTTCCTTGGCCTCGTCACACCCTGCAACGTCGGCCAACGTGGTCTTGACCTGGTCCTCGGACAGCAGGCGCGCCTTGCTCTTGCCGAAACTCATCGGCCCGCCCTTGCCGCCCGCACCGCCTTGCATCTGGCGCATGAAGAACATGAACACGGCGATGATCACCAGGATCGGGAAGCTGGCCACCAGCAGCTGGGTCCAGATGCTCTGCTGCTCGGGCTGCTTGCCTTCGATGATGACGTGGTTGTCCACCAGGTCACCGATCAGGCCGTTGTCGGTAATGGCCGGGCGCACGGTCTTGAAGTTGTCGCCATCGGCGCGCTTGCCGGTAATGATGTAGCCGTCGACGGTCACGCGCTCGACCTTGCCATCCTTGACCTGCTGGATGAAGTCGGAATAGTTGAGGGTCTGCGGCTCGTTAGGGCTGGAGAAGTTGTTCATCACCGTCACCAGGACAGCTGCGATGATCAACCACAGGATCAGATTCTTTGCCATGTCGTTCAATTCGCTACCCTCTGAGGTCGGCGCACGACGCAGCCGTTCCTCGCATGATATTCATCGCCCTAACTTACTACATTACCTACGCAGACGCAGGCACCGTCTGTAACCCTTTGTGAAAGCTAGACTACACGAAGTTCGGACGATCCTGACGCGGCGGCCGATTGGAAATAACTATCGGCCACCCCGCTTGAAACCTTTCACGCCCCTTTGAAACCCCTGCCCAGCAGGTACTGCTCACGGGAACGGTCCCGCGACGACGATGGCTTGCGCATCTGCACCTTGTCGAATTTGCTGCGCACGTCCTTGAGGTATACGTCAAAGCCCTCGCCCTGGAAAATCTTGATCAGGAAATCGCCGCCGGGCTTTAGCACGCGGGTTGCCAGATCGAGGGCCAGCTCGCAGAGGAACATCGCCCGCGGCATGTCCACTGCGGGCGTACCACTCATATTGGGGGCCATGTCGGAAATCACAAGGTCCACGTGCGAATCGCCGACCGCCTCGAGGATGCGTTGCAGCACCTCGTCGTGGGTGAAATCGCCCTGAATGAAGGTCACGTCGGGGATCGAGTCCATCTCCAGGATGTCGGATGCAATCAGCCGACCCTGGCCACCAATCAGACGACTGGTCACCTGCGACCATCCGCCAGGGGCGGCGCCGAGGTCGATCACGCTCATGCCAGGGCGGATCAGCCGGTCCTTTTCCTGGATCTCCAGCAGTTTGTAGCTCGCACGCGAGCGGTAGCCGTCCTTTTGCGCCTGCTTCACAAAAGGATCGTTGAAGTGTTCTCGCAGCCAGTTGGCGCTGCTTTTGGAACGTTGTACCACGGGGCACCTCGATGATATGCGTCGTGATTGACTGGGCGGAGCCGGTGGCCCTCGGGTAAAATGCCGGTCAATTTTACAGAATCAGACGGAAAGGGTCAGATTATGCCGCTCAATAACGAGCAGAAGAAGCAATACAAGTCCATTGGTCATGACCTGAAGCCGGTCCTGATCGTCGCTGGCAACGGTTTGAATGAAGGCGTCATTGCCGAACTGGAGCGCGCCCTGGTCGACCACGAGCTGATCAAGGTCGAGATTCGTTCGGAAGACCGCGAAGAACGCGCCGAGACCATTGCCGAACTGTGCAAGGCCGGCCGTGCCGAGCTGGTGCAGACCATCGGCAAGAAAGCCCTGATCTACCGCAAGAACCCACAGCCGAACAAGCAGCTGTCCAACATCCACCGTTACAAATAACGGCAAAGGGGCTGCTGCGCGGCCCATCGCGACACAAGGCCGCTCCCACAGGGGTTGCACCGACCTGCGGCACAACGCAATCCCTGTAGTAGCGGCCTTGTGTCGCGAAAGGGCCGCGAAGCGGCCCCGGCGATCTCGAACCGTTTAGCGGCGCACCTTGACCGGCACCGGCTGGGCCACCAGCACGATGCCGGAAAAACCCAGCACCAGGAAGCAGAACATCTGCCAGCGCTCGCCAACAGATATGCCGTAGCGCAAGGTGTAATACCCCACGCAGGCGCCAAGGCCGAGCAACAGCATCTGGCCCCGGAACTGCCGCCACCAGGCCGCCAGGCCGTCCACTCTGGCCAGCACGGCCAACTGGATCAGCAGGCCAAGCATCGCCACACCGATCAACCAGCGGTCGATCTGCCCGGCGATGTCCTGCACCAGCAGCGGTGCCAGGCCACTGACCTTGAGCGCAGGTACCAAACCCACATGGAATACCCACAGGCCACCGACCCAGAAAACCTGGGCCAGTTGCCAGAGGATCCCCTCGAGGGATGGCGCCCGCAGGCGCCGGTCAGATGTGTTTGACTTCGACAATCTCGTACTCGACCGTACCGTTTGGCGTCTTCACGACAACGGTATCCCCTTCTTCCTTGCCAATGATGGCACGGGCGATCGGGGCACTGTTCGACAGCTTGCCCTTCTTCACGTCAGCTTCATCTTCGCCAACGATCTGGTAGGTCACTTCATCATCGGTCTCGGTGTTGGCCAGCACCACGGTAGTGCCGAAAATCACCTTGCCGGTGTGAGCAATGGTGGTCACGTCGATCACCACCGAGTTCTGCAAGCGGCCTTCGATATCGCGGATACGCGCCTCGACCATGCCCTGCTCTTCACGAGCGGCGTGGTATTCGGCGTTTTCCTTCAGGTCACCCAGCTCGCGCGCTTCGCCAATGGCCTGGCTCAGGCGCGGGCGCTCGGTCTTGCTCAGGAACAGCAGTTCCTCTTCCAGGGCGCGAGCGCCCTGGACGGTCATCGGGTACTTGGTAATGCTCATGCTTTCAATCCTGCGTGCAGATCCTGCAGGCGACGAACGGTCTTTTCCGGACCAAATTTCAGCGCCTCGCAGATGGCTTCACCGGCCGCAATGGTGGTGGTGCAGTAAATCTTGTGCTGCAGCGCATTGCGACGAATCGAGTAGGAATCGGCGATCGACTGGCGGCCTTCGGTGGTGTTGATGATCAGCGACACCTCGTCGTTCTTGATCATGTCGACCACGTGCGGACGACCTTCGGTCACCTTGTTCACACGGCGCACTTTCAGGCCAGCCGCCTCGATAACCTTGGCGGTGCCGGCAGTAGCGACCACTTCGAAGCCAAGGGCGATCAGGTCGCGGGCAACGCCAGCCACTTGCGGCTTGTCGTCGTCGCGCACGCTGATGAATGCGGTACCGCCGGTCGGCAGCACTTCGCTGGCACCCATCTGGGCCTTGGCGAAGGCTTCACCGAAGCTGTCACCGACACCCATGACTTCACCGGTCGATTTCATCTCAGGGCCGAGGATCGGGTCAACCCCCGGGAACTTGGCGAACGGGAAGACGGCTTCCTTGACGCTGTAGAAGTTGGGGATGATTTCCTGAGTGAAGCCCAGTTCTTTCAGGGTTTTGCCGGCCATGACGCGGGCTGCGATCATCGCCAGGGAGGTGCCGATGCACTTGGACACGAACGGCACGGTACGCGAGGCACGCGGGTTGACTTCGATCACGTAGATCTTGTCGCCCTGCAGGGCCAGCTGCACGTTCATCAGGCCGACCACGCCCAGCTCCAGGGCCATTTTCTTGACCTGTACGCGGACTTCGTCCTGCACTTCCTTGCTCAGCGAGTAAGGTGGCAGCGAGCATGCCGAGTCACCGGAGTGAACGCCGGCCTGCTCGATGTGCTGCATGATCGCGCCGATCACCACGTCGGTGCCGTCGCAGACCGCATCCACGTCCATCTCGATGGCGCAGTTGAGGAAGTGGTCGAGCAGTACCGGGCTGTCGTTCGACACCTGTACGGCTTCACGCAGGTAGCGCTTGAGCTCGTCCAGTTCGTAGACGATTTCCATGGCGCGGCCACCCAGCACGTAGGACGGGCGCACCACCAGCGGGTAGCCGATGCCGCCAGCAGCGCTGATGGCTTCTTCTTCGCTGCGCACGGTAGCGTTTGGCGGCTGCAGCAGGCTCAGGCGCTGCACCATCTGCTGGAAGCGCTCACGGTCTTCGGCGCGGTCGATGGCGTCCGGGCTGGTGCCGATGATCGGTACGCCGGCTTCTTCCAGCGCGCGGGCCAGTTTCAGCGGGGTCTGGCCGCCGTAGTGGACGATCACACCTTTCGGCTTCTCGACGCGGCACACTTCCAGCACGTCTTCCAGGGTCAGCGGCTCGAAGTACAGGCGGTCGGAGGTGTCGTAGTCGGTGGAGACGGTTTCCGGGTTGCAGTTGACCATGATGGTCTCGTAACCATCCTCACGCAGCGCCAGCGCGGCGTGTACGCAGCAGTAGTCGAACTCGATACCCTGGCCGATACGGTTGGGGCCGCCACCCAGGATCATGATCTTGTCGCGGGTCGACGGGTTGGCCTCGCACTCTTCCTCGTAGGTGGAGTACAGGTACGCGGTGTCGGTGGCGAACTCGGCAGCGCAGGTATCGACGCGCTTGTACACCGGGAACACTTCCAGCTTGTGGCGGTGACGGCGCAGGTTCTTGTCAGTGATACCCAGCAGCTTGGCCAGGCGCTGGTCGGAGAAGCCCTTGCGCTTGAGGCGCAGCATGTAGTCCTTGTCGATCGACGACAGGGCCAGGGTCTTGACCTTCTCTTCTTCCTTGATCAGGTCTTCCATCTGCACCAGGAACCACATGTCGATGCCGGTCAGGTCGAAGATCTGCTCGCAGGTCATGCCGGCGCGCATGGCATCGGCCACGTACCAGATACGCTCGGCACCTGGCACGGTCAGCTCGCGCTTGAGGATGCTGCTGGCTTCAGGGTTGGCCAGGTCGACTTTCGGGTCGAGGCCGCAGGCACCGACTTCCAGGCCGCGCAGGGCTTTCTGCAGGGACTCCTGGAAGGTACGGCCGATGGCCATGACTTCACCCACGGATTTCATCTGGGTGGTCAGGCGGGCGTCGGCTTTCGGGAATTTCTCGAAGGCGAAGCGCGGCAGCTTGGTGACGACGTAGTCGATCGACGGCTCGAAGGACGCCGGGGTGCGGCCGCCGGTGATGTCGTTCTGCAGCTCGTCGAGGGTGTAGCCGACTGCCAGCTTGGCGGCGATCTTGGCGATCGGGAAGCCGGTGGCCTTGGACGCCAGTGCCGAGGAACGCGATACACGCGGGTTCATCTCGATCACGACCATGCGGCCGGTGTTCGGGCAGATACCGAACTGCACGTTGGAGCCGCCGGTTTCCACACCGATCTCACGCAGCACCGCCAGCGAGGCGTTGCGCATGATCTGGTATTCCTTGTCGGTCAGGGTCTGCGCCGGGGCAACGGTGATCGAGTCGCCGGTGTGCACGCCCATCGGGTCGAAGTTTTCGATCGAGCAGACGATGATGCAGTTGTCCTTCTTGTCGCGGACCACCTCCATCTCGTATTCCTTCCAGCCGATCAGCGATTCGTCGATCAGCAGTTCCTTGGTCGGCGACAGGTCCAGACCGCGGGCGCAGATTTCTTCGAACTCTTCACGGTTGTAGGCGATGCCGCCACCAGTGCCGCCCATGGTGAACGACGGACGGATGATGCACGGGAAGCCCAGGCGCTCGAGCACCGCGTTGGCTTCTTCCATGCTGTGGGCAATACCGGAGCGCGGGCACTCGAGGCCGATGTCCTTCATCGCCTTGTCGAAACGCGAGCGGTCTTCGGCCTTGTCGATGGTGTCGGCGTTGGCACCGATCATTTCCACGCCGAACTTTTCCAGAACGCCGTGGCGCTCAAGGTCCAGGGCGCAGTTCAGTGCGGTCTGGCCACCCATGGTCGGCAGCAGCGCGTCAGGGCGCTCTTTCTCGATGATCTTGGCCACCGACTGCCACTTGATCGGCTCGATGTAGGTGGCGTCGGCCATGGCCGGGTCGGTCATGATGGTGGCCGGGTTGGAGTTCACCAGGATGACGCGGAAACCTTCCTCGCGCAGGGCTTTACAGGCCTGGGCGCCGGAGTAGTCGAACTCGCAGGCCTGGCCGATCACGATCGGGCCGGCGCCGAGAATCAGGATGCTTTTGATGTCTGTACGTTTTGGCATGGTTGTCACTCAAATCCGGGGTCAGTCGGCAAGCCGCCTTGAACAATCTGGGTCAGGCGCTTCCGGGCGCGGCGTGAGCCGGCCCGGGGCCTTGAAGCAGGATGCTCAGCGGCGCTTGGCCATGGCATCGATGAAACGATCGAACAGCGGCGCGACATCGGTCGGGCCAGGGCTCGCTTCAGGGTGACCCTGGAAGCTGAACGCGCTCTTGTCGGTGCGCTCGATACCCTGCAGGGTGCCGTCGAACAGCGACTTGTGGATGGCGCGGACGTTGCCCGGCAGGGTGGCCTCGTCGACGGCAAAGCCGTGGTTCTGGCTGGTGATCATGACCACGCCGGTATCCAGGTCCTGGACCGGGTGGTTGGCACCGTGGTGGCCATGGCCCATTTTCACGGTCTTGGCGCCGGAGGCCAGTGCCAGCAGCTGGTGGCCGAGGCAGATGCCGAACACCGGGATCTCGGTCTCGAGGATTTCCTTGATCGCCTGGATGGCGTAGTCGCACGGCTCGGGGTCGCCAGGGCCGTTGGACAGGAACACGCCGTCCGGGTTGAGTGCCAGCACTTCGCTGGCCGGGGTCTGGGCCGGCACCACGGTCACGCGGCAGCCACGAGCGACCAGCATGCGCAGGATGTTCAGCTTGACGCCGTAGTCGAAGGCGACCACGTGGTATGGCAGGTCGGCAGCTTCGATGGTCGGGTGGCTGTCGGTCTTCAGCTCCCACACGCTGGAGCGCCACTCGTAGCGTTCCTTGGTGGAAACGACCTTGGCCAGGTCCATGCCCTTCAGGCCAGGGAAGGCACGGGCAGCGGCGATGGCGGCTTCTTCGCTGATATTGTCACCGGCGAGGATGCAACCGTTCTGGGCGCCCTTTTCACGCAGGATTCGGGTCAGGCGACGGGTGTCGATGCCGGCGATGGCGACAACGTTGTTGGCCTTGAGGTACTCCGGCAGCGACTGGGTGTTGCGCCAGTTGCTGGCCAGCAGCGGCAGGTCGCGGATGACCAGGCCAGCGGACCAGACGCGGTTCGACTCGGCGTCTTCCGGGGTAGTACCGGTGTTGCCGATGTGCGGGTAGGTCAGGGTAACGATTTGCTGCGCGTAGGAAGGGTCTGTAAGGATTTCCTGGTAGCCGGTCATAGCGGTGTTGAAGACCACCTCACCAACGGTCTGACCGTCGGCACCGATGGCTTCACCGCGGAAAATACTGCCGTCGGCAAGGGCGAGTATGGCTGGCTTTGTCAAGAAGACCTCCCGTTAATCAAGCATGAAAGGGCGATCGCAGGTTGCAAAAAAGCGGAGTGACGTATGGACACGTCACCCCGCTTTCATGTGCTGAATTCAATTCGCTGCGCGCTTTTAGTGGACACACTAAAGCTGTAGCTTACAGAAAAGTGCGTTTTCGGTCTACCGCAGATGTGCCTCTAAAACATATCAATGCGACAGGCTGGCATTTGTGCCGGCTTCTACGCGGGTAAAGCCGCCCCCCACAGGACTGCGCAAAGCCTGAACCTGCGTCAATCCTGTGGGAGCGGCTTTACCCGCGCAGAAGCAAACACCAACCTGCAGGTCAGTGCAGCTCCAGCACGTCCTGCATGTCATACAGCCCAGGCTCACGCCCATCCAGCCACAGCGCCGCACGCACGGCGCCCTTGGCGAAGGTCATGCGGCTGGAAGCCTTGTGGGTGATTTCCAGGCGCTCGCCTTCTGCTGCGAACAGAACGGTGTGATCACCTACCACATCGCCGGCGCGTACGGTGGCGAAGCCGATCGTCTTGCGGTCACGCGCGCCGGTCTGCCCTTCGCGGCCATACACGGCCACTTCCTGCAGATCCCGGCCCAGCGCGTTGGCAACCACTTCACCCATGCGCAACGCAGTACCCGATGGGGCATCGACCTTGTGCCGGTGATGCGCCTCGATGATCTCGATATCGACATCATCGCCCAACACCCGGGCAGCCAAGTCAAGCAGCTTGAGGCTAAGGTTCACACCCACGCTGAAGTTGGCAGCGAACACGATGGGGATGTCCTTGCCAGCCTCGGCCAGCAGCTGCTTCTCTTCAACCGTAAAACCAGTGGTGCCGATGATCATCGCCTTACCGTGCTTGCGGCAGAATGCGAGGTTTTTCAGGGTTACCGAAGGGTGAGTGAAGTCGATCAGCACGTCGAATTCGTCGGCGACCTTGGCCAGATCATCGGACAACAACACGCCAATCCGACCAAGAGCCGCCAGCTCACCGGCATCGGCCCCAACCAGCGAGCTGTCAGGGCGATCGATCGCCGCCGTCAATCCCGCACCCGGCGTTTGTTGCACGGCTTCGATAAGGGTCTTGCCCATTCGCCCTGCCGCACCCATCACTGCAATACGTCGCATAGCCTTTTCCTTGTCAGAGGTCGCCGAAGAAGCGCTTCACGCCGTCGAACCAGCCACTGGCCTTGGGCGAGTGGGAGCTGTCGCCTTCCAGCGAATCACGCAGCTCTTCGAGCAGCTCGCGCTGGCGGCGGCTGAGGTTGACCGGGGTCTCCACCGCCACACGGCACAACAGGTCACCGGCGCCACCACCACGCACCGGAGCAACACCCTTGCCGCGCAGGCGGAACTGCTTGCCGGTCTGGGTGCCTTCGGGGATTTTCAGCTTGACGCGACCATCGAGGGTAGGCACTTCCAGCTCGCCACCCAAGGCGGCATCGGTGTAGCTGATCGGCACCTCGCAGTACAAGTGCTTGCCATCACGCTGGAAGATCTCGTGCTCACGCACATTGATCACCACGTACAAGTCGCCGGTCGGACCACCATGGGTACCGGCCTCGCCCTCGCCCGACAGGCGGATACGGTCGCCGGTATCGACACCCGCCGGCACCTTGACCGACAGCGTCTTGTATTCCTCGACACGGCCTTCGCCGTGGCACGAGGTGCACGGGTCGGTAATGATCTTGCCCTGGCCATGGCAACGCGGGCAGGTCTGCTGTACCGAGAAGAAGCCCTGCTGCATGCGCACCTGGCCGATACCGCCACAGGTCGGGCAGGTCGACGGCGTGGAGCCCTTCTTGGCACCGGAGCCGTCGCATGGCTGGCAGTTGACCAAGGTAGGCACGCGAATGCTGACCGTGGTGCCACGCACCGCTTCTTCCAGGTTCAGCTCCAGGGTGTAGCGCAGGTCGCTGCCACGCTGGGCGCCGCCACGTCCACCGCCGCGGCCACCACCGAAGAAGTCGCTGAACACATCGCCAAAGATGTCGGAGAAGTTGGCGCCGCCGAAACCGGCACCACCGCCACCCATGCTCGGGTCCACGCCAGCGTGACCATACTGGTCGAACGCCGCGCGCTTGCTCGCGTCAGACAGCACTTCGTAGGCCTCGTTGGCCTCCTTGAACTTGTCTTCCGACTCTTTATCGCCGGGATTGCGGTCAGGGTGGTACTTCATCGCCAGGCGGCGATAGGCCTTCTTGAGGTCAGCTTCGCTGGCGCCGCGCTCGACACCCAGGACCTCATAATAATCACGCTTGGACATAGGTCATTTGCACCTTGTTGGGCGTCTGGCATCTGCGCCACGCCATCAGCACCTGCCGTTTGCCCACCAGGGCCGCTGACAGATGCTGTAAAGATTCTCGAATTCCAGATACGCCAACGCGGGAGCAAGCCCCCGCGCGGCGACATCCTACCAGCTCACCGGCAAACGACGGTGAACTGGCCGACAACATGCAGGGATTACTGCTTGTTGTTGTCTTTCACTTCTTCGAACTCGGCGTCAACCACGTCATCGTGCTTGGCTTCCGGCTCGGCGTGCTGCGCGCCACCCTGAGGCTGTTCGGCCGACTGCTCGGCGTACATCTTCTGGGCAACCGGTGCCGAAACCTTGGACAGCTCTTCGACCTTGGCGTCGATGGCAGCCTTGTCGTCGCCTTTGACAGCGGCTTCCAGGGCAACCACGGCAGCCTCGATGGCAGTTTTCTCTTCGGCGGTAACCTTGTCACCGGCGTCAGCGACCATCTTGCGGGTCGAGTGAACCAGCGCGTCACCCTGGTTACGGGCAGCGGCCAGCTCTTCGAACTTGCGGTCTTCCTCGGCGTTGGCCTCGGCGTCACGCACCATGCGCTCGATTTCTTCGTCCGACAGGCCGGAGTTGGCCTTGATCACGATCGACTGCGACTTGCCGGTGGCCTTGTCTTTCGCGCTGACGTGCAGGATGCCGTTGGCGTCGATGTCGAAGGTCACTTCGATCTGCGGCACGCCACGCGGAGCTGGCGGGATGTCAGCCAGGTCGAACTTGCCCAGCGACTTGTTCTGCGCAGCCTGCTTGCGCTCACCCTGCAGCACGTGAATGGTCACGGCAGCCTGGTTGTCGTCGGCAGTCGAGAACACCTGCGACTTCTTGGTCGGAATGGTGGTGTTCTTTTCGATCAGCGAAGTCATCACGCCACCCATGGTTTCGATACCCAGGGTCAGCGGGCTGACGTCCAGCAGCAGTACGTCCTTCACGTCACCAGCCAGCACGGCGCCCTGGATGGCAGCACCCATGGCCACGGCTTCGTCCGGGTTGACGTCCTTGCGGGCTTCCTTGCCGAAGAAGTCGGCAACGGCTTTCTGTACCATCGGCATGCGGGTCTGGCCGCCGACCAGGATCACGTCGTCGATCTTGGCGACGTCGATGCCAGCGTCCTTCAGGGCGATGCGGCACGGCTCGATGGTGCGCTGAACCAGGTCTTCGACCAGCGACTCCAGCTTGGCGCGGGAGATCTTCACGTTCAGGTGCTTCGGACCGGTCGCGTCTGCAGTGATGTACGGCAGGTTGACGTCGGTCGACTGCGAGGACGACAGCTCGATCTTGGCCTTCTCGGCAGCTTCCTTCAGGCGCTGCAGAGCCAGCGGATCGTTCTTCAGGTCCATGCCGGACTCTTTCTTGAACTCGTCGACGAGGTAGTCGATCAGGCGCATGTCGAAGTCTTCGCCACCGAGGAAGGTGTCACCATTGGTGGCCAGCACTTCGAACTGATGCTCACCGTCGACTTCGGCGATTTCGATGACCGACACGTCGAAGGTACCACCACCCAGGTCATAGACGATGACGGTGTGGTCGCCCTTGGCCTTGTCCATGCCGTAGGCCAGTGCAGCGGCGGTCGGTTCGTTGATGATGCGCTTCACGTCGAGGCCGGCGATGCGACCGGCGTCCTTGGTGGCCTGGCGCTGGCTGTCGTTGAAGTAGGCCGGAACGGTGATGACCGCTTCGGTAACCGGCTCGCCGAGGTAGTCTTCGGCGGTCTTCTTCATCTTCTTCAGGACTTCGGCGCTGATCTGCGGCGGCGCCATGTCCTTGCCGCTGGCCTGTACCCAGGCGTCACCATTGCTGGCCTTGACGATCTTGTATGGCACCAGCTTGATGTCTTTCTGCACGACGTCTTCTTCGAAGCGGCGGCCGATCAGGCGCTTCACTGCGAACAGGGTGTTGTGCGGGTTGGTCACGGCCTGGCGCTTGGCCGACTGACCAACCAGGATTTCGCCGTCGTTGGCGTAGGCCACGATCGAAGGGGTGGTACGCGCGCCTTCGGCGTTTTCGATGACCTTGACGTTACCGTTTTCCAGAACGGAGACGCACGAGTTGGTGGTCCCCAGGTCGATACCGATGATTTTGCCCATGTTAACTCTCCCGAAACTTGAATTTGGTAGCAGCGACTACTTTGGCCAACTGCGGTAATACTTGAAGGCTTGACACCTAGATGGGGATGCCCGGAAGGATTTCAAGCCTTTTCATCGATAGAGGGTTGTGGCGCGCTCGGCGCCTTGCTGACCACCACCATGGCGGGGCGCAGCAGACGGCCATTGAGCAGGTAGCCCTTCTGGAATACGTTGAGCACGCTGTTCGGCTCGACTTCGGCGTTTTCCTGCATGGCCATGGCCTGATGATGCTCAGGGTTGAACGGCTGGCCGTGCGGGTCGATGGCTTCGAGGTTGTAGCGCTTGAGGGTGTCCTGGAACATCTTCAGGGTCAGCTCCACACCTTCGCGGATCTGCTTGACGTTTTCGTCATCGGCACTGGAGTGGGCCAGGGCCAGTTCCAGGCTGTCGATCACCGGCAGCAGGTCGCCGGAGAACTTCTCCAGGGCGAACTTGTGGGCCTTCTCGACATCCTGCTCGGCACGGCGACGCGCATTCTGTACATCGGCAACGGCGCGCAGCGCCTGGTCCTTGGCTGCGGCCAGCTGTTCCTCGAGCTCCAGAACACGGGCGTCAGCAGCATTGCCTGCACCGGCTTCTTCCACGTTAAGGTCTTTCTCGTTCAGCTGTTCATCAGCCATGGGGTCTCTCCTGCGCAAATTTGTGGACTGCGAGCCACGCTCGCCTTGGATGTCGGCTATATGGGGCCGGAAAAACCAGCTTCAAGGGGGCAAGGTGGTTTTCCGCCCGGCAACACAATCCGCCAAAGGGCATTGGCAGGCCTGAAAAAAGTACTGTATAAATAACCAGACCTGACTTTCGGGAGCTGCCCTCATGCTGGTGCACCTGTCCATTCACAACTACGCCATCGTCGAACACCTCGACCTCGAGATCGCCCGCGGCATGTCCGTCATCACCGGCGAAACCGGCGCCGGCAAATCGATCATGCTCGATGCCCTCGGCCTGGCCCTGGGCGACCGGGCCGACAGCGGCGTGGTACGCCCCGGCACGGACAAGGCAGACATCCTCGCCACCTTCGACCTGGTGGACATTCCCGAGGCCCATGCCTGGCTGGCCGAGCGCGACCTGGGCAACGACGGCCTGTGCATCCTGCGCCGAGTAATCACCGCCGAAGGCCGCAGCCGCGGCTACATCAACGGCACGCCCTGCCCGCTCGGCGACCTCAAGGCGCTGGGCGAGCTGCTGATCGACATTCACAGCCAGCACGAGCACCAGTCGTTGTTGAAGACCGACACCCATCGCCGCCTGCTCGACGAGTACGCCGGCGCTGTCGACCTGGCCCGCCAGGTACAGCTGGCCGCCAAACGCTGGAACCAGACCCGCCTGGAGCTCGAGCGCCTGTCCAATTCCGGCGACGAGCAACGCGCCCGCCACCAGCTGCTCAGCTACCAGCTGGAAGAGCTGGACAACCTCGGCCTGGGTGAGCACGAACTGGAACAACTGGAGCAGGAACACAAGCAACTGACCAGCGCCGAAGCCCTGTTCGGCATCTGCCGCCAGGTCATCGACCAATGCAGCGAAAGCGACTCGGGCAACGTGCTCAGCGCCCTCACCGCCAGCCTGAATCGCCTGGGTGCCGCCACTAATTCGCCCAAAGCGCTGAACGAGGCGGCCAACCTGATCGCCAGCGCACAGATCCAGGTCGAGGAAGCCGTCGGCGAGCTCAACCGCTTCCTCGACAACTTCGACGCCGACCCCATGCGCCTGCAGGCTCTGGAAGAACGCCTCGACACCATCTATACGCTGGCACGCAAACACCGCGTGCACCCCACCGAACTGCCCCACCTGCAGCAGCAGCTGATGGAAGAGCTGGAGGGCCTGAACGCCAGTGACGAATCGATCGAGCGGCTGGGTGAGGAACTGGCTGCCTTCGCCCAGCACTATAAAGAGAAGGCCCGCGAGCTCAGCGCCCTGCGCCAGCAGGCCGCGCAACAGCTGGCAGTGGCCGTAGAGCAGGAGATCCAGCGCCTGGGCATGCCCGGTGGGCGCTTCTGCATCGCCCTGACAGCAAACGAGGGCACCGACCTGTCACCGCATGGCCTGGAGCAGATCGAGCTGCTGGTCAGCGCCAACCCCGGCCAGCCGCTCAAGGGCCTGGCCAAGGTCGCTTCGGGTGGCGAGCTGTCGCGTATCAGCCTGGCGATCCAGGTCATTACCGCACAGACGTCGCGCATCCCCACGCTGGTGTTCGACGAAGTCGACGTCGGGATCGGTGGGCCGACTGCGGAAATCGTCGGCCAGCTGCTGCGCCGCCTGGGCGAACGCGGCCAGGTGCTGACCGTGACTCACCTGCCGCAGGTGGCTGCACAAGGGCACCATCACCTGTTCGTGCACAAGGTGCGTAACAGCGATACGACCCACACTGCCGTGACCAGCCTGGGCAAGCGCGAGCGGGTCGAGGAAGTGGCACGGATGCTCGGCGGCATCGACCTGACCAAGGAATCCCTGGCGCATGCGCGCAAGATGGTTGTGAGCGGCAAAGCCTGAGCCTGATTTTCAGGCCTGTTCCGGTAAACCCGCTCCCACAGGATATTCACCGAGCCTGAGGCCTGTGCAATACCTGTGGGAGCGGGTTTACCCGCGAAGAGGCCGGAACAAACGACATACCTCTCAGCCCCAAAAAGCACAAAGGCGGCCCGAAGGTCGCCTTTGCCATTCATAACGATAGAAAATCGTTACTTCTTCTTACGCACGTACAGAACCAGATTGTGGTCCACCAGCTCATAGCCATGCTCGGCCACGATTTCGCGCTGACGCTTCTCGATTTCGGCATCCATGAACTCGATGACTTCGCTGGTATCCACGTTGACCATATGGTCGTGGTGGCCACCGTCAGCCAGTTCAAATACTGCGTGACCGCCGTCGAAGTTGTGGCGAACCACCAGACCCGCCGCTTCGAACTGGGTCAGTACGCGATAGACGGTGGCCAGGCCCACGTCTTCGCCAGCCTCCATCAGCGCCTTGTAGACATCCTCGGCGCTCATGTGACGCTGCTCGGTCGAGTCGAGCATCTGAAGGATCTTGACTCGAGGCAGGGTCACCTTGAGACCGGCTTTGCGCAATTCGCTATTTTCAACCATGGTCAGCTTTCTCGCCGATGCTGCTTCGCAGCTTCTCTTAATACGGGTATGATCGGGGTTTACGTTGTCCAGCCAAGATAGTGGAAGTCGCCCACCGATGCAAAACACCAAGCTCTTGCTAAACAGCCTCGCCTTCGCGGGACTGCTCGCACTCGCCGGTTGCTCGTTTCCCGGGGTTTACAAAATCGACATCCAGCAGGGCAATGTCGTTACGCAAGACATGATAGACCAATTGCGCCCCGGAATGACCCGTCGGCAAGTAAGGTTTATCATGGGTAACCCGCTGATCCAGGACACCTTCAACACCAATCGCTGGGATTACCTGTACAGCATTCAGCCAGGCGGCGGCAAACGTCAGCAGGAACGCATGAGTGTGTTCTTCAATGACAGCGACCAGCTGGTCAGCCTGTCCGGTGACTTCATGCCAGGCGTCAGCCGCGACCAGGAAATCCTCGGCGGCAGCGGCGATACCACGGTCAGCCCGGCCAACCAGCCAACGCAGCCAACCGTGCAGCCAGAAGAAAAACCGGCCAAGCCAGGTTCGGTGGAAGAGTCCATCCAGCGCGAGATCGACACCATCGAGACTACCCCGGTGCCAACCCCCGCACCGCTGGAAACCTCGCCCCAGTAAGCGGCGAGCAGGTACAAAAAAGCCCGGACCAGGTCCGGGCTTTTTTATTGCCGCTTTTTCAATCAGCTATTCAGCTGCTTGGCACGCTGGCAGAACGCATCAACCAGGGTGTTGGCCGCCTGGTTGAACAACGGGCCCAGCGTGGCGCGCACGATCGGCCCGGCGTAATCAAAGGACAGGTCGAGGCTGATCTTGCAGGCTTTTTCGCCCAGCGGCTTGAATACCCACAAGCCATGCAACTGGGTGAATGGCCCTTCCTCGAGGTTCATCTCGATGGACTGCCCCGGCACCAGTACATTACGCGTGACGAACTGCTGGCTCATGCCGCCCTTGGCCACTTCCAGCTTGGCGCGCATTTGCGTGTCGCTGGCTTCAAGTACCGTGGAGTCAGAGCACCAGGGCAGGAAATCCGGGTAACTGGCGACATCATTGACCAGGTCATACAGCGCCTTGGCGGGGTATGGCAGCAGGGCGGAGCGTTGAATATGGGTAGTCATCCAGGCGTCACTTCCAGGGCTGGGTGGCGGTGCTTCGCAGCGTGCCGAAAACAGTTTGTGTAGCTATGACAGCGTTCGTATTGTCCGGTATTCATTCCGGTGGCTCAAGCACACCGAAATCCCATAGCGGACGACGCGCCGACTTGCCTATAATGCCGCCCCTATGGCTAAGCAAAAAAAACATCCGACCGGGACCATCGCGCAAAACAAGAAGGCGCGACACGATTACTTCATCGAACACAAGTTCGAGGCCGGGCTGGTCCTGTCCGGCTGGGAAGTAAAAAGCCTGCGAGCCGGCAAGGCGCACCTGACTGACAGCTACGTGCTGCTGAAGGACGGTGAAGCCTGGCTGTTCGGCAGCCACATCACCCCGCTGACCACGGCCAGCACCCACGTCATCGCCGACCCTATCCGCACGCGCAAGCTGCTGCTGAACAAGCGCGAGCTGGAGCGGCTGGAAGCGGCCGTGGCGCAAAAAGGCTACACCTGCGTGGCCTTGGCGCTGTACTGGAGCAAGCACCTGATCAAGTGCGAAATTGCACTGGGCAAGGGCAAGAAGGAATTCGACAAGCGCGACACCATGCGCGAGCGCGATTCCAACCGCGAGCTGCAGCGGGCCGTGCGCAACAAGGGCAAGGTAGACTAAGTCTTCTGTTGCTCATGCGGGCC
>NZ_JATAAG010000015.1:15502-22396 GCF_030341915.1 Pseudomonas sp. BCRC 81390 | reverse complement strand
GCGGGGCAAGCCCGCTCCCACAATGAAAGCGTCGAGCTGGAAAATTGTGGGAGCGGGCTTGCCCCGCGAAGAGGCCCGCAGTGCCACAGCCAATCTCAGCGCCCGCTACGCCGCTCCGCCCGCGCCACCCGCTGCGCTTCCTCCTGCGCCTCTTCCAGCACCTCCTGCACATACAGGATGTGCCGGCTGGACACCTCCCGGGCATCATCCGCCCGCCCCTCGACAATGGCCAGGTACAGTTCCCGGTGCTGGCTGATCAGCATGTCGCGGGTCTCGGCCCGTTGCTGGTACATGCCACCGATGTTGGTCACCACGTTGCGCTTGAGCAGGTCGAACAAACCCCGAATGGTGTGCAGCAGCACGGCGTTATGGCTGGCCTCGGCAATCGCCAGGTGGAAGCGCGCATCGGCTGCGCCCTCTTCCACCCGGGTCGCTTCATCGGCCCGGGCATAGCAGTCCTGCAACGCATCGAAGGCCGCCTTCAGCCGCGCCCGGTCCGGCTCGGTGGCACGCTGGGCGGCGTAATAGGCGCACGAGGCCTCCAGGGTATGGCGAAACTCGAGCAGGTCGCGCTGCGCCTCGGCACTGTGCTCGAGCAATTGCAGCAACGGATCGCTGAAGGTCGACCCCAGCGACTCGGCAACAAAATTGCCCCCGCCCTGGCGGCTGACCAGCAGCCCCTTGGCCACCAGCTTCTGGATCGCCTCGCGCAGTGACGGGCGCGACACACCGAACTGCTCGGCAAGGACGCGCTCGGCCGGCAGCCGCTGCCCGGAGGTCAGCGTGCCTTCCAGAATCATCCCTTCCAACCGATCGACGATGTCATCGGACAGGCGCCGTTGGCGGACCTGATCAAAAACCATCACATGCTCTCCACAAACCCCCGGCAGATTTCCGGGGGTGCCTATTCTCGCCGATCCAGGGCCGTGCAAACACCATCAGGTGATGTTTTTCCCTGCCCATCAGGCGGCCACTCATCGGCACTCGACCAAAGTTTTGCACGGGACAAATTGACACACCCATGACAGCGCTTTTAACCTAGCGACCAGTCATTGTAAATTGGTCTTACCAATTATCCAATGCCAGTGCCTGACCAACAACAAATAGGGGGCCACCCCATATGCAAACCTGGCAACAATTCTATAGCCCGCTTGGTAGTCTCGGCCTGTCCGCACTGGCGGCGGTCATCCCCATCGTGTTCTTCTTCCTTGCCCTGGCGGTGTTCCGCCTCAAAGGCCACGTGGCTGGCAGCATCACCCTCGGCTTGTCGATCCTGGTAGCGATCTTTGCCTTCCAGATGCCTGTCGACATGGCGTTCGCCGCTGCGGGGTACGGCTTCCTCTATGGCCTCTGGCCAATCGCCTGGATCATCGTTGCCGCGGTGTTCCTGTACAAACTCACGGTCAAGAGCGGCCAGTTCGAAGTGATTCGCAGCTCGGTGCTGTCGATTACCGACGACCAGCGCCTGCAAGTGCTGCTGATTGGTTTCTGCTTCGGTGCCTTCCTGGAAGGCGCGGCGGGCTTTGGTGCACCGGTGGCAATCACTGCCGCGCTGCTGGTGGGCCTGGGCTTCAACCCGCTGTACGCCGCCGGCCTGTGCCTGATTGCCAACACCGCGCCCGTGGCCTTCGGCGCCCTGGGCATCCCGATCATCGTGGCCGGCCAGGTCACCGGCATCGACGCCTTCCACATCGGCGCCATGACCGGTCGCCAACTGCCGCTGCTGTCGTTGTTCGTGCCGTTCTGGCTGGTATTCATGATGGACGGCCTGCGCGGCGTGAAGGAAACCTGGCCAGCCGCCCTGGTGGCCGGCCTGAGCTTCGCCGTTACCCAGTACTTCACCTCGAACTTCATCGGCCCGGAGCTGCCGGACATCACCTCGGCCCTGGCCAGCCTGATCGCCCTGACCCTGTTCCTGAAAGTCTGGCAGCCCAAGCGCGCGTTCGCCGAAGCCAAAGGCAGCGTGGGCGCCGCCGTGGTGCAGCCAAGTGGCAGCCAACCAAGCCCCTACAGCTTTGGCGAGATCTTCAAGGCCTGGTCGCCGTTCCTGATCCTCACCGTGCTGGTCACCATCTGGACCCTGAAACCGTTCAAGGCGGCCTTCGCGGCGGGCGGCTCGATGTACAACTTCGTGTTCAACTTCGCCATCCCGCACCTCGACCAGCTGGTGATCAAGGCCGCGCCCATCGTGGCTGCGCCAACCGCCATGCCTGCGGTGTTCAAGCTGGACCCAATCTCCGCCACCGGCACCGCGATCTTCCTCTCGGCGCTGATTTCCATGGCGGTGCTGAAGATCAACGTCAAAACTGGTCTGACCACTTTCAAGGAAACCTTCTGGGAACTGCGCTGGCCGATCCTGTCGATCGGCATGGTGCTGGCATTCGCCTTCGTCACCAACTACTCGGGCATGTCCTCGACCATGGCCCTGGTGCTGGCCGGTACCGGCGCGGCGTTCCCGTTCTTCTCGCCGTTCCTCGGCTGGCTGGGCGTGTTCCTGACCGGCTCGGACACCTCGTCCAACGCCCTGTTCAGCTCGCTGCAAGCCACCACCGCGCACCAGATCGGGGTCAACGACACCTTGCTGGTGGCTGCCAACACCAGCGGCGGGGTAACCGGCAAGATGATTTCGCCGCAATCGATCGCCGTGGCCTGCGCCGCCACCGGCCTGGTCGGCAAGGAATCCGACCTGTTCCGCTTCACCGTCAAGCACAGCCTGTTCTTCGCCACCATCGTCGGCCTGATCACCTTGATCCAGGCCTACTGGCTGACCGGCATGCTGGTTCATCACTAAAGTGAAAGGGGCCGGGCGCCCTGGCGCGCCCGGCAATCCCCACAAGCAACGCTGCGAGAATCCATGATCATTTCCGCCTCTACCGACTATCGCGCTGCGGCCCAACGCAAGCTGCCTCCTTTCCTGTTCCACTATGCCGACGGCGGTGCCTACGCCGAGCACACGCTGCGCCACAACGTCTCCGACCTGGCCGGCATCGCCCTGCGCCAGCGCGTGCTGAAGAACATGTCCGAGCTCAGCCTCGAGACCCGCCTGTTCGACGAAACCCTGAGCATGCCGGTGGCCCTGGCCCCGGTCGGCCTCACCGGCATGTACGCCCGCCGTGGCGAAGTGCAGGCGGCGCGCGCGGCGGCGGCGCATGGTATTCCGTTCACCATGTCCACCGTGTCGGTGTGCCCGATCGAAGAAGTGGCCCCGGCCATCGACCGGCCGATGTGGTTCCAGCTGTACGTGCTCAAGGACCGCGGCTTCATGCGCAATGCCCTGGAGCGGGCCAAGGCTGCCGGGGTCAAGACCCTGGTGTTCACCGTCGACATGCCCACCCCCGGCGCCCGCTACCGCGACGCGCATTCCGGCATGAGCGGCAAGCACGGCCCGCTGCGCCGCGTGCTGCAAGCCATGACCCACCCCGAGTGGGCGTGGGATGTCGGCGTGATGGGCCGCCCGCACGACCTGGGCAATATTTCCGCTTACCGTGGCAACCCCACCGGCCTGGCTGATTACATCGGCTGGCTGGCCAACAACTTCGACCCGTCGATTTCCTGGAAAGACCTGGAATGGATCCGCGACTTCTGGGACGGCCCGATGATCATCAAGGGCATCCTCGATGCCGATGATGCCCGCGATGCGGTCAGGTTCGGTGCCGACGGTATTGTGGTGTCCAACCATGGCGGTCGTCAGCTCGACGGCGTGCTGTCCAGCGCCCGCGCCCTGCCGGCGATCGCCGATGCGGTCAAGGGTGAGCTGAAGATCCTGGCTGACTCGGGCATCCGCAGCGGCCTCGACGTGGTGCGCATGATCGCCCTGGGCGCCGACACCGTGCTGATCGGCCGCGCCTTCCTCTACGCCTTGGCGGTACACGGCCAGGCCGGGGTGAAGAACCTGCTGGAGCTGTTCGAAAAGGAGATGCGCGTAGCCATGGTGCTGACCGGTGCAAAGTCGATTAGCGAAATCACCCGCGACTCGCTGGTACGCGAACTGGGCGCCTGACGCCTGCAAGAACGACCGCCTGATTGACCCGGGGTATGTGGCGCACAGATACCACAGCCCCGCGAGGAGACTGCATGAGCCTGCCTGCCGCGTTCCTGCGTGATGCCGAGCGCCTGATCCCCGCCGAACGCCGTTTCGACGACCCTACCGCCACCCTGGCCTTCGGCACCGACGCCAGCTTCTACCGCTTGATCCCCAAGCTGGTGGTACGCGTCGAGACCGAGGACGAGGTGGTCGGCCTGATCAAACTGGCCCAGCGTGAGCGGGTGCCGGTCACCTTCCGCGCCGCCGGCACCAGCCTGTCCGGCCAGGCCATCAGCGACTCGGTGCTGATCGTGCTCGGTGACAACTGGAACGGCCGTGAAATCCGCGGCCAGGGTGAGCAGATCCGCCTGCAGCCCGGGGTCATCGGCGCCCAGGCCAACGCCTGGCTGGCCCCGTTCGGGCGCAAGATCGGCCCCGACCCCGCCTCGATCAACGCCTGCAAGATCGGCGGCATCGTCGCCAACAATGCCAGCGGCATGTGCTGTGGCACCGCGCAGAACACCTACCACACCCTGGCCGGCCTGCGCCTGGTGCTGGCCGACGGTACGCGCCTGGACAGCGAAGACCCGGCCAGTGTCGCCGCCTTCGAAGCCAGCCACGCCGAGCTGCTGGCAGCGTTGGCCCAGTTGGGCCGCGAGACCCGGGCCAATACCGCACTGGCCGAGCGCATCCGGCACAAGTACCGGCTGAAAAACACCACCGGCCTGTCGCTGAATGCACTGGTCGACTACGACCAACCGCTGGACATCCTGCAGCACCTGCTGGTCGGCTCCGAAGGCACCCTCGGTTTCATCAGCGCCGTCACCTACAACACCGTGCCCGACCACCCGCACAAGGCCAGCGCCTTGCTGGTATTCCCCAGCGTCGAAAGCTGCTGTCGCGCGGTGACCGTGCTCAAGCAGCAACCGGTTTCGGCGGTAGAGTTGCTCGACCGCCGCAGCCTGCGTTCGGTGCAGAACATGCCCGGCATGCCGCTGTGGGTAAAAGGCCTGTCGGACAACGCCTGCGCCCTGCTGATCGAGTCCCGCGCCGCCAGCCAGAGCCTGCTGCACGAACAGCTGCAACAGGTAATGGCCTCGATCGCCGACTTCCCGCTGGAACAGCAGGTCGACTTCAGTACAGACCCGGCCGTGTACAACCAGTTGTGGAAAATCCGCAAGGACACCTTCCCCGCCGTCGGCGCCGTGCGCCAGACCGGCACCACGGTAATCATCGAAGACGTCACCTTCCCGGTCGAGCAGTTGGCCGAAGGCGTCAACCGCCTGATCCAGCTGTTCGACAAGCACCGCTATGATGAAGCGATCATTTTCGGCCATGCGCTGGAAGGCAACCTGCACTTCGTCTTCACCCAGGGCTTCAACAGCGCTGCGGAAGTCGCCCGTTACCAGGCGTTCATGGACGACGTGGCACAGCTGGTGGCGGTGGAGTTCGGCGGCTCGCTCAAGGCCGAGCACGGCACCGGGCGCAACATGGCGCCGTTCGTCGAGCTGGAATGGGGCAGTGACGCCTACCAGCTGATGTGGAAACTCAAGCGCCTGCTCGACCCCAACGGCATCCTCAACCCCGACGTGGTGCTGAGCGAAGACCCGGACATCCACCTGAAAAACCTCAAGCCGCTGCCCGCCGCCGACGAAATCGTCGACAAGTGCATCGAGTGCGGTTTCTGCGAACCGGTGTGCCCGTCCAAGGGCCTGACCCTCAGCCCGCGCCAGCGCATCGTCATGTGGCGTGACATCCAGGCCAAGCAACGCGTCGGCATCGACATCCGGGAACTGCGCCGGACCTACCAGTACCAAGGCATCGATACCTGCGCCGCCACCGGCCTGTGCGCGCAGCGCTGCCCGGTCGGTATCAACACCGGCGAGCTGGTGAAGAAACTGCGCAGCCAGGCCGCTGACCATGCCAAGGCCGCCGACTGGCTGGCCGACAACTTTCACACCGCCCTTGGCGGCGCGCGCCTGACCCTGACCGCCGCCAACACTGCGCGCAAGCTGCTCGGTGCCCCGCGCCTGGGCCGCTTGAGCGCCACGTTGAGCAAGGCCAGCAAAGGCCGCCTGCCGCAGTGGACCCCGGCCATGCCGCAACCCCTGCGCCCGCTGCCCTTCGGCCCGGCCAGCCACGACGCCCGCCCGCGCGTGGTGTACCTGGCCGCCTGCGTTTCACGGGTGATGGGCCCGGCCTATGCCGACCGCGAGCAAAGCTCGCTGCTGGACAAGACCCGCGCCCTGCTGGAAAAGGCCGGCTACCAGGTGGTGTTTCCCGACAATGCCGACAGCCTGTGCTGCGGCCAGCCGTTCGCCTCCAAGGGCTACCCCGAGCAGGCCGAACACAAGCGCCAGGAGCTGATCAATGCCCTGCTGCACGCCAGCCGCGGAGGCCTCGACCCGATCTACTGCGACACCAGCCCGTGCACCCTGCGCTTGGTCCAGGACCTGGGTGAAAGCCGCTTGGACCTGTACGACCCGGTGCGTTTCATCCGCACCCACCTGCTCGACCGCCTGGAGTTCACCCCTCAGGACGAGCCCGTGGCCGTGCATGTGACCTGCAGTACCCAGCACCTCGGGGAAAGCCAGGCGCTGATCGACCTGGCGCGGCGTTGCAGCAAGCAGGTGGTGGTCCCCGAAGGCATTCATTGCTGCGGCTTTGCCGGTGACAAAGGCTTCACCACCCCCGAGCTCAACGCCCACTCGCTGCGCAGCCTCAAGGACGCGGTGCAGTATTGCAGCGAAGGCATCTCCACCAGCCGCACCTGCGAGATCGGGCTGTCCAGCCACAGCGGCATCGACTACCACGGCCTGGTCTACCTGGTAGACCGCGTCACCCGCCCACGCAGCATCTGAAGTCAACAC
>NZ_JATAAG010000015.1:0-15391 GCF_030341915.1 Pseudomonas sp. BCRC 81390 | reverse complement strand
CCTTGCGCCGCGAAAGGGCCGCAAAGCGGCCCCGTGGTTTCAGCTCCACCGCATTGAACCCTGGGGCCGCTGTGCGGCCCTTTCGCGGCGCAAGGCCGCTCCCACAACACCCGTGCCTGGCGCCAGAGCCCCCACCATCATTTCACCCAGCCATCATCCGATTGAACCCCCGCCAATCCCCCGCAGTCCACCTTACAGGCCCACCTTCCAGAGGCCCCAGAGGAGACTCCCATGAAAGGTACCGCGCTTTCGGCCCTGTTCGCGGCCGCCACCCTGCTGGCTTCACCGGTGTTTGCCGCCGAAGACCTCTGCGCCACCAACCTGCAGAAGATCGACGACAGCATGGCCACCGCCGGCGCTACTTCCGAGGGCCTGGACAAGGCCATCACCGAGCACGTCGACAAGGCCAAGGCTGCCCAGGCCTCAGGTGACACCAAGGAATGCATCGCCATCACCAGCAAGGTGCTGGAGCGCCTGGAAAAAACCGAGAAAGGCAGCGGCAGCAGCAGCGGCAGCGGCTCGTGACGCCGAGCGCGGGCGACGGGCCCTGCTGTCGACGTCGCCCGCACAATGGCGTATACTCCGCCTCACGTACCGTAAGGTGCGTTAGCTTAGAGCTAGTGTGGGGCCGATTAGGATTCGACGCCGGTAGCGAAACTCTAGGTGCATGCCGAGTTGGTAACAGAACTCGTAAATCCACTGTTGCAACTTTCTATAGTTGCCAATGACGAAAACTACGAGGGCTACGCTCTCGCTGCGTAAGCAGCTGAGCCCGCTCTCCTGGTAGCTTCGGCTCCAGCAATCATCAGGGGATGCCTGTAAACCCGAAATGATTGTCATACAGAACAGGATCGTCGTGTAGCACGTTGGGGGCAAAGCGACTAAAACCTACCCAACTCGTCCAAAGCACCCTGCCCGTCGGGCGGCTGCGGATTAACTCAGTAGACACGGCTAAGCATGTAGTACCGACAGCGGAGTACTGGCGGACGGGGGTTCAAATCCCCCCGGCTCCACCAAATTCCAAAGAAGAAGACGCCCCAGGGCGTCTTTTTTTGTGTCTGAATTTTGGGGGGCGAGCCCCAAAAAATCAGATTTATCCCCTTCCTTGTAGGCCGTTTCCCAAAGATACTTCCGGCGCCTGTTTTCCATTGCACGTGCTACATGCGGGCTCTAGTCTCGGCGTGTCGTTGTCCCTCAACGACCGGGTTTAGCCGCCCGACATCGTCAGACACCACAGCCGTGCAATCCCGAGCAATCGGTATTGGCGCCTTATGGCGGCTGTGCGTGGGGCACCTTCGGGTGCGCCGGGTGCCTGACGTCCCGGTCGGCTAACCCGCGTACAGCTGCCACCCTACTGTTTAGCCGCGGTGGGTGGCTGCTTCACTACGACAGGAGCCACACCATGCTGAAGATAGTCCCCGACCCACCCCATCACCTCCACTTCCTGGAAGACACCCTCATGCTGGCCTCGGACTACGCGCTCTGTGCAGAAGCGGTAGCCCAGCAGGCAGTTCTGATGCAGCCGCGATCACCCGTATCGCTATTGATCATGGCATCGATGCACGAGCTTGAAGGCCTGCGCAAATTGCTTGAATCAGCACTGGCGCAAATACAAAAACCAGCGGATTCGCAAGCAGTGCACTGACGCAAACCAGGGAGATTGATCAATGCCTACCGAAGACAACAATTGCACCGTCGGTAAAACCATCTTCTACCAAGGTGAAAACCAGACTCACCCACTGTTCCGCATCGAACCCGGCATCCCCTGCCAGAACGCCCGCGAGCAAGCCTCGGAACTGATGGGCTATGCACGTGACCTGACCATCGACGGCCTGATGGAAGACAAACCGAAACTGATCTGGGCCGCACATTACCTGTGCGCCTTGGGTAAGGCGCTATTGGATGATGCCGAACTGGGCATGATGCGCTGAACATCACACGGCCCTGCTGCGTGCAGGGCCAATCCAGAAACGCCTCAACCGAGGCGGTTCACCACTATGATGCCGCAGTCTCCAGCGTACCGGCGCTGCTGGCGACAATCAGCGCCACGATACACGCCAGCAAAGCGAATGCCGTGAACACGGCCATCACATGCATGCATGGCATTACATGGTTCCAGGCTCGAGCTACCCCGAGGAAAGCGGAGAACAGCCAGCCACTCATGGAAAACGCGCCCAGGAGTGCAAGACGGCCACGGTCGGAGCGTGGCAACAGGACGAAAGGGGCTTTTTGCAACAACGGGAAGCCAATGCGATGCAGCAGACCGCCGTTCAGCGTCAGCAGCGTGACCACGGCAGCCTTGGCCCAGAGTTTCTGGTTGAGCAAGTAAGCCGTGCCCTCAAGAAGATACCCCTGAAGTACCAACAGCAGACCGCTGCCCCAAAGGGCGAGTAACGCGAGGGTGGCAATTTTCCTGGTTTCTTCCAGGTACTCATGCTTTGCCTGGTCCAGCGCTTCTTTGCGCCAGCCCCAAAGCTTGTGATCGGCAAGTAATACCCTGCCCAGGGCGATACAGGTGGCGATCAGGTGGACGTACACGAGGAGCATCTTCAGCATTCTTTCTCGACCTTATTTTTATAGGGAAAATGCGCTCCTTGCGGGATGAAATGTTAATGATAGTGATTAACTGTTGCAACATTATGTTGCAAAGTTAGCTCGCCACAGGTCATCGGTGCGGTATTCAGAATTGCACTCGGCATCCCGACGATGAGCCTGGGATGCCGCGCCCAAGCCTTACCAGCTATAACTCAGCTTGGCCGTCACCTCCCGCCCCGGGTTGTAGTAGTTCGCCGTCCCCGAGCCCACCACATGCTGCTCGTCAAACAGGTTGCTGACGTTCAACGCCAGGTCGGTCCCCTTGGCAATCTGATAATTCAGCGCAGCGTCGAACAACGTAGTGCCATCGCTCTTCTTGGTGTTGGCTGCATCCATGTAGTAGGCCCCCACATAGCGCGCCCCGAGGCCAACGCTCACGTCGGTACCTGGAATGCTGTAGTAGCCCCACAGGGAACCCGAGTGCTTCGGCGCCGTGGCGAATTCGTTGCCCTTGAGCGAAGACCCGTCATACAACGACCCGCGCAGCACCTCGGATTGCATGTAGGAATAGGCGCCAATCACACTGAAGTCCTGGGTTACCTGCGCCTTGGCTTCCAGGTCCAGGCCGCGCACGCGCGACTCGCCCACCGTTTGTTGCTCGATGATGCCGCTGGGCAGCACCACGGCGATGGTGACGTTCTCCTGGGTCAGGTCATACACCGCCGCCGAGAACAACGCGTCCATGCCCATCGGCGAATACTTCACCCCCACTTCGTACTGCTTGCCCGTTTGCGGTGTAACGCCAACCTGTGGCGGCGATACGGATTCCACCATGCTTACGTAGGTGGACACCTCGTCGTTGACGATGTAGGTCAGCGCAGCCCGGTAGGAGGTTTCCGAGAAGTTGTCCTTCTCTTGCTGCACACCGCCAACGTATTCCTTGCTCGACAGGTCCATCGAGTCATTACGCACGCCAGCCGTGGCGATTACGCGGTCGTAGAACGACAGGTTCTGCTGAAGGAAAACCGCCTTGGTCGTGGCATCGTTCTTCTGCCGGGTATAAGGCGTGAGGCCGCCCGGTACGCCGGTGTAAACCGGGTTGGCAATGTCGATGGAGGGCGCCAGGCCATAGATCGAGCTTTGTTTGGTGGTGGAATCGAGGTACTCCACGCCGACCAGGGTGCTGCTGTCGATGTGCTCGAACTGCGCATCGTATTGCAGCATCAAGTTACCGTTGAGCTGGTCGGCATCGCTGTCGGTGCCAAACACGTAACGCGGGATGACGCTGCCGACCCGCGAGGGGCTATCACTCAGGTAGGCGTAGCCAAAGTCGTCGGTCAACTCGCTGTAGCGCAGGTTGCTGCGCAGCACAAAGCCATTGTCGAAGTCGTGGGTGATGTTGCCGCTGAGGCTGGTGCGCTCCACGTCATGGAAGTTGTAGCCTGGCTCACCATAGAAATCGCTGCGGTCGTATTCCTTGTCCAGCGGATAACCACCGCTGTTCGGCGAGCTGTTGGTTTTCAGGTAATCCACGATCATGGTGGCCGAGGTGTAGTCCGTGGGCGCCCAGGTCAGCCCGCCCATCACGAAGCGGTTGTCGTCCTGGGAGTGGTCGTACTCACGGTCGCTGTTCTGCAGCTTGGCGGTGAAGCGCCCGGCCACGGTCTTTTCTTCGTTCAGCGCATCGCCGACATCGATGCCGGTTTCGGCGTGGTCGAACGAGCCGTACGTCACGTAGCCCTGGCCAAACTGCTCGAAACGCGGCTGCTTGCTCACGAAGTTGACCGAGCCGCCCGGGTCTGCCGGGCCAAACAGGGTGGAGTTGGCGCCGCGCAATACCTCGATGCGCTCGTAAGCGTAAGGGTCTTCACGCACTCCGCGCATCGAGCTCAGGGTCAGGCCGTCACGGTAGGTGGTGGCCTGGAAGCCGCGGATCAGGAAGTAGTCGTTGCGGTCGTCCGAACCGTAGTAATCGCTGACTACCCCCGGCGTATATTGCAGCGCCTCTTCGGTGGTGCTGACACTGCGCTGTTGCATTTCCTTGTTGGTCACCACAGACACCGAAGCGGGCGTGTTGAGGATGCTGGTAGCCACCTTGCCACCCACCCAGAGCTCCTTGGCGACCACCGAGTTGCTGTCATCGTCGGCGCTGGCCTTGACCTTGGCGTTGATGATGACCGGTGCCAGGCGGTAGTCCTCGCTGGCGCCAAGCTCCAGCGGGCCGGCAGGCGCGGGTTGTGGCGCCACGAAATAGGCGTGCGGCCCTTGTTGCTCCGCCTGAAGCTGGGTGCCCTGCAGCAGTGACGAGAGTGCCGCCGAGGTGCCCAGCGTACCCTGCACCCCTGCAGTGGTGCGGTTGGCCACGGCCTGTGCATCGAAGGACAGGCTGACACCTGCCTGGCGGGCAAAGCGGTCAAGCGCGGGCGCCAGCGGGCCAGCAGGAATATTCCACTGCTGTAGCTGGCTGTCGGGCGCGGACGTTGCAGCGTGCGCCAGCACAGGTAACGCACAACTGCTGACAACCAGGCCCAGGAAAACACTGTGCAAGGCACGGCTCAAGGGATGGCGCTGTGGAACCGGGGTCGAACTCATTTTCTCGCTCCGTAGAGGGATCGGCAGACTGGCCTGTATTCCGGCCTTCCCTACATGCCGAACGAGAATGAGAAATCACCTCATTTATTTTCGAGACCGTCTCACTCGCGGTGAGGCTTTCCCTGGTTGCGGTAACCCTGAAAAAACAAAGGGCACCATCCACTGGTGCCCTTTGCCTTTACCGCCAGGTGAACCCAATCACCCCATCGAACGCACCCCTACGGGTTGCGCGTGGCCCCGCGAAGTCACGATTCCCAGGAAGGAAATCACGATCGCCAGGCCCAACGTCGAGCTGACTTCCGCCCGGTGTTCAGGCGTAAACATCATCACCGCCAGTGCCCCGCCAATGAACAGGATCACCGCCCAGGTCAGGTACGGGAACAACCACATGCGGAACTTCAACTCGGTATTCTCGCGCTCCAGGCGGCGGCGCATGCGCAACTGGGAGATGGCGATGACCATGTACACCAGCAAGGCGATGGCACCGGAGCTGGCCAGCAGGAACTCGAACACACCCTTCGGCGCGAAGTAGTTGAGCACGGCGATGGCCGCGCCGATCAGGGTGCTGCCGAACACTGCGGCACGCGGCACGCCGACTTTGGAGGTCTTGTTGAGCATGGCCGGCGCGTCACCACGCTTGGCCAGCGAATACATCATCCGCGAGGCGATGTAGATCGACGAGTTCATGCAGCTGGTCACCGCCACCAGCACCACCAGGTCGACCATGAAGGCCGCGTTGGGGATGTTCATGATCTCCAGCGCACGCTGGTACGAGCCCACCACGGCCAGTTGCGGGTCGTTCCACGGCACCACCGAAATGATCACGAAGATCGACAGGATGTAGAAGGTGCTGATGCGCCAGATCACCGAGCGGGTGGCCTTGGCGATGTTGCGCGACGGGTCGCTGGATTCGGAGGCGGCGATGGTCACCGCCTCGGTACCGATGAAGCTGAACATCACGGTAATGAACGCGCCAACCACCGCCGACCAGCCCTTCGGTGCGAAGCCGCCATGCTCGGCCATCAGGCTGCTCAGGCCGCTGACTTCGCGGTTGGGCAACCAGCCCATCAGGGCAGCGAAGCCCAGGCCGATGAAGCCGAGAATGGCAGTGACCTTGAGGATCGCGAACCAGAACTCGAACTCGCCGTACTTGGCCACGCTGAACAGGTTGGTGCCGGCCAGCAGCAGCACCGAGGCCAGCGCGAAGATCCAGCTGTCCACCTGCGGGAACCAGGCGTTCAGTACATGGCCGGCGGCCAGCGCTTCGATGGGAATCACCAGAACCCAGAACCACCAGTACAGCCAACCGATGGTGTAGCCGGCCCAGCGGCCGATGGCCTGGTCGGCATAGGTTGAAAACGAACCGGTGTCAGGGTGTGCAACGGCCATTTCGCCGAGCATGCGCATGACCAGTACCACCAGGGCCCCGGCCACGAAATAGGAAAGTATGGTCGCTGGCCCGGCTGCCGCGATGGCATGGCCAGAGCCGACGAAAAGTCCGGCGCCGATGATGCCGGCGATGGACAGCATCGTTACATGACGAGGCTTGAAACCTTGGGCAAGGTTGCCATCAGATCCTACGGTGTTCATTGATGTTGTTCTCTTTTTGCTGACACAAGGAAGGACGGGCAGGCGTAGGCGAAAATATCTCCTTTGAAATCAATAAGTCGACACATTACTCGCGCACTGTTGTTGATATTTGGCACGCGTCACAGCAGGTGTCCGCATAGGTCGGGGACCATTTAAGCCGCGCAGGGCTGTGGGTAATTACACGAGAACGCCCCGGAACTGTTCGATCACGACAGGCCGTTTTCACCGGCGCCAGATTTTGCCGATGGCATGCCCGCTGGCGACAACGATCCAACTGAGGCTTTTGTTTTTCATTTGGATGAGTGCGACCTGTGCCAGCCTGTTCGCGGGCACAGCCACGTTCAGCTTCAACAAAAAAGCCCCGGTTTCCCGGGGCCCATTCGCAACATCTGGCCTGAACCGGCCTCAGCGCACCAGGCAAGGCCGCTTGTTATCAAAGCGCCAGCCGGGAATCAGGAACTGCATCGCCACGCTGTCATCGCGCGCGCCCAGGCCCATGTTGCGGTAGCACTCATGCGCCTTGGCCAATTGCTCTTCGTCCAGTTCCACCCCCAGCCCTGGCCGGGTCGGCACACGTACATGGCCATCGACGATGCGCAGCGGCTCGCGGGTCAGGCGCTGGCCGTCCTGCCAGATCCAGTGGGTGTCGATTGCGGTGATCTCGCCCGGTGCTGCTGCCGCCACCTGGGTGAACATCGCCAGCGAAATATCGAAGTGGTTGTTGGAGTGCGAACCCCAGGTCAGGCCCCAGTCGTTGCACATCTGCGCCACGCGCACCGAGCCCTGCAAGGTCCAGAAATGCGGGTCGGCCAACGGGATGTCGACCGCCTGCGACTGGATCGCGTGGCCCATCTGCCGCCAGTCGGTGGCGATCATGTTGGTGGCCGTGGGCAAGCCGGTAGCGCGGCGGAACTCGGCCATCACCTCACGGCCCGAATAACCATCCTCGGCACCACACGGGTCCTCGGCGTAGGCCAGCACAGCGTGCTTGTCGCGGCACAGGGCAATGGCCTGCTGCAACGACCAGGCACCGTTCGGGTCGAGGGTAATGCGCGCTTGCGGGAAGCGTTCGGCCAGGGCCGTCACCGCTTCCATTTCCTCCTCGCCACGCAGCACCCCGCCCTTGAGCTTGAAGTCGCTGAAGCCATAGCGCGCCTCGGCGGCCTCGGCCAGGCGCACCACCGCGTCGGGGGTCAGCGCTTTCTCGTGGCGCAGGCGGAACCAGTCATCCTCGCTGTCGGCTTCGTTGCGGTAGGCCAGGTCGGTCTGCTTGCGGTCTCCGATGTAGAACAGGTAGCCAAGCATCTTCACCGCATCGCGTTGCTGCCCTTCGCCCAGCAGTGCAGCCATCGGCACGTTCAGGTGCTGGCCGAGCAGGTCGAGCAGCGCCGACTCCATGGCGGTTACTGCATGCACGGTAATGCGCAGGTCGAAGGTCTGCAGGCCACGCCCGGCCGCATCGCGGCCAGCGAAGGTCTGGCGCATGGCATTGAGCACGCGTTGGTAATGGCCGATCGGCTGGCCGAGCACCAGGCTGCGGGCGTCTTCCAGGGTCTGGCGAATGTTCTCGCCACCGGGCACTTCGCCCAGGCCGGTATTGCCGGCGCTGTCACGCAGCACCACCACGTTGCGGGTGAAGAACGGGCCATGCGCACCGCTGAGGTTGAGCAGCATGCTGTCATGGCCGGCGACGGGGACGACGCGCAGGTCGGTGACCACCGGGGTGCTGGTGTGGGTAGCGGGGGTTGTCTGCAGGTTCATGGTTGTTGTCTCGCAGTCATCAGTGGCTCTGGCCCAGGGCCGAGGAGGCCTTGAGGTCGTCAGAAGGGGCGCCTTTCGGGCGAGTGCGTACGAAGAAGATGGCAATGGCGGCCAGCACCGAGGTCACCGCCAGGCCGTACAACCCGCCCTGGATCGACCCGGTCTGCTGTTCCAGCAGGCCGAAGGTGGTGGGGGCGACAAAGCCGCCGAGGTTGCCGACCGAGTTGATCAGGGCGATCACCGCTGCGGCAATTCGCGCATCCAGGTAACCCTGCGGGATCGGCCAGAACAATGAGGACGCCGACTTGAAACCGATCGCCGCAAAGCACACCGCAACAAAGGCGAACACCGGCCCACCGGTGGTGGACATGAACATGCCGACGGCCGCGACCACCAGCGCCCCGGCCACCCAGGCCTGCTGGAACCTCCAGCGCGCGGAGCCGGCGGCGAAGGCATACATGGCCAGGATCGAGATCAGCCAGGGGATCGAGTTGAAGAAGCCGACCTGCAAATCGCTGAGGTCGCCCATGCGCTTGATGATGCTCGGCAGCCAGAAGGTGGCAGCGTAGATGGTCAACTGAATGCAGAAGTAGATCAGGCAGAACAGCAGAATCTGGCGGTCCTTGAGCAGGCTCCAGGCCGATGGCCTGGCCACCACGACGGCTTCGCGCTCACGCTGCTCGTGGTCGATGGTGGCCACCAGGGCATCCCGCTCGGCCTGGCTCAGCCACTTGGCGTCCTGCGGCGTGGAATCGAGCCAGAAGAACACGAAGAAACACAGCGCCACCGAGGCCATGCCTTCGATGAACAGCATCCATTGCCAGCCATGCATGCCCAGGCCCTGAAGCTGCATCAGCATCCCGGCCAGCGGCCCGGAAATCAGCGAGGCCAGCGCCGAACCACTGAGGAAGATGGCAATTGCCTTGCCGCGCTCGGCGGCCGGCAGCCAGCGGGTGAAGTAGTAGATCACCCCAGGGAAGAAGCCCGCTTCGGCCACGCCGAGCAGAAAGCGCAGCACGTAGAACTGGGTTTCGTTCTGCACGAAGGCCATGGCCGTGGCCACCAGCCCCCAGGTGAACATGATGCGGGTCAGCCACAGGCGCGCGCCAACCTTCTGCAGCAGCATGTTCGAAGGTACCTCGAACAACGCATAGCCGATGAAGAACAACCCGGCGCCCAGGCCATAGGCTGCGGCACTGATGCCCAGGTCGCTTTCCAGATGCGGGCGGACAAAGCCGATGTTGACGCGGTCGAGGTAGTTGACGATGAACATGATGACGAACAGCGGCAGGACGTGGCGCTTGACCTTGGCCACGGCGCTGGCCAGGGCGTCGCCTGCATTGCGGGTCGACGGAGCGAGGGTATCGTTCACTTGCGGATCTCCCACTAATTGTTTTTGTGCGGGGTAGTTGTCTGACATGACAGTGGGATGGAGCATATGCGCGGCGAAGTTGTACGACAAGGTCAGCAATGTCGTCAAAATGGCAACATACAAGCTGCCAAAATAGGAAATTTTCAAAAACGTGCAGGAACAGCCACGCTACTGAGCGCCTGGAGCGTCGCAAAAATCAGCAAAAAATATTTCTATCGATTAACTTGTCATACAAATACCAACAGCAACGGATCACATCATGGAAGCCGAACGCCTGCGCAAACACGGCCACAGCCGTGCCCACGACCTGGTCTCCAGCCTGACCCAGCAGATTTTGCTGGGCACCTTCAAGCCGGGCGACAGATTGCCCTCGGAGAACACCCTGGTACGCGAGCACGGGGTCAGCCGCACCGTGGTCCGCGAGGCCTTGTCGAAACTGCAGGCATCGGGGCTGGTGGAGCCACGCCACGGTATCGGCACCTTCGTGATGGAGCGCCAGGCCCAGGCTGGGCTGCGCATCGCTGCGGAAAGCGCGGCGAGTGTGCGCGACCTGCTGGAGCTGCGCATTGGCCTGGAAGGCCAGGCTGCCGCGCTGGCGGCGCTGCGCCGTGATGACGGGCACCTGGCGCGCATGCGCCAGGCACTGGATGACTACCAGGACCTGGCCGCCGCTGGCGACAGCTGCATCGAGGCCGACCGGCGCTTTCACCTGTTGATTGCCGAGGCCACCGGCAACCTGTATTTCACCGAGATGCTGCTGCAGCTGGGCAATGGCCTGATTCCGCGCAACCGCATGGCCCTGGCCGAGCGCAGCGGGGCGAAGCTGGCGCGGCAGGCATACCTCGCCAACCTCGAACACGAGGCGATCCTCAATGCCATTCGCCGGCGAGACCCGGACGCGGCGCGGGCGGCTATCTGCCTGCACCTGTCCAACAGCCGCGATCGCCTGCTGCCCGAACAGGCATGACAGCTTCCCTGGCAGGGGCGCCCTTGCAGGCGTAGCTACCAGGTCAGGCAGATCTTGCCGAAATGCCGGTTGCTTTCCTGGTAGCGGAACGCCTCGACGATCTGCTCCAGCTCGAAATGTTTGTCCACCACCGGCCGCAGGCCATTGGCGTCGATCGCCCGCACCATGGCCTGCTGCTGGGCGCGGCTGCCCACCAGCACGCCTTGCAGGCGAATCTGCCGCACCAGCGCCTGCACCAGCGGCAACTGCCCGGCCACGCCCGTGAGGATACCGATCAACGACACATGCCCACCGATGCGCGCGGCAATCATCGACTGCTCCAGCGTCGCCGGGCCGCCCACTTCGATCACATGATCGACGCCGCGGTTGCCGGTCAGCTCGCGCACTTTCTCACCCCAGGCCGGGGTGCTTTTGTAGTTGATCAGGTGGTCGGCCCCCAGGGCCTTCAGGCGCTCGAGCTTGACGTCGCTGGACGAGGTGGCGATCACCGTGGCGCCGGCAAGCTTGGCGAACTGCAGGGCGAAGATCGACACGCCACCGGTGCCTTGCACCAGCACCGTATCGCCGGGCTTGAGGTGGTCGTCGCTCATCAGCGCGCGCCAGGCAGTGAGCCCGGCGGTGGTCAGGGTAGCGGCTTCGGCGTGGCTGAAGCCCTTCGGCGCCAGGGTGAAGGCGCTGGCGCTGGCAGTGACCTGTTCGCGGGCATAACCATCGATACCATCGCCAGGCACCCTGGCGAAGCCCTCGACATTGGCCTGGCCATCGAGCCAGTCGGGGAAGAAGGTGCTGACCACATTGTCGCCGACCTGGAACTCGGTTACACCGCTACCCACTGCGACCACTTCACCCGCACCATCGGCCATGGGAATCCGCCGCTCGCTCGGCCCCCACATGCCGCTGACCACTGCGAAGTCGTGGTAGTTGAGGGAGCTGGCGTGCAGGCGAACGGTGATCTCGCCGGCCTGGGGTGCAGGGGCCTCGTAGCTGCCGACTTCGACCTTGTCGTAGCCGCCGCCAGGTTGTAGGTAGATGGCCTTGCTGGTCATGGGTAGGTCTCCGTTCAGGGAAAGATTGAGGTTCAGCATAGACAGGTCCGGCTCGGCGCCAGCGGACCTGGAAGGGGCAGTACCTGTGGCAGCAGGCTTGGCGGTGACAGGGCCAGCACTGCTAAAAAAACTCAGCCCAGCATGCCCTTCAGTGCCCGGCAATCGGCCGCATGCCAGTCCACCAGTTCCGGCCATGGGTTGTCCGGCAAGTTCACCAGTACCGTGCGCGCGCCTGCCGCACGCCCACAGTCGAGGTCGAACCGATAATCCCCCACCATCACCAGCTCATGGGGTGCCACCCCCCAGGCACTGGCGATCTTCAGCAACCCGTCCGGGCTCGGCTTGGGCGCTGCTTCGTCGCGCCCGAGAATGTGCTCGACCGGGAAGCAGTCGGCCAGGCCGATGGCCTCCAGCGTCACATGCGCAAGCTCGCGGGCATTGCGGGTCAGAATGCCCAATCGGCAACCCCGCTCGGCCAGCTCGCGCACCAGTTCCACCGCCCCGGTGGCTGCCGTGGAGGCGACCGCCAGGTCGCGCTCGTGCTCCAGCAGCCAGGCATGCTTGGCCGCCGCTTCGTCCGCGGGCAGGGCCGCCAGGTGAGTGAGAATGTCGTGCTCGGCCGGGATGTCCAGCGCCACGCGGATGGCGGCGAAATCATGCACGGCCACGGTCAGGGTGCCGTCCATGTCGAACACCCAGTTGCGGACCTCGCCCAGGCTCATGCCCAGTCCTTGCGATGGCGAATCAGGCCTTCCTGGCACGACGATGCCACTAGTTGCCCGGCCTGGTTGAAGATGTTGCCGCGGCAGAAGCCTCGGGCATTGCCCGCCCAGGGACTATCGGTGGCGTACAGCAGCCACTCATCGGCGCGCAGGTTGCCGTGGAACCACAGCGAATGGTCAAGGCTGGCGATCTGCATGTCGCGCTGCCACACCGATTTGCCATGCGGCAGCAATGCGGTGGTCAGCAGGCCGAAGTCCGAGGCGTAGGCCAGCAGGTATTTGTGCAGGGCCGGAATGTCAGGCAGGTTGCCGTCGGCGCGGAACCAGGCGTACTTCACCGGGTCGCCAGGCTTTGGGTTGAACGGGTCGCGCTCGGTGACCGGGCGAATCTCGATCGGCTTGGCGCACAACACCTTGTCACGAATGCGCTCGGGCAACTGGTCGGCCATGGCCCGGGCCAGCTCGACCTCACTGGGCAGGTTCTCCGGGCCGACCACCTGGGGCATGGGTGCCTGGTGCTGGAAACCTTCCTCGTCGTACTGGAACGAGGCACTGCAGGTGAAGATGGTCTGGCCTTTCTGGATCGCCGTTACCCGTCGCGTGCTGAAGCTGCCGCCATCCCGCACGCGGTCCACCGAATACACCACCGGCAGGCTGGCATCGCCAGGGCGCAGGAAGTAACCGTGCAACGAATGTACGTGGCGTGCGTCCTCAACCGTCTGGCTGGCTGCCGACAACGACTGGCCCAGCACCTGGCCACCATACAACTGGCGGAAGCCCAGGTCCTGGCTGCGTCCACGGAACAGGTTTTCCTCGATGGGCTCGAGGCTCAACAGGTCGACCAGGTCGTCCAACACATGACTCATCGGGGGTTCTCCTAGCAAGGCAACACATCTCTACAGCGCTGTTATGAGGGCAAATGATACAGGGTTTGTCGTTGTTGCCGGGCATGCCCATGTATTCAGGCGCGCAGGGTCTGCTCCCAGTGAGCGCGGTCGATGCGGTACAGCACATGCGGGCGCAGCGGGTGGCCTACAGGCAGGCGGGGGTGCTGGAAACTACCGTCCAGGTCCTGCTGCATGCCGATGGCCTGCATGACCTTCTGTGACGGCAGGTTACTCTCGCTGGTGAACGACACCACCTCTTCCAGGCGCAACTGGGCGAAAGCACAACGCAGGCAGGTCCACGCTGCCTCACTGGCGAAGCCCAGGCCCCAGTGGCGGCGTGCCAGGCGCCAGCCGATCTCCACCGCCGGTGTGAAATGGGCATCGAAGCCGACGTGCAACAACCCGGTCATGCCAATGAACGCACCGCTGTCCTTGCGCTCCAGTGCCCACAGGCCGAAGCCGTATTCGTTGAAATGCCCGCGCACGCGGCCTATCAGCGCAGCCGCCTCCAGGCGTGTCAGCGGCGCCGGGAAGTAGCGCATCACCTGCGGGTCGGCGCACATCGCGGCGAACTCGCGCAGGTCTTCGTCGTGCCATTGGCGCAGCACCAGCCGTGCGCTTTCCAGTTGCAGGATTGGGGTCATGGGGGCGAGCTCCGGTTTTGCAGTGTTGCATCTTACAGCGTAGGCGCGGGCACAGCTTTCACCCAGCCTGTACGCGCCCGAATGCAATTTTCACATGGCCTTCACCGCCCCCCGACAGGCTGCCGGGCAGGATGCCTGCCATCCACCGCCGCGCCATGTGCGGCCATGCCAATGGAGCACTGCATGCTATCGAGCAACACCCTGGGGCACACTGCCATTCACGCCCGGCGCAAGCGCCGCTTGACCCGCAAAAGCCTAGGTGCCGCGCTTGGCCTGTGCATGGTCGTGGCGGCATTGACCACCTGGCTGGCGACCAGGACGCATATCGTGGACCTTGGCAACGGCCAGCAATTGGGTGACAGCGGCCTGCTGCAAGACTGGGCCGACGGTGCGGTGATCGTGATGATCCGCCACGCCGAGCGCTGCGACAGCGCCCCCGGGCCATGCCTGGACGACCCCACTGGCATCACCGTGGCCGGCAGCCAGGCTGCCAGCCGTGTCGGCCAAGGCCTGCGCCAGCTAGGCCTGGACAACGCCGACATGCTCAGCAGCCCGAGACTGCGCACGCAGCAAACCGCGCATTTCATCCTGGGCCAGGCGGTGGCCAGTGAGGACTGGCTGGAAGGGTGTGACAGCCAGTTCGCGCGTGAAGCGATGGCCCGCAAGCGGCCCGGGCATAACCTGGTACTGGTGACCCACAATGGTTGCATCGACCATTTTGCCCGCCAGCAAAAGGTGGTGGGTGGCGAGCGTGAAAGTGGGTACGCCAGCGCGCTGTTCGTCTCGGTCGATGGCAATGGCAAGGCGCGCATCCTTGGGCGCTTGAACGAACCTGACTGGCAGCGGGTACTGTCCAGCATCGCGAAATAACCCTGCGCCCTTGGAGCAACTGTCTTGCTCAAATATTCAAAGCGGGCGTTATTCCTGTAGGAGCGGGCTTGCCCCGCGAACACCGGCGCAGCCGGTGCCATCCTCCGCGTCGCATGCTTCGCGGCACAAGGCCGCTCCCACAGGTACTGTGCTGGCTTCGCGTTGACACTACACCTGTGAGAGCAACTGTCTTGCTCAAATGTTGAAAGCTGGCGTTATTCCTGTGGGAGCGGGCTTGCCCCGCGAACACCGGCGCAGCCGGTGCCATCCTCCGCGTAACCTGCTTCGCGGCACAAGGCCGCTCCTTGTATGTTGTGTCTGGCCTGGCGAGAGAGGTTATGCTCGTTCGGCTGAAGAAGCACTTCCGGGGAGGCCGACCGCTCCTGAAGGCGGGCTCGCCCTGAC
>NZ_JATAAG010000014.1:0-884 GCF_030341915.1 Pseudomonas sp. BCRC 81390 | reverse complement strand
GCTTCCCGCAACGGCCAGCCATTGAGCTCTCCTGACCGTCGCGCAATCACCAGAGAGGACAGCGAGTTAGCACGATTGCGAGCCGAGAACGCCGAGCTGAAACTGGAGCGTGAAATCCTAAAAAAGGCGGCGGTATTCTTTGCCAAAGAGTCCAGGTGAGATACGCCTTCGTCGCTGAAGAACGGGCTCAGTTCCCGGTGCGTCTGTTGTGCCGGGTAATGGGTGTCTCGGTTTCAGGGTTTTACGACTATCAGCATCGCCAAGGCCGTCCAGATCCGGATGCACAAATACGCATCGATCTACACAAGGTTTACGCGGCTAGCCGCAAGACCTATGGCCGACCACGGCTAGTCGAGGCGCTAAGGCAGCAGGCCTATGCGGTAGGTCATAAGCGCGTTGACCGGCTGATGCATGAAGAGCACATACAAGGCCGATCCAAGGGCGGTTTCAGGCCGTGCACCACCGACAGTCACCATGCGCTGCCAGTGGCGAGCAATTTATTGGGTCGTCAGTTCTCCGTTCAAAGCTCCACCCCAGCCTGGGTCAGTGATATCACTTACATCGCTACGAAAGAGGGCTGGCTTTATCTGGCAGTGGTACTGAGCATCCAAACCCGCCAGGTGCTAGGTTACAGCCTGGCGGACAGGATGCCTGACGACTTGGTCGAGCGCGCTTTTATGAACGCCTGGAACGCATGTTTGGGCGTCTACGGAGTGATTTTCCATTCCGATCAAGGGCGCCAGTACGCGAGCAGCAGGTTTCGTCTCGCTTTGGCCAAGAAGGGCTTCGCGCAAAGCATGAGTCGGAGAGGAAACTGCTGGGATAACGCCGTAGCTGAAAGTTTCTTCGCTACATTGAAGAGAGAGGAAGCCTGCGCGGTCTAC
>NZ_JATAAG010000013.1:422083-423573 GCF_030341915.1 Pseudomonas sp. BCRC 81390 | reverse complement strand
CGACGTTGATAGGTTGGGTGTGTAAGCGCTGTGAGGCGTTGAGCTAACCAATACTAATTGCCCGTGAGGCTTGACCATATAACACCCAAGCAATTTGCTGACGCAGATTGCGGTAGTGAAGATGATACGAACCGAAAGTTCGCAACGAACCACGAACATCACATATCCGGATTGGCTGGAGTGTCTAACAAGACGTTCTGGCAACAGAATTTCTTGACGACCATAGAGCATTGGAACCACCTGATCCCATCCCGAACTCAGCAGTGAAACGATGCATCGCCGATGGTAGTGTGGGGCTTCCCCATGTGAGAGTAGGTCATCGTCAAGATTCATTTCGCAAAACCCCTATCTGCGCAGGCAGGTAGGGGTTTTGTCTTTGCGCCGCCCAGGCAACCGCGATCCCTGCAACCCCCATCTCCCTGGCCAACCGCGTCGCCTGTTTCGCGGCTAAAGCCGCGCTTACACCGATCGCGATGCAAGGCCGCGCTTACAGCGCTGGACAACATTCCGCCAAATCAGCGTGACTTTTCCGTACCGACCTTTCGTCAAGACTTTGATTCGGGGCACTTCTGGCCCTGAGCCAAGCGATGCCAGCGTACCGTGCTGCGCATTTCCGGACTTCCACCGTCCCATCACTTGAGGTAGCAAGCAAGATGGCCAAGGCCGCCGATGTCGTTGTGCAATGCCTGGAAAACGAAGGTGTCGAGTATGTATTCGGTATTCCCGGTGAGGAAAACCTCGACCTGCTGGAGTCCCTGCGCAAGTCGAAGATCAAACTGGTACTGACCCGTCACGAGCAGTCCGCAGGTTTCATGGCTGCCACCTACGGTCGTCTGACCGGCAAGACCGGCGTAAGCCTGTCCACCCTCGGCCCCGGCGCGACCAACCTGGTTACCGCCAGCGCCTACGCCTACCTGGGTGGCATGCCGATGATGATGATCACCGGCCAGAAGCCGATCAAGAAGTCCAAGCAAGGCCGTTTCCAGATCATCGACGTGTGCGGCATGATGGACCCCATCACCAAGTACACCCACCAGTTCGCCTCGGCCGACAACATCCCGGCGCGCATGCGCGAAGCCTTCCGCCTGGCTGAAGAAGAAAAGCCCGGTGCCGTGCACCTGGAACTGCCGGAAGACATCGCCGCCGAGCAGACCGACAGCCTGCCGATTCCGCCAAGCCTGCACCGCCGACCGCTGGCCGAACACAAGGCCATCGAAGCGGCAGTGGAAAAACTGCAGAATGCGCGCAATCCGATCCTGGTGATCGGAGCCGGCGCCAACCGCAAGATGACCGCCAAGGTCCTCAAGCAACTGATCGACAAGACCGGTATTCCGTTCATCACCACGCAGATGGGTAAAGGTGTAGTCGACGAGCGCCACCCGCGCTTCCTCGGCAACGCTGCGCTGTCCTCGGGCGACTTCGTCCACCGTGCGATCGAAGCAGCCGACCTGATCGTCAACATCGGCCACGACGTGATCGAGAAGCCGCCA
>NZ_JATAAG010000013.1:365704-421806 GCF_030341915.1 Pseudomonas sp. BCRC 81390 | reverse complement strand
GGACTTCACCCGGCTGATGACCATCCGTGAAGCCAACGAAGCGCAGATCGCCGAAGGCGCCGACGACAACCGCTTCCCGGTCTACCCGCAGCGCCTGGTGGCCGACATCCGTCGTGTGCTGCCGTCCGAAGGCATCGTCGCCCTGGACAACGGCATCTACAAGATCTGGTTCGCCCGCAACTACAAGGCGCACAAGCCCAACACCGTGCTGCTGGACAACGCCCTGGCGACCATGGGCGCCGGCCTGCCATCGGCGATGGCAGCGCACCTGGTGCACCCGGACCGCCCGGTGATTTCGGTGTGCGGCGACGGCGGCTTCATGATGAACAGCCAGGAGCTGGAAACGGCAGTGCGCCTGGGCATGCACATCACCGTGGTGATCCTGCGTGACGATGGCTACGGCATGATCCGCTGGAAGCAGGCCAACATGGGCTTCACCGATTTCGGCCTGGACTACGGCAACCCGGACTTCGTCAAGTACGCCGAAGCCTACGGTGCCAACGGCCACCGCGTGGAAAGCGCCGACGGCCTGCTGCCGCTGCTCGAGCACTGCATCAACACCCCAGGCGTGCACGTGATCGACTGCCCGGTCGACTACAGCGAGAACGACCGCATCCTCAACAGCGAGCTGCGTGAGCGCGCGCTGGCGGTGTAAAGCGTAACAGTCCAGTTGATGACGCTCCGGCAGCCACAGATACCTCCGATCCTGTGGCTGCCGGCTGGTGGTAAACAATAACCCCTTCGCCCGTTGGGTCATTATTCATGCTCGGTTCTTCAACCCATGAAGAGCACGCGAACATGACCATCGGTTCAACACACAACCATCCTGCAGACCTCGCCATCGAGCCCTCCCTGCCCATGCAACCGTGGGCCGCACGTTACCCCAACCCTCCTGATCTCTGCTTTGATTACCGCCGTCTGATCGAACAGGAAGGAGGCGTTGCACGAGCCACCCAGCCAGACCACCGAATCTGCATCGTCGGTGCTGGTATTACCGGGCTGACTGCGGCTCGAGAACTATTGCGCTGCGGCTTTACCCGGATCTCCTTGATCGAGCAGTCCCAGCGTGTGGGTGGGCGTCACCTGACCTTGTTGAATAACAGCGGAAATCACAAGCAGCCGGCAACCCCTTTCGAAATGGGGGCCATGCGCATGCCGTTTTTCAACAGGACTGGTGAATCACCAAAAGACGGGCGCTCGCTTATGGCCTACTACGCCAAGCTGTTCGACCTGCGCATTTCCGATTTTCCGAATCCGGGGACGCCGTGGGTCAACGCCACGGGGATATACCTTCGTGATGGCCAGTTGGAGGGTGGTGGTGATCCTGCGCTGCTGGTCTGGCGTAACCCAGAAGGCAACACACCTCCCCCCACCCTGATACTTCAGCAGGTCTATGACAAGTGGCACCATTTTGCGACACGCTTCGCCGAGCGTATCGCTACGGTTTATGGCACTACTGGCTGGGAGTCGATGTGGTCGGCCATCGTTGAACGCTATCACCGGTTATCGTTTAGAGAACTGGTGCATCTACCCGCCCTTGCGGCTTGGGATCCAGCAAAGCCTGGAGACTTTGGTGGGTTAGGCATGAGCAGCGACGAATCGGCGATCTTCTATGCGATCGGCATTGGAGATGGCAGTTGGGGAGCGTTCTATGACGTCTGTTGCCTGTATCCGCTGCGTACAGCAATCTTTGGCTTCAGTAGCCATTTGCAGTTGGTACATGGGCGTGTTGATCAAGAGGGTGTGCCCTATGCGGCACCGCACCTCGAAGCCAGCCGTGTCCCTGACAGCAAAGGGTTGATGTTTCAGGGGCCAGCGTATATCGGGCTCGCAGCGCTGGATGAAAGTCTTATGTTTCTAGGCATCGGACTGAGCGGCACCTCGCTGTACGACCACCTGTTGCAACGAGAGGATGGCCTACTCACCGACACCTCGGTCTGCTCATTACAGAAACTGGAGAATGGTCAGTTGCGGGTCGGTTATCGTTGGCATTGCAGCGATCCGGTTGAAGAAAGCCTCCACTACGAAGACTTCGACAGTGTGATCCTGACTACCCCGTCGTGGTTGATCGAAACCAACATCCGGCTTGACGGTTTCAATCGCCAGATGCTGCCGCAGACGATCGTGGATGCCTGGAAGCATGCTCATTGGGAGACCAGTTGCAAGGTTTATGCTCCGCTGAACAAGCGCTTCCTCGACCGTAAGTCGGCTTTGCCCCAGATCCTGGTAACCGACAGTTTTGTCCACGACGTGTATGCCTATCGATACAACGATAGTTATCCAGAGGACTGCATCCTGCTGAGTTATACCTGGGAGGACGATGCAACGAAGCTGGCCGCATTTTCCGACGCGCAGTTGGGGCAGAAATGCGTGAACGAGCTTGATCGAATTCTGCTGCGGTGTAGCAACATAGGCGAGGCCATATCCCCCTACATTGACACTCGCAACATCCGCATACAACGGTGGATGACAGATAAGAACGCCCTGGGATGTGCAAAGCTGTACCGGGCAGGCACTTATTACGATGCGGTAAACCTGATGAAATACAACCGCGATTTCAGCGCTCAGTCAGGCCTGTACCTGGCTGGAGAGTCCTTCTCTGTTGACGCCGGCTGGACCGAGCCGTGTTTACGAACGGCTGTGGATGTCGTGATCAACCTTTGTGATAGAACATCAGCACAGTTTCACGGTGGTTTCACCCTGGACCATTACCCGCATTATCAAGTCAGGATCCAAGGCTGTTAGCGTGTTGATTGTAGGGCCATTCCTACAATATCTCTTTTCCTTTCCTTCGAGCTGGTGGGAGTGTCCTGACTGTCACTCCCCAGCCCAGCCCCGTTTTACTGGCGTCCTTCCAAAACAACCACAAGAAGGAAGCTGCCATGTCTGCACACTGTCCCGCCGTCAGTCCAGTTCGCATCGCCGTCATCCAGTACGACCCGCAGGTCGGGCTTGAGCATTGCGACGGCAACCTGAGCAAAGGCCTGGCATTGGCCCGTCGCGCCGCGCTAGAAGGCGCCAACCTGATCGTGCTGCCTGAGCTGGCCAACACCGGTTACACCTTCCACACCCGCGCAGAAGCCTATGCCCACGCCGAGACGCTAGAGGCAGGTATCAGCCTGAAAGCCTGGGCGGATTTTGCCAGGGAATATCAGGTCTACCTGGCCGCAGGTTTTGCCGAACGCGACGGGCTGAAGCTCTACGACAGTGCCGTACTGTTCGGCCCTGAAGGCCTGCTAGGCCATTACCGCAAGGCCCACCTATGGAATCAGGAGAAGCTCTGGTTCACCCCTGGCAACCTGGGTTTCCCGGTATTCGAGACACCGATCGGGCGTATCAGCCTGCTGATCTGCTGGGACATCTGGTTCCCTGAAGTGCCACGGCTGATGGCAGCACAAGGTGCCGACATCATCTGCAGCCTGAACAACTGGGTGTGGACCCCACCACCGTTGTTCGATGACACGGGGCGCTGCATGGCTTCCTACCTGACCATGACCGCGGCACACGTCAACAACCTCTACATTGCCGCAGCCAACCGCATAGGCCATGAGCGGGGTGGGCGCTTCCTCGGTTGTTCGTTGATTGCCGGTAGCAATGGCTGGCCCATCGGCGAGGTGGCCAGTGCCGAAGAGGAGAGCATTGTCTTCGCCGATGTCGACCTCAGCAGTGCCCGCTCGGCACCGATCTGGAACAGCCTCAACGACCTGCCTCGGGACCGCCGTACCGATCTCTATGACGCGACCCTTGGTTACCGCCTGCATGCTGCGATGCCGCGTTGAGGAGGTGGCACATGAAAACCTTGCATGCTCTGGATCGGAAGCATTTGTCCCTGGTGCTGTTCGTCAGCCTGCTGGGGGCACTGGCTGCCAGCCTCGCCCACGGCCAATGGCCGGACTACACGCAACTGGCGGCGACACTCGATCAGCCACTGAGCCGGCTGCGCTGGATCGTCGGTGATATCAGTGAGGTGGCGTTCTACAAGCACGAACTGCCCGCCCTGGGCTTGCTGCTGGGGGCTTGCCTGGCGCACCTGGCCCATGTGCACGGCTATCGCTGGCAGGGTTTTGCCATCTGCTATGGCAGCGGACTATGGCCATGGGTGTTCACCAGCTCGCTGTTGGGCCTGTTGCTCAGCCACGCGTTCTGGGGCTGGACCTTGGCCAGTGGCACCTGGCAGCCGACCTTCGTTGCCTTCGTATCGTTGCCGGCAGCCATGGTGCTGCTGTACGGCGCGGGTTGGCGGGTCACGCTCAGCGGCGCACTGCTGGGAGCGTTGCTGGTCACCCCGGCCAGTCTGTTGATGGTCAACTACCTGTGTTATCCGCTGCAGCTGCCGGTGGTAATCGGCAACGTCAGTGGCATGGCGTTGGCAAGCCTGGTGGCGTTCATGCTGTGCCGGCGCTTTCCGTCATGGGTGCGGCCCAGCCACAAACCCGCGGTACGCGAACCCGTTGCTGCGCAACCCGATTACGGCGTTGTCTGGACCTTGCGACGGGTTTTGGCCGATTTCAGCGAAGCGCCATTCTTCGGTAATGAGCTGGCCAGCCTCGGGCTGCTGCTGGGCGTGCTTCTGGCTTACCTGCTGGCCCCGGCAGCGCCGGCCTACGGTTCGCTGCTGCTGATACCAATGGTTGCCGGCCAGGCATTGGCATCATTGGTCGGGGTTCTGCTCTGGCGTGGTCAATGGCAGGCGCGTGGTTGGTATCCCACTTACATACCCATCGTCTCGATCGTCCCGGCCGCAGTGCTCACCCATGGCGGTAGCTGGCAAGTGGTGGTGGGCAGCGCAGTGCTGGGCGCGCTGGTGGCTCCGCCATTGGCAGCGGCCATTACCCAGCGTTTGCCGGCCTACATGCATGGCTACATTGGAAATGTGCTGTCGATGGCCATCAGTACGCTGGGGATCGTGCCGCTGGTTGGCTGGTTTGCGGGAGGTGCAGCATGAGCGAGCAAACGCATCTGCCCAAGCTGTCGATTGCCAGCCTGGGGGGCACGGCAAGCATGCAGGCAAGCGCCCATGGCTGCGCGGTGGTGCCCAGGCTTGGTTGCGACGCATTGCTGGCAAGCGTGCCGCAACTGCGCAAGATGGCCCAGCTTGAAATGGCCACGCTGGGCCTGCTGCCCAGCGCCTCGCTGGGCTTTGCGACGCTGCTCGAAGTGTTGGCCTGGGCGCGTGCAGAAGTGGAGCGCGGAGCGCAGGCGGTAATCCTCACCCAAGGGACCGACAGCCTTGAAGAAACGGCGTATTTCCTCGATCTGCTGTGGCCGTTCGATGCACCAATCGTGATGACCGGTGCCATGCGCGCGGCCAGCCAGCCGGGCTGCGACGGCCCGGCCAACCTGCTGGGTGCGGCGCAGGTGGCCCTGGCGCCGGGCAGCCGTGGGCGCGGCGTATTGGTGCTGATGAACGATCAAGTCCATGGCGCCGCAAGGGTGCGCAAGGGCGCCAGCCTGGCGATGGCTGCATTCGAGTCGCCCGGTGGTGGCGCGCTGGGCGATGTCGTCGAGGGCGCGGTGGTCTATCGCCAACCGGCTATACGGCGGGAGGTGCTGCCGCTACCGCAACGCACCGAACATCGCGTTGCACTGCTGGAAGCCTGCCTGGACGCGGATACGGCGTTGTTACAGGCCGTTGCCACACTCGGTTACGAGGGGCTGGTCATTGCCGGATTTGGCGCGGGGCATGTTTCCGCGTGTTGGGCCCAGGTGCTGGATACGCTGGTGCCCGCCTTGCCGGTGATCGTCGCCACCCGCACGGGCAGTGGCCCTACAGCCCGCGCCACCTATGGCTTTGCCGGAGGCGAGATCGACCTGCAAGGCAAAGGTGTACACATGGCCGGGCAGCTTTGCCCGCGCAAGTGTCGCATTCTGTTGTGGTTGCTGATCGGTAGCGGCAGGCAGCACCTGCTGCAAAGCCTGTTGCCAGGCTGACCAAACTGCCCGCGGGTCGACAACCGCGGGCAGCCCTTGGGCGGTTCTGTGCTAGGGTGCACACACTTTTGCTTCTCAGGATGTCCACCCATGCTACCCGCCCTCAGCGAAAAAGAACTCGACCGCCTCGAAGACCTGCTGATCACCTACGGCAACGATTACTCGGTGCTGAACCTGGCCGAGCTCAATGGTTTTTTCACGGCCCTGGCCAGCTCGTCGGTCACCGTCACCCCGGAGCAATGGCTGCCCGTGGTAGCGGGTGGCAAGGTGCCGAAATTCAAGAAGCCGGCGCATGAAGAGGCCTATACGGCGTTGATGCTGCGCTACGCCAACCAGGTGGCGGAAGAACTGGGTGACGACATCGACCAGTTTGAGCCGCTGTTCGAGGAAAGCGAAGGCGAGCAGGGCACGGTGATCGTGATGGAGGAGTGGTGCTTTGGCTACATGCGCGCCACTCAGGTCGCTGGCTGGGAGCCGCTGCCTGCGGAGCAGGATCAGTTGCTCAAGGCCATTTCGCTGCATGGGCTGGAGGATAACTTCGAGCTGCTGGACCAGATGAGCGAAGAGGATATCCAGGCCTGCGTACCACAGGTGGTCGAGGCGGCACGTGGTCTATTCCGGTACTTCAAACTGCACTGAATCCAGCGTGTGCCTTTGAGGCGGGTGCTTGCGGGGGGTTAGTTGGTGCCTGCGTCAGCATTATTGCGCCGAGCGAAATTATGGTTTCCCCGGCGCACTGATTCTGTTGCCAGGCGAACCCGTGCAGCATGTGCTCCATCAGCCCACCCCGGAGCTGACCAGGAGCCAAGCCCATGTCGAACCCGATCAAGCTTTACAACTTCCCCAAGTCCGGCCACGCCCACCGCATCGAGCTGATGCTTTCGCTGCTGAACCTGCCTACCGAGCTGGTCTTCGTCGACCTGGCCAAAGGTGCGCACAAACAGCCCGACTTCCTGGCGCTGAACCCGTTCGGCCAGGTGCCGGTGATTGATGACAACGGCACGGTGATTGCCGATTCCAATGCCATCCTCGTCTACCTGGCAAAGAAGTATGACAACGGCACCTGGCTGCCCGAAGAACCAGCCGCTGCCGCCCGCGTGCAACGCTGGTTGTCGGTCGCTGCCGGCCCGCTGGCATTCGGCCCTGCCGCCGCCCGCCTGGTGACCGTATTCGGTGCATCGTTCAACACCGACGAAGTGATTGCCCGTGCCCACACCTTGCTCAAGGTGATCGACGCCGAACTGGCCAAGGCACCCTTCCTGGCGGCTGATACCCCGACCATTGCCGACATCGCCAACTACTCGTACATCGCCCACGCACCAGAAGGCAACGTGTCGCTGGAGCCCTATGCCAACGTACGCAACTGGTTGGTCAGGATCGAGGCGCTGCCGGGCTTCGTGCCGATGCCGCGCACCGTGATCGGCTTGCAGACCAGCGCCTGACACTTCGCCAGCACGAGGAACGCCGCCATGCAACAGAACCCGGAGCACCGCCCCTCGCCCTGGCATGCGGGCGAGAAAACCCTGCAGGAAAAGGTCGGTGTCGCGGAGCGCATGGAGGCGTTCGGGCAGAAGGTGATTCGCGACTACATGCCCGAGCAGCATCGTACCTTCTATCATCAGCTGCCGTTCATGATCGCCGCCAGCGTGGATGCCCAGGGGCGGCCCTGGGCGACCGTACTGGAAGGGCCGGAAGGCTTCGTCAGCTCGCCGGACCCTCGCCAGCTGACGATCGACACCCAACTGCCAGCAGACGACCCCGCTACCGTCGGGCTGAGCGCCGGGCAGGCGGTCGGCCTGCTGGGTATCGAACTGCACACGCGTCGGCGCAACCGCCTCAACGGGCAGATCCGCCACGGCGCCAACGGCCAACTGCAGGTCACGGTCGAGCAATCGTTCGGCAACTGCCCGCAGTACATCCAGCTGCGCGAGTACACGCGCGTCGCCGAACCCGCCCAGGGGCGTGTCGATGCGGCGACGCTGGGTGCAACGGCTGTCGACATGATCCGCGCAGCCGACACTTTTTTTGTCGCCAGCTATATCGAGCATGGCGATGGCCAGCGCTCGGTGGATGTCTCCCACCGTGGCGGCCGGCCCGGCTTCATCAAGGTCGAAGGCAACCGCCTGACCGTCCCCGACTATGCCGGCAACCTGCATTTCAACACCTTGGGCAACCTATTGGTGAACCCACGCGCAGGGTTGCTGTTCATCGACTTCGCCACGGGCAATGTGCTGCAGCTCTACGGGCGTACCGAAGTTCTGCTGGATAACCCGGCCAGCCAGGCCTTCGAGGGCGCCGAGCGCTTGTGGACGCTGGACGTCGAGCAGGTGGTGTGGCGCCCGGCGGCCGTGTCCCTGCGCTGGGCGTTCAAGGAATATGCGCCAACCAGCCTGGCGACCGGCACCTGGGAAGAAGCCGAAGCGCGCCTGCAGCGACGTCAGCAGCAGCGCCAATGGCAGCCGTGGCGTGTGCTGCGGGTAGAACAGGAAAGCCGCGATATCCGCTCGTTCTACCTTGAACCGCCTGCCGGCAGCAAGGTGACCTTTGCCGCGGGGCAGCATGTGCCGGTGCAAGTGCAGCTCGCTGGTGAGGCGGCGCTGATCCGCACCTACAGTTTGTCCAGCGCGCCTTCCGACCGCTACCTGCGCATCAGCGTCAAAGCCCAGGGCCCGGCGTCGCGGCACTTGCATGAGCGCATTGTGGCTGGCGATGTGCTGAATGTACGCGCGCCGATGGGCAGCTTCGTGCTGGACCCGCACAGCACCCGGCCGCTGGTGCTGATTGGCGCGGGGGTGGGAATCACGCCATTACTGGCCATGCTGCGCGAGCAGCTGAGCAAGGGGCAGGCACGGCCTGTTCACTTGTTCCATGGCGCGCGCAGCCTGGCTGACCTGCCGTTTGCTGAGGAACTGGCACGCTTGCGACAGCAAGCCGGCGGCCTGCTGCAGGTGCACCGCGCCCTTAGCCAGCCGGAAGAGCACGCGCTGATCGGCCGTGATTACCAGTTCGCTGGTCGGTTGGGGATCGAGCAGGTCAAGGCAACGCTGGCGCTGGGCGACTACGATTTCTACCTGTGCGGCCCGGGCAGTTTTACCCAGCAGTTGTATGAGGGGCTGCGCGGAGTGCATGTACCGGATGCGCGGATCCACGCCGAAGCCTTCGGCCCTTCGACGCTTCGGCGGCACACCGACGCGGGCCAGCCCAGCCTGCAGCAGCCGCCTGCGGCCAGCGAGCCGGTGCCAGTGTACTTTGCCGCTTCGGCCAAAGAGGCGCGCTGGGCGCCCGGTAGCGGCACGTTGCTGGAGCTGGCCGAGGCACGCGGATTGGCCCCGGAATTCAGTTGCCGAGGCGGATCGTGCGGTACCTGCAAGACCCGCCTGGTGAGTGGCCAGGTGCATTACCCGAACCCGCCGGCCGAATTGCCGGAAGCCGGTTCGGTGCTGATCTGTTGTGCCGTGCCGGCGAAGGTGGAAGAAGGCGGGCAAGCGTTGGTATTGGATGCCTGATTCGCCTGCCTCTTCCACGGGCTGTTGCAGGCGCGGCCCGTGGACGCAACAGGCAGCAGAAAACGCCCAGATGAAAGATAATCCCGGCACCTCATGCCCACCAGGAGCCCGCATGGACCAGATCCACCTGATGAAGGTGTTCGTCGCTACCGGCGAACTGGAAAGCTTCGCCGCCGCTGCTCGGCGCCTGGACATTTCTCCTGCGGCGGTTACCCGTGCCGTCAGCGCCCTGGAAGAACAGCTCGGGGTCAAGTTGCTGCTGCGCACCACCCGCAGCGTCCGCCTGACCGAAGCCGGTAACCGCTACCTGGAAGATACCCGGCATATCCTCGCCAGCATCCACGAAGCCAACGAAGCCGCCGCCGGCATCAACTCGACGCCCAAGGGCGACCTGGCCGTCACTGCGCCCATCCTGTTCGGCAAGAAGTTCGTCATGCCGTGCATCGTCCGCTACCTGCAACAGTACCCTGAAGTTGACGTTTCTGCCTACTTCCTCGACCGCATCGTCAACATGGTCGAAGAGGGCATGGACGTGGCCGTTCGCATCGGCCCCTTGCCCGACTCCGGTCTGAAAGCACTGCGCGTGGGCAGGGTCCGGCGCATGCTCTGTGCCTCCCCCGAATACCTGGCGCGCCATGGCGTGCCGAAGCACCCGTCCGACCTGGCCGGGCATGCGGTGATCGGCACCACCAACCTGTCGCCACGCGCCGGCTGGCGCTTCGGGGTGGCCGAGGAACCGACCCTGGTGCGCGTCAAACCCCGCTTGACCGTCACCAGCAATGACGGGGCAATCGCCGCCGCCAGTGGCGGGTTGGGCATTGCCCGCCTGCTGTCGTACCAGGTCGCGGATGAACTGGCCAGTGGGCAGTTGCAGGTGCTCCTGGCCGAGTACGAGGAGGCGCCCTGGCCGATCCATGTGCTGCACCGGGAGAGCAAGTACGGTTCGGCCAAGGTCCGGGCGTTCATTGACATGCTGGCGCAGGCGCTGAGGGCGCAGCAGCTGGATTGATACCCCAATACCCTTATAGCGCCTGGTACTGCATTGTGAACGACAGGCTCAGCGCGTCCCCCTGCTGTAACAAGCGCAACCCCGGGCGCCCCGGCAGGTGGTGCGCATTGACCGGGTGGCTGACCGGCTCGAAGCAGAAAAAGCCTTGCCCTTGCGGGCAGAACAACAAGAAGTGCTCCGCGCCGCTGGCACGGCATGCCAGTCGGTAGCCGGCGCCGGGCTGTTCGATCACGCATTCGCCCGGCCAGTCACTGAAGGCGTGGTCAACCAGTGTCTCCGGCAACACCCCCATCGTATTGAAACACCATTGATGAGGCACCGGCGCCTGATACGAAGGCAACCGCCCCATTTCCGCCAGCCACACCTTGTGCGCTGGCGCATACAGCCTGGTGTCGGGGTATCGGGGGAAGTAGGGGTGCAGCCCCAATCCATACCAGGTCGCCCGCGCATCGCGGTGGGTAACCTGCAGGCCCAGTACCAGTGCACCTTCATTCAGGTGAATATCCAGCGTTGCCTGGTAGGCGAAGGGGACTTCGCTGACCAGCGTCAGCCGTGCATGCCCTTCGCTGTGCCGGACGACCTGCCAGACCTGCTGCCAGGCACTGCCATGGATCGGGTAGGGATCATGCGTGGTGTTCGGCAACAGTGCCTGCCAGCCACCCGGGCGGGCAAAGCCCCCCTCGGCAATGCGGTTGGACCAAGGCACCAGTGGGTAGCAGGCCAGGCGGCGTGGCGAACCGCTGGCCAGCGCGTCGGCGCCGGAATGGCGCAGCAACGCCTGCCCGGTCGCCTTCACCTGCCAGTTGACCAGGCTGGCGCCCAGCTCCGGGGCCAGGCTCAGGCGGGTCAGACGGTCGTGCAGATGCAGTTCGGTCACGACCATGCCAGGCCCCTTGAGCGCTTCCCGGTCACAGCACCACGCCCGGCAGCCACAGCGAAATGGCCGGAATATAGGTCACGGCCATCAGCACCAGGAACAGCGCCAGGTAGAACGGCAGCAACGCTTTCACCGTCGACTCGATGCTCACCTTGCCGATGGCCGAGCCGACGAACAGCACCGCCCCTACCGGCGGCGTGATCAAGCCGATGCCCAGGTTGACCAGCATGATCATGCCGAAGTGCACCGGGTCCACGCCGATACCGGTGATCACTGGCAGCAAAATCGGCGTGAGGATCAGGATCAGCGGTGCCATGTCCATTACCGTGCCCAGCAGCAACAGCATGAAGTTGATGCACATGAGGATCACGTAACGGTTGTCCGACAGGGTCAGGAATGCCGTGGTGATCTTCGACGGGATCTGCATCAGCGTCATCACGTAGCCGAAGCTGGCGGCGAAGCCGATCAGGATCATCACGATGGAAATGGTCCGCACCGTGCGGTGCATCAGCTTGGGCAGGTCGCGCCACTTGTAGTCGCGGTAGATGAACATGGTCACGAAGAACGACCACACCACCGCCACGGCCGCCGACTCGGTCGCGGTGAACACCCCCGACAGGATACCGCCGAGGATGATCACCATGGCCATCAGCCCCCACAGTGCCTCACCGGCAATCTTCACTGCCTGGCGCAGCGGTATGACTTCACCCTTGGGGTAATTGCGTTTTTTCGCGAACAACAGGCACAGGCCCATCATCACCGCGCTCAGCAGCAGCCCCGGCATCACCCCGGCCATGAACAGCGAGGCGATCGACACCGAGCCGCCGGCAGCCAGCGAGTACAGCACCGAGTTGTGGCTGGGCGGTGTCAGCAGCGCCTGCACCGAGCCACTGACGGTGACCGCCGTGGAGAATTCGCGTGGGTAGCCCTTGCGCTCCATTTCTGGAATCAGCACCGAGCCCACCGACGCCGTGTCCGCTACCGACGAGCCGGAAATCGCCCCGAAGAAGGTCGAGGCCATGATGTTGACCAATGACAGCCCACCGCGCACGAAGCCCACCAGCACCCCGGCGAAGGCCACCAGTCGCCGGGACATGCCGCCTTCGGCCATGATCGCACCGGCCAGCACGAAGAACGGAATGGCCAGTAGCGAGAATTTGTTAACCCCGCTGGCCACCTGGATCATCATCGCCTGCAGCGGGATGTCGATCCACCAGGCGCCGATCAGTGCCGACAGGCCCAGGGCGTAGGCCACCGGCATGCCCAACAGAATGAGTGCAACGAAACTGCCCAACAGAATGAACGCATCCATCTATGCCGCTCCTTCGTTTTCTTCAAGCTGGTCGAAGCGCACCACCTTGCGATGGCTCTGGTCGCCCAGCAGCAGTTTTTCCACAACGAACACCAGGGTCAGCACCCCACCAATCGGGATCGGCGCGTAGGTCATGCCCACCCGCACACCCGGCAAGGACGCCAGAAACTGGTTCCAGGTGGTGATGCACAGCTTGGTGCCGTAGTACGCCATGAACACGCACACCAGGATCATCAGCACCTGCACCAGCAGCGCGACCAGGTGACGCGGCACTGGCGGCAGGCGCTCGGTGATCATGCCGACTGCCATGTGCGCCCCGGCCCGGTAGCTGGCGGCAGCCCCGACGAAGGTGAATACCACCATCAGCAGTATGGCCACCGGCTCCGGCCAACTCGAGCCGGTGCCCAGCACGTAACGGGCGAAGATGCCCCAGGGGATGATCAGCGACATGGCCAGGATCGACAGCCCGGCCACCCAGATGCAGCTGCGGTACAGCGTGTCGTTCACACGCAAGACAAGGTTTTTCATGGGCATCACCAAAGCGGCAGGGCGGGGGGCCCGCACTGCCGAAGTCGTTCGGGAAGGGCCGTGGTTACTGGACGGCGTCGATACGCTTCATCAGGTCGGCGTACTGCGCGCCGTATTTTTCGCGTACTGACGCGGTGGCGTCGTAGAACGGCTTCTTGTCCACGCTGATGAACTCGACACCGGCGGCCTTGAGCTTCTCTTCGCTGGCTGCGGACTTGGCGTCCCATAACACGCGCTCTTCCATCTGCGCCTCGCGCGCCACCTTCTTCACCAATGCCTGCTGCTCCGGGGTGAGCTTGTTCCAGGTGGTCTTCGACATCACCACCGGCTCCGGCAGGATCAGGTGGCCGGTCAGGGTGTAGTACTTGGCGTTCTGGTAATGGTTGTGTTCGAGCAGGGTCGGCGGGTTGTTCTCGGCGCCGTCGATCACCCCGGTCTGCAGCGCGCTGAAGATTTCGCCGGTGTCCATGGCGATGCCGTTGCCACCCATGGCGTTCATCATGTCGATGAACAGCGGGTTGCCCTGCACGCGAATCTTCATGCCCTTGAGGTCTTCCAGGCTGCGCACCGGTTTTTTCGTGTAGATGCTGCGCGATCCGCCGTCCATCCAGGCCAGGGCCACCAGGTTGAAGTCGGAGTTGGTGATCTTGTCGAGGATTTCCTGGCCGATCTCACCGTCGATGACCTTGCGCATGTGCTCATGGTCACGGAACACGAACGGCATGTTGAACACGTTCACGTCCGGTACCACCGGGCCGACGATCCCCAGGCTGACGCGGGTCATCTGCACGGCGCCGATCTGCGCCTGTTCGATGACCTCTTTTTCCGAACCCAGCACACCACCGGCGAACATCTTGAAGGTGATTTCGCCATTGCTGGCCTGCTCGAGCTTCTTGCCCATGTTCTGCTCGGCGACCACGGTCGGGTACCCGGCCGGGTGGATCTCGGCGAACTTGATGTCCAGTGCCAAGGCCGACAGGGGCAGGCTGAAGGCGAGGGGGAGTAGCGCGACAAGCAGTTTGCGTTTGAACGTCATGATGAAACTCCGTGGTTTTTATTATCCGGTTTCGAGCGTGCAAGTGAGGGGGCGGCGTAGGGCTCAGCCGCGGTAGGCAGGTTCCTCCAGGCCCTTCGTGCCAGGGCTGAGGGCAAACACCCCACCAGCCAGGGGCTGGTCGCTGAGGTCGATGCCGGTGGGGCGGATCGAGGTGACATACAGGGTGTCCAGGTTGGCGCCGCCAAAGGCGCACATCGAAGGCTTTTTCACCGGTACGCTGAGTGAGCGGTCGAGGCGGCCGTCGGGGGTGAAACGGTGGATCTGGCCGGCGTCATTGCCGCAGATCCAGTAGCACCCGTCCTGGTCGATCGCGGCGCCATCAGGGCGGCCGGGGTAGCCGCGCATGTCGACGAACAGCCGTTTGCCATGTGGCGTGCCGCTGTCGATGTCGTAGTCGAACACCCAGATCTTCTGCACGTTGGGGTGCGAGTCGGACAGGTACATGCGCCGGCCATCAGGGCTGAACGCCAGGCCATTGGGCACGATCATGCCGTCCTGCTGCAGGTGTAGCCGACCTTCGCCGTCAAGCCGGTACAAGGCGCCGACATGCGCGCCTTGCTGCATGTCCAGCAGCATGCTGCCGGCCCAGAAGCGGCCCTGGCGGTCACAGCGGCCGTCGTTGAAGCGCATCCCGGCCTGGGCGTGCTGCACGCCGCCGAGCAGGCGCTTGTCCAGGCTGCCGTCAGCCTTCGCCCGCAGCGCAAAGATGCCGCTTTCCATGCCGGCCACCCAGCCTTGGCCGCTGCGGGCGATGCAGGCAAGCATCTCATCGGCGTGCCAGACCTGATGCACGCCATCGGCAGCCTGCCAGCGGTGCAACTGGCGTGCAGGGATATCGACCCAGTACAGGGCCTGTTCGTCGGGGTGCCACACGGGGCTTTCGCCGGTGCCATTGCGGGCGTCGACGATCAGTTCGCAGTTCATGGCCTTGCCTCCAGGCATGGTAGGTCAGTCGAACGGGCCTGCCGCGGTGAAGGCACCGCCCTGATAGACCATGCTCGGGTCATCGGCGGCTGGTGCCGGCTGGGCTTCCACGACGCTGCGGAAGGTTTCGGAACTGTCCTTGGGCCGGTAGCCCAGGTGCGCGGCATGGCGGTTGTCCCACCACACGGTGCGGTTGGCGGACGCGCCGTAGACGATGGTGTGGCCGACATCGGGCGTGAACAGCCCGCGCTCGATCAGTTGCACCAGGTCGTCGTAGCTCAGCCAGGTGCAGAGCATGCGCGGGTTCTGTGGCTGCGGAAACGAAGAGCCGATGCGGATGCTCACCGTCTCGATGCCATAGCGGTCGAAATAGAAGCTGGCCAGGTCTTCGCCGTAGCACTTGGACAGCCCGTAGTAGCTGTCGGGACGGCGCGGCGAATGAGCGTCGATGCGCTGGTCCTGGCGGTAGAAGCCAATGGTGTGGTTGGAGCTGGCGAAGATGATGCGCCTGACGCCGTGCTTGCGTGCTGCCTCGTATACGTGGAACACACCGCAGATGTTCGGGCCGAGGATGTCTTCGAATGCATGCTCGGTGGAAACGCCGCCAAAGTGCAGGATGGCATCCACGCCCTCGACCAGGTCATGCACTGCCGCTTTGTCGGCCAGGTCACAGACGATGACTTCTTCATGCGGGCCCGCAGCAGGTGCCATGGGCTTGATATCGGAAAGGCGCAGGACCTCGGCGTAGCCTTGCAGGCGTTCGCGAAGGACCTTGCCCAGGCCGCCTGCCGCTCCAGTGAGCAGCAGGCGATTGAGGGGAGTGGTGGTCATGGCCGGCTCTTTTTGTGATTGTTGTAAGTTGTCGTATGACTGCGTTGATTATTGTGGTTGCTTCTGGTGGTTGTCAATCACATCACAGCAGCGACAACGGGTAGTTGAAGATCAACCGGTTCTCATCGAATTCGTTGTTGCTGTAATCCCGCCGAATCGACGAGTTTCGCCACTTCACGCTCAGATCCTTGAACGCCCCGCTCTGGATCACATACGCCAGCTCGGTTTCGCGTACCCACTCCTTGCCGTCGGTCACGCCACCGCTGTGCACATCGCGCCCGCTGATATAGCGGTTCATCAAGGTCAGCCCCGGTACCCCCACGGTGACGAAGTTGAAGTCATGGCGTACCTGCCATGAACGCTCGTTGGCATTGTCGAAGCTGGAGTTGTAGCTGTCGTTGGCCAGGGTCCCGCCACTGGTGCCGTTGACCCGCATCCAGGTATCGCCGTCGACTTTCTGCAGGCCGACCCAGAAGGTGTTGCCGGCGTACTTCGCCGAAAACATGCCTGAGTAAGTCTTGTTGTCCAGTTCGCCGGCCCGTTCGGACCCGTCCTCGTTGCCATGGAAGTAGCCCAGGTTGGCGCCCAGGGTCCAGGCACCAAGCGGCTGGCTGTGGCTCAGTTGCAGGTACTGCTGCTGGTAGACGTCCTTGAGTACCGCGTTCCACACCCCCACCAGGGTACGGTCCTGGTTGAACTTGTATTCGCCGCCGGCAAAGTTGAAGCGGTCCGACACGCCACCGCCGTAGCTCATGTCGTCCATGCTGGCGTCGTTGCGTGGGCTGTTGCCGCGAAATTGCCCGCCGTACAGGGTCAGCCCGGCGATCTCGTTGGAGGTGACCTGCCCGCCACGGAAGGTCTGCGGCAACGAGCGCCCGTCATCGGAGCGCAGGATCGGCAGCACCGGCATCCATTCACCGACCTTCAGTTCGGTCTTCGAGACCCGCAGCTTGCCCGCCACCGCCAGGCGGCCGTAGTCATCCGCCGGCTTGCCATCGTCATGGCGCGGCAGCAGCGCCGTACCGTAGGTACCACCACCGCCGTCGAGCTTGACCGACCACAGCCCCAGCACATCCACACCGAACCCGACCGGCCCTTCGGTAAACCCCGAGCGGGCATCGAGGATGAAGCTCTGCGTCCATTCCTCGGCCTTGCCCTGGGGGTTGCCAGGGTTGGTGAAGTTGCGGTTGATATAGAAGTTGCGCAGCCCCAGCGTGGCCTTGGCATCGTCGACAAAACCGGCAGCGAAGCTGGTGCCCGGCAGGCTGGCGATGGCCCCGGCACCCAGCAGGGCGAAGGGCAGGGTTTGGCAGATTTTCATTATTGTTGTGCTCCCTAAGGGTGTGGCAACCCGGCCACCGGGCACGCGCAGGCGGCCTGCAGCGGGGCGGGTAGGTAAAGGGCCGGTCAGGGCCAGGGTGGAAGTGCAGTAACCGGGCGCTAGCTGCTCAGCGGCGTAAGCCCGCTGGCCGGGGAAAGAGGAGGGTGTAACAGGCGGGGATGCAGCGGGGTAAGTGCCGACATGGGTTCGTCCACGGATTGTTATTTTTGTTATGTGTTGTCGTACAACTGTGGGCGATTATTAGCAAGCGGCAGCGGGGCTGTCAACGCTCCGCGTAGTGCAGCAGGGTGAATCTAAAGCAGCCAGGGCATTGCTGTTCCAGCCACGCTTTGGCTCTTTCACTGAGGAAGTACCCGCGATAGACATCCCCTTTGAAGAAATCGGCTTTTTCGTCGGCCTTGAGCACCTGGAGATACTGGCCGAGGTCGGCAGGTTCGTGCCGTGGGTCCTTGAGCAGGTTGAGCTTGCCCACGACGAATGCCTGCCAATACGCCGGCATGCGTGCGGCAAGCGCAGGGTCATGCGGCAGGCAGTCGATGATCGAGGTCGGCCCACCTTCCAGCTCGAGGTAATCGGTGATGGGCTTGCGGGTATCCCAGTGCAGCCAGTCAAGCTGCACGATGTGGGTTTTTTCCAGGTGCTCATACCGACTGATGCCTTTCAGGCCGCTTCGTTCCAGGGCTTCCTTGACCGGCTGGGTGAGCACCAGCGAGCCCGAGCGGATATACGCAGGCGGCGTGTACGGCCCGGCGCGCCTGATGCTGTCCACATCGGTATCTTCATCCCAGGCGATCATGCCCTGAAGCAGTACCGCGCCCCAGTCTCCCCAAGGAGACGGCGAGTTGTCGAAATGGTAGATGTTCACGTGAATCTTCTCGGCCCTTGCTGCTTATGGACGGTCGTCTGGAGTCGGCAGCCCATTCAGGTGAACTGAATGAAGAAGAAACCGGCGTCGTCGCCTTCCTTGCCACGGCGCGCCTGCATGTCCACGAACAGATAACCGATGCCTTCGCCGAACAGCCCAGCATGCTGCGGGCTGGCTTCGGCCACGTCGGCGTCCACCAGTTGCATCATGAACATGTAGCGCGGTGGTTCGTAGATCGGGTCCTGCAGCCAGCAGGGGCGGCCGCTGGGTTTGCTCAGGCCGATCCCGCTGTCCTCGTCCTCATGCTCCTCGTCATGCTCCTCGTCAGTCATTTCTTCAAAGTCGATGAACGCTCGTTCCAGCAGCAAGGGGGGATTGCTGGGCTCCAGTGGCTGGCTGGCAAGCTCATGCAGGATGACCCGGGCAAAGCCGGCGTTGATGACGTTCTGCAGTTCCGACTGCTGATTGACTGTATAGCGACGCTGGAGCGGGCGGCTGAAGCCACCGTCCTGCTGTTGCTCGACGGCGAGGAAAACCGTGATAGCCATGCCTGGCGGGACGAACCGGGCCGGTTGGAACTGTTCGGTCAGGGTCAGGATGGGCGTCATCAACCCACCGGTTTGCGGGTTGGCCGGCCACAAGGAATGGTCCTTGAGCAAAGGCGCACCACCGATCTGGCCGAAGCCGCGGTCTTGTTGGGACAACACGATTTTCTTCATGGCTAGTAACACCCTTTGCTTTTGGCGAACGACTTGGCGTAGCGCCGGGCCGTTCTGAGTTGTTGGATTGTGACATCTCCCTGAGTCACCAGCGATTGGTAGATGGCCTTGGACATCAGGCGGATCTCAAGCTTGCCGCTTTTGAGCATCTGGTTAGGCTTGAGGCCCATTGCCTTGCGCAACCGGTTCTCTGCGGCATGCACCTGGTCATGATGCTTGGGCGTCAGGGCAATCGAAGGGTTGCCGCGCATCCGGCGTCCTTTCGGTGCCAGGCCGGCATCCTGCAAGAACTTGTTACGCAGAATTTCATGGGCTTCAAGGCCATCGCCACGGTGCGCCTTGGCACCATAACCTGCGGTTTCGCCTTCCTTGAGCAGCCCCCATGGGTCAATCCACGTGAATGGGTTCGGCGCATACTCGTAAAGGTTCAAACCACCGGCCAAACCGATTGGGTCTGGCTGGGTAAAGCGGCCTATCTCCGGGTCGTAGAAGCGGAACAGGTTGTAGTGCAGGCCGGTTTCGCGGTCCAGGTACTGGCCCTGGAAGCGCAGGTTCTGATCTTCCGGCAGACGGCTGGCCCGCTGTTCATCCCAGCTTGCACCCCAGCTCAGGTAGCGCGCCGACCACACGACCTCGCCGGTGTCATCGGTCAACTGTTCCGGCAGGCCATTGATGTCATTGTGGTAATGCAGCACCTGCTGATGAGCGCCCTGGCCATCCACCCGCGCCAGTGGTTCATGGCCATCGTCTTCGTACAGGTACAACGCCTGCCGGCCATTGTGCTGCTCGCCGAGCAGGCGCAGGCCACTCCAGCTGAAGCGGGTGCGGCCAACCACTTGGCCGTCGAGCGTCGATTCGATCTTCTCGGTGCGCCGGCCCATCGGGTCGTAGCGCATGTCGATGATGCGTTCCCGCCCAGGTTGCAGGTTGCGCACCTGGACCAGCCGGTGCTCGGCGTCGTAGCGAAAATGCTGGGTACCGCGTCGGCGGCTGCGTTTTTCCACCAGGCGACCGAAGCCATCGTAGCGATAGCGCTTGTCCTCGAAGGTGAGCACGCGGTTGTGCCGGACCAGCCCGGCGCCTGCCGCCAGCGGGTCGAGCAGGTTCCCGGCCGGGTCGTAGCGGAACGCTTCGCGCTGGCCGATGGGGCTGTCCTGACGGCCCAGGACATGGCCGCAGCCATCATGCTGATAAACCTGCAGATACCCGTTGCCGGGGTGCTGCACCTCGCGTACGGCCAGCTGGTCGGCGGCGTCGAACTGGTACCGCTGCTGGTCTGGCGCCGGCAGCCGGCTGGGCTGCGCTGCCGGGCGACGGAGCAGGGTGCGCAGGCGTCCGCCACGGTCGTACTGGCGTTGAATCGCCAGGTTGCCCTGCAGGCGCAGCGTCTCCCGGTGAACACGGTCACGCTCGAAATCGCACACCGCCTGGCCATCGAGGTTGATCTGGTGCAGGTGCCCGCTGCCGTAGTACAGGCGGTTGATCCAGCGGCCGTCGGGTACTCGCGTGCGGGTGAGATTGCCGAGCGGGTCATACTGGTACTGCACGCTGCCCTGCGCGCTGTGTTCCTCGAGCAACTGGCCCAGCGCATCGAAGGCGAAGCCCAGTTCCTCGACCTGGCCATCCACACGGGTACGACGGATCGCAACCACGTTGTCCAGTGGGTCGTTGCAGTAGTCGGTGCGTCCCTCATCGGTATGGCGGGTCAGCAGGCGGCCACCTGCGTCATAGGCCATGCGGTGAATGATGGGTGCCTCGTCGCTGCCCGGCGCAGGCAGGAAGGTGACCTGGACCAGATTGTCCAGCGGGTCGTACTGGTAGCGCCGCAGGCCACCGTCCAGATCGCGCTCGGCGATCAGCCGGTCGCCTGCATCCCATTCGAAACCGTAGGCCTCGCCATTTTCGTTGTACAGCGCGAGCAGGCGCCCATAGTCGTCATGGTGGTAGCGGACTTGTCGACCGAGCGCATCGATGCGCAGTTGCAACTGGCCGCGGTGGTTACGCCGGTATTGGGTCACGTGGCCTGCCGTGTCGATGTGCTGGGCCAATAGGCCGCTGGCATCGAGGGCAAATGCTTCGCTGCGGCCATCAGGCAAGGTCACGCTGCGCAAGCGACCTTTGTCGTCATGCCGGTAGTCGGTGCGCTCGCCCTGGGCGTCGGTAATCGATTGCAGATGGCCCAAGGGGTCGTAGGCGAGGCGGGTCAGGTAGCCGGAGCAGTCCCGCTGTTCGACCAGCAGGCCCCGTTCGTTCCAGCGCAGGTGGCGGCTGGAACCGTTGGCATCGATGATTTCGACAGGGTTGCCCTGGCTGTCATGGCGATAGTGGGTGTGCTGGCCCAACGGGTCGGTCTGGCGCGTGCAGTTGCCCCGTTGGTCATAGGCGAAGGTCCAGCGCTGCCCTGCCGGGTCCGTCTGGCTGCGCGGCAGCGACCAGTGTTCGAGCCATTCGGTCGACTCGCTACGCCCCAGCGGGTCGACGGTCTCGGCAAGGTTGCCCGACTCATCGTAGAAGAACTGCCAGCGTCCATCCATGGGATCGCTGGCCGCGAGCAGCTGGCGCTCGTCATTCCATTCGAAGCGCCAGGTGCGCTCAAGGGCATCGGTATAAGCGGTGATCTGGTACTGCTGGTTCCAGTGGCGCACGGCAACGCGGCCAAGGCTGTCGGTCACCCGGGTGATGCCGGCGGCGACGTCGTATTCGAAGGCGTAGCTGTCGCCGCCGTTGGTCCAGTGCCGCGCCACCCGCCAGCCGTCCTCATGCTGCGCCCACGCGTAGTAGCAACACAGGCCGCCGCCAGTACGGTGTTCGATCATGCGTCGGGCAGCGTCGTAGGCGAAGCTGCGCAGCGGCTGGCCTGCGCCATCCTGTACCTGAGCGAGGTCACCGTTGGCGTCGTAGCCATAGCTGGCCAGCCGTTGCGATTCGCCGCTCGCCGCGTGGAAGTCGATGTGGCTCACCCGCTGCGGCCATTGCTCGCTGTAGCCGAGGCTGACACGTACCTGGTCGAAGGTGTCGCGCAACTGGCAGAGGCGGCCCTGCTGGTCGTAGTCCAGGTAGATCCGGTTGTCATTGCGATCACCGATCTGGCTCAGGCGCAGTCGATCGGGCCGCCCCGGGGTTGGCTGGAACAGCCGATACTCGCCTTCGCGGCTTTCAGTCAGCAGTTCGCCGTTGTGCGCCCGGCGTACGCTCAGCCCTTCACCGACGCTGAACACCGCATCGCCCAGGGTAATGATGCCCATGTCCACCCGGCGCGCCTGCTCGTCGACCAATACCAGGCGGTCGTCTGCATCGACCTGCACCGAAACTTCATAGGGCAGGCTCCAACCCGCGCCGAACAGGCCATCGACACGCTCGTCGTGGCTGTTGTAGAAGCGTTGCCAGGCGATCGGCAGGGTGGCTTGCACGGTGAAGTCGAGGTCTTCCTCGCCACACAGGACCTTGCCGCCGGTAGCCGCGTGTACCGGGTTGGGCGAACCGGCCATGGCCTGGGTGAGGGCGCTGGTCACCTGGCCGGTAACCACGCTGCTCACGCCGCCCACCAACATGCAGCCGAACTTGCTGTAGAACTTGCCGCCACGCCCGCGCAGCAGCATCAATGCGGTCACCGCCAGGCCGATGCCGGGCGTCTTGCCGCTGCGAATCTCGCGCACCACGATCGGCTCGCCGCCGATGCGCACGTTGTTCGACACCAGGCCGCCATCGACGATCACCGCTTCGCAGGTGCTGCGGTCACCGCTGCGGCAGGCCGGGTGGCCGTTGATCAGCACCTTGCTGGAACCCTCGGCCAGGTACTGCGGCGGCATCGGCGGGTGCTTGCTGCACAGGACCTTGTCGTCCGGTACCGGCAAGGTATTGGCGGCGGGCGTGGCCACGGTCGGCCGCCACATCTGCGAGAAGAAGCCCTTGGCCATGTCCAGGAAGCTTTCCTCCTGGGCCTCGGCGCCTTGCGCGCCGGCCTGCTCCAGCGCTGCCGGCGGGCCCGTGACGATGCCGGCAGCGCGCGCCGCGCGCTTGCCATTGGTGCGGGTGTCCGACGAGCCACTGATGATGGTGGCCTGTACCGACGGCGGGAACAGGAAGTTGCCGATGCCCTCGCATAATCGGCTCAAACCCGTATCGGCACCGGTCTTGGCCATGACCACGCCGACCACCAGGCCGACCACTGCGCCCAGCACGAAGCAGCCCAGGCCGCCGGTGGCCACGGTCAGGCCGAATGCCGCTGCCACGGCGGCGGTGGCCAGGGCACCGATGGCCACGGTGGCGGCGATTTCCAGCACCCCGCCGACGATGTCGGCCAATATCGAGGTGTGCATCAGCGCGTCGCCTTCGCGGGCGGCCCACAAAGCGTCGGACATGGCTCAGGCTCAGCCCAGGTTGTCGAAGTCGAGCGACTGCTTGATGGCTGCCCAGTGAGCCGCTTCGGCCGCGCCCAGCGGGCTGGCCTTGACGTAGCTCAGGGCAAACATCCTGCGCGTGCCGGGCAGCACCAGGGCCAGCTGGTACTGGTAGACCTTTTCCTGGCCCTTGCTGAACTGGCTGCTCAGTTCGATGGCGGCGATCGCCTGGTCGGCACCCACCTGCACGGCCTGGGCGGGCTGCATGCGCAGGTCCTTGACCTGTTGCTGCAGGCGCTGCAACTGGCCGTCGAAATTGCTCTGCAGGGTCTCGCCCTCGGCCAGCAGGCTGCGGCTGATGATCAGCGAGGTGGCCAGGGCCTCGAAGCGCAGGATGTTGATGCTGCTGTCCTGCACGGCGGCATCGGGCAGGGCCAGGCGGAATTCGTTGACGCGATAACTCATGACAGGTCTCGTTACTGGTCGGAGCCGGAGAAGATCGCCTTCACCGAGTCGTCGATGGTCTTTTTCACACCCTGGTTGTCGGGTGCGGTCTGCGCACCGCTGCCGACGTTCAGGTCGAGGGTGCCGTCGGTATTGATCTCGCCGTTCTGCTTGGCATGGAAGCTGAACTGCTCGCAGCTGATGTTGATCTGGCCGCTGGCGTTGAGCTCGATCACGCTCTTGCCACAGACCAGCCGCAGATTCTCCCCGACCTCGATCAGGTAGCTGGTGCTGACGCTGTCGGTCTTGCTGGCACCGACCAGCAACATGTCGTCGCGGCGCACGGCACGGATGCGGTCCTGGCCGATGGTGATGGTTTCCAGCATGCCCACCGTCTGCGTGCGGTTGATGCCGACCGCCAGCGTCTCGCACTGCTCGACCACGGTGTCCATGTTGCGCTCGGCATGGATGTACAACTGCTCGGCGCCTTTCTTGTCTTCCATGCGGATTTCATTGAAGTTGGCCGGGCTGCCGCCCTTGCTCGAACGGCTCTTCATGCCGCTTTGCGTGGCGTTGGCGGGCAAGTCGTAGGGCACGCTCTGTTCGGCGTTGTACACGCGGCCAGTGATGATCGGCCGGTCGGGGTCGCCTTCGAGGAAGCTGACGATCACTTCCTGGCCAATGCGCGGGATCTGCATCGAGCCCCAGTTCTTGCCGGCCCAGGCCTGCGATACGCGGATCCAGCACGAGCTGTTCTCGTTGGACTGGTCGTGGCGGTCCCAGTGGAAGTGCACCTTCACCCGGCCATACTGGTCGGTCCAGATCTCCTCGCCAGCGGGGCCGACCACCACGGCAGTCTGCGGGCCCTTGACGATCGGCCGCACGGTACTGCCCTGCGGGCGGAAACTCTGCTGGGCGTCGATGCAGCTGAGGTTGCTCTCGAACTGCGCGGCGCCGCTGCCGGTGCCGCTTTCCAGGCGCTCCTGATGCACGTAGTAGCGTGCGCCGACGATCAGGTATTCACGGTTCTGGTCCTGGCGGGTGAAACCGCTGAGGCTGAACAGGTGGCCGCTGCCCAGGCCGCGGGCATTGCCGCGCAGCTCGACCCGCTCGTGCAGGCTCTGCAGCGACTCGAGGCGCGTGCGCGCGTAGTGCTCGCCGTCCTGGCTTTGCTGGTAGGCGCCGGGGTAGTCGTACAACGGGTAATCACCGGCCTGGTGCGGGCGCGGCATGGCCGAGCGCACGTCGATGCGCGCGCTGGGGCGCTGGAAGTCGTAGTCGTTGAGCTCCAGCGACCCTGGCTGCACTTCCTGGGCCAGGTGCCAGTCGTTGATGTGGTCACGCTCGCGGTGCTGCCCGTCCGGCGGGTAGTAGGGCACGCTTTCGTAGCCAGGCATCTGCGGGTGCGCGCTGTAGGCATCGGCCAGCACCAGCACGTGGCGCTGCGCTTCATGGCGGAAGAAGTAGTAGATGCCTTCCTCTTCCATCAGCCGGCTGACGAAGTCGAAGCTGGTCTCGCGGTACTGCACGCAGTATTCGCGTTCGCGGTAGCTACGGCTGAGGGCATCCTCGAAGTCGGAAAAGCCCAGGTCGCGGAACACCTGCTTGATGATCTGCGGCGCGCTCAGGTGCTGGAAAATGCGGCAGTCGCTGGTGCGGGTCAGCAGCCACAGCCACGGCCGCAGGGTGACCCGGTAGCTGGCGAACTGGCCCTGGTCCACCGACTGGCTGCAGCGGGCGACGATGCCGTGGAAGTAGCGTGACGTGCCGAGGCTCAGCTGCACGCTCAGGCTCATCGGCTTGCCCAGCAGGGCATTGAGGTCGATGGCCGGGTCGTCGCTGGTCAGCTGCAGCTCATAGTCGAACAGGCGGCCGAGCTCGTCGCTGCCACCCATTTCGGCCAGGATCAGCTTGTCCGGCCCCAACGGGCTGTTGATCTGCGCCAGGCGCGTGAACTGCGTGAACAGCATGGTCGGTCCTGTCAGTCGGCTGCGCCGAAGTCATAGTGCAAGTCATTGTCGCGGCGGCTGATGCGCACACTGGCCAGCGGCTTGCCTTCGAGCATGCGGGTGAGGAACTCGCGGCTCATGTCCGGCAGCAGGCCGTTGGTGAGGATGGCGTCGATCATGCGGCCACCGCTTTCGGTTTCGCTACAGCGCGAGACGATCAGCTCCACCACCTCGTCGTCGTAGGCAAAGCCGACCTTGTGCGTGCCTTCCACGCGCTTGCGGATGCGCTCCAGCTGCAGGCGGGTGATGGCCTTGAGCATGGCGTCGCTGAGCGGGTAGTAGGGGATGGTCACCAGGCGCCCGAGCAGCGCCGGCGGGAAGATCTCCAGCAGCGGCTGGCGCAGCTGGCTGGCCACCGCCTCCGGGTCGGGCAGGGCCTGCGGGTCGCTGCAGGTGCGCGCGATCAGCTCGGTGCCGGCGTTGGTGGTGAGCAGGATGAGGGTATTGCGGAAGTCGATCTGACGGCCTTCGCCATCCTCCATCACGCCTTTGTCGAACACCTGGAAGAAGATCTCGTGCACGTCCGGGTGGGCCTTTTCCACCTCGTCCAGCAGCACCACGCTGTACGGCCGGCGGCGCACGGCCTCGGTCAGCACGCCGCCCTCGCCGTAACCGACGTAGCCGGGCGGGGCGCCCTTGAGGGTCGAGACGGTATGCGCCTCCTGGAACTCGCTCATGTTGATGGTGATCAGGTTCTGCTCACCGCCGTACAACGCCTCGGCCAGGGCCAGCGCGGTTTCGGTCTTGCCCACCCCGGAGGTGCCGGCGAGCATGAACACGCCAATCGGTTTGTTCGGGTTGTCGAGGCCGGCGCGGGAGGTCTGGATGCGCTTGGCGATCATGCTCAGCGCATGGTCCTGGCCGATGATGCGCTTGGCCAGCAGGCTGTCGAGGTTGAGCACGGTCTCGATCTCGTTGCGCGCCATGCGCCCCACCGGAATGCCGGTCCAGTCGGCCACCACCGAGGCGACTGCCTGGTAGTCCACGGTCGGCAGGATCAACGGGCTCTCGCCTTGCAGGGCGCTCAGGCGCTGTTGCAGGTCGGCCAACGTTTCGCGCAGCTCAGGGTTGCCTGGCAGCGCAGCGTCCTGGTCGACCACCCCGGCTTGCTCGCGCAGTTGGGCGCGGGTGGCCAGCAGTTGGTCGACCAGGGCCTTTTCCTCGGCCCAGCGGCTTTCCAGGGCGGCCAGGCGTTGGCGCTCCTCGGCCAGCAGGCTGTCGGCCTGGGCCTGGCGCTGCCCGGTGGGCACGCCAATGGCAGCTTCACGGGCGATGATCGCCTGCTCGACCTCCAGCGCCTCGATACGGCGGCGGCTGTCGTCGACCTCGGCCGGCACCGCATGCAGGCTGATGGCCACGCGTGCGCAGGCGGTATCCAGCAGGCTCACCGATTTGTCCGGCAGCTGGCGCGCCGGGATGTAACGGTGCGACAGCTTGACCGCGGCCTCGAGGGCTTCGTCGAGGATCTGCACCTGATGGTGCTGTTCCATGGTCGAGGCCACCCCGCGCATCATCAGCAGGGCCTTGGCTTCGCTCGGCTCGTCCACTTGCACCACCTGGAAGCGGCGGGTCAGGGCCGGGTCTTTCTCGATGTGCTTCTTGTACTCGGCCCAGGTGGTCGCCGCCACTGTGCGCAGGCTGCCCCGGGCGAGTGCCGGCTTGAGCAGGTTGGCCGCATCGCCGGTGCCGGCGGCGCCACCGGCACCAACCAAGGTATGGGCTTCATCGATGAACAGGATGATCGGCTTGGGCGAGGCCTGCACATCCTCGATTACCTGGCGCAGACGCTGTTCGAACTCGCCTTTCATGCTGGCGCCGGCCTGCAGCAGGCCGACGTCCAGGCTGCGCAGCTCGACATCCTTGAGCGCCGGCGGCACGTCGCCAGCGACGATGCGCAAGGCGAAGCCTTCGACCACGGCGGTCTTGCCGACACCGGCCTCACCGGTGAGGATCGGGTTGTTCTGCCGGCGGCGCATGAGGATATCGACCAGTTGGCGGATCTCCTCGTCGCGGCCGACGATCGGGTCGAGCTTGCCGCTGCGGGCCTGTTCGGTCAGGTCGACGGTAAAGCGCTTGAGCGCTTCCTGCTTGCCCATCGCCGCCGGCGCCACGGCGCCGCTGGCTTCGCCAGGCTGCGCAGCACTGAAGCCGTCGGTGGCGCCCAGATGGTTCTCCGGCGAGTCGCCGACGTATTCGTTGAAGCGTTCGCTCAACGCCTCGACCTTGAGCTTGGCGAACTCGCTCGACAGCCCCAGCAAGGCATGGCGCAGGCTCGCTGTCTTGAGGATGCCGACCAGCAGGTAGCCGCTGCGCACCTGGCTTTCACCGAACATCAGGCTGCCGTATACCCAGCCACGTTCGACCGCCTCTTCTACCTGCGAGGACAGGTCGGTGATCGAGGTCGAACCGCGTGGCAGCCGGTCCAGGGCGTCGGTCAGGTCGCGCGCCAGGCGCGCCGGCTCGACATCGAACTGGCGCACGATACGGTGCAGGTCGCTGTCCTGCAGTTGCAGCAACTGGTGCAACCAGTGCACCAGTTCGACATAGGGGTTGCCCCGCAGCTTGCAGAACACCGTGGCGGCCTCGATGGCCTTGTAGGCAATGCTGTTGAGTTTGCCGAACAGCGCGGCGCGGCTGATTTCACCCATGGTCCTGGTTCCTTGTATGGGGGGCGGCGGCCGGCTGGTCGGCATAGTAGCGGGCCAGCTTCAGGTCGCGTGCATCGTGCGGAGGGTGGCCGAGCCAGGTATCGAAACCCAGGCGTTGGCCGGCATTGAGTTGCAGCGCAGGTACCTGGTCCTGCGCGAGGATCAGGTTGAGATCCCAGTCCAGTTCCTGGCCCAGATATTCGGCGACCCATGCCGCCAGTTCGACGAAGGCCTGCCCGCCAGGCAGCAGGGCGTGGTACTGGTCGAGGCTGAGCGGGCCGAGGCACAGCCGGAACTTGTGCTGGCGGTCCCAGACGTAGCGGCCCAGGCACAGGTCCACGCCCAGGCGATTGGCACGCACGCCGAGCTGGCTGCGTTCGGGCAGTTCAAGCCACTGGCCGACGTATTCTTCCAGGCTTACCGGCACGCCGAAATACCCGGCCAGGATGCTGCACAAGCCGTCCGGGTAGCGGGTTTGCGCGCTCAGGTGGCCGGACCAGTGCAGTTTGGCGGTGTCGGCCAACGCGCCCTGGCCCTGCAGTTCCGGCTGGCCACGGCCACTGAGCGCGGCCAGGCGCGCGGCCCAATAGTCGTCGCCCGGGCGGTCGTGGCTGACCGTCGGGCGCGCTTCGGCCCAGGCGCGGTAGAACAGGCTCAGCAGGCGGTGATGGAACACATCGAGGAACGCCTTGCTGGTCGCGTCGGCATGGTTGCGCTGGCGCTCGCGCATGTATTCGGTGAGGTGCAGCGGCAACGGCCCGTTGGGGCCACCGAGGCCGAAGAAGAACTGCTCCAGGCGCGCCGGCTGCTCGCCGTCGGCGCTGACCGAGGCCAGGGTCGCCGGGGCGAACCCGCAGTCCAGGCGCTGGCCCAGGCGCACCGGCTCGTCGGCCAGGCGCAGCGAATGGCCGAAGCGTGGCAGCTCGGGGTACTGCGCCTCGAGGCGGCGCAGCGCCTGGAAGAAGTCGTACGCCCAGGGCTCGTCCTGCATGGCCTGCAAGGTATTCATAAGGTCGGCCTGCGCCCCGGTTTGGCCGCCCAGCGCATGATCTCGCCACGTTCACTGGTGCGCAGTACCGTTTCGGTGAAGCTGTTGATCGACACATAGCGGGTCAGGAAGCGTTCGAACACCGCGCCGAGCAGGAACACGCCAGTGCCGCGGAAGGCGTTTTCGTCGAAGGTCAGGGTGATCTCCAGGCCACGCCCGAACACGATCGGCCCGGGCATCGGCAGGCGTCGGGTGCAGGGTTTGCTGCTGACCTCGCGCAGGCCGTCGATCTGCAGGTTCAGCGCGCTGTCCTGTGGGTCGCCATACAGGCGCAGCAGTTCGCGCAGGGCGGCGGCACCCTGGCCGTGCTCGGCCAGCGACAGGTAGTTCAGCGACAGCTGGCTGATCAGGCGCCAGGCCCGGTTGTCGTGGGCATGGCTGGCCTTGGGCCGGCTAGGGCCGGCCAGGCAACGTATGCCGGCGACCGGTGCGCTGTCGGCCAGGCTGAAGTCGCTACGCCCGTCGCCAACGTTCATGAACAGGGGCAGGTCGCGGTTGCTGCACAAGGCGCTGATACCCAGCTGGCGCAGGTCGTGGCGGTAGGGCGCCTGCTGGCCGTCGACCAGGCTGATGAACGTCTCGCTGCCCATGTAGCTGGAGCGCGTGCCGTTTCGGCGCTGGTCGCTGGACAGCACGCGCGGTTCGCGGCGCACGATGTAGTAGGCTTGGTCGCGGCCATAGCGCGACGGGTCGCGCACGGCGTAGAACGGCAGGAATTCCTGGTCGGGGCCGGTGCCGTGGCCGGTAACCCGCTGCAGCGAATGGATCTCGAAATCGGTGGGCCGGGTGCGGTCGGCGATCACGTGGTGTTCATGCACCCGATCGGTCAGGTGCAGGCGGTCGACCCGGCGTGGGAACAGGTTGATCGCCGGGGTGCAAAACGGCACGAACTGGCCGGCACCGACGCTGCTCTCCAGGCTCTGCTCGAAACGCTCGAACAACACCAGCACTTCCAGGGTCTGCCCGCTGCAGCGTTGTACCGCCCGCTCCAGCCCGGCGAAATCGACGAACAAAAAGCGCTGCGGCAGGGCGAAGTATTCCTGCAGCAGGCGGTAGCCCTGGAAGGCCTGGGGCACCACCGGCAACGCCGCTTCGCGGTCGTCGAAGCCACACGGGCGCAGCGCCTGTTCGACTGGAATGCGCTCTACCCAGTCGGCGCCGGGTTGGCGCACGAACACTGCGCAGGCGCTGCCCAGCAGTTGCTCGTAGAGGCGGAACGGCGTCTCGTCGGCGCCGTTGAGGTACAGCGGCAAATGGCTGAGCGGCAAGCTGCAGAACGGCACCTCGGCGCCACTGCGCAGGGTCAGGCGCAGGCCGGCGCGGGCCTGTGGCACGCTGCCGGCCAGGCGCCCGAGCACCGCGCCAGGGTTGCCGAAGTACTCGGCGCGGGCCACCTGCAAGGGCCACAGGGTAACGTCCTGGGTGCTGCGGAACTCGCACGGGGTTTGCGAGTTGCGCCCCAGGTTGGCGCGCAGCACGCTGTCCCGCGGCAGGCGGAAACCGGCGGCCAGGGAGCCCTCGTCGGGGTCGGCCTGCAGTTGCACCACGGTCATCGACGGGGTCGGCGCCAGGTAGTGCGGGTAGGCGATTTCCAGCAGGTTGTGGGTGAAGGTCGGGTACTCGGCGTCCAGCTTCAGCTGCACCCGCGCGGTAAGGTAGGCAAAGCCTTCGAGCAGGCGCTCGACGTACGGGTCGGCACACTCGATCCCCGACAGCGTCAGGCGCCCGGCGATCTTCGGGTACTCCCTGGCGAACTCCGCGGCACTTTCGCGAATGTGCTGCAACTCCTGGTTGTACAGCTCCAGCAGGCGCGGGTTCATGCGCGCCTCCGGCGTTCGGCCGGGGCCACGCGTACATGGCCGGACTCAAGGTCCACCTCGGTCTGCAGCAGCAACGGCAAGGCCGCCGGCTGGGCCCACAGGTCGCCCTCGATTTCGAAACTCAGGGCGTTGGCATTCATCTCGCCGGGGGCGGCCTGGGCACGCACCTTGAGGGTATGGGCGAGAATGCGTGGCTCGTAGGTGGCGATGGCCTGGTGGATGATGCGCTCCAGGGCGGCCAGGTCGATGTTCGAGGCGCTGTTGCCGGCCAGGGCCGGCAGGCCGTAGTTGATCACCGACGCACCGGCCGGGGTGCCCAGGGTGGCGGCGCTGTCCAGCAGTGAGGTGGTGTTGAGCAACCAGGCAAGGTCGCGCAGCACCGAGGCCTTGAGCTGGTGCAGGCTGAGCACGCGCTTGTCCGGGGCTTCCTGCGGGTTGCCCGGGTCGTCGTCGGTCAGGCGGTCCAGCAGCGAGGGCTGCAGACGGTCGCGGGCGGCAATATCGGCTACCACTCGAACAGCCCCACGAAGTTCTTCTGGTCTACCGGGCCGTGCGAGCAGCTGCCGCCATGGGCCACGATGGAAGGCTCCAGGCGCTCGCCCAGCTGGCGCACGGCCTGGTACTGGCTAGCGCAACGGCCGGGCTGCGACGGGTCTGGCTGGACATGGCTGACAATGATGATCTGCGCGCCATTGAACTGCTCCACGCGAGGCTTGCCGCCGTCGCGCTCGGGGCTGAGCTGGCAGGGCCAGGGCATGTCCAGCTGCAGCAGCGAAGCATCGGCCTGGCGCAGCGCGCAGCGGCCCTGGTGGCTTACCAGCGCCAGCTGTTTGCCGCCAAGGGTGACTTCAGGCGCCGCACTCGACGACGGAGCAGGGGCCTGCGCACAGGCATTCAGGGCGAACGCGACCAGCAGGGCCGGCAGGGCTTTGCACGCACGGTTCATTTCAGCTCCCAGAACCAGACGGCCTTGGACCGATGGGCCTGGTCGGCGAAATAGCCCGTGACCCGGCCTCTGTCCCACAGGTCGATGTGATCGCCGGTACGGTTGTCGAATGCCTGCCCGGCACGGGCAAAACAATCCTTGAAGAAGATGATGCCGCGCTTGTCGCTGAGCTTGAGGCGGTCGCTTGCGCTGCCACTCAGTTGCAGCGGGGCACCGAGATGGTGCTTCCACAGCCAGTTGGCCAGCGACTCGGCGCCCCGGGCATGGCCATGGGCACAGCGCGGTTCGCTGTAGGTACCGGCATTCACCTTGATGGTATGTTCGCCATTGAGCGCGATGCTCATGCGAATGGCGCACTGGTTGTCCCAGCCGCCGTCGCAAGGCGAGGAATCGGTTGGGTAGGCATTCCAGAGGTTGATGAAAGAAGGCTTGGCCATGGGTTTCACCGTGAGCGGGTGAGGGTAGGGAAGGGCGCCCGCGCCAGCCAAGGCTGCGCAGGCGCGCTCGGTCAGATCTTGACGTTGGAACGGATGTTCCAGCCGTACTTGATCGGGCCGCCTTCCTTGGTGCCGTCGGCTTTCTGCGGCTGATAGTCGACGGTGACCTTGGCGAAGTTCAGGGTCACGTTCTCGGTCAGGCGGTCGTCACTGCCCGAGCCACCGGTGCTCAGCGAGCTGATGATGACCTCTTCGAGGTTGATGATCAGGTATTCGACCTGGCTCTCGCCGCCGGCCTTGCGCACGGTCAGCTTGACCTTGTCGATGTGCTTGCCGCTGGAGCAGTGGGCCATCAGGTTGGGGGTCGACTTGTCGATGTACTTGGTGATCGACAGGTCCTGGATGTTGACCTTGCCCGAACCGCCACCGCTACCCATGTGCATGTTGCCGGACTGGGACATGCCCCAGCTCCAGTTGAGCACGTCGATTTCGTCCTTGTGGCCCTTGTCGTGGGACTCGCCCTTGATGTCGCCGATCTTGATGAAAATATCTACAGCCATGATGTCCTCGGTATTACGCGTCAGGTTGGCGGTTTGCTGCAGTTGGGGCTGTCAGGCAGCCCCTGGGGCGGTTACGCCCCTTTGGCCGAAGGCAGCTTCGATACCAGGCGCAGCGACACGGTCAGCCCTTCGAGCTGGTAGTGCGGGCGCAGGTAGAAGCGCGAGTTGTAGTAACCCGGGTTGCCTTCGACGTCCTCGACCACGACTTCGGCCGCGGCCAGCGGGTGCTGGGCCTTGGTGGTCTCGGTGGAGTGCGCCGGGTCGCCGTCGACGTAGTTGAGGATCCAGTCCTGCAGCCAACGCTGCATCTCGTCCTTTTCCTTGAACGAGCCGATCTTGTCGCGAACGATGCACTTCAGGTAGTGCGCGAAGCGGCAGGTGGCGAACAGGTACGGCAGGCGCGCGGCCAGGTTGGCGTTGGCGGTGGCGTCCGGGTCGTCGTACTCGGCCGGCTTCTGCAGCGACTGGGCGCCAATGAAGGCCGCGAAGTCGGTGTTCTTCTTGTGCAGCAGCGGCATGAAGCCATTCTTGGCCAGCTCCGCTTCGCGGCGGTCGGAAATGGCGATTTCGGTCGGGCACTTCATGTCCACACCACCGTCGTCGGTGGGGAAGGTGTGCGCCGGCAGGCCCTGCACCTCGCCACCCGACTCCACGCCACGAATGCGCGAGCACCAGCCGTAGTACTTGAACGAGCGGTTGATGTTCACGGCCATGGCGTAGGCGGCGTTGGCCCAGGTGTACTTGCTGCTGTCGGCGCCATCGGTGTCTTCTTCGAAGGCGAACGCCTCGACCGGGTCGGTCTTGGCGCCGTACGGCAGCCGTGCCAGGAAGCGCGGCATGGTCAGGCCGATGTAGCGCGAGTCTTCGGACTCACGCAGCGAGCGCCAGCCAGCGTATTCCGGGGTAGTGAAGATCTTGGTCAGGTCGCGCGGGTTGCTCAGCTCCTGCCACGAGCCCATGCCCATCACGGTCGGCGAGGCAGCGGCAATGAACGGCGCATGCATCGAGGCGCAGATCTTCGACATTTCGCCCAGCAGCTCGACGTCGGGCGGCGACTGGTCGAAGTAGTAGTCGCCGACCAGGCAGCCGTAGGGTTCGCCGCCGAACTGGCCGTATTCTTCCTCGTACAGCTTCTTGAAGATCGGGCTCTGGTCCCAGGCGGTACCCTTGAATTTCTTCAAGGTCTTGTGCAGGTCGGTCTTCGAGACGTTGAGCACACGGATCTTCAGCTGCTCGTCGCTCTCGGTGTTGTTGACCAGGTAATGCAGGCCGCGCCAGGCGCTTTCCAGCTGCTGGAAGTCGTTGTGATGGATGATCTGGTTGACCTGGGCGGTCAGCTTGGCGTCGATGGCGGCAATGATCTGCTCGATCGAGCCGATGGCATCGTTGGACACCAGGTTGGTCTGCGCCAGGGCCTGCTCGGCCAGGGTGCGCACGGCACTTTCGACCGCTTCCTTGGCACGTTCGGTCTTGGGTTTGAATTCCTGCAGCAGCAGGTTGGCGAACTCGCTTGGGTCCTGGGTGGCTGCGGCCGGCTGGGCCTGGGCGTCGCGCAGTGGATCGTTCATGGGCTGCCTCCTCAGGCCTTGGGCTCGTTGTCGACGGGTTTCGGCGCGCTGGCCAGGGCCTGCAGCAGGGTCGGATCCTTGATTGCCTTGAGGATGATGTCCTCGGCGCCGGTCTTGCCGTCCATGTAGGTCAGCAGGTTGGCCAGCTGGGTGCGGGCCTCCAGCAGCTGGTTCAGGGCATCGACCTTGCGTGCCACGGCGGCCGGGCTGAAGTCGTCCATGCTCTCGAAGGTGATGTCCAGGTTCAGGTTGCCTTCGCCGGTCAGTTCGTTGGGCACGTTGAAGGCCACGCGGGGCTTCATCGCCTTCAGGCGCGAATCGAAGTTGTCGACGTCGATTTCCAGGAACTTGCGCTCGGCCACTGCTGGCAGCGGTTCGGCCGGCTTGCCGGCCAGGTCCGAAAGCACGCCCATGACGAACGGCAACTGGACTTTCTTCTCGGCGCCGTAGAGTTCGACGTCATATTCGATCTGCACCCGTGGCGCACGGTTGCGCGCGATGAATTTCTGGGAGCTGTCTTTCGCCACGTTGTTCCTCCTGGTCGCCGGTGTGGCGGCGCTGTTCGTTGCGGGCGTCGGTGTTGATGCGGGCCGAGGACGTCAGTTGTCCTCGGGGCCGCGCAGGTTCTCGAATTGCGACCAGCCATCGGGGATCAGGTCGCGAACAATGGTTGCGAAATCGGCATTGACCAGTTTCTTCGCCCGGTGCAGCAGCACCGGCAGCGGGCTCGATGGCTCGTGGCGGGCGTAGTACTGCAGCAGGCGGTCAAGGCTCTGCTGCACGTCTTCGCGGCTGTTGACTTCGCCAGGGCGGGCAGCGGGCCGTGCGGCCGGGGTGGCGCTGGCGATCAGCGGCTGCGGGTCAGCGTGCTCGGCGGGCAGCGCGTCAACGGCTTGCGGGGCCGGGCCGGCGCCGTCGGGGCAGTAATCAGCCAGCACCTGCTGTACCTGGCGCAGCGGCTGGCGCAGGGCCGACAGGTCGATGCCGCGGTCCGAGCCGACCTGGTCGTTGACCCGGCTTTCGATGGCGTCCACCGCCTCGCGGGCCAGCCGCAGCGCCTCCTGGCACTGTTGCAGCTGCTCGGCGTCGGCGTCACGCAGGGCGGCGGCCAGTTCCTCGGCGCTGAGCTGCTCGCTGGCGAAATGCTGTACGCCTGCGGCGTGCAGGGCCGCGCGCAGGGTGACCGGGCCGAAGGCGCGCGAACGCACCAGCACGGCATCGCGCAGCAGCGCGATATTGGTGTCGCAGGTGAGGCCGGCCAGCGCATTGACCCGTACCGTGGGGTCGTTGTCGTCAGCGGCGTCCAGTTGCGGGTGCAGGTGCAGCCAATACTCGCCGAGCAGGTCGCGGATCAGCTCCAGGCTGGCAGCCAGCCCCGGGAGGCCGTGCAGGGCCAGGTTGGCCTGCAGCAGGAAATGGGTAATGCGCAGGTCCTTGCTGCGTTGCAGCAAGGCCGTGCTGGCTTGCTCGATATCGCGCCACTGCGGCGGTTCGGCAGGCTGGATGGCGTCGCCCATGACGCGCTCGGGGCGGCCCTGGGCGTCACGCTCCAGTTGCAGGAAATCGGCGTCATATTCGAGGTCATCGCCGCAGGGGAAGTCAGCGGAAACAGCGGCGAGCAACGGCGATGCGTTCACCAGAATTCGATCTCCCTATCGGCCCTTGGTGAGGGCGTGTTGTTGTGCGAAGTTGCAAGTGTGAACTGACGCACAAACTTTCCAAAGAGTGCCGGCGTGATATCACAATGATATTGTTTTGGCACTTCGAAGTTGCGCATTTATGGTTTATTTATTCGCGAGTGTCAAGGTAAGCTACGCGCCCCCGAGTGTCACTTGTGACTTCGTTGGCAGTAACCGAGCACCGCTCATCCGGTTCCTTTCGGCTGGCCTCGGCAGTGGCGTTGCATACCCGTCGTATTGTCGGTGCTTTGCGCGAAACCCCCGGTAATCAAGGGGTGCAGCAATATTCGAGTGGCTGCGGTAAACAATCGAATGGATGGATCGACGTTTTAAAACGGATGCAAGGAGGCATGATGGCACTTTGCCTAACTATCACCAGTTACCACAAGATTACCCCGGGGCAATGCCCGGAAATGCGGCTGGAAACCGGTGCCATCACGCTTGGCCGTTCGGCGGACAACGACTGGGTACTTCCCGACCCGGAGCGGTTGGTATCGGCCAGGCATTGTGTGATCCAGTTCAAGGATGGGCGATATTATTTAACTGATGACAGTACCAACGGTGTGGAATTAGTTCGCGCCGGTATTCGCTTGCGTCGCGGTAACAGTGAACCGCTGCTGGATGGCGAAGTGATCCGCATCGGTGAGTACGAGATTCAGGCGCGCATCGACGCGAGTTTGCCGGGCACCCACGACAGCGAGCCCCAGGCGCACAGTTTCGAAGCGCTGATGGCCAACCAGGTAGCGGTCCCGGTCGTCCCCGCCCCGTCGATTTCCGGTGCGCCGGCAGCGTTCCTGCAAGGCGCGTCGAACCACGACACGCTGCCTGACCTGTTCGACTTCCTCGGCCCCGCGAGCGTGCCGCCAGTCAGCCAGCCCGACCATGTACCGGCCCAGCAACACGACTTCCGCCCGCCAACCCCGGTGATCCCGCCTGCGCCAGCCGCCGCGGCAGCGCCGGGGATGATCCCGGAAGACTGGGACCTGCTCGGCTCGACGCCGACACAGGCGCCAGCCGTGGCGCCTGTGTCGGCGCCAGCATCGACCTTGCCACCGATACCGACAGCGCCACCGCTGCCAGTGGCACCGGCAGCTCCTGCACAGCCGGTGGCGGGCGCAGCGGTCGCGCCAACGCCCGTTGCGCCTGTAGCGGCCGCGACCAGCGACGCGTTGCTGCAGGCGTTCCTGCGTGGCGCTGGTATCGAGCACCTGCGCATCGACGCCGGCGATGCCGCCGCACAAATGGAGGCCATCGGCCGCAGCTACCGCTTGATGGTCGAGGGCCTGATCGACGTGTTGCGTGCGCGCAGCAGCCTGAAGGGCGAGTTTCGCATGCAGCAGACGACCATTGCCCCGGTGCAGAACAACCCGTTGAAATTCGCCCCCAATGCCGACGAGGCCTTGCTGCTGTTGCTGCGTCACGGCAACCAGGCGTTCCTGGCGCCGGACCAGGCCGTGCGCGAGAGCTTCGATGACTTGCGCGCCCACCAGCTGGCAGTGATGGCGGGCGTGCAGGCGGCGATCAAGCACCTGCTGGCCTGTTTCCAGCCGGCACGCCTGGAGCAGCGCCTGGCACCTGCGGCCGGGCTGGCCAAGCTGTTCGGCGGCTCGCGCCAGGCGCACTGCTGGCAGCAGTTCACCGAGCTTTACGGGCAAATCTCCCGCGAAGCCGAAGATGATTTCCAGGAGCTGTTCGGCCGCGAATTCGCCCGCGCCTACGAGGCCCACAGCAGCGGTTTGCAACGTAGCTGAGCACGCCCAGGAAGACCCCGGTACGTCATGAGGACAAGGATGAAAGCAATACGACTGGTCGCGGCCCTGAGCCTGGTGCTGCTCGGTGCCTGCAGCAAGGACGAGGCCGTTGCCCCCGTTGCCGACAAGGCGCCGGCCAGCCCGGCCGTGACCCTCTATTTCAGTGCCGCCGCCGGGCTCAACCCGGGCCCTGGCGGCGCGCCTGCGCCGGTACGGGTGCGCCTGTACGAGCTGAAGAACAGCGCGGCCTTCGCCCGTGCCGATTACTTCGCATTGGCCGAGCGCGCCCAGGCCACCCTCGGCGCCGACCTGATCGACCAGGACGAAGTGCTGTTGCAGCCGGGCGGGCAATTGCGCCTCGAACGCCCGCTCGACCCCGCCACTCGCCAGGTCGGCCTGGTGGTCGGCTATCGCGAGATCGACCAGGCCCAGTGGCGCAGCGTGCTGCCAGTGCCTCCGCGCGACTATCAGATCAGCCTCGATGTGCGCGCCGTGCGCAGCGCCGTGGCCACCCCACAACCTGAACCTGCCCGCTAGGCAATCGGAGTCCCCATGTCCTGGAACAATCGCGTGGTCTGGTCGGAAGGCATGTTCATCACGACCCAGCACTTCCAACAGCATGATCGCTACCTCGAACACTTGGTCGATACCCGTAGCCGCCCGTTGAACGTAGCCGCCTGGGGCTTCTCCGAGCTGTTGCTCGACCAAGGCCTGCTGGCCCAGGGCAAGGTGGCGATTCTCAGCGCTCGCGGCTTGCTGCCGGACGGCACGCCGTTCGACATCCCCCGCGACGACCTGCCGCCGGCACCGCTGGAAGTGCCCGACGATCTGCGCGACGGCGTGCTTTACCTGGGGCTGCCGCTCAAGCGGGCCGGTGCCCGCGATACCGTCGATGAAGGCGAAGCCGTGGCTGGCGCCCGCTACATCAGCCGGGTCAGCGAAGTGCGTGACGACAACGCGCCGTTCGAGAACCGTGCCCCGCTGGCCCTCGGCAGCCGCGCCCTGCGCCTGTTGCGCAGCGAGGACGGCCTGAGCGACTACGCCGCCCTGGGCATGCTGCGCATCCGCGAAAAACGCGCCGACCGCGCGCTGGTGGTGGATGACAGCTACATCCCGCCGGTACTCGACGTGGCGGCCAGCCAGCAGCTGTCCGCTTTCTGCGGCGAGTTGCTGGGCCTGTTGCACCAGCGTGGCGAAGCACTGGCTGGCAGGGTGGTCGCCTCGGCCAATGGCGGCGCGTCGGAGATTGCCGACTTCATGCTGCTGCAATTGGTCAACCGCGCCCAGCCGCTGGTGGAACACCTCAACCAGCTCAGCCCGCTGCACCCCGAGCGGCTGTACAGCGAGCTGGTGGCGCTGGCCGGCGAGTTCGCCACCTTCACCCGCGATGTCCGGCGCCCGCACAGCTTCCCGGTCTATCAGCACGACGACCTGGCGGCGACCTTCGCGCCGGTGATGGCCGCCTTGCGCGAAGCCTTGTCGACGCTGATCGACAGCAAGGCGGTGGCCATTCCCATTGTCGAGAAGGCCTACGGCATCCACGTCGGCATGCTCGCCGACCGCAGCCTGCTCGACAGCGCCAGCTTCATCCTGGTGGTGCGCGCCGACGTCCCCAGCGAGACCCTGCGCAGCCGCTTTGGCCAACAGAGCAAGATCGGTTCGGTGGAGCACATCCGCGACCTGGTCAACCTGCAGCTGCCAGGCATCGGCCTGCTGCCGTTGCCAGTGGCGCCACGGCAGATCCCGTTCCATGCCGGTTCCACCTACTTCGAACTCGACCGGGGCAGCGAGCACTGGAAGCAGTTGCAGCACTCGGGTGGCTTTGCCTTCTACGTCGCCGGTGAGTTCCCCGGCCTGAGCCTGGCCTTCTGGGCCATTCGAGGATAACCCGCGATGCACCCGGACGATCCGCAGGCCAACGACCGTACCCAGTTCATGCCGCGCCCCGGTGGCCGCGCGGCCCCGCAGCCTGCCGCGGCAGCGCCGCAGCCGCCGCCATTGCAGGTGCCCGCCGAGCCCCTGGCGCCTGGCCAGGGCGTCGGCCTCAACCCGCTGGAGCAGGCGGCCGGGCCGTTGCTGGCCTTGCTTACCCGCCTGCGCAACACCATCGCGCACTCGGCGCCGGCCAGCCTGCGCGCGCAGTTGCTGGCCTATCTGCGCCAGTTCGAAACCCGCGCCGAAGCCGCCGGGGTGGTGCGCAACGAGGTACTGCTGGCGCGCTATGCGCTGTGTACCGCGCTGGACGAGGCGGTGCTCAGCACGCCGTGGGGCAGTGCCAGCGACTGGAGCCGGCAGAGCTTGCTGATCACCGTGCACAACGAGGCCTGGGGCGGTGAGAAGGTGTTCCAGCTGATGGAGCACTGCCTGCAAAGCCCGCGCGAACGCCTCAACCTGCTGGAGCTGTTGTACCTGTGCACCAGCCTCGGCTTTGAAGGCCGCTACCGGGTCATGAACGATGGCCGCGCCCAGCTCGAAGCGCTGCGTGAGCGCACTGCGGCGGCGATCCGCAGCGCCCGTGGCGAGCGTGAGCGCGAGCTCTCGCCGCACTGGCGCGGGGTGGCGGTCAGCCGTGACCGCCTGGCCCAGTTCGTGCCGCCCTGGGTGGGCCTGGCGGTGGCCGTGGCCCTGCTGTTGCTGTTGTTGTTCGGCCTGCGCCTGAAGCTGGCCGCCGATGCCGAGCCGGTGTTCCGCGGTATCCACGCGCTGGGCGAAATCCCGGTGCAAGCCATGGACCGCCCGGTGCTGCAGCCCAAGCCAGTGGAGCGCCCGCGCCTGGCCGGGTTCCTCGCCGAGGACATCAAGGCTGGCCGGGTGGCCGTCGAAGACGCGGTCGACCGTTCGGTGGTGACCATCCGCGGCGATGAACTGTTCGCCAGCGCCAGCGCCAGCATCAAGGGCGATTTCCAGCCGCTGATGCTGCGCATTGCCGAGGCGCTGGCCAAGGTCAAGGGTAACGTCCGGGTCACCGGGCACAGCGACAACCAGCGCATCGCCACGCTGCGCTTCCCGTCCAACTGGGCGTTGTCACAGGCGCGCGCCGAAGAGGTCAAGGGCATCCTCGCCGCGCGCACCGGGCAACCCGAACGCTTCAGTGCCCAAGGGTTGAGCGACACCGAGCCGCTGGCGTCGAACGACACCGCGCAGGGCCGGGCGAAGAATCGCCGGGTTGAAATCACCGTTCTGGCGGAGGGCGTCGAGTGAAGGCGTTTTTCAGTTTTGTCATTCGCTGGGTAATCCCGCTGCTGGGCCTGCTTGCCCTCAGCCTGATCATCTGGTTCGTCGGGCCGTTGCTGGAAATGCTGGCGCCGCCCACGCCACGCTGGTTGCTGATCATCCTGCTGTTCGCCCTGTGGGGCGGCTACCGCGCCTGGCGCATCGTGCAGGCACGCCGACAGGCGGCCAAGGTCATGCAGAGCCTGGCCGCAGAGACCGCCCCGGACCCTGCCAGCGTGGCCACCAGCGAAGAGCTGGCGGCGCTGCGCCAGCGCATGGACGAGGCCCTGGCCCTGCTGAAGAAAGCCCGCCTGGGCGGTGACGAACGGCGCAACCTGTACGAGCTGCCGTGGTACGTGATCATCGGCCCGCCCGGCTCGGGCAAGACCACCGCGCTGGTCAATTCCGGCCTGCACTTCCCGCTGGCCGCGCAACTGGGCGAGGGCGCCATCCGTGGTGTCGGCGGCACGCGCAACTGCGACTGGTGGTTCACCGACCAGGCCGTGCTGCTCGACACCGCCGGCCGCTACACCACCCAGGACAGCCACGCCCAGGTCGACAAGGCGGCCTGGCTGGGCTTTCTCGACCTGCTCAAGACCCAGCGCTCGCGCCGCCCGATCGATGGCGCGTTCATCGCCATCAGCCTGTCCGACCTGCTGCTGGGCAGCGACGCCGAGCGCGCCGCCCATGCCGCGGCGATCCGTGCGCGCATCCAGGAACTGTACAGCCAGCTGGGCGTGCGCTTCCCCGTGTACCTGATGCTGACCAAGCTCGACCTGGTGCCGGGCTTCATGGAATTCTTCGACAACCTGGGCAAGGACGAGCGTGCCCAGGTGTGGGGCATGACGTTCCCGCTGGACACCCTCGAACAGGGTGGTGACGGCCCGCTGGCACAGTTCGACAACGAGTTCGGGTTACTCGAACAGCGCCTCGGCGAGCGCCTGGTCGAACGCCTGCAACAGGAACGCGACCCGGCCCGGCGCGACCTGATCTACGGCTTCGTGCAGCAGTTCGCTGCCCTGCGTGGCAACCTCAAGCTGTTCCTCGACGGCATCTTCAAGCCCAACGCCTTCGAGGCGCGGGCGTTGCTGCGCGGTGTGTATTTCACCAGCGGCACCCAGGAAGGCAGCCCCATTGACCGGCTGATCGGCAGCATGGCCCAGAGCATGGGCCTGGACCGTGCGCACCTGGCACGCCAGAGCGCTAGCGGGCGCAGCTATTTCATCGAGCGGCTGTTTACCGCAGTGGCCTTTGCCGAGCGCGGCCTGGTTGGCAGCAACCCCAAGGTGGAGCAGCGGCGCCGGTGGATCGCCCGCGGGGCGCTGGCCCTGAGCGTGGCGCTGGTGCTGTTGGTCGGCACCTTGTGGACCCTCAGTTACCGCGCCAACCAGCAATACATCGCCGAGGTCGACAGCCGCCTGCAGCCGCTGGGCAAAAGCGTGCAAGACCTGAGCCCCGCGCAGCGCAACGTGGTCGACGTGCTGCCGCTGCTCAACGCCGTGCGCCACCTGGCCGACGACCCACCCAGCTGGGCCGAGGGCCTGGGCCTGTACCAGGGCGACATGCTTGAAAGCGAATCGCAGAGCCTGTACCGCAAGCTGCTGATCGCCATCTTCGCCCCGCGCCTGGTCACCCGCATCGAGGAGCAGCTGTATGCCGGCGGGCCATCCGATTACCTTTACGAAGGCCTCAAGGCCTACCTGATGCTGGCCGATGCCGAGCACTACGACCCGGACTTCATCAAGGCCTGGATCACCCTCGACTGGGAACGCCAGTTGCCTCGCGACCTGGCGCCTGACCTGCGTCAGGCCCTGGAGCAGCACCTGGCGGCGCTGTTCGAGAAACGCCCGCCGAATGCCCGCCTGGACCAGCGCCTGATCGACGATACCCGTCGCCAGTTGCAGCAACTGCCGGTAGCCCAGCGGGTGTACGACCGGGTCAAGCGCCAGAGGCTGCCCAACGGGGTAGACGACTTCCGCGTCAGCGACGCTGCCGGGCGCGATGCCGCCCTGGTGTTTCGTTTCAAGAGCGGCAAGCCGCTGAGCGAGCCGCTGCCGGGGCTGTTCACCGTGCAGGGCTACCGCCAGGTATTCCTCGCCGCCAGCCTGGCACAGAGCACCACCCTGGCCGAGGAGCGCTGGGTACTGGGCCGCGCGTCGGGCGAGGCGGGCGATGCCCGGCGCCTGGCCGACGATGTGCAGCAGCTCTACTACCAGGATTACATCCGTCACTGGGATGCCTTGCTCGACGACCTGGACTTCGTGCCGATCACCAGTGTCGGCCAGGCCGCCGACGTGTTGCGCGTGCTGTCCGGGCCGACCTCGCCGATGAAGCAGCTGCTGCAGGCGGCGGCCCGTGAAACCAACCTGGCACAGCCGACTACCCTCGACAAAGCCCAGGACAAGGCCCAGCAGGCCGGTGTCGACCAACTGCGCCAGCGCCTTGGCGGGCTGCTCGGTGACACGCCGCTGCCGGTCGACAGCCCCGCTGCACGCACGCTGGACCCGGTGACCGCGCACTTCGCCGAGCTGGCCACGCTGGTCGGCAGTGGCGAAGGCCAGCCCGCTGCCATCGACGGCTTGCTCACCGACCTCAATGCGCTCTACGTGCAGGTCAGCGCCATGGTCGGTGCCAGCGGTGACGCCTTGCTCGGCGAGGCCAAGAACCAGGCCCAGGCCGCGGCGCAACGGGTGGCCCTGAGCGCGGCACGCCAGCCCAAGGTGGTACAGAACCTGGTCAGCTCGGTACTCGGCTCGACCCACGGCATCGTCATGGGCGGGGTGCGCAACCAGCTCAATGCCGCCTGGGCCAGCGAAGTGCTGAATGTCTACCGCCAGTCGCTCAGTGGCCGCTACCCGCTGGTGGCCGGCAGTTCGCGTGACGCCACGCTGGAAGACTTCGGCCAGTTCTTCGGCGTCGGCGGGGTGATGGACAACTACTTCCGCAAGTACCTGCAACCCTACGTCAATACCTCCAGCACACCGTGGAGCTGGCAGCCGGGCGCGGCGCAGAAGCTGGGCATCGGCAGCAACGTGCTGTACACCTTCCAGCGCGCGGCGACCATCCGCGATGCCTTCTTCCGCAGCGGCAACGGCCTGCAGCCAAGCGTGCGTTTCGAACTCAAGCCGGTGGCGATGGACGCCAGCATCACCCAGTTCCTGCTCGACCTCGACGGCCAGCAAGTCAGTTACGACCACGGCCCGAGCCGCCCGGTGGCGCTGCAGTGGCCCAACCCCAACAGCATCGGCGTGGTCCGCCTGTCGATCGCGCCGCCCGCGGCCAGCGGCCGTTCGGGGCTGACGGTGGAAGGCCCTTGGGCGTGGTTCCGCCTGCTCGACCAGTCCGACCTGGTGGCCGGCAACTCGCCAGAGCGCTTCAACCTGCGCTTGCGCGTGGATGGTGCCAGCGTGTCCTACGAGCTGCGCGCCAGCAGTGCCTTCAACCCGTTCCGCAGCCGAGTGGTCAGCGGTTTCAGCCTGCCGGAGCATCTGTGAACGACGTCGGTTTCTACGGAAAACTGGCCTGCCGCGGCGATTTCGTCAGCCGCGGCTTGCCGCAGACCTTCCTCCAGCCCTGGGACCAGTGGCTGGCCGCCGGTATCCAGGCCAGCCAGCAGGCGCTTGGCGAGGGCTGGCTACAGGCCTACCTGGTCAGCCCGTTGTGGCGCTTTGCCCTGGCACCCGGGGTGTGTGGCCCGGATGCGGTGGTCGGCGTACTGATGCCGAGCATCGACCGGGTCGGGCGGTATTTTCCGCTGAGCGTGGCGCAGGTACTGGAACCCGGCGTGGCGATCGCCGGCATCGTCGGCGGTGCCGATGAGTGGTTCGAAGCGGTCGAAGCGGCGTTGCTGGGCACGCTGGAAGCGGGTGCGTCGTTCGAGCGTTTCGAGGCGGCCTTGCAGCCGTTCAGCCAGGCCAGGCCGCTGCTGCAGGGGCCACGTGCGACCGTGGGCGGGTTGCAGCGGCTGGATGGCGTTACCCCGCAGGCCCGGGCATTGGCCCTGGCCGAATGCGCCTGCCAGGGCATGAGCCTGTGGTGGGGGCAGGGCAGCGAGCGAATCGCCCCTGGCCTGCTGCGTAGCCAGGGCCTGCCGCGCAGCGACCAGTTCGCCGCGTTCCTGCTCGGCAGCGAGGCGCAACCCGCATGAACCGTGTGCACTACAGCGCGGCCAGCTACAGCCATGTGGGCATGGTCCGCAAGATCAACGAAGACGCCTGCCTGGAGCTGACCTGGGATGGCCTGTGGGCCGTTGCCGACGGCATGGGCGGGCATGCCGCCGGTGACTACGTGAGCAGCCTGGCGGTGGACAGCCTGCGCCAGTTGCCGCTCATCGATGGGCTGGAGGATTTCGCCCAGGCCTTGCGCGACACCCTGGCATGGGTCAACCGCGTGGTGCGTGAGGAAACCCTGCGCCGGGGCGTGGCGATGATGGGCAGCACGGTGGTGCTGCTGGCCGCACGCGGCGACCGGGCCGTGGGCTTGTGGGCCGGTGACAGCCGCCTGTATCGCCTGCGCGATGGCCGCATCGAGCGCCTGTCGCATGACCACAGTTATGTCCAGGAATTGCAGGACAGCGGCCTGCTCAACGAGGCCGAAGCGCGCGTGCACCCGCGCGGCAACATCGTCACCCGCGCCATTGGCGTGGAAGACCAGCTTGAACTGCAGGCGGTGAACCTGCAGGTACAGCCCGGCGATACCTACCTGCTGTGCAGCGACGGCTTGAACAAGACTGCCGAAGACCACGAGATCGCCGACGTACTCGGCCACGCCGACCCCTACCAGGTGGTCCGCAGCCTGGTGCACCTGGGGCTGACCCGTGGCGCCCCCGACAACATTACCGCCGTGGTGGTGAAGGCGAATTGAAGAGCACCCTGAACATGCAGATACCCGGATTCGACATCGACAGCGAGATTGGCCAGGGCGCCATGGCCAGTGTCTACCTGGCGACCCAGCGCTCGCTGCAGCGCAAGGTGGCGCTGAAGGTGATGGCCGCGAGCCTTGCCGCCGACCCTACCTTCTGCGAGCGCTTCCTGCGCGAAGGGCGCACCCTGGCGCGGTTGGCGCATCCGCACATTGCCACCATCCACGACATCGGCAATGTCGGCGAGCTGTACTACATGGCCATGGAGTACCTGCCCAGCGGGACCCTCAAGGAGCGCATCGCTGCCGGGCTTACCCCTGAGCAGGGCTTGCTGTACGTGCGGCAGATCGCCCAGGCGCTGGGTTATGCGCACGCCCAGGGGCTGGTGCACCGCGACGTGAAACCGGCCAACATCCTGTTCCGTGCCGACGGCACGGCGGTGCTCTCCGATTTCGGCATCGCCAAGTCGCTGGATGACCGCACCCAGTTCACCCAGGCCGGTTTCGCTGTCGGCACCCCGAGCTACATGAGCCCGGAGCAGGCGCGGGGCATGGACATCGACGGCCGCGCCGACCTGTATGCGCTTGGGGTGGTGCTGTATGAGATCCTCGTCGGCGAGCTGCCCTACCGGGGCACCGATGCCTTGTCGACGGCGCTGGCCCACCTGACCGAGCCGTTGCCGGAACTGCCCATCGAGCATGGGCGCTACCAAGACATCCTGCGCGGGCTGCTGGCCAAGGACCCTGCGCAACGCTTCACCGATGCCGCGGCGTTGCTGGCCGCACTCGACCGCCTGCCAGCCGCCAGCGCGGACAGCACGGTGATCCGGCCGTTGCCGGTCGCGCTGGCGGGCAAGGCCGAGCTGGGTGGGCTGACACCGGTGTCCATCGATATCCCGCAGGCCACGGCAAAGCCGGTCGTTGCACCTGAACCTGCGCCAAAGCCGGAGCCGAACCGGCCCGCCGTGCCGGCGCAACCCGCCTCGGGCAAACCGGCCAAGGCCATACTGGCCGTGGCCATCGCCGCGGCGCTGGGGCTGGGTGCGACCGTCTTCTGGTTGCGCTCTGACAATGAGCAACCGGTTGCGCAACCGCCGCTGGCGCAAACCGCGAGCGACCGGCTGGCGCCAACCGCGCCGCCGCCAGCTGCCAGCGAAGACGGCCGGCCATTGTTGATGCCAGGCAAGAAAACCCTGTTCCAACGCGTGCTGAGCAAGCCCGAAGCGCAATTGCTGGCCCGCCCCGGCGACAGCGCGGGCGAGCCGCTGCCGGCGTTCTCGGTGCTGTACGTGTACCAGCGCAAGGACATCGACGGCCAGCCATGGCTGGAAGTGGGCGCCTCCAGCAGCGGCCAGCGCGACGGCTGGTTGCCGGCGGCACAAACCAGCGACTGGAAGCAAAGCCTGGTGCTGAAATTCACCGAGCGTTCCGGCCGTTCGCCGGTGATGTTCATGCGCCAGGTCGATGACCTGCAGCAACTGCTCGACGACACCGGCAAGGCCCGCGCCGACCTGCTCAAGGCGCAGAACCAGCCCGACCAGGTACCCCAGGTGCTGGCCCTGGAGCCGGCCGCCAGCGCGGTGCCACAGAACCAGTTCTACCTGATGCCGATCTTCGACTACCGGGAAAGCTTCGGCGCCGACGGCCAGCCGGTGCAGCTGCTCAACGTCGCCTCCATCGACCCTGGCAGCAGCGCCCGCAGCCAGGCGGCCACGGCTGCCGGCGCAGCGCTGGCGACGGACAACCGCTTCCGTACCGGCATCGTCCTGGTGGTCGACACCTCGGTGTCGATGCAACCCTACATCGACCGCGTGCGCCAAGTGGTCAGCGAACTGCAGGCGCAACTGGCCGCACGCGGCGAACTGGACAACGTCAGCTTCGGCCTGGTGGGCTTTCGCAACAGCGTCAAGCGCACACCGGGCCTGGACTACCTGAGCAAGACCCTGGTCAGCCTGGAGGAGGGCCGCGACCCGGCGCGCTTCCTCAAGGCCGCGTCGCAGGTCAAGGCCACCAGCGTTTCCAGCCACTCGTTCAATGAGGATGCCTTTGCCGGGGTGATGCAGGCCGTGGAAGGCATGGACTGGTCGGGCTATGGCGGGCGCATCGTCCTGCTGGTCAGCGATGCTGGCGCCTTGCGCAAGAACGACCCGTACAGCAGCACCCAGATGAACGAGGCCGAGGTTCGCCAGGCCGCGCTGAGCAAGCAGATCAAGATCTACGCCTTGCACCTGCGCACCCCGGCCGGGGTGAACAACCATGGCTCCGCCGAAAGCCAGTACCGCGTACTCACCGCCGACAGCAACCCGCAAATTGGCGACCTGTACGTGGGCGTGCCGGGCGGCGATGTAGGCGCCTTTGGCGAGCGCGTGCGCGAGATCGGCTCGACCTTCGCCGAGCTGGCGCACCAGGTGCGTGAGCAGCAGCCACAGCCGGTACCGCAGTTGGCCACGGGCGCCAGCCTGGCGGCCAAGTCGCAGGCGATCGGTTACGCCATGCACATGGACTTCCTCGGCCGGCACGCTGCCAGCCAGGCGCCGCAGCTGGTCAGCGCCTGGGCCGCCGACCGCGACCTGACCAACCCGGCACTGCCGAGCCTGCAGGTGTGCGTGATGCTGACCAAGTTGCAGCTCAATGACCTGCAGCAGTCGCTGAAGCTGATCGTCGACGCCGCGCGCAAGACCCGCAGTTCGCCCGCTGATTTCTTCAACGAGATCGCCAGCGCCAGTGCCTACATGAGCCGTGATCCGGGTGCCCTGCGCAAAGGCGCCAACCTGGCCCAGGGCGGGGTGCTGGGTGAATACCTCGAAGGCCTGCCATACCGCAGCAAGTCGCTGAGCATGACCGAAGACCTGTGGTTGTCGCTGTCGGTGGCCGAACAAGAGGATTTCATCGACGAACTGGACTCGAAGATCCGCCTGTACGAAACCTTCCACAACGACATGGCCAACTGGGTGCGCTTCGGCAAGGCCGAGCCGGGCGATGCCCTGTACCGTGTACCCCTGTCGACGCTGCCGTGATGATCAACCTGCATGGGGTGCGCAAGACGCGCGGGCAGGGGGCCCAGCGCTACAGCCTGGAGATCGATCGGCTGCAGCTGGCGGCTGGCGCACGGGTGGCACTGGTCGGCCCCAGCGGCTGCGGCAAGAGTACCTTGCTCGACCTGCTGGCGCTGGTGCTGGCGCCGGATGCCGCCGACGGCTTCGTCTTTGCTGGTGCCGATGTGGCTGGCCTGTGGCGCCAGCGCCGTCTCGACCAGCTGGCGGCGCTGCGCAGCCGCCAGCTGGGCTATGTCTTGCAGGCCGGCGGCTTGCTCGGTTTCCTCGATGTGCGTGGCAATATCCGCCTGCCTCGGCAGCTGTTGGGGCTGGGCGAGGACGGCAGCGTCGAACGCCTGGCCGAGGCGCTGGATGTGCATGACCAGCTGGCCAAGAAGCCTGCCGCGTTGTCGCTGGGGCAACGCCAGCGGGTCAGCTGTGCCCGGGCCCTGGCGCATGCGCCGGCGTTGTTGCTGGCCGACGAGCCTACCGCGGCGCTGGACCCGGTGAACGCCGAGCGGGTCATGCAGTTGCTGCTGCGCGAGGCCCAGGCGCGCCAGGTAACCTGCGTGCTCGCCACCCATGACGAAGCGCTGGCGCGCCGGGCCGGGCTGAACGTGCTGCGCATGGCCTGCCGGCGCGATGCCGACGGCGGCGTCACCGCCAGCCTGGCGCAGGCCGTCTGATGCGCCCGTGGCTGATCGCCGGCCTGGCCTGGCAGGACTACCGCAACGATGCGCGGCTGTCGGCGTGCAGCGTGCTGGCGCTGGTTGCGGTGATCGCCCCCTTGCTGGTGCTGTTCGGGCTCAAGTTCGGCCTGGTTGGCAGCCTGACCGAGCGGCTGCAACGCGACCCGAGTGTGCGCGAAATCATCCCCCTGGGCGGTGGCCGTTTCCAGGCCGATTTCATCCAGGCCCTGGCACAGCGGCCGGACGTTGCCTTCGCCATTGCGCGGACCCGGCAGATCGCTGCCACTGCCGAGCTGTTGCTGCCTGCCCAAGGGCGCGCGGTGACTGTCGAGATGCTGCCAACCGCTGCCGGTGACCCCTTGCTGCAACAGGTGCCGCCACCGCAGGGCCTGCAGCAGGTGGTCTTGAGTTTTACCGCTGCCGAGAAGCTCGGAGCCGCTGCCGGTGATGAGTTGCTGGCCAGCTTCAGCCGCCAGCAAGCCGGCCAGGTGCAGTGGCGCCAGACGCGCCTGCAGGTGGCCGCGGTGCTGCCGCTGGCGGCGTTCGAGCGCGATGGCCTGTTCGCTTCGCTGGCCCTGCTCGAAGCGGTCGAGGACTACCGCGATGGGCGCGGTGTGCCAGCGCTGGGCTGGCCGGGCGAGGCTGCAGGCAACGATGCCGGGCGAATCTACCCGGCGTTTCGCCTGTATGCCCGGGGGCTGGCCGATGTCGAGCCGCTGCGCGCCTATTTTGCCGAACGCAAATGGCTGGTATCGACCCAGGCGGCGCAGATCGCCCAGGTCCAAGCCCTCAGCCGCAACCTCGACCTGGTGTTCTGGATCATCACCAGCCTCGCCGTGGCCGGCGCCGTGGCCGCCATCGCCGCAGGCGCAGTGGCGGCAGTGCAGCGCAAGCAGCGCGAGCTGGCGGTGCTGCGCCTGCTGGGGTTCGGTACCGCCGCGCTGCTGCTGTTCGTGGTGTTGCAGGCGCTGTACAGCGGCGTGCTGGCGGCGGCGATTGCCGGCGGCCTGTACCTGCTGGCCGAGCAGGGCCTCAACCGGATCTTCACCCAGGTGCCCGGCGAGTACGCCAGCCACCTGTTGCCGATGCATTACTTCGTTGCGTTGTCTGCGGTGCTGCTGGCCAGCGCCGCCGCTGCTGCCGTGGGCGGCTGGCGGGTGACGCGCATCGATGCCAGTCAAGGAATTCGTGATGTCTGAACTTCGCCTTGGGGCTGCGGCCCTGCTGCTGACCACGCTGGGCCTGGCGGCCTGTTCGCCGGGCGCCGAGGAACTGCCGGCCAAGCCGGCCAAGCCAGTCGACACCGCTGCAGCCAGCGCCCCGGCAGCGGCGGTCGATACCAGCAAGCTGGACAACCCCAAGCCCTTGCCCGGTGACGTCAGCCTGCCGCTGCCGTGTGGCGGCGAGCTGGTGCTGCGCAGCGTCTACGTACTGGCCCAGGGCAGCCTGGACGACCGCGAGGTCAACCTTGGCTACCCGTTCAGCGAAGGTGAGGCCGGCTACCAGCAGTCGTTCATTTCCGGCTACCGGCGTGACTTCATCAATGGCCAGTTCAGCCTCCAGGACCTGTCACCCGAGTGGCAGAAGGCGGTCGCCCCCGGCTTGCCCAAGCTCGACCAGGCCGGCCCGCTCAAGCCGATGATGTATTTCATTGGCAAGTACGAGGTCAGCGCCCGCCAGTATGCCCAGGTAATGGCCCAGGCCCAGTCGCTGGCCAGCGGCGAGGCGGCGCCGGCCTGCCAGCCCGACACCACGGCGGCCGGGCGCCTGCCCAAGGTCAAGCTGTCGCGCTTCGAGGCCGAACGCTTTGTCGCGGTCTACAGCGCCTGGCTGCTCAAGTATCACCGCGACCTGCTGCCGGTCAGTGGCCGGGGCAGCAAGGCCGAGGACGGCGGGATCGGTTTCGTGCGCCTGCCCACTGAAGTGGAGTGGGAGTTCGCTGCCCGTGGTGGTTCTGCGGTAAGCCGCCAGGAACTGGAAGGGCGGTTGTTCCCGCGCAAGGTCCAGGGCAGTGACAGCGATGGGCCGCTCAGCGACTGGGCGGTGTACAACCAGGTGGCTGGCGGCACCGGGCAGGCGGCACGGTTGATGCCGATCGGCACCCGGCTGCCGAACCCGCTGGGGCTGTTCGATGTGATCGGCAATGCTGCGGAAATGGTCCAGGAGTCGTTCCAGCTGGTGCACGCTGGCCGTCTGCAGGGCGCTTATGGCGGCTTCGTGGTCAAGGGCGGCAACTACCTGGAAGGCGAGGGCACGCTGTTCACCGGCATGCGCCGCGAGTACCCGCTGTTTGGTGCTGACGGTACCGAGCAGCGCAACGAGACCACTGGCTTCCGGGTGGCCATCGGGGCGCTGTCGGCGCCCCGTTCGCGTTACCAGGAACTGTTCGAGCAGTGGCAGAAGCAAGGGCGCCTGGCCAGCCTGACCGACGACATCGATGCCGCCGAGGACCCGACCAAGCGCCTGGACAGCATCATCGCCGCCACCACCGACCCGCGCCAGCAGGCCGAGCTGGGGCTGGTCAACGAAGAGCTCAAGCGCAGCGTGTCGCTGATCGGCCGCCAGCGCGAAGAGGCGGCCGGCAACCTGATCCAGTCTGCCGCCTTGGTGGCCGAGACCATCAACAACTACAACATCCGCCTGACCAACCTGCGCAACACCCAGGCCGAGGCCCAGGCGCGTGGCGACCAGACCAGCGTGCGCATGTATGCCGCGGCCATCAACAACGGCCGCGCTGCGCTCGATGGCGCGGTGGCGATCTACATCGACAACCTGGCCAGCGGCACGCGCTACACCGATGCGGTGATCCAGGCGCAGTTCCAGCGGGTCAAGGAAGAACTCAATCGCAAGCCGGTCCTGGGCCAGAGCCTGGTGAGCCGCGCGACCCTGTTCGTTCGCCACGTTGGGGAGTACCGCCAGAACCGGCGGGCCGACCCGGCGACGATCCTCAAGGAGCTCCTGGCATCGGCCGCGGCGCGGCCTTCGTAGTGGCTTCTGCCTGACGCAAGCGCGGGGTGGCATGAGGCCCCCCGTTTTAACCACCCACGTGAGAGAGTGACATGTTCAAGACCATCTTCACGGCTTCCCATGCCCGTTCCGCCCTGCTGCTCGCCGCAGGTTTCAGCACTGTCCTGATGGCGGGCTGCTCCAGCTCACCCGTGTCCAAGGTGGGTGCCACGACCAAGGTCGAGTACTACCCGAGCTGCTACGAGCCTGTGCAGCACCTGCGCGCCACTGACGGCGACATGACCCGCTCGGTAGCGACCGGCGCCGTCATCGGTGCCCTCGGCGGTGCCCTGACCGGTGCCTTGGTCGACGGCGACAATCGCGGCCGCAACGCCGCCATCGGTGCGGCGGGCGGTGCCCTGGTGGGCGGCGCGGCCGGTTACTACACCGAGCGCCAGAAGCAGATCAGCGACGACAAGCAGCGCATTGCCTCGTACGCCACTGACATCGACAAGAGCGCCGCCGACCTGGACCGCACCACGGCCTATGCCAAGGCGTCGCAGAGCTGCTACCAGCGTGAATTCACCAGCCTGATCGAAGGCCGCAAGGCCAACCGCATCAACGACACCGAAGGGCGCAAGCGCCTGGCCGAGATCGTCTCCGGCCTGCAGGAGTCGAACAAGCTGCTGGCCACCGTCAACGGCCGCGTCGCGGAAAACCTCGACAACTACACCCAGGCCTACGAGCAGGACCTCAAGCAGGTGGGTGTGGCGCGTACCGACGTAGCGACCGTGGCTGAACCGCCAAAGACCACCACTGGCAAGAAGAAGACCCAGGCCGTCAAGGTGAACAAGAACGTGCCGCAAGAAGCGGTCGCCACCGAGAAGACCCTGCAGAAGGCCACGACCAAGAAAGCCGAGGCCCAGCAGGTAGCCAATGCTGGCGTCGACCAGGTCAACAAGATGTGCCGCAGCCCCGACATGGGTGACTGGGCGCCGGTGCCTTGCCCGAACGTGTAAACCACGCTCCGTTGCGCTTGCGCCGGTGCACGTGCCGCCCCAGGCAGGTCGCCTGACCTGCACGGGGCGTGCGTGGGCCGGCGCAGCGGCTTTTCGAATCAAGGAGAGTTGTCGTGACCGACCTGATGTCCGGCGTGCTCGGCGGCTACCAGCAGCAAATGGCCCGCCAGCGGCTGCTGTTGACCGTCGACCAGCAGAAGTTGTTCAGGGCCATCGATTCCGACCCGGGTATCGTTGGCGCGGGTGTTGTCTACATCGATGCCCAATACAACGTGATCGTCCTGCGCGAATTCAAGCCGATCTGCAGCATCGCGCCCAAGCGTGTGATCCTGCAGGAGGCGCCACCTTACAAGTCACCTGAACAGTTCATGACCCAGCTGCAGACCGGCGCACGTGAGCGCAAGGTGATGGCAGAGGCCGTGAACGCCAGTTTGAGTTGCCTGTCGGCCTACCTGGGTTGGGTCGTCATGTTCAGCGGTACCATTGCCGTGCCCTTTACTGCCGGCGCCAGCATGGTGTTGACGGCAGTCGGTTATGCCGCCGCAGCGGCCGGGACCGGGCAGTGCATGATGGGCGGGTACCGGGTGTTCAACGAAGTGTTCGACCCTGGGCAGAACGACTGGCTCGACAGTAATGACACGGTCCAGACGGTAATGAGCATACTCGACGGCGTAGCGCTGGCCGGTGTGGGCGCATCGAGCCTGAACACCGTGCGTTTCCTGCAGGCACGCAAAGCGGCGACCGGCAAGGGCTGGAGAGAGCTGTTCCAGAGCCTGTCGCGGCAGCAGCGCAAGGCCCTGGCCGAGGAACTGCTGCAGATCAAGCACCCGTCGCTCACCGCCAAGCAGCTCAAGCTGAAGCAGGCGGCGGGTACCGCGATCAAGCGTTTCACCCCTACCCAAATCCAGCACGCCACGCGTACCTTGATCAAGGACTCGATTGGCGGCTTGTCGGGTTTTGCCAGCAGTAGCTTCGTGCAGTCGGTTGCCGTGGGGCTTTATGAGGAAATTGACGAATGACCCATGGCCAGGAACTGCAAGCATTCCTTTCCCGTTATTTCGGCGTGTTCATTGCCGAGTTCATGCTGTCCTGCTTTGCCATTGGCGGCTGTGTTTCACTGGTGTTCTCCACCTGGCTGCGCAGCCCGGACCGGTCGTTGTCGGTGCTGGCCCTGGCGCTGGCAGGGGTGCTGAGCGCCGCTTCGCATATCGCCATGGTGCGGGGCTATGGCTGGGGCGTACGCGGGCTGGTCGGCCTGAACGCGCTGGCCGTGTTGGCTGCGTTGCCCAGCTACGCTTACCGGCCGCACATGGGCGGCTACGTTGCGGTTTTGCTGTTCGGGCTGCTGGCCTTGCTGGTGATCAATAGCCAGCGCTACCGGGAAATGCGCGTGCGCCTGGTGGGCTACCGGGAAACCCGCAGGGCCAACCGCCAGGCGGCGAAAGCTGGCAAATGATGGCTCAACGCTGCTGTAGCGAGGCTTGTGAATGAATGTGCGTCGAATACGTAGTGGGTTCGCTGCTTTGCTGTTGCCCTTGCTCTTTGCCTGCAACGGGCACAAGGTCGAGCGCGTCGTGGTTTATGAGAACAACGTCCATCACTGGCGTATCGAGCACGTGGTGGAGCAGAACTGGCCGGTGGGGCCTCGCCAGTATTACCAGGTGTTTCTCAAGGACCGCTTGCTGATCCTGCCTGCCAATGTGTTCAACGACGAGCGCGACATTAGTGAGTTCGTTGCTGCGGGCGGTTTCGACATCAGCAACTGGCGCAATGACACGATTATCGTGGCGTTCGAGAACGTGCAGAAGCGCGAGGGCGGCAACGAGCATTTTATCCGCTCGCTGATGATCACCCCGGAGTACAAGGAGGGGGAGGTGATACTGACTGACATGGCGACCCATATGCAGATCGTGGTGCAGCGGGTGGAGCCGGTTGGGGAGGGGAAGTAGCGGGTCGGCGGTGGTTGTAGGCGGACAACTGTATTGTAATGGCGGACATCTTGGCAGGGAGGGCTGGGCCATGGTCTCGATCAACAACCGCTTGGACGATGAACTCAAGGCCCGCGCTTGCAAAGAGCTTGGACGCTCCGAGAGCAAGTCTTCCGATGAGGACGATCAAGTGCTTGCGGCCGCAGTTAAAAAGCGCCTCGCTTCCCCGCAGCGTGTGAAGGTTCGGCTGGACGACTTGTA
>NZ_JATAAG010000013.1:347761-365548 GCF_030341915.1 Pseudomonas sp. BCRC 81390 | reverse complement strand
GCGGGGCAAGCCCGCTCCTACAGGTACAGCGTTAATTCGAAGCCATCGCAGTACCTGTAGGAGCGGGCTTGCCCCGCGAGGAGGCCCGCCCAGGCAAACCCGGCGGTTAAACCCCATGCAACCGCAGCGCCCGCTGCGCACATTCCCGCCAACTCAATTTCGGCTCCTCTACCGGCGGGTGTTCCACTTCCCCAGCCAGCACCACCGGCATATCCCGCATCCTCAGTCGTGTCACCGCCACCAGCTCATGCGTCAACCACCAACGCAAATGCCGGTTTACCGGTACATGCCTTGTAGGAAGCTTCCTCTTCGACTTTTTTCCTGCCAATAAAAAAGGCTGCCAATCGGCAGCCTTCTCTATGCTTCGCTAGGATTATCAATCCCAGCTCAACGCACCACCCGTCTGATACTCGATCACTCGCGTCTCGAAGAAGTTCTTCTCTTTCTTCAAGTCCATGATCTCGCTCATCCACGGGAACGGGTTGGTAGTCCCCGGGTACTCTTCCTTCAGGCCAATCTGGGTCAGGCGACGGTTGGCGATGAACTTGAGGTAGTCCTCCATCATCGCCGCGTTCATGCCCAGCACGCCGCGTGGCATGGTGTCACGGGCGTATTCGATCTCCAGCTGGGTCCCTTGCAGGATCATCTGGGTCGCTTCTTCCTTCATCGCCGCGTCCCACAGGTGCGGGTTCTCGATCTTGATCTGGTTGATCACGTCGATACCGAAGTTCAGGTGCATCGACTCGTCACGCAGGATGTACTGGAACTGCTCGGCGACGCCGGTCATCTTGTTGCGGCGGCCCATGGACAGGATCTGGGTGAAGCCGCAGTAGAAGAAGATGCCTTCCAGCACGCAGTAGTAGGCGATCAGGTTGCGCAGCAGCTCCTTGTCGGTTTCGACGGTGCCGGTGTTGAATTCCGGGTCGGAGATGGCGCGGGTGTACTTCAGGCCCCAGGCGGCTTTCTTCGCCACCGACGGGATCTCGTGGTACATGTTGAAGATCTCGCCTTCATCCATGCCCAGCGACTCAATGCAGTACTGGTAGGCGTGGGTGTGGATCGCCTCTTCGAAGGCCTGGCGCAGGATGTACTGGCGGCACTCCGGGTTGGTGATCAGGCGGTACACGGCCAGGGCCAGGTTGTTGGCCACCAGCGAGTCGGCGGTGGAGAAGAAGCCGAGGTTGCGCATGACGATGCGGCGCTCGTCTTCGGTCAGGCCGTCCATGCTCTTCCACAGGGCGATGTCGGCGGTCATGTTGACCTCTTGCGGCATCCAGTGGTTGGCACAGCCGTCGAGGTACTTCTGCCAGGCCCAGTCGTACTTGAACGGGACCAGCTGGTTGAGGTCGGCGCGGCAGTTGATCATGCGCTTTTCGTCAACGCGAACGCGAGCGCTGGAGCCTTCCAGCTCGGCCAGGCCTTCGGCGATGTCGAGGTCGTTCAGGGCAGCCTTGGCGCGCTTGACCGCATCGGAGTCGTCGGCACTGGCGGCACGGGCTTCCAGGGCAGCGGCACCACCGGCGCTGTCGAGCTTGTCGAGGGTGGCGGCGGCAGCGGCCTGCGCAGGGGTATTGCCTTTGGCGGCGACTTCGCCGTCTTCCTTGTCGAATTCGTCCCAGCTCAGCATGGTTTGGCTCCTGCTTGAGGGTTGCCCTCGGGCAACCGGTTGGATGTTAAGAATGTGATGCCTGACGCAAGGCCGTTACGGCGAATGGACAGCTCGAGAGGCTGACTCTCGTTACATCGGGTGTGTTCTGGCTTGTACCTGGCCAGGCCTCTCGGAGGGGCCAGGGACAATTGATAGGTGCCCTTTTCAGAGGGGCCGCAGTATACCGGAATTCGCCTTCGATCGGGACGCGTGTCTGGCGGGCGAGGGTAACTTTTTCGACCGGTCTGGCGTGCATCCGTTCACCAAGCGGGTGTCATTGGGTACGGGGAGGAAGTTTAGCGATAAAATGTGGATGTCACTATATGTTGTGCCTATTTATTTTTCTGGCACAGGATGTGGGGTTGGCGCGATCTTTGTAGGAGCGGCCTTGTGCCGCGATAAGGCCGCAAGACGGCCCCAGAATGGGTGCGCCGGAGCTGCCATTCCGGGGCGCTTCGCACCCCATCGCGACACAAGGTCGCTCCTGCATTGGCTGTGTTAACTGCGAGGGGTATGCAGCGTTTCGACAATGTGCGTCTTGGGATGCTTGCGGGCCTGTTCCACCGAAGTGAAGCGGCCGGTTTCCGCATTGCGACCAATCTTGCGAGATGTCATTTTTTTCCGCGCCATGGGTTACGTCCTTTTTTGAGAGGTCCTGTCCTTTTACCGACCCACGCGAACGCAGGGCAAAGGGCAAGATTTCTTCGGGACGTGGATACAAAAATGCCGCGCGGGGCACCGGTAGGCACCCCGCGCGGCACTCAGGCCTTACTGGCAGGCTTCGCAGTCAGGCTCGTCGATCGCGCAGGCCTTCGGCACTGGCGCAGGGCCGGCTGCCTGGACCGGGGCGCTGTCGCCGCCGCTGGAAACGGCGTTGAGCTTGCCGGTGTTGATGGTCGACTTCTCGGTGCTGGTCGCGGCCAGGGCACGGAGGTAGTAGGTGGTCTTCAAGCCACGGTACCAGGCCATGCGGTAGGTCACGTCCAGCTTCTTGCCCGAAGCGCCGGCGATGTAAAGGTTCAGCGACTGAGCCTGGTCGATCCACTTCTGGCGACGCGAGGCGGCATCGACGATCCACTTGGTCTCGACTTCGAACGCGGTGGCGTACAGGTCCTTCAGCTCTTGCGGGATACGCTCGATCTGCTGCACCGAACCGTCGTAGTACTTCAGGTCGTTGATCATGACCGAGTCCCACAGGCCACGGGCCTTCAGGTCGCGGACCAGGTACGGGTTGATCACGGTGAACTCGCCCGACAGGTTCGATTTCACGTACAGGTTCTGGTAGGTCGGCTCGATCGACTGCGATACGCCGGTGATGTTGGCGATGGTCGCGGTCGGCGCGATGGCCATGATGTTCGAGTTACGAATACCTTTCTTGACGCGCTCGCGTACCGGGCCCCAGTCGAGGGACTCTTCCAGGTTGACGTCGATGTACTTGGCACCACGGGCCTCGATCAGGATCTGTTGCGAATCCAGCGGCAGGATGCCCTTGGACCACAGCGAACCCTGGAAGGTCTCGTAGGCACCGCGCTCGTCGGCCAGGTCGCAGGACGCTTGGATCGCATAGTAGCTGACCGCTTCCATCGACTTGTCGGCGAACTCGACGGCAGCATCGGAACCGTACGGGATGTGCTGCAGGTACAGCGCATCCTGGAAGCCCATGATGCCCAGGCCGACCGGGCGGTGCTTGAAGTTCGAGTTACGCGCTTGCGGCACCGAGTAGTAGTTGATGTCGATCACGTTGTCGAGCATGCGCACGGCGGTGTTCACGGTGCGTTGCAGCTTGGCGGTGTCCAGCTTGCCGTCGACGATGTGGTTCGGCAGGTTGATCGAGCCCAGGTTGCAGACCGCGATCTCGTCCTTGTTGGTGTTCAGGGTGATCTCGGTGCACAGGTTCGAGCTGTGCACCACGCCCACGTGCTGCTGCGGCGAACGCAGGTTGCACGGGTCCTTGAAGGTCAGCCACGGGTGGCCGGTCTCGAACAGCATCGACAGCATCTTGCGCCACAGGTCTTTGGCCTGGACGGTCTTGAACACCTTGATCTTGTTGTACTCGGTCAGGGCTTCGTAGTACTCGTAGCGCTCTTCGAAGGCCTTGCCGGTCAGGTCGTGCAGGTCTGGCACTTCCGAAGGCGAGAACAGGGTCCACTTGCCGTCATCGAAGACACGCTTCATGAACAGGTCAGGGATCCAGTTGGCGGTGTTCATGTCGTGGGTACGACGGCGGTCATCACCGGTGTTCTTGCGCAGCTCGATAAATTCTTCGATGTCCAGGTGCCAGGTTTCCAGGTAGGCACACACGGCGCCCTTGCGCTTGCCACCCTGGTTCACGGCAACGGCGGTGTCGTTGACCACTTTGAGGAACGGCACGACGCCCTGCGACTTGCCGTTGGTGCCCTTGATGTACGAGCCCAGTGCACGTACCGGGGTCCAGTCGTTGCCCAGGCCACCGGCGAATTTCGACAGCATGGCGTTGTCGTGGATCGCGTGGTAGATGCCCGACAGGTCGTCCGGCACGGTGGTCAGGTAGCAGCTGGACAGCTGCGGGCGCAGGGTACCGGCGTTGAACAGGGTCGGGGTCGAGGCCATGTAGTCGAAGGACGACAACAGGTTGTAGAACTCGATCGCGCGGGCTTCCTTGTCTTTCTCGGCCAGCGCCAGGCCCATGGCCACACGCATGAAGAATACCTGCGGCAACTCGAAGCGCACGCCATCCTTGTGGATGAAGTAGCGGTCGTACAGGGTCTGCAGGCCCAGGTAGGTGAATTGCTGGTCACGCTCGTGGTCGATGGCCTTGCCCAGGCGCTCCAGGTCGTAGCCTTTCAAGGCTGGGTCCAGCAGCTCGAACTCGACGCCTTTCTCGACGTAGGCCGGCAGGGCCTTGGCGTACAGCTCGGCCATTTCGTGGTGGGTGGCGCTCTCGGCGACGCCAAGGAAGCCCAGGCCTTCGGCGCGCAGGGTGTCCATCAGCAGGCGGGCGGTGACGAACGAGTAGTTCGGCTCGCGCTCGACCAGGGTACGGGCGGTCATCACCAGGGCGGTGTTGACGTCCTTGATGGCTACGCCGTCGTACAGGTTCTTCAGGGTATCGCGCTGGATCAGGTCGCCGTCGACCTCGGCCAGGCCTTCGCAGGCTTCGCTGATGATGGTGTTCAGGCGGGCCATGTCGAGCGGCGCCAGGCTGCCGTCGGCCAGGGTGATGCGAATGCTTGGGTGCGGCTCGACCACGGCTTCGCTGTTGACGCGGGTGGCACGCTCCTTGGCGCGCTGCTCGCGGTAGATCACGTAGTCACGGGCGACTTTCTGCTCGCCGGCGCGCATCAGGGCCAGTTCGACCTGGTCCTGGATTTCTTCGATGTGGATGGTGCCACCCGATGGCATGCGACGCTTGAACGTGGCGGTAACCTGCTCGGTCAGGCGTGCAACGGTGTCGTGGATGCGCGACGAAGCGGCGGCGGTACCGCCTTCAACTGCGAGGAACGCCTTGGTGATGGCCACGGTGATCTTGTCGTCGGTGTAGGGGACGACAGTGCCGTTACGCTTGATCACGCGCAGTTGGCCGGGCGCGGTGGCAGCCAGATCCTGGGTGGAATCGGCGGCCTGCGGCACCTTGGCCTGCGGGTTCTCGCGAGTCGTATCGGTTTGCATGGGTGGGTGTCTCCACAGTTTCTATATTGTTCAGGCGCCTTTTGGGCGCCCACCGTTCCGTCCACTTGCTCGATGGCCTGGCAGGGGCTGCGCAAACGCATGCGCATCCGCCCGCACGGGCGTACCGACTTCGGGACAGACTCAGGAATAAGGGGCAAATGGCTTGCCGCTCCCTGGCCGAAGTCAAAGGTTCTGGGCCGGGCCCGGAACTGTTGCTGATGGATGCCAGGTCTGGCCTGACACATCCATACCCGAACAAGGCCCTGGAAGGGCTTTGCCTCGGTCACCTCCGCAGGAGCGGTTTGGCTGCTGGAATCACGTGAAGCCCAGCCGGAAAATCGCTTGATTTTGCGGGTTGACTTTTGTGTGTGATTTTGCACGAACCCCAATATCTAGTGGTTCGCTGCGATCGGGATACAAGATAATGCGGTATCGGGGGCTTTGCAAGGCGATCGCCTGTGGATAACTTGTGCGTACTTTGTGAGTGAATGGTGGGTATTCGCTGTAGGCCTTGTGCCAAGTGGTTTGCAGTATTTTTCTGCTTTCTGGCACGCCGACGCATAATTTTTCGGGCGCGAACCGTATCACAAAAAACGGTTCAGTCGAGGGGCTGGCGGGCGGCTTGGCAGTGCCGGGGGCGGGACGTAGTATCCGAAGCAGATGTTGCCTTTTGGTTAAAGGGTCATGTTTCCTGCACTGGCCTCTTTGCGGGCACGCCCGCTCCCACAGGTACTGTGCAAGCCTTGAAAGCGGCGCGGTCCTTGTGGAAGCGGGCGAGCCCGCGAAGGGGCCGGCACAGGCCACAGAAAAACAACAAGCAAAGGCACAAGCCATGGACCACCCCGCAACCCGAATCCTCATTGTCGAAGACGACCAGCGTCTGGCCGAGCTCACTGCCGAGTACCTGCAGGCCAACGGCTTCGAGGTCAGCGTCGAAGGCGATGGCGCGCGTGCCGCGCGGCGCATCGTCGACGGCCAGCCCGACCTGGTCGTCCTCGACCTCATGCTGCCCGGCGAGGACGGCCTGAGCATCTGCCGGCGGGTGCGCAGCCAGTACCCCGGGCCGATCCTCATGCTTACCGCCCGCAGCGACGAGCTCGACCAGGTCCAGGGTCTGGACCTGGGGGCCGACGACTACGTGTGCAAACCGGTGCGCCCACGCCTGTTGCTGGCGCGCATCCAGGCCCTGCTGCGCCGCAGCGAGGCAGCGGACAACAAACGCCAGGCGCTGGCCTTCGGTGCACTGCGTATCGACAATCGGCTGCGGGAGGCGCGCTTGGGCGAACAGTTGATCGAACTGACCGGCGCCGAATTCGACCTGCTCTGGCTGCTGGCCAGCAACGCCGGTCGGGTGTTGACCCGTGAACAGATCTTCACCGCGCTGCGCGGCGTCGGCTACGACGGCCAGGACCGGTCCATCGACATCCGCATTTCGAAGATCCGCCCCAAGATCGGCGACGACCCGCTCCAGCCAAGGTTGATCAAGACCCTGCGCAGCAAGGGCTACCTGTTCGTCGGCGAGGCGTCATGAACAACTCGATCTTCCTGCGCATCTACGGCGGCATGCTGGCCGTGCTGGTGCTGGTGGCCCTGCTCGGGGCGCTGAGCCTGCACCTGGTCAACGAGGTGCGTGCCGCCCAGCATCGCGAGCGCCTGGCCCAGGGGACCTTCAGCCTGATGGCCGACAACCTGGCGCTGCAGAACGACACCGAGCGCAAGCGCTCGCTGCTGATCTGGGAGCGCCTGCTCGGGGTGCCGCTGGCCCTGCAGCCAACCACTGCGCACCCCCTTGATGGCGGCCAGCGCGCCCGTTTGGGCCGCGGCCTGGTGGTGGTCGAGAAGACCGGCCCGCATGCCGCCCGGATATTGCGCAAGGTTGGCCAGCAGGACTTGCTGCTGGTCGCCGAGGTCAAGCAGGTCAGCGAACAACTGGCGCGGGCCACCCTGTACCTGCTGGCCGACGAGCTGGTGCGTTACCCGGTGACAGAACAGCAGCAGCGCCTGGAGCAGCTCAAGCGCGACAAGGGCTTTGGCTTTGGCGTGGCCCTGCAGCGCATCGAGCGGGTAAGCCTGGACGACGACCAGCGACGTCGGGTCGAGGAGGGCGATACGGTGATGGCGCTGGGCAAGGATGGCGACTCGATCCGTGTGTTCGCCGGCTTGGCCGGTTCGCCCTGGGTGCTGGAAATTGGCCCTTTGTATCAGCTCAACCCGTATCCACCGCAGTTGCTGATCCTGATCGCCTTCCTCGGCCTGTGCCTGATCGGCCTGGTGGTCTACCTGCTGGTGCGTCAGCTGGAGCGGCGTGTTTCCGGCCTGGAAGTGGCTGCCACGCGCATCGCCCAGGGCAGCCTGGACACCCGCGTGCCAACCGCTGATGCCGATTCGGTAGGGCGCCTGGCGGCAGCGTTCAACGGCATGGCCGAGCACCTGCAGCGCTCGCTGACCATGCAGCGCGAGCTGGTGCGCGCGGTTTCCCATGAGCTGCGCACGCCAGTGGCACGCCTGCGCTTTGGCCTGGAGATGCTCGAAAGTGCCACCACCGAGCAGGCCCGGGCCAAGCATCTGGCGGGCATGGACGGGGATATCCAGGACCTCGACAAGCTGGTCGACGAGATGCTCACCTACGCCCGCCTGGAGCAGGGCGCGCCTGCGTTGAAGTTCGAGCGGATTGACCTGGATGCCTTGCTCGACCGGGTGATCGAGGAGCTGGCACCACTGCGCGTGGGGGTACGCGTGCTACGCGGTGAATGCCACGGCGCCGATGCCGAAGGCGCCTGGGTCGAGGCCGAGCCGCGTTACCTGCACCGGGCCCTGCAGAACCTGGTGGGCAACGCCATGCGCCATGCCGAGGCCGAGGTGCGCCTGAGCTACCAGTTGGGGCAACAGCGCTGTCGCATCGACGTGGAGGACGACGGCCCCGGGGTTCCCGAGGGCGTCTGGGACCGCATCTTCACGCCGTTCACCCGGCTCGATGACAGCCGTACCCGGGCCTCGGGCGGGCATGGCCTGGGCCTGTCGATCGTGCGTCGCATCATCTACTGGCACGCGGGGCGGGCAACGGTAGGGCGCAGCGCCGCGCTGGGCGGTGCCTGCTTCAGCCTGAACTGGCCACGGCAGCAGCCAGCCGTGTAGCGATCAGACGCTGACCAGGCTGAGCAGGTGGCCGTCCTGCAGGCAGAACTGGCCCTGCAGCTCGGCACCCTGCCGCCACTGCGGCGACAGGTCGGTGAGCAGGCGCAGGCGGGCCAGGCCTTCGCTGGACCATTCCAGCACTTCGGCGTGCTCGAAATAGAAGCGTTGCTGGGTCAGCGGGTAGAGGGTTTTGAACAGGCTTTCCTTCAGCGAGAAGGTCAGGGTCACGGCCAGGCCGAGCTGGTTGCGGTCCAGGCGTTCGAGTTCGGCCGGGGTGAGGATTTCGCCCATCAGCCGTTCGGCGCGGTCATCGTCCAGCAGCGCTTCCTGGTCCAGGCCCAGGCCCTGGCAACTGCCCTCGGCGGCGACCACGGCGGCGGCCCAGCCCTGGCCATGGGTGATCGAGCCATGGATGCCGGCGGGCCAGATTGGCGAGCGGTCTTCGTGGGTGCCAGGCACGTAGTCACGACCGTCCAGGCGCTGCAGTGCAGCGCGGGCGCAGACCCGGCCGGCCAGGTACTCGGCCTGGCGCTTGGCTACCGAGCGCTGCAGGCTGGCGCCTGGCACCACCCCGGCACGCTGGAAGTCGTCGGGGGCCAGGCGGCTGGGGTCGAAAGCGCAACTGACCAGCACCGCGCCGGGCAATGGACGGGGTAGAGGCCAGTGGTGCTGGAGAGGGGCGCAGCAGGCAGGAAGTGTATTCATGGGGCTATTGTGCCAGCCGAGGCGGCGGCGTGGGAGATGGGGCCGCAAAGCGGCCCCTCGCGTTGTCTACTTGAACACCCTCTTGAAGAACGCCTGCATGTCCGCCCAGGAGCTTTCATCCGCTGCCTTGTTGTAGCCGATATCCGGCCCGCCATGTTCGCCATGGCTCAAGCGGTCCGCGTCCGGGTTGGTAAACCCGTGCTTGGCCCCATCGATGCTGACGAACTGGTAATTGACCTTGGCCGCATCCATTTCGGCCTTGAACGCGGCAACCTGCTGCGGGGTCACCATGCTGTCCGCCGCACCATGTTCGACCAGGATATCCGCCCGCACCACACCGGGCCTGGCCGGGGTCTGCGTGACAAGGGCGCCGTGGAAGCTCACCACGCCATCCAGCTTCTCTCCGCGCCGCGCGGCATCCAGCACCACCTTGCCACCGAAGCAGTAGCCTACGGCCCCCAGCTGGTGCTTGTTGGTATTGGGCTGCAGTTTCAGCAGTTCCAGCCCGGCGTCGAAGCGGCGCTCGGCCGCTTTCGGGTCCTTCAGTGCTTCGGCCATGAACGCCTGGGCATCGGCGGGGTGCTCGGTGTGCTTGCCATCGCCATACATGTCGATGGCCAGCGCATTGTAGCCCAGCGCCGCCAGGTCGCGGGCACGGCGCTTGGCGTAGTCGTTCAGCCCCCACCATTCATGCACCACGACGATGCCGGGGCGTTTGCCTTCGACGGCGTCGTCATAGGCGTAGTAGCCGACCAGGCGGTTGCCGTCGGCGTCCTGGTAGGGGATCTCGCGGGTTTGTACCGCCGCTTGGGCGAGGGCGGCGCTGCACATCAGGGTCAGGGCCAGCAGGGCGCGCATGGTCACTACTCCTTGTTCTTGCAAACAGTTCGTTCAGCCGGTGTTCAACCAGGGTTCAGTCGCGGTTCAGGGTGCCCTGCTTACTCTAGCTTCCAGACAGTAACAGCGCACCCAACTGTAGTATCCAGCCATGAAAACCTTCAACACCCTGCTTGCCGCCATGGCCGTCTGCGCCGCTGGCATCACCTCGGCCCAGGCTGCCGACGACAACTTCGCCAGCCTGACCTACGGGCAGACCAGCGACAAGGTTCGCAAGTCCGGCCTGCTGCAGCGCAACACCGACCACCTCGACGCCGACGGCATTATCGGCAAGGATGACACCTGGGGCGTGCGCCTGGGCAAGATCAATGACCAGGGCCGCTACTACATGACCTATGACAACGTCTCGGGCGACCACAGTGGCCTCAAGCTGCGCCAGGAGAACCTGCTGGGCAGCTATGACCTGTTCCTGCCGGTAGGCGACACCACCAAGCTGTTCGGCGGTGGCAGCCTGGGCGTGACCAAGCTCACCCAGGACTCGCCAGGTGCGAGCCGCGATACCGACTACGGGTATGCCTACGGCCTGCAGGCCGGCGTCATCCAGGACATCACCGACAAAGCTTCGGTCGAGCTGGGCTATCGTTACCTGCGCAGCAATGCCGCCACCGAAGTGGGCGCACATGGCGGGCCGAAGGACGGCACCCTGCGACTGACCAGCAGCGCGCAGACCTACCTGGCGGCTTCCTACAAGTTCTGACGGGCGAGCCGGGTTATCCTGTACCGGCCCTTTCGCGGGTAAACCCGCTCCCACAGGTACTGCACAGGTTCAAAGCGCTGTGCGATCCCTGTGGGAGCGGGTTTACCCGCGAAAGGGCCGGTACAGGCAATGCAAACAAGGAGCTGCACATGAAACTGCTGGTGGTCGAGGATGAAGCCCTGCTTCGCCATCACCTCTTTACCCGCCTGGGCGAAAGCGGCCATGTGGTCGAGGCCGTAGGCGATGCCGAGGAAGCGCTGTACCAGGCCGGGCAGTACCACTTCGACCTGGCCATCATCGACCTGGGCCTGCCCGGCATCAGCGGCCTGGAGCTGATCACCCGGCTGCGCAGCCAGGACCGGAGCTTCCCCATCCTCATCCTCACCGCCCGTGGCAATTGGCAGGACAAGGTCGAAGGCCTGGCCGCTGGTGCCGACGATTACCTGGTCAAACCGTTCCAGTTCGAAGAACTCGAGGCCCGTCTGAACGCGCTGCTGCGCCGCTCCAGTGGCTTCACCCAGTCGACCATCGCCGCCGGCCCGCTGGTACTCGACCTCAACCGCAAGCAGGCCAGCCTCGACGAACAGCCCCTGGCCCTGACTGCATACGAGTACCGTATCCTCGAATACCTCATGCGCCATCACCAGCAGGTGGTGGCCAAGGAACGCCTGATGGAGCAGCTGTACCCGGGTGACGAGGAACGCGACCCGAATATCATCGAAGTGCTGGTTGGCCGCCTGCGCCGCAAGCTTGAGGGCGAGCGCGGCTTCAAACCCATCGACACCGTACGCGGCCTGGGCTACCTGTTCACCGAGCGCTGCCGATGATGCGTTCCCTGCGGGTACGCCTGATGCTGGCGGCAGCGCTGCTGGCGCTGCTGTTCATGCTGGCGCTGCTGCCAGCCTTGCAGAAGGCCTTCAGCCTGGCCCTGCAGGAGTCGATCGAACAACGCCTGGCCTCGGACGTGACCACGCTGATTTCTGCCGCGCGCATCGAGCATGGCCAATTGCAGATGCCCACGCTGCTGCCGGATGAGCGCTACAACCTGCCGTACACCGGCTTGCTTGGCTATATCTTCGATCGCGACGGCAAGCTGGTCTGGCAGTCACGAGCCACCGCTGCGCAAAACGTCAACTACCGCCCGCGTTACGATGGCCGCGGCAACGAGTTCGCGCGCATTCGCCAGGCCGATGGCGAGGAGTTCTTCGTCTACGACGTCGAGATCAAGCTGCTGGGCGGCCAGAGCGCGGCCTACAGCATCGTCGCCCTGCAGCCGGTGCGCGAATACCAGCACACCCTCGACGGCCTGCGTGAAAAGCTCTACCTCGGTTTTGGCGCGGCCCTGCTGGTGCTGCTGGTGCTGCTGTGGGCCGGGCTGACCTGGGGCCTGCGTTCGTTGCGTCGGCTCAGCCGCGAGCTGGACGAGGTGGAGGCGGGGTCGCGCGATGGCCTGAGCCATGAGCACCCGCGTGAACTGTTGCGCCTGACCGGCTCGTTGAACCGCCTGCTGCGCAGCGAGCGCGAGCAGCGCCAGCGCTACCGTGATTCGCTCGACGACCTGGCGCACAGCCTGAAGACGCCGTTGGCGGTGCTGCAAGGGGTGGGCGAGAGCCTGCAGCAGCGTAGCGGCGAGCGCGAGCAGGCGCGGGTGCTGCAAAGCCAGATCGAGCGCATGAGCCAGCAGATCGACTACCAGTTGCAACGCGCCAGCCTGCGCAAGAGCGGCCTGGTTCGCCACCGCGTGGCGTTGCGGCCGGTGCTCGACAGCCTGTGCAGCACCTTGGCCAAGGTCTATCGGGACAAACGGGTCAACGTGACCCTGCAACTGCCCGATGCGGCGCAGGTGCCGATGGAGCAGGGGGCGTTGCTGGAGCTGTTGGGCAACCTGCTGGAAAATGCCTACCGCCTGAGCCTGGGCCAGGTGCGGGTGAGCCTGGAACAGGCGCCCGGGCAGTTGACCTTGTGCGTCGAGGACGATGGCCCCGGGGTGCCGGCCAATCAGCGCGAGCGCATTCTTGAGCGCGGGGAGCGGCTGGACAGCCAGCACCCGGGGCAGGGTATCGGGCTGGCGGTGGTCAAGGATATCGTCGACAGCTATGACGCCGAGTTGAGCCTGGAGGATTCTCCCCTGGGAGGCGCGGCCTTCAGGATCACATTCAACCTCGACTGATCGGTAGCCTGTGCCGGCCCTTTCGCGGGCAAGCCCGCTCCCACAGGGGGGCGCACTGCATTCAGTTGCTGTGCAGTACCTGTGGGAGCGGTTCACCCGCGATGAGGCCGACGCAGGCAATCTCACATTCGACCTCGACTGATCTGTAGGCTGTGCTGGCCCTTTCGCGGGCAAGCCCGCTCCCACAGGGGACCGCACTGCATTCAGTTGCTGTGCAGTACCAGTGGGAGCCGGTTCACCCGCGAAGAGGCCGGCGCAGGCAATCTCACGTTCGACCTCGACTGATCTGTAGGCTGTGCTGGCCCTTTCGCGGGCAAGCCCGCTTCCACAGGGGACCGCACTGCATTCAGTTGCTGTGCAGTACCTGTGGGAGCGGGTTCACCCGCAAGAGGCCAACGCAGGCAATCCATGATGGGCGGATTCCCGCCATCATCCCCTGTACAAATCCCGCCACCGGGCGGAAATCCGCCAGCCTTGTTCAGCCAAATCGCCCCGTCGTTGGGCATTTATCCCCAGCAAATACGGGGTCTGCACCCTTGATGGGCATTTTGGCACCACCCTTGCTATTGATCCTCGCAGAGGCCTGCCCAGGCAGCTCGAACACAACGACAAATCCCTCCAGGTGCAGGAGGGTTAGCGATTCAGGTGCCGCATCGCCCTGGGAAGGGTGAACCGGCACACTTGAGGAAATTTAGCCATGACGACACGTCAGCCGCTGTACAAATCCCTGTATGTCCAGGTGTTGGTCGCCATCACCATCGGCATCCTGCTCGGCCACTATTACCCGGAAACCGGCGTTGCCCTCAAACCCTTGGGGGACGGCTTCGTCAAACTGATCAAGATGGTCATCGCCCCGATCATTTTCTGTACCGTGGTCAGCGGCATCGCCGGCATGCAGAGCATGAAGTCGGTCGGCAAGACGGGTGGCTACGCGCTGCTGTACTTTGAAATCGTCTCCACCATCGCGCTGATCATCGGCCTGGTGGTTGTCAACGTGGTCCAGCCGGGCGCTGGCATGCACATCGACGTCAACACCCTGAATGCCAGCAGCGTAGCTGCCTATGCCGCCGCCGGCGCGCAGCAGACTACCGTCGGCTTCCTGCTCAACGTCATCCCCAACACCGTGGTCGGCGCCTTCGCCAATGGCGACATCCTGCAGGTGCTGATGTTCTCCGTGCTGTTCGGCTTCGCCTTGCACCGCCTGGGCAGCTACGGCAAGCCGGTGCTGGACCTGATCGACCGCTTCGCCCATGTGATGTTCAACATCATCAACATGATCATGAAGCTGGCCCCGGTCGGTGCCTTCGGCGCCATGGCCTTCACCATCGGCCAGTACGGCGTTGGCTCGCTGGTGCAGCTGGGCTACCTGATGGCCTGCTTCTACATCACCTGCCTGCTGTTCGTGCTGGTGGTGCTGGGTGGCATCTGCCGCGCCCATGGTTTCAGCGTGCTCAAGCTGATCCGCTACATCCGTGAAGAACTGCTGATCGTGCTGGGTACTTCCTCCTCGGAATCGGCCCTGCCACGCATGCTGGCCAAGATGGAACGCCTGGGTGCGAAGAAGTCGGTGGTTGGCCTGGTCATCCCGACCGGTTACTCGTTCAACCTGGACGGCACCTCGATCTACCTGACCATGGCTGCGGTGTTCATTGCCCAGGCCACCGACACCACCATGGACATCACTCACCAGATCACCCTGCTGCTGGTGCTGCTGGTGGCTTCCAAAGGTGCTGCCGGCGTAACCGGTTCGGGCTTCATCGTCCTGGCTGCGACCCTGTCCGCCGTTGGCCACCTGCCGGTTGCCGGCCTGGCGCTGATCCTCGGCATCGACCGCTTCATGTCCGAAGCCCGCGCCCTGACTAACCTGGTGGGCAACGCCGTGGCTACCGTGGTGGTGGCCAAGTGGGTCAAGGAAATGGACAACGACAAGCTGGCCTCGGAGCTGGCCTCCGGTGGTTCGCCGCTGGTCGATAATCGTCCGACCGACGACCTCGGCGTTGCTGAAGGCCCGGCTCGCTGATCGCGCTGCAGTAAAACCAAAAAAGGCGACCCTAGGGTCGCCTTTTTCATGCCTGCGCGGCCCCTTTGTGGAATCGGCCGGTCCAGACAGGTCCGAAATCAGGCGGGCACCACCTCCAGCACCCGGATCACCTCCGGCTGCGGGTAATGCCAGCGCACCTGCACATCCCAGAACTTCACCCCATACACCCGTTCCGCCACTGGCACCTGATAGGCCGGCCGTGGGTCCTGCGCCAGGCATTGCTCGATCAGCTCGACCACCGGTTCCCCCAGGCGCAAGGCATGTTCGCGAGCCTGCGGCAGGGCATTGTCGCTCCACTGCACGGTGATCGCGGCGGGGGCTTCGCTGGCCATCTGGTTGCTGGCGCCGGCGATGCTGTCGGCGTAGGGCACATAGGGCTTGATGTCCAGCACCGGTGTGCCATCGAGCAGGTCGATCCCGGACAGCAGCAGGCGCCCGGGCTCCACGCCCTCGAGGCGCACCACCGATTGGCCGATGCCATTGGGCCTGTGGGTCGCGCGGGTGGCGAACACACCCATGCTCTTGTTGCCGCCCAGGCGCGGCGGGCGCACCTTCAGGCGTGGCTTGTCTTCCAGCGCCTGGTGGAACAGGAACAGCAGCCAGACATGGCTGACCTGCTCCAGGCCCGCGACCGCATCACCCTGGTCGAACGGCGGCAACAGCTCGAGCACGCCGCGTGCAGCGGGCGCCAGCTGCGGCTGGCGCGGGATGGCGAACTTCTCCTTGAAACAGGAGCGGACGATACCGACCGGAGCAACCGTATGCTGCATGGCCGCTCAGCCACGTACGCGCAGGGTCAGGCCCTTGAGGAAGTTGCGCAGCAACTGGTCGCCACACGGGCGATAGTTGTCATGGCCGACCTTGCGGAACAGCGCGCTGAGCTCGGGTTTGCTGACTGGGAAATTGACCGATTTGAGGATGGCGTGCAGGTCGTCTTCCTTGAGCTCGAAGGCTACCCGCAGCTTCTTCAGGATCAGGTTGTTGCTCACCGGCAGTTCGATCGGCTGCGGCGGGCGGCTGTCGTCCTTGCCGCGGCGGTGGATCACCAGGCCGTCGAGAAAGTGCGCCATGACCCGCTCCGGGCAACGCACGAAGCCTTCCTCGTCTTCCTTCTTCAAGTAGGTGGCCAGCACCAGGGGATGCACCTCGAGGCCGGTTAGCCCGATGATCTCGGCCATCTTGGCGTCGTTCACCTTGAGCATGTAGCGCAGGCTGCGCAGGACGTCGTTGTGGTTCATTGCTGCAGAATCCTGTTCAGGTGCCGCGCCTGCGGGCGCGGCGTATTGCTTAGAAACGTTCGGTAGCGGCCAGGTAGCGCCACTGGCCCAGCGGCAGCTTGCCCATCGACACACCGCCCAGGCGGATGCGGCGCATGCTGACCAGCTCCAGGCGCAGGTACGCGCACAACTCGGCGATCTGCCCTGGCTGCGGGTTCTTCAGGGCCATGCGCAGGTGAGTCTCGTTCTGCCAGCTGGCCTTGGCCCTGGGCAGCTCGCGGTCATTGCGGGTGGCACCGCGTGCCAGGCGTTCCAGCGCCTGGGGCGCGGTCTCGCCGCGCACTTCAACGATGAACTCCTGCTCCAGGCGGCGCAGGTCGGCGTCGATCTTGCGGGTTACCCGCCAGTCCTGGGTGAATACCTGCAAGCCGCTGGCACCGGGTTCCAGCGGAGCCACGCAGGCCTGCCGGGCGAAGTGCCCGTGCAGGGAACGCACGCCTTCGCGATGGGCCTCGCTGAAGTTGCTCATGCTCATCCCGGCGCGGGCGGTTTCGCTGCTCATGCCTGCCGGCTGGTTCAGCAGCAAGGTGACCGGCTCCAGCGTTTCGGCGCGGGCGCCAGGCAGCAACTCGACGCGCTGCTGCGCGACCTTGAACTGCGGTTGTTCGACCACCATGCCATCGACCGTGACCCAGCCGCCTTCGATATACAGCTCGGCCTCGCGGCGGGAGCAGCCGAGCTGTTCGATAAGGCGTTTGGACAGGCGGACGGGTTCGGACATGACTGGGATTTCGCAAAGGCAGGGAAAGACTTGCATTGTACCTGCCTGCGCGCCAGAGGGGCTGGGAATCTGTGTCATTTACGCCATTTTGCGCAGCCGCATGTGCAGCAGAGGGTAGGGTTGGCCAAGGCCATCGGTTTCCGAACGGCCGATTACCTCGAAACCTTCATGCAGGTAGAAGCCCAGGGCCTGCGGATTCTGTTCATTGACGTCCAGGCGCTCGGCATTCAGCTCATCGATCGCGTAGTGCAGAAGGCGTTTGCCAACCCCTTTGCCACGGTAATCCGGTGCGACGAACAGCATGTCCACGCGCCCGCTGGCGACCCCGGCGAAGCCACAGATGCGCTGGCGGTCCCGGCAGCAGACCAGCATTACCGCGTCGAGGTAGCGGCGCAGCACGTGGTCGCGCAGCAGCAGGATGTAGCCCTCCGGGAGAAAGTCGTGGGTGGCGCGTACCGAGTCCTCCCACACCTGCACCAGCTCGCCATAGTCCTTCAAGCGCGGGGTATGCAACGTCATTGCCGAATGCATGCTGGTGGTCCTCCATGCGATAGGAAAAACATAGCAGGCCAACCACCGGTCAGCTTTTCGGCGTAGCGCTTGAAGGCCGAGGTCAGCAGGGCTATTAGTTAACTGTGGGAAAAAATCCCACGCAAGGAGCGACAAGAACTGAACAGGATTCCCGGCTTGATTTGGCGTTTCTCGTGGCGACGACCTGGAGACGTAACATGCAAATCCATACGCTGTTCAAGAAAGCTCTATTGGCGACCGCTGTTGCTGGCGTGCTGTCAGCGTCCACGGTGTTGATCCCTGATTCGATTTTTCATGATTCCATCGCCTATGCCAAA
>NZ_JATAAG010000013.1:305525-347549 GCF_030341915.1 Pseudomonas sp. BCRC 81390 | reverse complement strand
GTGGTGGCGGTGGCGGTGGCGGCCACGGCGGCGGTGGCGGAAGTGGTGGCGGCGGCGGCCACGGCGGCGGCGGTGGAAGCGGCGGCGGTAGTGGCAGCGGCGGTGGCCACGGCAGCGGCGGCGATGGCGGCGGGCATGCCGGCCACAGTGGCAGCGGCCACGGCGATGCCGGCCAGTCGAACTCGGGCCGCAGTGGCGACCATGCTGAGGCGGGTGACGATCATGGCAATCATGTTGGTGGTGAGCCCGGGGACGATCATGGCAATCACGTCGGCGGTGAGCCCGGTGATGATCATGGCAATCATGTCGGCGGGGAGCCTGGCGATGATGACGGTGATCACGTTGGCGGCGAACCTGGTGATGATCGCGGCGATCACGTGGGTGGCGAACCGGGCGATGACCGTGGCGTTGATGTCGGCGACCATGACGCAGATGACGACAGCAGGGGCTGAATGGCACTGATCTGAAGTGGCCCATACAAAACCCAGCGGACGGGTTTTGTATGTTCATCCGTCAAGGAATGCACGCAATGCAACCGACCACGTTACCCCCGTCGATGTTAAGCGCACTGCAGCGTGTGATGCGCCCGCTGGTGCGCCTGATGCTGCGCAAGGGGGTTACCTACAGCGTGTTCGCCGACCTGCTCAAGGAGGTGTTCGTCGACGTGGCCCATCGCGAATTCCGCCTGCACGGCACAGCACCCACCGACAGCCGCATCAGCCTGCTCACTGGCGTGCATCGCAAGGATGTACGGCGCTTGCGCAGCGAAGGCGACACGACGATGGCGAAGCTGCCGGAGAACATCACCTTCGGCGCCCAACTGGTCAATATGTGGGCCAACAGCAAGCCGTTCTGCTCGGCGCCTGGCCATGCGTTGCCACTGCCGCGCCTGGCAAGTGCCGGCGGCGAGCGTTCCTTCGATGCCCTGGTGGCAAAGATCAGCACCGACATCCGCGGGCGGGTGGTGCTGGACGAGTGGTTGCGCCTGGGCATCGTCCGCCTGGACGAGCATGACTGTGTCCACCTCGAGGCCCAGGCGTTCGTGCCGCAAAAGGGCTTTGAGGAAAAGACTGCGTATTTTGGCCACAACCTGCATGACCACGCTTGTGCAGCGGTGCACAACCTGAGTGGCGAAGGCCCGCCATTCTTTGAACGCAGTGTGCACTATGACGCCCTGAGCCCGGCCAGTGTCGAGCAACTGCGTGAAGTGGTGGCCCGCGATGGCATGCAGACGCTACTTGCCTTCAGTCGTCTCGCATCTGAGCTGGAAGGTGTCGACGTGCCGACTGTCGAGCAACGTCAGCGCATCACGGTCGGGCTTTATTTCTACACTGAAGCGACCGACCCCGAATTATCGAAGACCCCGGAACCATGACCTATTTCACGCGCTGCCTCAGTGTCGTCACGCTGGTCCTGGGTTGCGGGCTGAGCCTGCTGGCGCCTGCCGAGGTGGCTGCGGCACCGGTTTGTGTCAGCCATGACGAAGCAGGCATGGCGGGTGCGGCGGGCTTGCAGGCGCCGGGCGGTACTGGCGGTACCGGGGCCAGGACCGGCGGTGCCGGCGGTACGGGGGCGCGCAGCGAAAACGGTGGGGTGGGCGGTACCGGTGCGCCGATCCTGCGCCCGGGCGGTACCGGGGGGACCGGCATCGTCGGCACCATCACCGGGTTTGCCTCGATCTGCGTCAATGGCCTGGAGGTGCACTACGGTAAGGACGTACCCGTAAGTGAAAACGGTACGCCTGCCAGCAGTGCCCAACTGGCAATCGGGCAGGTGGTCGCGGTGGAGGCATTTGCCAGCAAGGGCCGCCTGCAAGCAGGACGCATCGCGATCCTGAATGTCTACGAAGGGCCGCTGACGGCGCTGCCCAGTGCTTCGGCCCCGCTGCGGGTCATGGGCCAGCCAGTGCGCCTTGCCAGCGGGGCGCGGGTGGCGGAAGGGTTGCGCCCGGGTGAGCCGGTCAGGGTCAGCGGGCTGCGCGATGCCAGGGGCGAAGTGCTGGCCAGCCGTATCGAACGGGCACCGGGGCTCAGGCAGGCCAGTGCCATTGGTGCGGTCGACCGTAGCGGCAGCCTGCAGGGCTTGAAGCTGGGAACGCGTGTGGCACCTGCGCGGGAAGTGTTGGTGCGCGGGCAGTGGACCGGGCGCCAGCTGGAGGTGGCGCAAAGCCGTCCGGAGCCGAGCCTGCCTTTTGCTGGCCGTGTGCAGAGGGTGGTGATCGAGGGGCTGGTGCAGCGTCAGCAGGCACAACAACTGGTGGTGGCAGGCATCCCGGTGACGCTGGGCCAGGACACTGTGCTCGTCGGCAAGCAGCCAGGAGCCTTCGCGCTCGACCAGCGCGTTCGGGTGAGTGGAGTATTCAACGGGCCGCATGAACTGCGGGCAAGCCGTGTCGAGCTGCAGGACGCGCGTGCCGACAACCCGGACAGGGGGCATGCGCAACCGCCTGGCGAGCACGGCAGCAGAGATTCGGGAGGCTCCGGCAACAGCGGCCATGGCAGTGGCGATGCGGACCGTGTCCGCGATGCCGGTGACGATCACGGTGGTCCGGGCGCGGTGGAGGGTTCCAGCGGGCATGACAGCAGCGTGGGCGTGGACAGGTCCGGCAGCTCAGCCCCGGTCGAGACCGTGCCGCGGCCCGAAAGCGGCAGTGGCCGATCTGGCCATGTAGAGAAGGTCGAGCTGGAAAGGGTCGAGAGGCTCGAGAAGGTAGAAAAGGCCGCGAAGCCGGAAAAAGTCGAGAAGGTGGAGCGGATCGAAAACGCCGGAAAAGCAGAAAGGCCCGAGAAAGTAGAAAAGGTCGAGAAGCCTGAAACGCTGGAGAAAGTGGAAAAAGTCGAAAAGGTGGAGAAGGTAGAGGTACTGGAAAAAGTCGAGAGGCCCGAAACACTGGAAACCAGCGGAAAAGTCGAGCATCCGGAGCGGTCCGGCCATTAGCCAACTAGGCTAGGTAGGTCCGACCACACATTCCGACGGGATGCCGAGGTGAAGATGAGGCCCGCACTTGCTCTTTTTGCCTGCATGCTCTCCACTGCGCCGGCCTTGGCCGATACCTTCAGCGCCGCGATCGGCATGGATTATTCCAGCGGCGACTATGGCACCGGGACCACCTCGGAAATCTGGTACGTGCCGGTTGTCGGCAAGTATGAAACCGGCCCCATGACCTACAAGGTCAGCGTACCCTGGTTGCGCATCACCAACCCCGAAGTAGGGCCGAATGGCGACCCCTTGCCCGGTGGCTGCCACGCTGTAGAAAGCGGGTTGGGCGATACGGTCGCCAGCGCCGGTTACGCCTTGCTCGACGGGGCTGACGGCGGCCTGCTGCTGGACCTGATCGGCAAGGTCAAGTTTCCCACGGCTGATGAAGACCAGTGCCTGGGCACGGGTGAGTACGACTACACGGGCCAGGTAGACGTTGCCAGGGCGTTCGGGCCGGTGACCGGCTTCGCGACCCTGGGCTGGAAGAAGTTCGGCGACCCGCCCGACAGCGATTTCGATGATCCTTTTTTTGCCAGCCTCGGCTTCGCCCTGCCTGTGGCCTTGCGCACTTCGGCGGGCGCCTCCTACGACTGGCGGCAGAAAGTCGTGTCGACGGGGGCGCAGATCCGGGAACTGACCCTGTTCCTGACCCACAAGCTCAACCAGGAGTGGAAGGTGCAACTCTACGCGGTCAAAGGTTTCTCTGATGCCAGCCCCGACGCAGAGGGCGGCCTGATGCTGTTTCACACGTTCTGACGAACAAGCCCCTGCGCCGGTAGTTTCCTTGTCAGGAAATGCCGGCGCAGGGGCCTTTCATGCTTCAGCCGGGGTCAGACGGGTTCAGCCCACATGTCGTACTCGTCGGCATCCACCACCCGGCAACGCACCTTGTCACCGGGCTTGAAGCCATGGTCGCCGTCGATGAACACGCTGCCGTCGATTTCCGGTGCATCGAAGAAGCTGCGACCCACAGAGCCCTGCTCTTCGACTTCGTCGATCAGCACGTCGATTTCCTTGCCGATACGCAGTTGCAAGCGGGCGGCACTGATGGCCTGCTGGTGCGCCATGAAACGGTCCCAACGCGCCTGCTTGACGTCGTCTGGCACTTCTTCCAGGCCCAGGTCGTTGGCCGGGGCGCCTTCCACCGGCGAGTACTGGAAGCAGCCGACGCGGTCCAGCTGGGCTTCGGTCAGCCAGTCAAGCAGGTATTGGAAGTCTTCCTCGGTCTCGCCCGGGAAGCCGACGATGAAGGTGGAACGGATCACCAGCTCCGGGCATTGCTCGCGCCAGTGCTTGATACGTGCCAGGGTGCGGTCCTCGAACGCCGGGCGCTTCATGGCCTTGAGCACTTTCGGGCTGGCATGCTGGAACGGGATGTCCAGGTACGGCAGGATCTTGCCGGCGGCCATCAGCGGGATCACGTCGTCGACGTTCGGGTACGGGTAGACATAATGCAGGCGTACCCAGGCGCCCAGGCTGCTCAGGGCTTCGCACAGCTCGAGCATGCGGGTCTTGACCGGGCGACCATTCCAGAAGTCGGTCTTGTACTTGACGTCGACGCCGTAGGCGCTGGTGTCCTGGGAAATCACCAGGATTTCCTTGACCCCGGCCTTGACCAGGCGCTCGGCCTCGCTCAGCACTTCGCCTACCGGGCGGCTGACCAGCTTGCCGCGCATCGACGGAATGATGCAGAAGCTGCAGCTGTGGTTGCAGCCTTCGGATATTTTCAGGTACGCATAGTGACGCGGGGTCAGTTTGACGCCTTGTGGCGGTACCAGGTCGATCAGCGGATTGTGGTCCTGGCGCGGCGGTACCACTTCGTGCACGGCATTGACCACCTGCTCGTACTGCTGCGGGCCGGTGACCGACAGCACGCTCGGGTGCACGTCACGGATGCTGCCTTCCTCGACGCCCATGCAGCCGGTGACGATGACCTTGCCATTTTCCTTGATCGCTTCGCCGATCACTTCCAGCGACTCGGCCTTGGCGCTGTCGATGAAGCCGCAGGTGTTGACCACCACCACGTCGGCGTCCTCATAGGTGGGCACGACTTCATAGCCTTCCATGCGCAGCTGAGTCAGGATGCGCTCGGAATCGACCAGGGCTTTCGGGCAACCCAGGCTTACGAAACCTACCTTGGGGGTGGCGGGCGTGGTGGACATGACTAACCTCGGTATTGAAATGCAGGTCGCCCGGCCGGAATCGGGGGCGATCTTGACGGGCGCTTTTGGCGCCTCTGATCAAAAAGTGCGCAATTCTAGCGAGCACTGCGTCGCTTGACCAGCAGAAATACGACGAACGCTGCGCTATGCTTCGCGCCATTGCGCCAGGTTGCAGGTCAGCCTGGGCAGGAATTGAGAATACCAAGGTCTACAAGGCCGTCTGCGGGAGTGGTCGATGGTTCAGGCAAGCAGTCACGCCGAAGGCGGGCACGAGGGGAAGCAGGGGGCGACGCGGTCGCTGAGCCTGCTGGTGGCAGCGGTCGGGGTGGTTTATGGCGATATCGGTACCAGCCCGTTATATACCCTCAAGGAAGTCTTCACCGGCGGTTACGGGGTACCGGTCAACCACGACGGCGTGCTCGGGATTCTGTCGCTGATCCTCTGGTCGTTGTTATGGGTGGTGTCGTTCAAGTACGTGATGTTCGTCCTGCGTGCCGACAACCAGGGCGAAGGCGGCACCATGGCGCTGACCGCACTGGCACGGCGAGCCACGGCGGCCTATCCGCGTTTGCAGACGCTGATGGTAGTGTGCGGGTTGATAGGCGCCTCGCTGTTCTACGGCGACAGCATGATCACCCCGGCGGTGTCGGTCCTGTCGGCAGTGGAGGGCATGGGCCTGGCATTCGAAGGCATCGACCACTGGGTGGTGCCGATTTCGCTGGTGATACTGGTAGCGCTGTTCCTGGTGCAGAAGCACGGCACCGACAAGATCGGCAAGCTGTTCGGCCCGATCATGGTCACCTGGTTCGTGGTGCTGGGCGCGCTGGGGGTGTATGGCATCTCGCAGAGCCCGGAAGTGCTCAAGGCATTCAACCCGATCTGGGCGGTGAACTTCTTCGTGGTACACCCTGGCATGGGCGTCGCCATTCTTGGTGCAGTGGTGCTGGCGCTGACCGGTGCCGAGGCGCTGTACGCCGACATGGGCCACTTTGGCCGCAAGCCGATTGCCCGCGCCTGGTTCGCCCTGGTGCTGCCAGCGCTGGTGCTCAACTACTTTGGCCAGGGCGCATTGCTGCTGCAGGACCCGGAGGCGGCACGCAACCCGTTCTACCTGCTGGCGCCTGGCTGGGCGCTGCTGCCGATGGTCGGCCTGGCGACCATGGCCACGGTGATCGCTTCGCAGGCGGTGATCTCGGGGGCGTTCTCGCTGACCCGCCAGGCCATCCAGCTGGGCTATATCCCGCGCATGCAGATCCAGCACACCTCCAGTGACGAACAGGGGCAGATCTACATCGGCGCGATCAACTGGACGCTGATGGTCGGCGTGGTTCTGCTGGTGCTCGGTTTCGAGTCATCCGGTGCCCTGGCGGCGGCCTACGGCGTGGCAGTGACCGGTACCATGCTGATGACCACCATCCTGGTTTCGGCGGTGATGCTGCTGCTATGGAAATGGCCGCCCGTGCTGGCGGTGCCGATTTTGGTGGGTTTCCTGCTGGTCGATGGGCTGTACTTTGCTGCCAACGTGCCGAAGATCGTTCAGGGTGGTGCCTTCCCGGTTCTGGCGGGGGGCGTGCTGTACCTGTTGATGAGCACCTGGAAGCGCGGCAAGCAGATCCTGGTGGAGCGTATCGACGAAGGTGCGCTGCCGCTGCAGCTGTTCATCAGCAGTATCCGTATCCAGCCGCCGCACCGGGTCGAAGGCACGGCGGTATTCCTCACGGCGCGCTCCGATGCCGTACCCCATGCGCTGTTGCACAACATGCTGCATAACCAGGTGCTGCACAGCCAGGTGGTGCTGTTGACGGTGGTCAACGAGGACCGGCCGCGGGTGCCGGAGCAGGAGCGCTTCGAGGTGGAGGCCTATGGTGAAGGGTTCTTCCGCGTGCTGCTGCACTTCGGCTTCATGGACGAACCGGATGTGCCGGCGGCGTTGCGCCTGTGCCACCTGGACGAACTGGACTTCACCCCGATGCGTACCACCTACTTCCTCAGCCGCGAGACGGTGATCGCATCGCGGCTGGAAGGCATGTCGCGTTGGCGCGGCAACCTGTTCGCGTTCCTGCTGAAGAATGCCAACGGTAACCTGCGCTTCTTCAACCTGCCGTTGAACCGGGTGATCGAGTTAGGGACCCAGGTCGAGATCTGATTTCCAGGGCAGGCGCGGGCACTCACACCTACCTGTAGGAGCGGATTTATCCGTGAAGCAGGCGACGCGTTGGCGGGCACCGGCTGTGCCGGTGATCGCGGCTGAAGCCGCTCCTACAGGAATAGCGTCAGCGGTAGGAGCGGATTTATCCGCGAAGCAGACGGCGCGGTGGCCGGCACCGGCTGTGCCGGTGGTCGGGGGCTATCAGTTCTGTGCCGCCACGCTCGACTTGCCCTGGCGCGTCTCGATCTCGTCGATCAGGCGCTTGGCCAGCGCCGGGTAGTTCTCGTCGAAGTGGTGCCCACCCGGCAGTTTCAGGCGCTCGCCGACCGCTGTCTTGTCGGTGCAGCCGCTCTCGTCGGTTTCCTCTACGCCATACACGCACACCACCTTGGACGCCGGCAACCTGGCCATTTCCGGCCCGGTCGGTGCTTCCTGGCCTTCCTTGCCAAGCCAGCCCTCGACTTCGATCTCGAAGCTGCCGCTGCGGGCAAAGGCCAGCAGCATCACCGCGTCGATGCGCTGCTGGTCTTCGACCGGCAGGCGGTTGTAGATCGCCGGCAACACGTCGGCGCCGAACGAATAGCCGGTCAGCACGAAGCGCTTGGTGCCCCATTTCTGCCGATAGTGCTGCATCAGCTCGGACAGGTCGGCGGCGCTTTGCTCCGGGGTCTTGTGCTGCCAGTAGTAGCGCAGCGTGTCGATGCCCACCACCGGGTAGCCCAGCTTGGCCATTTCCCCCGCCACGTCACGGTCCAGGTCACGCCAGCCGCCGTCACCCGAGAGGAACAGGGTGACCGTGTCGGTGGTCTGCCCGGCAGGCACCTCGACCACCGGGATGGCCAGGGCGTTGCCGTCGTGGCCGACCAGGGCCTGGGTCAGTTGTGCCTTGAGCACCTGCGGCAGGTGTATGTCGTAGTCGCTGATGCTGGTTTCGGCGTTGGCCTGGTCACGCACGAAGGCGGCGCTGGCGTCATCCGGGTTATCGTTCCAGGCGACATTCCAGTGGCCGTGGGCGGCCGATTTTGGCAGCGGGGCCTGGCAACCGGGTTGTTCGAGATTGAAGTCCACCGAAATCGCCCGGGCCTTGTCGTCGTTCTGGCTGGCCAGCCAGCGCCAGGCCTGGGCCGCGCCCGGACCGATACCGGCGACCAGGGTCGGCTGCTGGGGCAACTGGGCAAGGGCCTGGTTCATGGCCTGCTGTTGCTTGCTGCAATCATTGGCCGGCAGCAACACCTGCACCAGTTGCGCTTCGCCGGCCTTGGCCAGGTCCAGCAACTGCTTGTCGGTCAGTGCCTGGTCCTGCGGCACACCGATAACCACCCGGGCCTTGGGGTGTACGCCTGGTGTCACACGGGTGATCGCGGTGTCATTGATGCTCAGTTGCTCCAGGCGCGCCTCGGGGGCCGGGCGCGTCCACAGCCAGAATGCCAGCGCCCCTCCCAGGGCGGCCAGCAGCAGGGGAATCAGCAGGTACAGCCAAAAGCGTCGGGTCATCAACGTTTCACCAATCCAGTCAAGCCGCCTGCGATCAGGGCGGCGGTGTCGGCCAGTGCCACCAGCGGGTCGAGCCCGGCCGGCACGGCCATGTAGCGGGGTTCCCAGTCCGGTTGGAATTTGTCCTTGAAGCGTCGCAGCCCCTGGAAGTTGTACAACTGCTCACCTCGGCGGAACACCATCGAGCCCAGGCGCTGGGTCAGCGGCGCGCCGCGCCGCGGCTGCAGGCCGGAAAGCGGTACCATGCCCAGGCTGAAGCGGGCGTAGCCGTGGCTTTTGTAATGCAGGATCAGGCCGATCATCATGAATTCCATGGTCAGCTTCGGGGCCTCGGGGTGCGCGCGCATCAGGTCGAGGCTGGCCAGTTCCTTGCTGTGGGTTTCCAGCAGGTTGGCAAAGGCCACCGGGCGGCCCTGGAAGCGGATCAGGGCGATGCGGAAGTGCCGCAGGTACTCAGGGCTGAAGCGCCCCAGCGAGAAGCCTTTCTCGCGCACGTTCTTGCCGCCGAGCCAGGCATCGGAAATTTCCTTCAGCTCTGCCAGTGGGGCATGGCCGGGTTCGTGGATTTCCAGGCTCAAACCGTCACGGCCACCGCGGTTCCAGGTGTAGCGCAGGTCCTTCATCTCCTTGCCCTTGGCTTCCAGGTCGAAACGCTGCAGGTCGACCCTGGCTTCTTCGCCCAGTTTCAGCGCGGTCAGGCCGATGTCCATGTAGAACGGCAGGTTTTCGGCACGCACCTGGTAGAACACCGGTCGGGCGTGGTGCAGGTCGCACAGGTCACGGAATTGCCAGATCATCTCGGCGCGTTCCTGGGCCGGGCCGATCGGGTCATACAGCGCCACCAGGCTGCGGCCGCGACGTGCATACATGAGGAAGGCATTGTCGCCCGGGTGGAACAGCAGCGCCTTGTCGCCGGTCAGGGCCAGGCCGCCATCGGGCTGGTCAGAGGCCTGCAGAATGCGGTTGGCCCGTTGCAGTTCCTGTTCATCAGGCAGGTGAATCACAGGCGGTGCCGTGCGCAGCAGCCAGGTCAGCGCCACGGCCGCCAGCAGCAAGGCGCTGCCCATGGCGGCGCGCAGGCCACGCGGGGCGTCGGCATCAAGGGTGAACTGCCACCACAGCTGATGGCTGTAGGGCACATCCTGGTAGGCAAACAGCAGCAGCCATACCGATGCCCCGACCACACAGGCGCTGGCCACCAGGAACACTGGCGAGAACGGCAGCTCCAGCAAGCGGCTGGGGCGGTAGAAGGAGCGGCGGAACAGGGCGAGCAGGGCGGCGGTGAAGGTCAGCAGGCAGGCCTCTTCCCAGTCGAATCCCTTCAGTAGCGACAGCAGGGCGCCCACCAGCAACAGCACGGTGGTCAGCAGCCAGGCGGCGGACAGGCGCCGGCGCAGGCCCTGGGCCAAAAGCAGGCACAATACCCCGATCAGGCTGGCGCCAAAGTGCGAGGCATCGATCAGACGGTGCGGCACCAGGAAACCCATGTGCTCCAGACGCGTGTCGATCTCGGGCGTGGCCCCGGAGAACAACAGCACGACCCCGGACAGGAACACCAGAACCGACAGGATCGGTGCCGCCAACCCGGAAGCCGCCTTGATGGCCTGTTGTGCGAACAGCAGGCGCCTGGCTTCGTTGGCCAGCAGCAACACGCAGGCCAGCAGCAGCGGCAGCACGACGTAGATCAGCCGATACAGCAGCAGGGCCGCCGCCAACGGGGCCGCGCCAAGCTGGTCGGCAAAGGCGGCCAGCAGGATCGCTTCGAACACCCCGACGCCGCCCGGCACATGGCTGAGCACGCCTGCCGCCAGGGCCAGCAGGTACACCAGGACAAAGGCGCCGAACGGTGGTGCTGCGGGCAGCAGCAGATACAGCACGGTAGCCGCAGCGGCGACATCCAGTGCGGTAATCAGCAATTGCAGGGCGGCCAGGCGAGCGCCCGGCAGGCGCAGTGTGCGGCGGCCCAGTTGTACCAGCAGGTTGTCGGCAAGCGGCTGCTCGGCCAGGCGACGGCGGTACAGGCCAACCACCATCAGCCCACACAGCACCAGCACAGCTGCGGCGATGGCCGCCAGCAAGCCAGGCGCCAGGCCCAGGGCGGCCGAGGCCGCCGGCAGGTCACTCAGGGTCGCCAGGGCAGCCAGGGGCGGCAGCGCGCAGCCCAATGACAGGCTGGCGAACACGGTCATCCGTGCCACTTCGCCTGCGCCTACCCCTTGGCGCGCATACAGGCGGTAGCGCACCGAGCCGCCGGACAGCATCGACAGGCCGATGGCGTTGCCGATGGCAAAGGCACTGAAGCCGCCCAGCACCAGGCTGGGCGCTGGCAATTGCACACCGGCATAGCGGCTGGCCGACCATTCGTAACCCAGCAGGATCACGAAACCGAGCACGGTTGCCAGCAAGGCGCCCAGCAATGACTGGGCCGGTACGCTGAGCATGGCATCGTGCAAGGCATAGATGTCCAGCTCGCTCAGCAGGTGGCGGCAGGCAATCAGGGCCATGGTGAACAATACCAGGGTCACGATCAGGCCGATCGGCTGGCGATAGCGGCTCAGGCGTTCGAGCAAGGGCAGGCGTTGCACGGCACCGGGCAGTGCCGAGGCGAGTGCTGCCGGGTTGTCTGGGTTGTGCGAAGTCATGGATTGCCCCGGGCATGCCGCGCGAGGTGAGGGGAAGGTGTGGCCAAGTGAAAGTCCCTTAGATAAACGTATCCAATGTTACTCCGGCCTCAGCCGCTTGCAGCGGCCTGGCCGGGTTAAAGATAGTTCATCCACGGGACGAGCTCTCAAGCGCGCGGGTTGAGTGCAAGGCGGGTAAATACGGGGCGACGAAAAGCAGGGAAGGGAAAAGCAACAAACCCCGCGCTGCTGTTACACAGGCGGGGTTTGTTCTGACGAATATGGTTGCGGGAGCCGGATTTGAACCGACGACCTTCGGGTTATGAGCCCGACGAGCTACCAGGCTGCTCCATCCCGCGTCAGTGGGGCGCATTCTACAGTTTCCAGAATGACTGTCAAGCGCTAGTCGTTGATTTTTTTGATATTTCTTCGAGCGCTTTATTTGAGACAAAAGAAAAAGGCCACTGTGTAAACAGTGGCCTTCTCTCGAATCTGGTTGCGGGAGCCGGATTTGAACCGACGACCTTCGGGTTATGAGCCCGACGAGCTACCAGGCTGCTCCATCCCGCGCCTGTGAGACCGAATTCTACGGATTTAACTGTGGCTGTCAAGCATCTTTATAAAAAAACCTTTCCCGTTCAAACTCTTAGCGTTCGGATAATGCGGTTCAGCTCAGGCGCGGCGGGGCTTTCAGCCCGATCATCGCGCATGGCGGGCTGCCGGCTGCACACCGCGAGTCGCATGCGATACTATCTGTATGAATTTACAGTGCTGGCGAGCATCCATGTCCTTGCGCAAGATCATTCACGTTGACTGCGATTGCTTTTACGCTGCGATCGAGATGCGTGACGACCCGCGCCTGGCCGGGCGGCCCATGGCAGTAGGGGGCTCACCTGACCAGCGTGGGGTGATTGCCACTTGCAACTATGAGGCGCGTGCCTACGGGGTGCGCTCGGCCATGTCCTCGCGGCATGCACTGAAGCTGTGCCCCGACCTGTTGATCGTCAAGCCGCGCTTCGAGGCCTACCGAGAGGCCTCGCGGGAAATCCACACGATATTTCGTGACTACACCGAGCTGATCGAGCCGCTGTCGCTGGATGAGGCGTACCTGGATGTGACCGACAGCCAGTGGTATTCGGGCAGCGCCACGCGCATTGCCGAGGATATCCGCCGGCGTGTCGCCCGCACCCTGCATATCACCGTCTCGGCTGGCGTGGCACCGAACAAGTTCCTGGCCAAGGTCGCCAGTGACTGGCGCAAGCCCAATGGCCTGTTCGTGATAACCCCGGGCGAAGTGGAGGCGTTCGTTGCCGCCTTGCCGGTGGCCAGGCTGCACGGGGTGGGCAAGGTAACCGCAGACAAATTGGCACGGCTGGGTATCGAGACCTGCCTTGAGCTGCGCGACTGGTCGCGTCTGGCCCTGGTGCGCGAGTTCGGCAGCTTTGGCGAACGTTTGTGGGGGCTGGCGCGCGGTATCGATGAGCGTGCGGTACACAATGACAGCCGGCGCCAGTCGGTCAGCGTGGAAAACACCTACGACACCGACTTGCCGGACCTGGACAGTTGCCTGGCGCGGCTGCCCGAGCTGCTGGAAAGCCTGAACGAGCGCATTGCCCGTATGGACAGCAGTTACCGGCCGGAAAAACCCTTCGTCAAGGTCAAGTTCCATGACTTCAGCCAGACCACCCTGGAGCAGGCGGGGGCCGGTCGGGACCTGGACAGTTATCGGCAGTTGCTGGGGCAGGCCTTTGCCCGTGGCGGCAAGCCGGTGCGCTTGCTGGGGGTGGGGGTGAGGTTGCGCGATTTGCGTGGGGCACATGAGCAGCTGGAGCTGTTCCCGCCTCAATAAATGGCCCGCCAATTCAACGCGGCCCCTGTAGGAGCGACACAAGGCCGCTCCTGCAAGGTATTGCGTGATGCGGGTTACTGCGCGCCCGGGTCGGCCACCAGCCGGCCAGTGGCCTTGGTCAGCGACTGCAGAAACTCTTGCTGCAGCTCCGGATCGTTGCGGGTCAGTTCGATCAGGCTCTGTTCCATCTCACTGGCTTCCTCTTCCAGGCCCAGTTCGGACAAGCGCTTGACCCGGTGCACCCACTGGCTGACGTCGTCGTCCTCAAGGTCATCGAAGATCAGTTCGTGGGCTTCGAGCAGCTTGTTGCGCAGGCTGGCGCTGACCAGCAGGCTGGCATCGCCACGAACGGCGTTGTCCTCGTCCACCACCCGCAGGTGCAGGGTGCCGATGTGGTTGAGATTCTGCTCGGAGAACGGGCTGTCGAGCAGGTTCAGGCGCAGCACGCCGTTCCTGTCGGTCGTCAGCTCGTGGGTAGTCTTGCCAGCCTTGACCTCGACCAGCCGCTCGCTCCAGGGCACGCTGGTGGACTCTTCGCGCTTGCCCTTCTGCACCTCGCTGATCCCGGCCAGGTTCTGCTGGGCACGGCCGTTGGACGGCACGTTCATGAACGGGTTGAGCCCGTCCACACCGTAGCTGAGCCAGTCGTGGGTAACGCTTTCCGGCAGGTTGCCCAGGGCGAAGACGTTGACCACGTTGGCACCGACGCCTGCCACCACGGCCACAGCCCCCAGCGGGATCTCGTAGATCTCCCGCCAGGGCTGGTAGGGCGTGTAGCGGTCATAGCGCCGGGTAACTTCGAACTCGGTGACTTCGAAGCGTTGCTGCTCATGCACGCGCACACGTCGTTGCGGAAGCTCCATCACCTTCGGCTCGCCGACATCGATCTGCAGGGTGTGTTCGAGCAGTTTGCGCTCGACGCGCTCCTCATGGTCACTGCGCTGGGACATCTGGTTGGCGCAGCCGCTGACGAGCAGGGCGCCGCACAGTGCGGCGCCCCCCAGGGTAAAGGTACTTCGCTTGTACATGATCACTCGTGCATTGGTTATCAGCGGCGAACGCGTGCCTGCAGGAAGGTCAGCACCTCGGCCAGCGGCAATGCCTGGGCGTCCTGCTCGGTGCGGTGCTTGTATTCCAGGTTGCCTTCGGCCAGGCCGCGATCGCTGACGACGATGCGGTGCGGGATGCCGATCAGCTCCATGTCGGCAAACTTGATGCCGGGGCTGGTCTTCTTGTCGCGGTCGTCCAGCAGCACCTCGTAACCGGCGGCCGTCAATTCGGCGTACAGCTTGTCGGTCGCCTCGCGGACCACGTCGGTTTCGTAGCGCAGCGGTACCAGGGCGATCTGGAACGGGGCCAGGGCGTCATTCCAGATGATGCCCTTGTCGTCATGGTTCTGCTCGATGGCAGCGGCGACCACGCGGGACACGCCGATACCGTAGCAGCCCATGGCCAGGGTGACCGGCTTGCCGTTCTCACCCAGTACCTGGCACTTCAGCGCCTCGCTGTACTTGGTGCCCAGCTGGAAGATGTGGCCCACCTCGATACCGCGCTTGATCACCAGGGTGCCCTGGCCGTCCGGGCTCGGGTCGCCTTCGACCACGTTACGCAGGTCGGCCACCTGTGGCACCGGCAGGTCGCGCTCCCAGTTCACGCCGAAGTAGTGCTTGTCGTCGATGTTGGCGCCAATGCCGAAGTCGCTCATCAGGGCAACCGAGCGGTCGATGATGATTTCCAGCGGCAGGTTCAACGGGCCGAGCGAACCGGCGCCGGCACCGATGGCCTCGCGCAGTTCGGCGTCGCTGGCCATGACCAGCGGGTCGGCTACCTGTTCCAGCTTGGCGGCCTTGATTTCGTTGAGTTCGTGGTCGCCGCGCACGATCAGCGCAACCAGCTTGCCTGGTTCTGCGCCGTGCACGATCAGGGTCTTGACGGTTTTCTCGATCGGCAGGCCGAAGTTTTCCACCAGCTGGGCGATGGTCTTGGCGTTCGGCGTGTCGACCAGGCGCAGCTCCTCGGTAGGCGCAGGGCGCACGGTTTCCCGTGGGATGGCCTCGGCCTTCTCGATGTTGGCGGCATAGTCGGAGCTGTCGCTGAAGATCACGTCGTCTTCGCCGGACTCGGCCAGCACGTGGAATTCATGCGAGTAGCTGCCACCGATGGAGCCGGTGTCGGCCTGCACCGGGCGGAAGTCCAGGCCCAGGCGGGTGAAGATATTGGTATACGCCTGGTGCATGCGGTCGTAGGTTTCCTGCAGGGAAGCCTGGTCGGCATGGAACGAGTACGCGTCCTTCATGATGAACTCGCGGCCGCGCATCAGGCCGAAGCGCGGGCGGATCTCGTCACGGAACTTGGTCTGGATCTGGTACATGTTGAGCGGCAGCTGTTTATAGCTGGACAGCTCGTTGCGGGCCAGGTCGGTAATCACTTCTTCGTGGGTCGGGCCGACGCAGAAGTCGCGCTGATGGCGGTCCTTCAGGCGCAGCAGCTCGGGGCCGTACTGTTCCCAGCGGCCGGATTCCTGCCACAGTTCGGCGGGCTGGATGCTGGGCATCAGCACTTCCAGGGCGCCGGCGGCGTTCATTTCCTCACGCACCACGGCCTCGACCTTGCGCATTACCCGCAAGCCCATCGGCAGCCAGGTGTACAGGCCGGAGGCCAGTTTGCGGATCATGCCGGCACGCAGCATGAGCTGATGGCTGATGACCACTGCGTCGGCAGGGGTTTCTTTCTGGGTGGCGAGCAAATATTGACTGGTGCGCATGGTGAGCCGTGTCGATTGCCTAAGACATTGAAATGACCCCGCATTGTACGGGGGTGAAACGCAGGCGTACAGGATGCCCCAGGGCGTGGCGCTTGTCAGCCAAGAAAAAGCCCGGCGTGATTGCCGGGCTTTTTCAGGTGCGGGGCACTGCAAGCCAGGCTTACAGGATGCTCAGCGGGTACTCCACGATCAGGCGCAGTTCGTCGATCGATGGGGAATCGTAGTAGACGCCATCGGAAGAGCGGTAGGTAGCCTGACGCACGCGGAAGCTCAGGTCTTTCGCCGGGCCTTCCTGCAGTACGTACTTGATGTCGACGTCGCGTTCCCATTCCTTGCCGTTGCTGGTGCCGGCGACGTTGGCGTCGGTACCGCGTACATAACGGGTCATGAAGGTCAGGCCTGGAATGCCGTATTCGGCAAAGTTCAGGTCGTAGCGAGCCTGCCAGGACTTCTCGTCTTCGGCGTTGAAGTCGGAGCGAGCCACGGAGTTGGCCAGGAAGATGGTGCCGCCACCGTCGACGCCGTAGCCATAGTCGCCGTCGCCGGTGACTTTCTGGTAGGCCAGGGTGAAGGTGTGGGCGCCGATGTTGTAGGCGCCCGACAGGCTGAACGCGCGGTTGTCCAGCTTGTCGCCATCGAAGGCGCGGTACTCGGCCGAGCCTTCGCTCTTGGTGTCATAGATGTTGAAGTCGAACACCAGGCCTTGCTTGTCGGAAATCGGCAGCGCCCAGTTGACGTTGGCGTAGTACTTGCGCCAGTAGTCTTCGACCTTCGAGTAGTACAGGCTGGTGCTGAGGGTATCGGTGAAGGCGTAGGTACCGCCGACCACGTTGGCTTCCTTCAGGCGGAAGCTGTCACGGTTGGTCTGCTCCTGGGCGGTCAGGCTGGTGAAGTGACCAGCGTGCAGGGTCAGGCCCTTGATCTCGTTGCTGGTGATCAGGGTGCCCTGGGCGATTTCTGGCAGCAGGCGGCTGTCGTCGGTGGCGAAGACCGGCAGTGCGGTGAACTGGTCACCCACTTTCAGCACGGTGTCGGAGACACGGAACTTGACCGCGCCGCCGCCCTTGGAATACTCGTCTTCCGAACGGCCGTCGGAGCCGGTCGGGAACAGGCCGGTACCAGCGCGGCCCTTGCCGCTGTCCAGCTTCAGGCCGAGCATGCCGATGGCGTCGACACCCACACCTACGGTGCCTTGGGTAAAGCCGGACTCGAAGGTGCCGAGGAAGCCCAGGCCGGTTTCTTCGCGACGGCTCTGGCCGCCTTCGTTGTTACGGAAATCACGGCTGAAATACAGCATGCGGGTCTTGACGTTCAGCTTGCTGTCTTCGATGAAACCTTTGGACTCGTCCTGCGACGAGGCCAAAGCCAACTGCGAGGTCCCTGCCGCAACGGCCAGGGCGATCATGCTCCACTTCATCACGCGCATCGTGATTTGCTCCTTTGGTTTTTAGGAAGAGTACCGCTGCAACCATCTGTTCTAGTTATATGGCGCAGCTCTTTCTTGTTATGTCGGCGAAAATGTATAGCACGCTGACTGATGTTGGCGATATGGCTATAAGCATCCTTTACGGAACTTTTTTGTCATGTCGCTTTCAGGTGTCTCCATGTCGCAAATCACGCCCCGGTTATGGGCCGTACAACGCCAGCGTTGTTTCCGTAGTCGTCTCACATCGGTCGATGCAATTCGGCGCGGGAAACTCCCTGGTAACCAATGCCGCTGTTGTCATTTGTCGCGTTCACCTGCAATAGCAGATGTCGTGCCGACTTGGCGTGAAGGGAATGCAACAAGCGTGCTCAAAATACGCAACACTTCATGAAATTTTCACAAAACTCGCTACCGAGGGTCGGAAAGCGCCGTAAACACGGGGCGGGGCAGGTTCGGCTCATGTTGCAGTCGAGAATCATTAAAAACAAAAAAGCTGCCATGAAAGTCAATGTGTTACCGCAACTAGTTCAACCAGAGTCATTTGTGGGGTGGTCAGTGTGGTGGGCGGGGCACGGTAGGCCTCATTTTGGTGCGAAAAGTAGCGCTGTGTTACCGGGAACGTGCAAGGTATCCTTGCACGCCTGTATTCCGCGTATGGCGGGTGGGTTTTGCCTGAAGGAGATTTGCCGTGTTCGTCCTCGATTCGCGTTTGCAGCAGGATGCCCTGGTGCTGGGTGAGTTTGCGCTGTGCCAGTTGCTGCTGAGCAAGGACGCCAACTACCCATGGTTCATCCTGGTGCCCAAGTGCGCCGGTATCAGCGAGCTGTTCGAACTGGATGCGGCGCAGCAGCAGCAGTTGTGGCAGGAAACCACCTGTCTGGCCGAGGCGCTGAAGGCGAGCTACCAGGCCGACAAGATGAACGTTGCCACCCTCGGCAATGTGGTCAGCCAGTTGCACATGCACGTAATCGTGCGCCAGCGCGACGACGCCGCCTGGCCTGCGCCGGTGTGGGGCAAGTGCCCGGCACTGGCCTATACCGACGAGCAAGTGCAAGCCGTACGCCAGCGCCTGCGTGATTTGAAACTCGATGGGTATGTAGAGGCCTGATATGTCGTTGGAAATGCGAATGGTCGAGCTGGAAACCCGTCAGGCGTTCCAGGATGACACCATCCAGGCGCTGAATGATGTGGTGGTCGAGCAGGCGCGGGTGATCGAGCGGCTGCAATTGCAGATGGCCGAGCTGATCAAGCGTTACGAAGAGATGGTTGGCCAGTACGGCAATGACGGGGAGGAGGCGCCGCCGCCTCACTATTGAAGCCGATAGCGCTGGATGAACAGCAAGCCTGTGGGGCGGGCGAGCCCGCCCGCACAGGCAGTGGCCGTCGCAGATGATCAGCGGCGGGTGACAGCGACCACGTCTTCGGCCTGCAGGCCCTTGTCGCGGTGCATCACCGAGAACTCCACGCGCTGGCCCTCGACCAGGATGCGGTGGCCTTCACCGCGAATGGCGCGAAAGTGCACGAAGATGTCATCACCCGAATCGCGGGAGATGAAGCCGAAGCCTTTGGACGTGTTGAACCACTTGACGGTACCGGTATCACGGTTGCCGGATTCCTGCGTTGCCGGCTGGTTGGTGCGTGCCTTGCGTGGGCTGCGGGCAAGGCCAGCGGCCAGGTGTGCCGCCACGGCCAGGGCTGCGCAGACCAGCGCGGCCAGGTTGCCCATTTCCGGACGTGCCAGCACCGTCAGGGTCTGCAGCACCACGGCCACCACCAGCAAGGCGCAAGCCAGGTATTGCAGCTGCTGGCGGGCGCCGCGGTAGTACAGTGGCACCACCGGGGCGATAATCAGGTTAAGCAGGCCGAACAGGGCCAGGTAGACCGCGTCAGGTTGTTCCAGGAAAGGACTTGCATCGGTTTTCAGGCTGGGTATGAGCGATAGCAGCAAGGCTGCCACGCCCGTCACCAGATGGACGATCTTGAACATGGGTTGGCTCACAGTTGATAAGGCTGGTCACAGGAAGAGCCGGCGGCACGGGGCGCATTGAGGTATGGCGCGCGAACACGTGACAGCCGGCCTATGCACCCGGCAATGAGTCCGCACGGGTGGCACGCTGCCTATTTAACAGTAAAGCCGCAGGCTACTCAAACCACAGGGCGCCGGGCGCTGTGCTGCGCCATGTCGCATGCGCCCGGCGTCAAGTGTTGCTAAAGTGGTCGGCACCCGCTTGAGTCTCAAGCCTTATGGAAAGGGGAACTTCATGGCAATTGATATCGGTATCAGTGAAGAAGATCGCAAGTCCATCGTCGATGGGCTGTCCCGCCTGTTGTCGGATACCTATGTGCTGTATCTGAAAACCCATAACTTCCATTGGAACGTCACCGGCCCGTCGTTCCGCACCCTGCACCTGATGTTCGAGGAGCAGTACAACGAGCTGGCGCTGGCGGTCGACTCGATCGCCGAGCGCATCCGCGCCCTGGGCTTCCCGGCGCCGGGCTCCTATGCATTCTATGCGCGGCACTCCTCGATCAAGGAGGAGGAAGGGGTACCGCCTGCAGACGAGATGATCCGCCAGTTGGTGCAGGGGCAGGAGGCTGTGGTGCGTACCGCGCGCAGCATCTTCCCGGTGGTGGACAAGGTGAGTGATGAACCTACCGCCGACCTGCTTACCCAGCGCATGCAGGTGCATGAAAAGACTGCCTGGATGCTGCGGGTGCTGCTCGACGGCCAGTAACTGTCCAGTCTGTCTGAGGGGGCGGCCCAGTGCGCGATGGGCCGCTCCGGCACGCCCTCGTGCCTGTGTCGTGGCTCCTGAACAGGAAAACTTTGCCGCTGCTCTAACCGCGCTCGTCAGCGCTTCATAGGCCACCTGCTACCTGTGACGAGGAGGAGTGGCGCATGATGCAACCGAGCAAACGTATGGCTGGCCAGGGGTGCTGGCCCGGTAAACAGTGTATCGACCCGTTCAAGGCGAATTTTGACATGCGGCAGACCCAGCCGGTGTCACGTTCAGTAAGGCTCAACGGTTTTTCCACTTGCCTGCGCCTGGAAGCGGTCTACTGGGGCATCCTCGAGCACATCGCGGCGGCCAACCGCTGTTCGGTCAGTGCGGTGTTGTCCTACGTCGACCGCGAAGTGCACCTGCGCCAGGGTGGGGTACGCAACTTCAGCGGGCTGATCCGGGTGATCTGTGTCGCCTGGCTGCAGGACCCGCCAAGTGCGCGCTGATCGCCTGGCGGGCTGCGCAGTGCTTGCTAACCATATATAATCCCGCTTTTTGCTGCCCCGGCAGCCAGCGTTATGGTTGACGAGAGACACCCATGCCCCTTTATGACTATCAATGTGCATCCTGCGAGCACCGCATGGAAGTGCTGCAGAAGTTCAGCGCCGCGCCGCTGACCGATTGCCCGGCCTGCCAGGCGCCGGCGCTGAAGAAGCTGCTGTCGGTGCCAGGCTTCCGCCTGAGCGGTAATGGTTGGTACGAAACCGACTTCAAGACCGGGGCGAAAAAGAATCTGGCAGGCGGCGACAAGGCCGACTGAGTTGAATGCTGTGACCGGGTCTTGCAGTATTAGCCCTCCGGGCGGCCAAGGCCTCCACCGAATACACGAATCACGAGAAGCGAAACCACCATCATGATGCGCAGCCATTATTGCGGCCAACTGAACGAGAGCCTGGACGGCCAGGAAGTCACCCTTTGCGGCTGGGTCCATCGTCGCCGCGACCACGGCGGGGTGATCTTCCTCGACATCCGTGACCGCGAAGGCATGGCCCAGGTCGTGTTCGACCCGGATCGCGCCGAAACCTTCGCCGCTGCCGACCGCGTGCGCAGCGAGTACGTCGTGCAGATCACCGGCAAGGTGCGCAAGCGCCCTGAAGGTGCGGTGAATGCCAACATGGCCTCCGGTGCCATCGAAATTCTCGGCTACCAGCTGAACGTGCTCAACGAAGCGGAAACCCCACCGTTCCCGCTCAACGAATACTCCGACGTCGGCGAGGAAACCCGCCTGCGTTACCGCTTCATCGACCTGCGTCGCCCGGAAATGGCCGACAAGCTGCGCCTGCGTTCGCGCATCACCAGCAGCATCCGTCGCTTCCTCGACGAAAACGGCTTCCTCGATGTCGAGACGCCGATCCTGACCCGCGCCACCCCGGAAGGCGCGCGTGACTACCTGGTGCCAAGCCGTACCCACGCCGGCAGCTTCTTCGCCCTGCCGCAGTCGCCGCAGCTGTTCAAGCAGCTACTGATGGTCGCTGGCTTCGACCGCTACTACCAGATCGCCAAATGCTTCCGTGACGAAGACCTGCGGGCCGACCGCCAGCCGGAATTCACCCAGATCGACATCGAGACCAGCTTCCTCGATGAAAGCGAGATCATGGGCCTGACCGAAAGCATGATCCGCAAGCTGTTCAAGGAAGTGCTGGACCTGGAATTCGGTGAATTCCCGCACATGACCTTCGAAGAAGCCATGCGTCGTTACGGTTCCGACAAGCCGGACCTGCGCATCCCGCTGGAACTGGTCGACGTCGCCGACCAGCTGAAGGACGTGGACTTCAAGGTGTTCGCCGGCCCGGCCAACGATCCGAAGTGCCGCGTTACCGCCCTGCGCCTGCCAGGCGGTGCCAGCATGCCGCGCAGCAAGATCGACGAGTACACCAAGTTCGTCGGCATCTACGGTGCCAAGGGCCTGGCCTACATCAAGGTCAACGAGCGCGCCAAGGGCGTCGAAGGCCTGCAGTCGCCGATCGTCAAGAACATCCCCGAGGCCAACCTCAATACTATCCTCGACCGCGTGGGTGCCGTTGACGGCGACATCGTGTTCTTCGGTGCCGACAAGTTCAAGGTGGTCAGCGAAGCCCTGGGCGCGCTGCGTATCCGTCTGGGCCACGACTTCGAGCTGCTGACCTGCGAGTGGGCGCCGATGTGGGTGGTCGACTTCCCGATGTTCGAAGAGAACGAAGACGGCAGCTTCACTGCGCTGCACCACCCGTTCACCGCGCCGAAGTGCACCCCCGAAGAGCTCGAGGCCAACCCGGCCGCAGCCCTGTCGCGTGCCTATGACATGGTCCTGAACGGTACCGAACTGGGTGGCGGTTCGATCCGTATCCACCGTAAGGAGATGCAACAGGCCGTGTTCCGCCTGCTGGGCATCGAAGCGGCAGAACAGGAAGAGAAGTTCGGCTTCCTGCTCGACGCCCTGAAGTTCGGTGCGCCGCCTCACGGTGGCCTGGCCTTCGGCCTGGACCGCCTGGTCATGCTGATGACCGGCGCCCAGTCGATCCGTGAAGTGATCGCCTTCCCGAAAACCCAGAGCGCCGCGTGCGTCATGACCCAGGCCCCTGGCCTGGTCGACGCCAAGGCCCTGCGCGAGCTGCACATCCGACTGCGCGAACAGACCAAGGTCGAGTAAGCGGTCCTCGGGCGCATCCACAGGGATGCGCCTTTGCGTTTCGGCGCAGGCAATTTCCCGTCCCGCCCCGTACAGGGGCGGGGCTGTTTGTGATTCAAAGGATTCGGAGTCGTTATGGCTGGTCATTCCAAGTGGGCGAACATCAAGCACCGCAAAGAGCGCCAGGATGCCAAGAGAGGCAAGATCTTCACCAAGTGGATCCGCGAACTGACGGTCGCTGCCAAGCAGGGCGGCCCTGACCCGGCCTCCAACCCGCGCCTGCGCCTAGCGCTGGACAAGGCCCTGGGCGCCAACATGAGCCGCGACATCATCGATCGCGCCGTGGCCCGTGGTGCTGGTACCAACGAAAGCGACAACGTCGAAGAACTCAGCTACGAAGGCTATGGCCCGGGCGGCGTGGCGATCATGGTCGAAGCCATGACCGACAACCGCAACCGCACCGCGGCCGCCGTGCGTCATGCGTTCACCAAGTGTGGCGGCAACCTCGGCACCGACGGTTCGGTGGCCTACCTGTTCGAGCGCAAGGGGCAGATCAGCTTCGCGCCGGGCGTGGAGGAAGACGCCCTGATGGAAGCGGCGATGGAAGCCGATGCCGATGACGTCGTGGCCAACGACGATGGCTCGTTCGACGTGTTCACCTCGTTCAACAGCTTCTACGCCGTGCGCAACGCCCTGGAAGAGGCGGGGTTCAAGGCCGCTGACGCAGAAATCGTCATGCAGCCCACCACCAGTGCCGAACTTGACCAGGACGGCGCCGAGAAGGTGCTCAAGCTGATCGACATGCTCGAAGACCTGGATGACGTGCAGAACGTCTATTCCAATGCCCAGATCTCCGACGAGGTCATGGAAAAACTCGGCTAAGATTTTTGCTTGGCCTTTCGGGCCTATTCGCGGGCAAGCCCGCTCCCACAGCGAGCGCACCAGGTTCAGGCCTGGTGTGTCCCCTGTGGGAGCGGGCTTGCCCGCGAATAGGCCGGTACATTTGAACACGCAGGCGCTATGACTCTGATTCTTGGTATCGACCCCGGCTCGCGCATCACCGGTTATGGCGTGGTGCGCCAGACCGCCCGCGGTTGCGAGTACGTGGCGTCGGGCTGCATTCGTACCGGCAGCGGCGAGCTGCACGAGCGGTTGCAGATCGTTTTCCGTGGCGTGGGCGAAATCATCGCCCAGCACGGGCCGGTGACCATGGGCATCGAGCGGGTGTTCATGGCGCGTAACGCCGATTCGGCGCTGAAGCTCGGCCAGGCCCGTGGCGCGGCCATCGTCGCTGCCGCCGAAGCCGGCCTGGAAATCGCCGAATACAGTGCCACCCAGGTCAAGCAGGCGGTAGCCGGCACCGGCGGGGCCAACAAGGAACAGGTGATGATGATGGTCATGCACCTGCTGAAACTGACGCAAAAACCGCAGATCGACGCCTCCGACGCCCTGGCCATCGCCCTGTGCCACGCGCATACCCGCTCCAGCCTGGTGCCGCATGGCCTGGCCACGGCGCGGCGACGCGGCGGGCGCTTGCGTCTGTAGGCGCTTCATGCCCTGATACACATTTTGTGCGGGTGATGCATGCACCCGCTGCATTTGCTGATAGGGTTGAGCGGTCTTTGACCGGCTCCCCGAGAGGAAGGATCGGAACGTGATTGGACGTTTGCGCGGCACCCTGGCGGAGAAACAGCCGCCGCACCTGATTATCGACGTCAACGGCGTGGGTTACGAGCTGGAGGTGCCCATGACCACGCTGTACCGTCTGCCCAAGGTGGGCGAAACCGTCACCGTGCACACCCACCTGGTGGTGCGCGAAGACGCCCACCTGCTCTACGGTTTTGCCGAAAAGCGCGAGCGCGAGCTGTTCCGTGAGCTCATCCGCCTCAATGGCGTGGGCCCGAAGCTGGCGCTGGCGCTGATGTCCGGCCTGGAAGTCGACGAGCTGGTGCGTTGTGTGCAGGCTCAGGACACGTCGGCGTTGGTGCGCGTGCCGGGGGTCGGCAAGAAGACCGCCGAACGCCTGCTGGTCGAACTCAAGGACCGCTTCAAGGCCTGGGAAACCTCACCGGCCATGTTCACCCTGGTCTCCGATGGGCCGCTGCCGGTCAGCAGCACCTCCACGGCCGAAGCTGATGCCGTCAGCGCCCTGGTTTCGCTGGGCTACAAGCCGCAGGAAGCCAGCAAGGCGATTGCCGCGATCAAGGACAAGGCCGGCCTGAGCAGTGAAGAACTGATCCGCCGCAGCCTGAAAGGGATGATTGCCAAGTGATCGAAGCCGACCGCCTGATCGCCGCCAGTGGCCGCGACCGTGAAGAAGTCCAGGACCGTGCGATCCGCCCGCTGCGGCTGGACGAGTACATCGGCCAGCCGGTGGTACGCGAGCAGATGGCGCTGTTCATCCAGGCCGCCCGTGGCCGCAGCGAGTCGCTTGACCATACCCTGATCTTCGGCCCGCCGGGTCTCGGCAAGACCACCCTGGCCAACATCATCGCCCAGGAAATGGGCGTGTCGGTCAAGAGCACTTCGGGGCCTATCCTCGAGCGTCCGGGCGACCTGGCGGCCATGCTGACCAACCTCGAGCCGCACGACGTGCTGTTCATCGACGAGATCCACCGGCTGTCACCGGTCGTCGAAGAAGTGCTGTACCCGGCAATGGAAGACTTCCAGCTGGACATCATGATCGGCGAAGGGCCAGCGGCCCGCTCGATCAAGCTCGACCTGCCACCGTTCACCCTGGTCGGGGCCACCACCCGTGCCGGCATGCTGACCAACCCGCTGCGTGACCGCTTCGGTATCGTCCAGCGCCTGGAGTTCTACAGCGACAGGGACCTGGCCACCATTGTCAGTCGCTCGGCCGGCATCCTCGGCCTGGCCATCGAGGACCAGGGTGCCTACGAGATCGCCCGCCGGGCCCGTGGCACGCCGCGTATTGCCAACCGCCTGCTGCGCCGCGTGCGCGACTACGCCGAGGTGCGCGGCAAGGGGCAGATCACCAAGGCCGTGGCCGACATGGCGCTCAACCTGCTGGATGTCGACGAGCGCGGTTTCGACCACTCCGACCGTCGCCTGCTGCTGACCATGATCGAGAAGTTCGACGGGGGGCCGGTGGGGGTGGACAACCTGGCCGCCGCCATCAGCGAAGAGCGCCACACCATCGAGGATGTGCTCGAACCGTACCTGATCCAGCAAGGCTACATCATGCGTACCCCGCGTGGCCGTGTGGTCACCCGGCATGCCTACCTGCACTTTGGCCTGAATGTGCCCGGGCGCCTGGGGGAGGGTGGGGATTTTTCCGAAACGGGCGATGACTGACAGATCGAAAACGGCTTTTCGTGGTCTCTAGCGCTGGCACGCCGAGGGCGCGCTGGCAATAAGACATTAATGAAGAAAAAACAGTTGCCACAGCGGATTGGCAAGCTGAGGAGTAAGCACTAGAGTATGCGCGCGCAAAATGGCCTGGAACCGTTCGCACACCGTTGTCGCGTCTATTACGAAGATACCGATGCCGGTGGCGTGGTGTATTACGTCAACTACCTGAAATTCATGGAGCGTGCGCGCACCGAGCGTCTGCGCCACCTGGGCTTTTCCCAGGCGCAGCTGGCCGGGGAAAACCTGTTGTTCGTGGTCCATTCCAGCGAAGCGCGTTACCACGCGCCGGCGCGCCTGGACGACGAGCTGCGGGTCACCGCGCAGGTTACTGAACTCAATCGCGCCAGCCTGCGCTTCGTGCAGCAGGTCTGGCGGGAAAAGGATGAAACGCTGCTCTGCGAAGGGCAGTTCCTGGTGGCCGCCGTGCGCGCCGACACTTTCAAACCCCGAGCCATACCCCCGGAGCTGCGCGACGCCTTTGCGGCGGACGGCTCGGGTAATCAATCGAACGCAGGAGAATAAGCGTGGAAGCTAACGTCGTCGACCATACCTCCATGTGGAGTCTGGTCAGCAATGCCAGCGTGGTAGTACAGCTGGTAATGCTGACCCTGGTGGCCGCCTCGGTCACATCATGGATCATGATCTTCCAGCGCAGCACCATGCTGCGCGCCGGTCGTCGTGCGCTGGATGCCTTCGAGGAACGCTTCTGGTCGGGCATCGACCTGTCCAAGCTGTATCGCCAGGCAGGCAGCAACCCGGACCCGGATTCCGGTGTCGAGCAAGTGTTCCGTGCCGGTTTCAAGGAATTCTCGCGCCTGCGCCAGCAGCCGGGCGTTGACCCGGACGCGGTCATGGAGGGCGTTGCCCGGGCCATGCGCGTGGCCATCTCGCGCGAGGAAGAAAAACTCGAGCAGAGCCTGCCGTTCCTCGCCACCGTCGGTTCGACCAGCCCGTATATCGGCCTGTTCGGTACCGTGTGGGGCATCATGAACTCCTTCCGCGGCCTGGCCAGCGCCCAGCAGGCCACCCTGGCCACGGTCGCCCCGGGTATCGCCGAAGCGCTGATCGCCACTGCCATCGGCCTGTTCGCGGCAATCCCGGCGGTCATCGCCTACAACCGCTTCTCGGCCCGCAGTGAAGTGCTGATCGGTCGTTACTACACCTTCGCCGACGAGTTCCAGGCGATCCTGCACCGCAAAGTGCACACCAGCGAAGAGTAATCAGGTAGAAGCCCATGGCCCGAGTTCGCCACAAACGCAAGCCCGTCGCCGAGATGAACGTGGTGCCCTACATCGACGTGATGCTGGTGCTGCTGGTCATCTTCATGGTGACGGCGCCCATGCTCAACCAGGGCGTCAAGGTCGACCTGCCCAAGGTTTCCAGCGAAGCCTTGCCGCAGGACAACAACGTCCAGATCCTCACCATCTCCATCAAGGCCGACAAGACCTATTACTGGAACCTCGGCAGCGAAGTCGATACCGACAAGCAGATGGACAAGGCCATGACCTTGCCTGCAATGACCGACGCCGTGACCAAGATCATTGCCGCCGGCCGTGACCAGGGCAAGCAGACCCAGGTGTTCATTCGTGGCGACAAGGCTGTCGACTATGGCGCGGTCATGGGTGCCATGGGCGGGTTGCAGAAGGCCGGTGTCGGTAACGTTGGCCTGATTACCGAGGCGCCCTGATGCAACAGCGAGAGCCATCCGCCTCGGAAAGCTACTTCTGGCCCAGTGTCTGGGCCATCGGCCTGCATGTGCTGGTGTTTGCCCTGCTGTTCGTCAGTTTTGCCATGACGCCCGAGCTGCCGCCCTCCAAGCCGATCGTCCAGGCTACCCTGTACCAGCTCAAGTCCAAGAGCCAGGCGACCACCCAGACCAATCAGAAGATTGCCGGGGAAGCGAAGAAGACCGCTTCGCGCCAGACCGAGGTCGAGCAGCTGGAACAGAAGAAGATCGAGCAGGAGGCCGTGAAGGCCGCGGAACAAAAGAAAGCCGACGCCGCTCAAAAGGCCGAAGAGGCCCGCGAGGCTGCCGAAGCCAAGAAGGCCGAGGCCGCTGCCGAAGCCGCCAAGGCTGCCGAGGCCAAGAAAGCCGCCGAAGCCAAGAAGGCCGAAGAGGCGAAGAAAGCCGCCGAGAAGCAGCAGGCCGACATCGCCAAGAAGAAGGCCGAGGAAGAAGCCAAGAAAAAAGCCGAAGAAGAGGCCAAGAAAGAGGCCGCTGAAGAGGCGAAGAAACAAGCCGCTGAGGACGCCAAGAAAAAGGCGGCCGAAGAGGCCAAGAAGAAAGCAGCCGAGGACGCCAAGAAGAAAGCGGCAGCCGAGGAAGCGAAGAAAAAGGCAGCTGAAGAGGCCAAGAAGAAGGCCGCTGCAGACGCCCAGAAGAAAAAGGCACAGGAAGCGGCCCGCAAGGCGGCGGAAGACAAGAAAGCCCAGGCCCTGGCCGAGCTGTTGTCCGACACCACCGAACGGCAGCAGGCGCTGGCCGACGAACAGGGTGACCAGGTGGCCGGCGACTTCGACGATCTGATCCGCCTGCGCGCGGCCGAGGGTTGGGCACGTCCGCCTTCCGCGCGCAAGGGCATGACGGTGGTCCTGCAGATCAACATGTTGCCGGACGGTACCATCACCAACGTCAGCGTGGCCCGGTCCAGTGGTGACGGCCCGTACGACAGTTCGGCGGTGGCTGCGGTGAAGAACATCGGTCGCCTGACCGAAATGCAGGGTATGAAGCCGAGCGATTTCAACCAATATCGTTCGTTCAAGATGACATTTACACCTGAGGATCTAGCGTTGTGATTAAACGTCTGAGAGGGCTGCTGGTCATGCTGTGCTGCGTGGCAGGCATGGCCGTGGCAGAGGAAAAGAACATCCTGGTCACCAGCGGCAGCGACCGGGCCACCCCCATCGCGGTAGTGCCGTTCGGGCTGCAGGGCGGCAGCGTGCTGCCGGAAGACATGGCCGACATCATCGGCAATGACCTGCGCAACTCTGGCTATTACTCGCCGATTCCGCGGCAGAACATGATCAGCCAGCCGTCGCAGGCCAGCGAAGTGATCTTCCGTGACTGGAAAGCACTGGGCGCACAGTATGTGATGGTCGGCAGCATCGTGCCGTCGGGCGGTCGCCTGCAGGTGCAGTACGCGCTGTTCAACGTCGCCACCGAGCAGCAAGTACTGACCGGCAGCGTGGCGGGCAGTGTCGACCAACTGCGCGACATGGCCCACTACATTTCCGACCAGTCGTTCGAGAAACTCACCGGCATCAAGGGTGCGTTCTCCACCCGCATGCTGTACGTGACGGCCGAGCGTTTCTCAACCAACAACACCCGCTACACCCTGCAGCGTTCGGACTACGACGGTGCACGTGCAGTCACCCTGCTGCAATCGCGTGAACCGATCCTGTCGCCACGCTTTGCGCCGGATGGCAAGCGTATCGCCTATGTCTCGTTCGAGCAGAAGCGCCCACGTATCTTCATCCAGCACATCGATACCGGCCGCCGCGAGCAGGTCACCAACTTCGAAGGCCTGAACGGTGCACCAGCCTGGTCGCCGGACGGTACCCGCCTGGCGTTCGTGCTGTCGAAGGACGGCAACCCGGACATCTACGTGATGAACGTGGCGTCGCGCCAGATCAGCCGCGTCACTGCAGGCCCGGGCATCAACACCGAACCGTTCTGGGGCAAGGACGGCAACACCCTGTACTTCACCTCCGACCGTGGCGGCAAGCCGCAGATCTACAAGCAGTCGGTCGGTGGCGGTGGCGCCGAGCGTGTAACCTTCGTCGGTAACTACAACGCCAACCCGAAACTGTCGGCGGACGAAAAGACCCTGGTGATGATCCATCGCCAGCAGGGCTTCACCAACTTCAAGGTGGCGGCCCAGGATTTGCAGCGCGGAAGTGTAAAGATTCTCTCCGAGACAAGTCTTGATGAGTCTCCCACTGTTGCGCCAAACGGCACCATGCTAATCTACGCCACCCGCCAGCAGGGCCGGGGAGTCTTGATGCTCGTGTCGCTGAATGGACGCGTGAGGCTCCCACTTCCTACCGCTCAAGGCGAAGTCAGAGAACCGTCCTGGTCCCCTTACCTGAACTGATTGCGGCGTAATACTTTTGCTTAACACACTGGGGTTTCATTAGGAGTTTCACGATGGAAATGCTGAAGTTTGGTAAATTTGCTGCGCTGGCTCTGGCCATGGCCGTAGCTGTAGGTTGCTCCTCGAAGGGCGGTGACAACGCAGGCGAAGGCGCTGCTGTAGACCCGAACGCTGGCTACGGTGCCAACGCTGGTGCTGTTGACGGCTCCCTGAGCGAAGAAGCTGCTCTGCGCGCAATCACCACCTTCTACTTCGAATACGACAGCTCGGACCTGAAGCCAGAAGCCATGCGCGCTCTGGACGTTCACGCCAAGGACCTGAAAGCCAACGGCAACCGCGTTGTTCTGGAAGGCAACACCGACGAGCGCGGCACCCGCGAGTACAACATGGCTCTGGGTGAGCGTCGTGCCAAGGCCGTCCAGCGCTACCTGGTTCTGCAGGGCGTTTCCCCTGCTCAGCTGGAACTGGTTTCCTACGGTGAAGAGCGTCCGGTTGCCACCGGCAACGACGAGCAGTCCTGGGCTCAGAACCGTCGCGTAGAACTGCGTAAGTAAGTTCTCATGCGTATGGGCCGCCGTGTAGTAACCGTCCTCGCACTCAGCCTGCCGCTCGCGGCCTGGGCTGAGGTTCCTGTAGTTGATGACAACGCAGGCAGTTATCCGCCTGCGGGTTATGGCACGAGCGGCGCCTATGCCGGGTCAGGGGCTTCGGCCCCTGCCTCTGCACAGGGCCAGCTGTTCATGCAGTTGCAACAGATGCAGGATCAGCTTTCCCGCCAGCAAGGCATCATCGAAGAGCTGCAGAACGATGTGTCGCGCATGAAGCAGGAAAACCTGGAGCGTTACCAGGACCTGGACCGTCGCATCAACAGTGGCGCCGCGCCTGCCGCGACCCCTGACAATTCCTCCGGTGGTGGTGTCTCGAATGCCGCCCCCGATGCAGCAGCGGGGGCTGCTGCGCAACAACCGGCCGCCAGTAGCGAGCCCGGTGATCCGGCGAAAGAAAAGCTCTACTACGATGCCGCTTTCGACCTGATCAAGCAGAAAGACTTCGACAAGGCCAGCCAGGCCTTCGGCGCCTTCTTGCGCAAATATCCCAACAGCCAGTACGCCGGCAATGCCCAGTACTGGCTGGGTGAGGTCAACCTGGCCAAGGGCGACCTGCCCGCCGCCAGCCAGGCCTTCGCCCAGGTCAGCCAGAAGTATCCGAAGCACAGCAAGGTGCCGGATTCGCTGTACAAGCTGGCTGACGTCGAACGCCGCATGGGGCACACCGACAAGGTCAAGGGCATTCTGCAGCAGGTCATCAGCCAGTACCCCGGCACTTCCGCCGCGCAGCTGGCCCAACGTGACCTGCAGAAGCTCTGAACTGTCCCGTTTGAAATAAACCCGCGCCTGTCGCGGGTTTTTTCGTTAGAATCATTGCCCTTTTTTCGTAAACACGCTGTTGCGGATAACGCTATGTCGAGTCCGCGACAGTGCCTGACGGAGGCGGACAGCCTGTTTAGCTGTCACGCCCGTGGCGAGCATGCAAGACACATTACGCATCACCGAAGTCTTTTACTCTTTGCAGGGTGAAACGCGAACGGCTGGGTTGCCCACGGTATTCGTGCGGCTCACCGGTTGCCCCCTGCGCTGCCAGTACTGCGACAGTGCCTATGCCTTCAGTGGCGGTACCCTGCGCAGCCTCGATTCCATCCTCGAGCAGGTCGCCAGCTTCAAGCCGCGCTACGTCTGCGTGACCGGTGGCGAGCCCTTGGCCCAGCCCAACGCCTTGCCGCTGCTGCAACGCCTGTGTGACGCCGGTTACGAGGTTTCGCTGGAAACCAGCGGTGCGCTGGACATTTCCGGCACCGATACCCGGGTCAGCCGTGTGCTCGACCTGAAGACCCCCGGCTCCGAGGAGTCGCACCGTAACCGCTACGAGAACATCGAGCAGCTGACCCGCAATGACCAGGTCAAGTTCGTCATCTGTTCCCGCGAGGATTACGACTGGGCGGTTTCCAAACTCATTCAGTACAACCTGGCCGAGCGTGCCGGTGAGGTGCTGTTTTCGCCCAGCTACCAGCAGCTGAACGCCAGCGAGCTGGCCGACTGGATTGTCGCCGACAACCTGCCTGTGCGCTTTCAGCTGCAGCTGCACAAGCTGCTGTGGAACGACGAACCCGGACGTTGAGGAGCAACTACACATGAGCGAGAAACGCGCAGTAATCCTGTTGTCCGGTGGCCTGGACTCGGCCACGGTGGTCGCCATGGCCAAGGCCGAAGGCTACAGCTGCTACACCATGAGCTTCGACTATGGCCAGCGTCACCGCGCCGAGCTGAACGCCGCAGCCCGGGTCGCCCGCGACCTGGGTGTGGTCGAGCACAAGGTGATTGGCCTGAACCTGAACGGCATAGGCGGCTCGGCATTGACCGATAGCAGCATCGACGTACCAGAAGCCCCGAGTGAAGGCATCCCGGTCACCTACGTGCCGGCGCGCAACACCGTGTTTCTGTCCCTGGCCCTGGGCTGGGCAGAAGTGCTGGAAGCCCGTGACATCTTCATTGGTGTCAATGCCGTGGATTATTCCGGCTACCCGGACTGCCGCCCCGAGTTCGTCGAAGCCTTCGAGCGCATGGCCAACCTGGCGACCAAGGCCGGTGTTGAAGGGCAGGGCTTCCGTATCCAGGCACCGCTGCAGAACATGAGCAAGGCGCAGATCGTGCAGGCTGGTATCGCGCGCGGTGTGGACTACAGCCTGACCGTTTCCTGCTACCAGGCCGACGATGACGGCCGTGCCTGCGGCAAATGTGACAGCTGCCGCCTGCGTGCTGACGGCTTCAAGGCCGCCGGTGTTGCCGACCCGACGCGATATCTTTAAAAAAAGTTGTGGTGGGGTGTTGATTTCCCGTTAGAAATCAGTATTATACGCGCCATCCAACGGGTCGTTAGCTCAGTTGGTAGAGCAGTTGGCTTTTAACCAATTGGTCGTAGGTTCGAATCCTACACGACCCACCATATGCAGTACGTCAAAGCCCGCTACCGGCAACGGTGGCGGGCTTTTTCGTTTCCGGTTGGCGGGATTCGGTCAGTCGCCTGCCGCGCCCAGCGGCAGGGGCGGGCTGGTGTTGCGATAGGGCTGCAACGCAGCCCTCCGACCTACAGTTGGGTCGCGCTGCGTTTATTCAGCTTCAATGTCTTGTAACTGGCCGCCGCTTTCGGCCCGAGGGCTTCGAGGGCCTCCAGAAAGTGCGAAGGATGGTCGAGCGGCAGTGCTTTGAGTGTGTCGAGTTCCAGCTCCCACCATTTGCTCGCCAGCAGCCGTTCGATCAGGTCATCGGGGTGACGAAAGCGGATGATCCTGGCTGGATTGCCGCCTACGATCGCATAAGGTGGCACGTCTCGTGTAACCAGCGCCCGCGTGGCGATGATCGCGCCTGTACCCACCGTCACGCCTTCAAGCACGGTGGCCTCAGCACCTATCCATACGTCATGGCCAATGTTGGCGTAGGAAATCTGCGGATCGTAGCGAAGTCGATTGTTTTCATACTGGAACGGGTGGGTGCTCACCCAGGCCGAGGGGTGCGTGTTCTTTTCCTGGCCGATGGTGCAGCCAGACCCGATCGAGCAGAACCGACCGATCGAGGCTACCAACGACAGCGTGCAGTCACTGCGTATGTAGGTGTGTGCGCCGATGCTCAGGTTGCTCGCCTCGATACGAATATGTCCGAGCTGGACCGGGGCCTCGATGTGGGCTTGCGCGCCCTTGCTGAAGGTGTCGGTGCCGCCTGCAAGCTTTCCGCCTGATGCCCTGACCAACCTTTTGTAGCGATTTTCCTTGATGATTTTCAGGGGGTTAAGCATGCGTCCGGCTCCGCCAAGTTTTGCGCGATCATAGCAAATGGCCCGGGTTCATGACGGGCCTTTGGCAGCACGGCAGTTCATTCGGCCCACTCCGGGTCGCCGGTAAACACCACCGTCAGCCAGCGGTCCGGCCCTTCGCCGCCCACCGCATCCCCGATCTCGTTGCGCCACGCATCCCACTCATCGATGCTTTTCGCTGCCATGCTCTTGGGCACGATGAAGTACAGCTCGATTTCCCGCGAGCGCCCGACCTTGGCTACATAGGCGCGGTACGACTGCAGCCCGTGGCGGGCGACGAAGGCCTTGGCCACTTCATCCACATGCAGCTTGAGGTCGCCCGGTGTCACCAGGAAGATTTCCGAAAGCGCCTGGCGCACTACCGCCATCGGCAGCGGCACGATCACCAGGCACACCAGCGCCAGCACCGCCGGGTCGATGTACGGCGACACCCACTCCCATTGTGTGCCTTGCACGGCGTAGCCAAAGCAGAAGGCGATCAGCAGGGCGGCGGTGATGCTGGCCGACATCACCCAGCCTTTGACGTCCATGCGCACGAAATCCGAGCCCAGCTCGCGGTTGGCGCGGGCCTCGACCACGGCGATGGTCACGCAGGCGATGACGGTCAGCAGCGCGTAGACCATGGCGATGCCGAACTCCAGGTGGCGCCCGCCTTGCAGCAGGCTGCTGACGGCGTTGATCAGTGCATAGATGGCCACGCTGCTCAGGAGGATGCCATTGAGCGCCAGCACCATCGGCTCCAGGTGCCAGAAACCCATGGTGAAGCGTTCGCGCAGCTTGCGCGACATCTGCACGCTGGTGGTATGTGCGGTGATCAGCCTGACCACCACCAGTGACAGCCCGCTCATGCTGGCGTCGACCAGCGAGTAGACGCCATCGAAGACGATGGAGAACGAGCCAGAGGCCAGGCCGAAGGCGATGCCGATAAGGGCGATGAACAGGGTCACGGCGATCGAGGTGCGCAGCAGGCCCTGTTCGCTGGTGAGGTCGAAGAAGGTGGAGCGGGTTGCGGTTTGCATAAGATGTGCTCGGTAAAAAACATTGATTCTGTATCGCCTGTCAGGGCCTCTTCGCGGGCTCGCCCGCTCCCACAGGTCCGGTGCCGCCTTCGGTGTCGGTACAAAACCTGTGGGAGCGGGCAAGCCCGCGAAAAGGCGCAGTGGCCCTGACAGGTTAGACGCGGAACTGCTCCATCAGCGCCTGCTGCTGGTTGGCCAGCCGGTTCAGGGCCTGGCTGATCCGCGCCGATTCGTCGGCCTGGCCGGCCAGCGATTCGGTAACGTCGCGAATGCCCGCCACGTTGCGGTTCACTTCCTCGGCCACTGCGCTCTGCTCTTCGGCCGCCGAGGCAATCTGCAGGTTCATGTCGCTGATCACTGCCACCGCTTCGCCGATGCGCTGCAGGGCCGGCAGTGCCTGCTCCATTCCCAGGGCGCTGGCCTGGGCCTGGCGTTGGCCCTGGTGCATGGCGTCCACCACATCCTGGGTGCCTTGCTGCAAGCCTTCGATGACCTGGCGAATTTCTTCCACCGATGTCTGCGTGCGCTGGGCCAGGCCGCGCACTTCATCGGCGACCACGGCAAAGCCACGCCCGGCTTCGCCGGCGCGGGCGGCCTCGATGGCGGCATTGAGGGCCAGCAGGTTGGTCTGTTCGGCAATGCTGCGGATCACTTCCAGTACCGAGCCGATCTGCCCGCTGCGATCTTCCAGCGCTCGCGCCTCGCCCATGGCGGTGTCCATGCCGGCGGCTAGGCGGTCGATGCCCTGACGCGTGCTGTCGATCAATTGCAGGCCTTCGCGGCTGGCCTGGTCGGCAGCGCGTGCGGCCTGCGCCGCCTGCGCGGCGTTATGGGCGACATCCAGGGCGGTGGCGCTCATTTCGTTGGCGGCGGTGGCCACCTGTTCGATCTCGCGGTGCTGTTGCTGCATGCCGTTGCTGGTCTGGCTGGCAATGGCCGCCGACTGGTCGGCGGTGTCGCGGGCTTGCTGCAGTGAACCCTTGACCTGGGCAATCACCGGTTGCAGCTTGTCGAGGAAGCGGTTGAACCAGCCGCTGAGCTGGCCCAGTTCGTCCTGGCGGGCGTAGTCCAGGCGCCGGGTGAGGTCGCCTTCGCCACTGGCGATGTCTTTCAGGCGTGCGGCCACCGCCAGGATCGGCCGGGAGACGCCGCGTGCGGTCAACCCTATCAGCAGCAAGCCGGCTACCGCAGCGCCCAGGCCGACCAGCAGGCTGATGAGGTTGGCGCTCTGGTTATGCTGGTCCAGGCGCTGGTTGAGGGCGACCGCGGGAGCCTGCAGCACGCTTTCGGGTACTTCCAGCAGCACCTGCCAGTTGGCGGTGCCGGGGATCGGCGTGAAGGGGTGAGCCACGCGCAGCAGGCCGTCGGCTACCGCCTTGTCCATGGGCTTGCCAAGTATGCTGGCGTCACGGCTGTTGCCGGCCAGCAGGCCGCTGGCGCTGGCGATACTGACCTGGCCCTGGCCGTCGAACAGCTCCCGGCGGCCATCCAGGCTCAGTTGCTGCAGGTTGCTCAGGCCGATATCCAGGCCGACCACGCCGACCACCTTGCCGTGCTCCAGCAGCGGCAGGGCAATGCTGGTCATCAGCACCTGGCGGCCATTCACGTCGTCGAGGTAGGGCTCCAGCACGCAGGCGCTGGCAGTATCCTGCGGGCAGGTCAGCCAGCGGTTCTTCGCCACGCCATTGCTACCGATGCCGGCGTCGCCGAGCATCGATTCCGGCATGGCTTCAAGTTCAAGGGCGCCGGGGCTGGGCTGCGACCAGTACAGCGAGAAGCGCCCGCTGTCATTGCTGCCCGTCGCCTCCTGGCCGACATACTGGCTGTCCTGGCCGAGGGCGTCGGGCTGGAACACCAGGTACAGGCCGATCACAGCCGGGTTGTCGGCCAGGCTGGCACGGGCCTGGCGTGTCAGTTCGCTACGCAGGTCGCTGCCACCGCGGGCCTTGAGCACCTGCACCAGGCGGGCAAAGCCATTGGCGTACTGATAGGCGTCCATGAAATAGCGCTGGGTACGCAGCGCCTGGGTTTCGGCAAGGGCTTGCAGGCGCTGGCGCGCGCTGTTGTCGAGCATTTCGGTGTTGGCCAGGTTGACCAGCTCCGCGCTGCGCCGGGCCTGGGCCAGCGAGGTTGTCACCAGCAGGGCGACGATGGCCAGCAGGCACAAGCCGGCAAGCAGGGTGATTTTCCACTGGATGGAGAGGCGACGCAGCGGCATCAGGGCTTTCCTTTTCGATCAAATGCAACGCCCGCGAACAGGCGCGGGCGTTGGGGGCAGCGTGGGTCATTCAGCAATGTAGTTGGGCGGCGAATCCCTGAAGGCTTTGGTCAGCCAGGCGAGGTACAGCACGCCGAGCACGGCCCAGACCCCGCCGAACAGCAACGAGTTGGCATTCAGGTCCAGCCACAGCGAGACGATGATGCAGAAGCCGATGGTCGGTGCGACCAGGTACGTCAGCTGGTTGGCCAGGCCCTGGCGCTTGCCTTCGCGCAGGTAGCAGTGGTTGATCACCGACAGGTTGACGAAGCTGAATGCGACCAGGGCGCCGAAGTTGATGATCGACGTGGCGGTCACCAGGTCGAAGAAGATCGCCGACAGCGAAATCAGCCCGACCACGGCAATGTTCAGCACCGGCGTCTTGTAGCGCGAGTGCAGGCGGGCGAACAGGCTGGCCGGGATCACGTTGTCACGGCCCATCACGTACAGCAGGCGCGACACGCTGGTCTGCGAGGCCAGGCCCGAGGCGATGGTATTGATCACCGTGCAGGCGATGAAAATCGACTGGAACAGCTTGCCGCCCACATACAGGGCAATTTCCGGCAGTGCCGCTTCATGGTCGTGGAAGCGTGCCATGGTCGGGAAGTAGGCCTGAATGAAGTACGACACGGTGATGAACACCGCGCCACCGATCAGGGCGGTGAGGAAGATTGCCCGCGGGATGGTCTTGCTTGGGTCGCGGGTTTCTTCGGACAGGCAGGTGACCGCATCGAAGCCGAGGAACGAGAAACACAGGATGGTCGCGCCGGCGGCCAGGGCGCTGAGCTGGGTCTGGTCGTCGGCGAACGGCAGCAGGCTCCACGCGGTACCCAGCCCTTCACCCGCGCCCAGGCCGCGCACGCACAGGTAGATGAACACGGCGATGATCGCCACTTGCACCGCCACGAACAGCAGGTTGAAGTGCGCCACCAGGTTCACGCTGCGCATGTTGATCAGGCTGATCAGGGTGACGAAACCGGCCACCCACATCCACTCCGGTACTTCCGGGAACATGGCCGAAAGGTACAGCTTCGCCAGCAGTGCGTTGACCATCGGCAACAGCAGGTAGTCGAGCAACGACGACCAGCCGACCAGAAAGCCCACGTGTGGGTTGATCGCGCGTTGGGTGTAGGTGTAGGCCGAACCTGATTGCGGGAAACGTCTGACCAGGGTGCCGTAGCTGATGGCAGTGAACAGGATCCCCGCCAGCGCCAGGATGTAGGCGCTGGGTACGTGGCCGGCGGTAATCCCGGAGACGATGCCAAAGGTGTCGAACACGGTCATTGGCGTCAGGTAGGCCAGGCCGATGATGATCACGTGCCAGAGGCGCAGGGTTTTGCGCAGTTGCGGGTTGCCGGAAGCGCTGAAGTCAGGCTGCATGCTGGCATGGCTCCTGCGACTGGGCGTAAACGGCGGGCACGGGGTATTGCGCATGCGGCAAGGGCGAGCGGGTGGGCTCCATGTTGTTCACCTTTTTTGTCGGAGCGGCGGGAGGCGCGGGGGAACGCGCAAAGTGGTGAAAATAAAAAACGATGCGTAGGTTGGTGTCAAGTTAAACATGACAAGATGTTACATAACTGAAATAACTATCGATGAATCCTAGGCCTTGTTCGGTTTACGCGCGTTTTTTTGCGATTTTGATCAATCTGCGTGTTCGAAAAAATTTACAACTCGCGGACTGCCTTGCAGGGCCTGTCAGGCGTTTCCCAAAACCCGGATTTATCGCGTCGGGCCAGCGCCAGGCCCGGGTTGCGGTGGTACTCTTGGCGTCCAGCGGCACTGGGCCGCCTACGAACCCCTTACGGACAAATCGGTTCCATTCATGAAGAAATCAGTTGGCATCCTTTCCGGCCTGGCTATCGCCATCGCCGTCGCAATTCCCGCTGGCGCCTGGTACACCGGCAAGCAGCTTCCCACAGAGCTCGACAACGCCCTGTCGCGCAGCAATGCCGAACTCAAGAAGGCCCTGGTGAGCACCGGCGGCAGCATGAGCATCGAGCGGGTGTCGCTGGAGCAGCATTGGTTCAGCAGTACTGCCCAGTACCGGCTCAAGGCCCGGGATATCCGCCTGGGTGATGGAGAGGTGCTGAACTTCGACGTAGGCGTGACCGACCAGATCGAGCACGGCCCGTTCCCCTGGTCGCGGGTCAAGGCGTTGCAGCTGATGCCGGTGCTGGCGGTCAGCAGCAGCACGCTGCAGAAGGACGACACCACCGCGCCGTGGTTCGCGGCAGCGGGCGAGCAGGCTCCGGTCACTGCACAGACCAGCCTGGGTTACGACGGCAATGTCACCAGCCTGGTCCAGCTGGCGCCGGTCAAGCTTGATGAAGCGGACGGCAGCCGCCTCGACTTCTCGGGCATGCAGCTGCAGGTCAGTGGTGACCAGCAAGGCAAGGCCTCGACCTTCAGCGGCCAGGCCGACCGTTTGCTGATGAAGCTGGTAAGCGATGACCAGCCGCCAGCCACGGTCGAGCTCACGGGCCTGAAGGTCGATGGCCAGTTGTCGGCTACCGGGCACGAGGCCATCTATGTGGGCAATGTCGACCTGGCGCTGGCCGAAACCAAGGTCACCCTGGGGCCCAAGCAGCAGGTGCTGCTGGTCAAGGGCCTGCAGCAGAATGTCCGGCAAACCCTGGAGGGCGCGGACACTGTCGGTGGCCGCGTGGAGTACAAGGTCGAGGACATCCGCTGGGATGACCGGGCGGTGGGCAAGGCGCAGATGGCGGTAAGCGTCTCTTCGCTCAATGCGCCGGCGCTGCAGGCGCTGTCGGCGTGGTACCAGTCGCACCTGCCGGAGTTCGAGGCCGCTGCGGCTGCCGGCGAGCCGATGCCGGAAATCCAGATGGACGAGGCAGAAAAAGCCCGGTTCCAGGCCGACCTGCAGAAGCTGCTGGCCGCCAAGCCGCGGGTGGCGGTTGAAAACCTGTCGTTCAAGACGGCCAATGGCGAAAGCCGCTTCGACCTGTCGATGGGCTTTGCCGCCCCGGCCAGCTTCGACCTGCCACCCGATCAGCTCGGCAAGCAGCTGATCACCGAGGTGAAGAGCAAGCTGTCGCTGTCCAAGCCCATGATCGGTGACCTGGCGACCTTGCAGGCGCTGCTGGACGGCCAGACCGACGCCCAGGCCATCGCCCTGCAATCGAGCCAGGCCGGGGAAATGGTCGGCATGATGGCGTTGCAGAGCGGCATGGCGACGGTGCAGGGCACCGATGTGGTGAGCAGCCTGCACTATGCCGACGGCATGGTCGACTTCAACGGCCAGAAGATGACCGTGGAAGAGTTCGCCATGCTCATGGCCTCGCACCTGGGCGCCCTGTCGCCGCAGGGTTGATCGCTGCCCCTGTGCCGGCCCGGTGGCCGGCACAGGCAACACAAAAACCGCTTTAGAAATCGCTGGATTATCTGTAGCCTTCGGCCTCCGATAATAATCCGCGCCCGCAGAGGGCCGTGGCGGCCTGCGTGCCGTCCGGCACCCTTAGCCGATCTGTCAGGGCCGGGTGATACACTCGATTTGACGCGCGCACGCGCCTGCAGGTCCAGCGATCATGACCCAGATTTCCGAACGCCTGTTGGTTCAGGCCCACCTCGACGCCAAGCAGCCCAACCCGCTGACAGCCGAGCAGGAGGCCGAATACCGTGCGGCCATCGCTGCCGAGCTCAAGGCGCAGAACGCCGTACTGGTCGCCCATTACTACTGCGACCCGGTCATCCAGGCGCTGGCCGAAGAAACCGGCGGCTGCGTGTCCGACTCGCTGGAAATGGCCCGCTTCGGCAAGAACCACCCGGCACAAACCGTCGTCGTTGCCGGTGTACGTTTCATGGGCGAGACCGCCAAGATCCTCACCCCGGAAAAGCGTGTGCTGATGCCGACCCTAGAGGCTACCTGCTCGCTCGACCTAGGCTGCCCGGTGGAAGAGTTCTCAGCCTTCTGCGACCAGCACCCCGAGCGCACCGTGGTGGTCTACGCCAACACCTCTGCGGCGGTGAAAGCCCGTGCCGACTGGGTGGTGACTTCAAGCTGCGCGCTGGAAATCGTCGAAAGCCTGATGGACAACGGCGAAACCATCATCTGGGGCCCCGACCAACATCTGGGCCGCTACATCCAGAAGCAAACCGGCGCCGACATGCTGCTGTGGGACGGTGCCTGTATCGTTCACGAAGAGTTCAAGTCGCGCCAGCTGGCCGACATGAAAGCGCTGTATCCGGATGCGGCGATTCTGGTACACCCCGAATCGCCGGAAGCGGTAATCGAACTGGCCGACGCGGTCGGCTCCACCAGCCAGCTGATCAAGGCTGCGCAGACCCTGCCGAACAAGACCTTCATCGTCGCCACCGACCGCGGCATCTTCTACAAGATGCAGCAGTTGTGCCCGGACAAAGAGTTCGTCGAAGCCCCGACCGCCGGTAACGGCGCGGCCTGCCGCAGTTGCGCGCACTGCCCATGGATGGCGATGAATACCCTGGAACGGGTGCTGGATTGCCTGCAAAAGGGCACTAACGAGATCTTCGTCGACCCAGCACTGGTACCGAAGGCGATCAAGCCGCTGAACCGCATGCTGGACTTTACCCAGGCCGCGCGCCTG
>NZ_JATAAG010000013.1:264895-305379 GCF_030341915.1 Pseudomonas sp. BCRC 81390 | reverse complement strand
GCCCGCCCGCTCCCACAGGTACTGCACCGCCCTTACAAGCGGTGCAGTACCTGTGGGAGCGGGCGGGCCCGCGAATCGCCCTCAGCGCCCCATCATCTCCCGAACCATGCGCTGCTGTTCCATGATCTCGCGCTGGCGCTGGTCAATCTGCGCTGCCAGCGGGAAGTTGCCGCCAGCCCGGCGCTTGGCATAGTCCAGCTGCTGGATCGCCTGGTCAAAATCCCCCACCAGCGTGAAGTATTCCGCCCGCGCCCGGTGCAAGCCGATGGTATTGCCCGACAAACCGCGCACTTCGGCCATGTCGTACCACACGTCCGGGTCATCCGGGCGGCTCTTCACCAGTTCGTCCAGCACCTTTTCGGCCTCGGCTGGCTTGTTCTGCTTCACCAGCAGGTCGGCACGTACCTGCTTCAGCGGGTAGTTGCCCGGGTACAGCCCCTGCATGCGCTCGGCCCGCTGCTGGGCATCGGCCAGGCGGTTATTGGTGATGTCCAGGTCGATTTGCGCCAGGTTGTAGGTGATGTCGTTGGGCGCCTTGGCCAGCAGTGGCTTGAGTAGCTCACGCGCTTCGTTGAGCTGGCCGCCCTTGATCTGCGCCAGGGCCAGGCCGTAGCGCGCGGCGTCCAGCTTCGGGTCTTCGTCGAGCTGGGCGCGGAAACGCTTGGCCGCCAGCCCCGGGGTGCCTTCGTAGGTCAGTGCCACCCGGGCGCGGATCAGCTGGTAGCGCATGCTGTCCTCGACGCCGCCCTTGGGTGCCTGCTCGGCACGGTTGCGGGTGTCGGCGATACGCGACTCGGTCACCGGGTGGGTCAGCAGGAATTCCGGCGGCTTGGCGTCATAGCGGTACTGCCGCGCCAGGCGCTCGAACATGGTCGGCATGTTGCGCGGGTCGTAACCGGCCTTTTCCAGGTTCTGGATGCCGATGCGGTCGGCTTCCTGTTCGTTCTGCCGCGAGAAGCGGCGCTGTTCCTGGATCGCCGCCGCCTGGGTACCGGCGATCACGCCGATACCGGCATCGCCACCGCCGCCGGCCGCCAGCACGATACCAGCCAGCAACGCCGCCATCATCGGCAGCTGCATGCGCTGCTGGGCCTCGACGCCACGGGCGAAGTGGCGTTGCGACAAGTGCGCCAGCTCGTGGGCCAGTACCGAGGCGTACTCGCCTTCGGTCTGGGCGTTGAGAAACAGCCCGCCGTTGACCCCGACAATGCCGCCCGGGGCAGCGAAGGCGTTCAGTTCACGGCTGTCGATGAGGATGAATTCCAGGCGCCGGTCCTGTAACTGGCTGGTCTCGGCCAACCGGTACACGCTGGTTTCGACATAATCCTTGAGCTGCGGATCGTTCAGCTGGTTGACCTGGCCACGCAGCAGGCTCAGCCAGGCACGGCCAAGCTGGTGCTCCTGTTGTGGTGAAACGATCGCGGAACTGGCGTCGCCCAGTGATGGCAGGTCGTCAGCATGGCCGGGGAGGGCCATCAGGCAGGCCAGCGTCAGCAGGGTAGGGCGCAGTAGATTCATGCATGAAACTCGCGTCGGTCAAAGATACCTACTGTAGCGGGCTCACACGTTGGCGACCAGTGGCGCTATCCTAGCCGACCTGATCGAGAAGCAGCCTGGCGATGCCTTTGGAGAGCCCCGTAATGAGTGACACCCTGACCTGTGACGCCGAGCTGGACGCCAGTGGGCTGAATTGCCCGTTGCCGCTGCTGAAGGCCAAGATGGAACTCAACCGCCTGGCCAGCGGCGCGGTGCTCAAGGTAATCGCCACCGACGCCGGTTCACAGCGCGACTTCCGCACTTTCGCCCGCCTGGCCGGTCATACCCTGCTGCAGGAGACGGCCGAGGCTGGCACCTACACTTACTGGCTGCGCAAGGCCTGAGTCTTTCCAAGGATCGTCAATGTTCAAAGTGCTTCGCGACTGGATGCAGCGCTACTTCTCGGATGAGGAAGCGGTGGTGCTGGCGGTCTTGCTGTTCCTGGCTTTCACTGCAGTACTGACCCTGGGTGGCATGCTCGCGCCGGTGCTGGCGGGCATGGTGCTGGCGTTCCTCATGCAGGGGCTGGTCAATGCCCTGGAGCGCCTGCGGGTACCGAGCCGGTTGGCGGTGATGTTGGTGTTCGCCCTGTTCATCGGTGCGCTGGCGGTGTTCATGCTGGTGCTGGTGCCGCTGCTGTGGCATCAGTTGATCACCCTGTTCAACGAGTTGCCGGGCATGCTCGGCAAGTGGCAGTCGTTGCTGTTGCTGTTGCCCGAACGTTACCCGCACCTGGTGTCGGACGAGCAGGTGCTGCACGCCATCGAGTCGGTGCGCGGGGAGATCGGCAAGTTCGGCCAATGGGCACTCACCTTCTCGCTGTCCAGCCTGCCGCTGCTTGTCAACGCCATGATCTACCTGGTGCTGGTGCCGATCCTGGTGTTTTTCTTCCTCAAGGACCGCGAACTGATCGGCCGCTGGGTCAGCGGCTACCTACCACGCCAGCGCACCCTGCTGAACCGCGTGGGCAGCGAGATGAACCGGCAGATCGCCAACTATATCCGCGGCAAGGGCATCGAGATCCTGATTTGCGGCATTGCCACCTATATCGCCTTCATCAGCCTCGGGCTCAACTACGCCGCGCTGCTGGCCCTGCTGGTAGGGCTGTCGGTGGTGGTGCCGTACGTGGGTGCGGTGGTGGTGACCGTGCCGGTAACGCTGATAGCGTTGTTCCAGTGGGGCTGGGGTGACCAGTTCATCTACCTGATGACGGTGTACGCGATCATCCAGGCGCTGGACGGCAACGTGCTGGTACCGCTGCTGTTCTCCGAGGCGGTGAGCCTGCACCCGGTGGCGATCATTTGCGCGGTACTGCTGTTTGGCGGGCTGTGGGGGTTCTGGGGGATCTTCTTCGCGATCCCGCTGGCGACCTTGATCAAGGCCGTGCTGGATGCCTGGCCGCGGCAGGAGCCGAGTGTTTCGCCGATGCTTTGATGTAATCGGGGCCGCTTTGCGGCCCTTCGCGGGCACGCCCGCTGCCACAGGTTCCGGCTCGATTTCTGTGGGAGCGGGCGTGCCCGCGAAGGGCTGCAAAGCAGCCCACAGCAATTTCAAGCCTTGTTCAAGGCCTGGGCAGCAGCCAACACGGCATCCACATGCCCCGGCACCTTCACCCCGCGCCATTCCTGGCGCAGTACACCGTCCTTGTCGATCAGGAAGGTGCTGCGGTCAACGCCCAGGTATTCCTTGCCATACAGCTTCTTCAGCTTGATCACGTCGAACAGCTGGCACAGCGCTTCGTCCTTGTCGCTGATCAGCTCGAACGGGAAGCCTTGCTTGGCCTTGAAGTTCTCGTGCGACTTGATGCCGTCGCGCGACACGCCGAACACCACGGTGTTGGCCGCGGCAAAGGCGTCATGCTGGTCACGGAAACCCTGGCCTTCGGTGGTGCAGCCTGGCGTGCTGTCCTTCGGGTAGAAGTACACCACCACCTGGCGGCCCTTGAGTTCGCTCAGGCTCACGGCTTGCCCGCTGGTAGCCTGGGCCTGGAAATCGGCGACCGGTTGGTCGAGTGCTACGGCCATGGTGGCTCCTTACATGGGGTTCTGTGGGCGCCAGGGCTCGATCAGCGCGTCCAGGTTCAGCGCGTCGGCGAAGTCCAGGAACTGGTCACGCAGCCAGCTGATCTGGGTGCCGGCCGGCAGGATCACGGTGAACTGGGCGTTGAGCATGCTGCTGCCGGTTTGCGGTGCCAGGTAGGTGTCGCAGGTCATGGCTTCCAGCTCGACGCGGTGGTCGAGGAAGAACTGGCACAACTCGTTGATGATGTCCGGGCGGTAGGCGGCGCTGACATAGGCCACGTAGGGCAGCGCCTGCGGGCGCACTTCCTGGTCGGCGCTGCGCACCACGTCCAGGGTCAGGCCATGCTTCTTGCCCAGGCCCGGCAGCATGGCTTCGAGGCGTGCCAGGGCATCCCAGCTGCCGCCCACCTGCAGTACCAGGGCGCTGGTCTCGCCATGGCGGCTCAGGCGCGAGGTGACCACCGCGCAGCGGTTCTCGAACGCAGCGCGGCTGAGGACGTTGGCCAGTTCCATGGGGTTCGGGCCCAGGGCACTGATGACAAGGAATTGTTCGCGGACGGTGGGGGTGGACATGCAGCATTCCTAAAGCGATGAGCGGTCGGCACAGGACGGGCGAAAGCCTCCTGTCGGCAGGGCCCTGGGCTCGCATGCGAGGTCGTGGACGCTGGCGGGGAGCAAGGTCGACGGCCCGGCGGGCCGCGCTGCACCGATCAAAGCATCAAGGGTAGCGAAATAAGGCGCCGAGGGGAATGCTCCGCCCGCCTGCTTCGCTTGTGCAAGGCCGATGCCCCCAGTACCATTACCGCTCTCTTTTTCCGGCAGGAGCAGTTACATGATTGCGGGCAGTATGGTGGCGTTGGTCACTCCCATGGATGCACAAGGGCGTCTTGACTGGGACAGCCTCGACAAACTTGTAGACTTCCACCTGGAAAACGGCACCCACGCGATCGTCGCTGTCGGCACCACCGGCGAGTCGGCCACGCTGGATGTCGAAGAGCACATCCTGGTCATCAAGCACGTGGTCGAGCGCGTCAAGCGCAGCAGCCGCCGCGTCCCGGTCATTGCCGGCACTGGTGCCAACTCCACTGCCGAAGCCGTGCACCTGACCCAGAACGCCAAGAGCGCCGGTGCCGATGCCTGCCTGCTGGTCGTGCCGTACTACAACAAGCCGACCCAGGAAGGCCTGTACCAGCACTTCAAGCACATTGCCGAAGCCGTCGACATCCCGCAGATCCTCTACAACGTACCCGGCCGCACCTCCTGCGACATGCAGGCCGAGACCGTGATCCGCCTGTCGAAGGTCAAGAACATCATCGGCATCAAGGAAGCCACCGGCGACCTGGCCCGCGCCAAGGCCATCCTCGATGGCGTCGACAGCGACTTCATCGTCCTGTCCGGCGACGACCCGACCGCCGTCGAGCTGATCCTGATGGGCGGCAAGGGCAACATTTCCGTTACCGCCAACGTCGCCCCGCGCGAAATGGCCGACCTGTGCGAGGCCGCCCTTGCGGGCAATGCCGAGAAGGCCCGCGCAATCAACGAACAACTCATGCCGCTGCACAAAGACCTGTTCTGCGAGTCCAACCCGATCCCGGTGAAATGGGCGCTCGTCGAAATGGGCCTGATGCACAAGGGCATTCGCCTGCCACTGACCTGGCTGAGCGAAGGCTGCCACGAAAAAGTCCGTACTGCCTTGCGCCAGTCCGGCGTACTGGTTTAAGAGGAAGTACACCGCATGAAGCGACTGGCTGGTCTTTCCGCCCTTGCCCTGATCATCTCCAGCACCAGTGGGTGTGGCTGGCTGTGGGGCGAGGATGGCTATTTCCGCGACCGCGGCAGCGATTACCTGCAGGCGCACCCGACCGCGCCGATGCAGCTGCCGCCGGACGCCAGCAACGTCAAGCGCCTTGACCCGCTGCTGCCGATTCCGCGTAACGTTGCCGACGACAACGCCACTGGCGAGTTCGAAGTGCCGCGCCCGCAACCGTTGACCGGTGGCGCCGCCCAGGTCACCGACTACAGCCTGCAGCGCAGCGGCAGCAGCCGCTGGGTGCTGGCCCAGCACTCGCCGGCCGAAGTGTGGCCGGTGGCGCGTCAGTTCTTCGAGGACAACGGCTTCCGCATCGCCGAAGAGCGCCCGCAGACCGGTGAGTTCAACACCACCTGGCAGCGTTTCGATGAACTCTCGGCCTCCCTCGGCCAGCGCCTGGCCAGCACGGCCAGCAGCAGTGACAGCGAAGTGCGCGTGCGCGTTCGCATGGAGCCTGGCGTGCAGCGCAACACCTCCGAAGTGTACGTGGTCAGCGTCGAGCGCCCGGCCGGCAGCACTGCCGAGCCTGACTTCCCGGCTACCTCCAGCAATACCGGGGCCGATGCCCTGCTGGTCGACGAGATGCTCGCCAGCATGAACCGCAGCGCCGAGAAGGGCGGTTCGGTATCGCTGCTGGCCGCGCGCGACTTCGATGCACCCAGCCGCGTCAGCCTGAGCGAAGACGGCAGTGGCAACCCGGTGCTGTACCTGGGTGCCGACCTGGACCGCGCCTGGTCCAGCGTGGGCCGTGCCCTGGAGCAGGGCGGCGAATGGCGCGTCGAGGACATCAACCGCAGCCTGGGCCTGTACTACATCAACCTGTCGGAAAAACCGGAAGACAAGCAGAACGAGCCTGGTTTCTTCGGCCGCATGTTTGGCAGCGAACCGACCAAGGAAGAGCGTGAAGCCCGTGCCGAGCGTTATCAGGTACGCCTGAGCAAGGTCGGTGAGAGCGTACAGGTCACGGTCGAGAAGAACATCAACACCGTGGCCCCGGCCGATGTTGCCCGCCGCGTGCTCAGCGCCATCCAGGATCACCTGGGCTAAGTGCGCTTCGCGGTACTCGGAAGCGGCAGCCAGGGAAACGGCACGCTGATCGCCAGTGGTGACACGTTCATCCTGGTCGATTGCGGCTTTTCCCTGCGCGAGACCGAGCGGCGCCTGGCGCTGCTCGGCGTGTCGGCGGCCCAGCTCAGTGCGGTATTGGTCACCCACGAACATGCCGACCACGTGCATGGGGTCGGCTTGCTGTCGCGGCGCTACAATGTACCGGTCTACCTCAGCCAAGGGACTTTGCGCGGCATGCGCAAACCGGTGGAGGTGGCCGGTTTTCTCGCTTGCGGCGAAAGCCTGCCGATCGGCAGCCTGGAAGTAACTGCGGCGCGGGTCGAGCACGATGCCTACGAGCCGCTGCAGTACGTGGTCAGCGATGGCCAGCGGCGCTTCGGCATGCTGACCGACCTGGGCTCGTACGACACGCGGCTGCTGGAGCGCTACCAAGGGCTGGACGCACTGTTGATCGAGGCCAACCACTGCAGCGACCTGCTGGCACGCGGGCACTACCCGGCCTTCCTGAAGCGGCGGGTGGGTGGCATGCAAGGGCATTTGAACAATCACCAGGCCGCGCGCCTGGTGCACGAGTTGGGCTGGAGCAACCTGCAACACCTGGTGCTGGCCCACCTCAGCAGCAAGAACAACCTGCCACATCTGGCGCGCCAGTGCTTTGTCGACACCCTCGGGTGCGACCCGGACTGGCTCCAGGTGGCGAATCAGGAACACGGGCTCGACTGGCGTGAAATCGCCTAGCCCAACACCTCAAGCAAGCGGAGCCCAATCATGGAAAAACGCGACGAACTCTACCGCGGCAAGGCCAAATCGGTTTACAAGACCGACGACGCCGACCGCTTGATCCTGCTGTTCCGCAACGACACGTCGGCATTCGACGGCAAGCGCATCGAACAGCTCGACCGCAAGGGCATGGTGAACAACAAGTTCAACGCCTTCATCATGCAGAAACTGGAAGAAGCCGGCGTGCCGACCCAGTTCGACAAGCTGCTGGGCGACAACGAATGCCTGGTGAAGAAGCTGGACATGATCCCGGTCGAGTGCGTGGTGCGCAACTACGCCGCCGGCAGCCTGGTCAAGCGCCTGGGCGTGGAGGAGGGCATCAAGCTGGAGCCGTCCACCTTCGAGCTGTTCCTGAAGAACGACGAGAAGGGCGACCCCTTCATCAACGAATCCCACGTTGTCGCGTTCGGCTGGGGCACCGCCGAGCAACTGGCGGAAATGAAAAAGCTGTCGCTGAAGGTCAACGAAGTGCTGAGCAAGCTGTTCGATGACGCCGGCCTGCTGCTGGTCGACTTCAAGCTGGAGTTCGGTGTATTCCACGGCCAGATCGTGCTGGGCGACGAGTTCAGCCCGGACGGCTGCCGCCTGTGGGACAAGGAAACCCGCAAGAAGATGGACAAGGACCGCTTCCGCCAGGGCCTGGGCGACGTGATCGAAGCCTACGAAGAAGTTGCCAAGCGCCTGGGCGTGCCGCTGTAAGCGCTACGTTCACGCAAGCGCCTGATACCACGCGATTTTTTTGAAAAAAAGGTTTGCGTTTCAAAAGAACGCTGGTATGATGCGCGGCATTGGAGAGATGCCGGAGTGGTCGAACGGGACGGATTCGAAATCCGTTGTACTGGCAACAGTACCTAGGGTTCAAATCCCTATCTCTCCGCCATCCATCGAAAAGCCCCGTAGATCAAGGTCTACGGGGCTTTTTCATTTCTGCATTCTACGTAGGCGTTGTACGTAAATTCGCAGCCAGGCTTCAAAATATTGGGACGTTTTTTGATCGGAGCTCTTTGCCATCAGCAGCTCGGTTGCGCTTGTAGTAAGCCTGACGACTAATGCCTAGAAACTGACAAGCCCTGGCAATGCTCAGTCCTGCGACTTGGCCTTGCGAGAGGACTTGCCGGATCGCTTTTTTACGACCGAGACACCATAGTCATTTTTCAGAACACCAACTACCGTCTCAAAGAACTGGGCCTTTTGGCTCATCAGCTCAAGCTGCTGCTCAAGCTCTTTGATCCGCTGCTCTGGAGTGAGCGGTTTGGAGTCAGACATCGCGCAGCTCCTCTTGGCTCGGGCAGAAGCCCCTTGGCTCCAGTCCTGCCGACCATGCTTACGCAACCATACCAGAACCGTTGATCGGCCCTGAATGCCATACCGCTCCTGGGCCTGGCCGTAGGTCATCTCGCCTTTTTCGATCTGATCAACCACCGCCAATTTAAAAGACAGTGAGTAATCACGCTGTGTGCGCTTTACACCTTGCTCCATCTGACTCTCCGGAAACTCGGGATGGGAGGTGTAAACCTTACTCAGGACGGGACAAGCATCCCAATAAAGTGGCGCCACGTAGTCCCTTTAGCCCTTTTCCCAGACCATGCATTCAGTCATCCGGTGGTTACCTACCCTTCGCATGACTTCGGCGAAGCTAGTATGCCTGTGGGGTTCATACGAAAAATTGGGCTCTTCTAATGGTACGTTGACATTACACGATCAAAAGCGCCAAGCTTGCCGTCGTGTTTAGAGCGAACCATAGCTAGGAGGGAACCTTGCCGTACACCCCTAATCCACAGCATCGCAGCAGAGCCTTTGCCGGGATCAAGTCCCAATGGACTGTGCCGTTGAACGACGAAATAACCTGTTTCGAGGATGCAACCAGCGCTCATTGGTTCGCAAATGATTGCTACTGGGGTCTCAAGGTTGATGGGGGTTCCATCCTGCCGCTTGGTATCGCTCCCCCGCCCGATAGCTGCAACGCTCACTTTGCCAAATTTGTGGGCGATTCCCATATGAACTGGCACGGTTATCCAGTAGCCCATTGGATTTCCCCCTGGGACAGGCCTGCACAATCCATACTAAGTGTATGGAAGGAGGGGGGGTACATATCAAAAGTGCAAATGGCCCGTATTGTTAGGGGTAAAAAATGCGCTCTGTGAAAATCAGAATACCAGGTTCATTCTGGGACTCCCAAATATACTCGGGGGAGTTATTGCTGCTTGGGGATGAGGGTGAGTTACATCGGGTAGACTGGGGCGCCTTCATAGATAGGGTTGCGCTTGAAAATTTAGCTATGCAAACAGCAATACGTGTAGCTTTCTCCGACAGCGATCTATTTTACAATCCTAAGGTGAGAAAGATACTTCGTGATCCGCACGTTGAAGCGCCAATAAAGTCACAGCTTTTCTCACTTGCGGATTTTTCGCTTGAGGCTGCCGATAGGCTTCAATCTAAAGATTATTGGACTACTAGTGACAGTCCGTTTGATTTTCTTCCTACTGATACGGAAGTCTATTACAACCAGTTTTTTGCGGGAGGGGAAGAAGGTTTGTTCTCGTTCCCCAGAACTGCAACCGGGAAATCTAAAAAGTCCGAGCTCAATAAACATCATGACGCCAGTGTCTTTCAGGTAAAAGCCTCCGACCGATTCAGTGCCTTAGCGACGGCCGCTGGAGCAGACGGATTGTTTGATTTCAACGTTCCCCGCTTTACAAACCAAAGTGCTGGAAAAATCCTTGGCGATGGACGCCAGTTAGCTACGAATGCTTGCAACGCCTGTGATTGGGCTTTTCAAAGCGTGATGGGTTGGAGCCAAGATCATGGCTTCATGGCGAGCTTTCGAGAAGAACGTGATCCTGGGTCAAACAAAAAATTTAGAGTATTCGATCGCGTGATAGACCAAGAAGAAATTTTTGGTGAAAGTGAAAGCGGTCGTCCTGAAAGCTTTTGGGGGAGTCGTGAGAAAATATATAAGATATCAGATGGTGTGATATCGGTCCTGAACTATGCCGGCACAAAAAGTTTTGCCGGTAGTAATGCTAAGTTTGAGAGAAAAGGTGAGAAGGCTCTGCAGATCAATGAAGAACCGATAGCAACCGGTACAGCTCCATTTGGCACTGTACTTGAAATGAGTGACAAGATCATTGTGCTTCGAAGTGATGGTGAAATTGAAACGTTCCCTGGGGAGCCTGCTCATTGGAGGGTTTTCCCTAGGTCCGAGCACTATAGTAACCAGCTTCATATCGTCTACTCGGACTACGTTGATATCATTTCTTTTACCCATGATTACTTTGTTGATCAAGGTTCTAAGATGTTCGGTTTCACCAAGGGGAGTGACTAACGTCATCTGAAAATATCTAAGATTATTGTATTTGAAAAGCATTGGCAGTAATAATGTGTTCTTGATGTTTGGGGCTCCCTGGGTTATGGCGGGGAGTTTCCAAACGTACTGTTATATAGTTGTTGTCTTGAAAGTAATTTTTTGATTGACTGAAATGTGGTTGCAAACTCAATGTAATGGTAAAAAATCCTCCCCCTAAAAAGGGAGGTAAATTAAGCATTAATTGGGTTTTCGGATTTTCACGTATCGGTACGCATGTATTTCGGCTTCATGGACCTTTGCACGCTGCTGACGTATTCAATGCCTTCGTCACCTTGCGGAACGATGCCCCTTCAGCTTGCATTGCCATCCGTATAGCAGTGTCATCCACAGTCTTTTTACGACCTTGCATACGCCTGATTCCTTAGCCTTTTATTCCTTCCCGCTAACGTGCCTTGACCATTGTGCGCTCAAACTGGGTAACACTGCCCAATAGCGACAGCAATAACTTTTGCATAGGGTTAGCTTTCCAGTGAACAACAATTGTTCGTTATGGAATTGTATGCCGATCATTTTATTGTACAAATCCTTCACCAGCTTCAACAGGTCTTCCAGTGATCGTGCCAGTCTGTCAATGGAATGAACGTGAACGGTATCGCCTTGACGAATAAATCTCAGCATTTCGCTTTGCACTTTTGCAAACACGCCCTTGGTTATCGAAGCCCATATCTTCAAACTACACACACACACACAACAGCGATATCTTCCCATCGTCAGTGCGAAAGGACCATTCATAGCAGTAACCATTCGATTGAGGTTTAGCTATGGGCTTCCCGTCTTTTTTTCTGAACCCCCAAAGTTCGAATGAGACCTACTGATTGAACCTATCCAGTAGGGGTAATACGTGCCAAGGCTGAAGGGGGAAAATTGGGCCGCCCAATTGCAACTGCAACTACAGAAAAGGTTCAAAACTTGAAGGCTTTGGGGTGCATATATACCCAAGTCGCGTCGGATTTGAGTTTAGGTATAGCAACCGTAACTCGACACTGGTCAAATTAGATAGAGCGGCCTCACATTGGAGGCCTCGTAGTACATGTGGGAGATACACCACACACGGTCTAACGGATTTTTGAGTCTCAGGTTGCAGTCACTTTGCTAACAAATTGCATCGTGTGCCTTTCAATCCATTCCCGATTGGCAACCTCTAATGCAACGCCTTTGGGAATATGCACGGGGGTATCCTGTCTGCCTTTAGGACCCCAGATTTCCCAAGTGATTCCGGCGGTTTCCCCTACCACTATCGTTAGCTCTGATGCTGGCCAGCTTGCGGATCGGTTCTGGGATGGAATTAGCAGCCTCATATTAACTCTTGGGGCGACTGTTTCCAGGCTAACGCTAACAGAAACTTCATACCCTTTTTCGGATATAAGTTTTTCAAATTCCCTAAGAACTGGTTCCACCGTAGTGCGGACAAGCTCTAAGGCTGCATTACGTACCCGATCTGCTTGTTCTTTTGCACGTTGCTTTTCCAGCTCTATGCCATTGAGGCGTGCTTCTCGGTCTGCAAAGGCCTGGTCTATACGGCTTTTCAAATCCATGGTGTCCCTTCTGTTTGGTGGTCCGGTTTCGGCAATGTACCCTAAAATGATGGCATTTTGCTGGTTTTCGGGAGTATTGATCAAATTTTGATCATTCTCAATCACTACATGGCATCGAATGCGATAGATGGGACCCCTGAATGTTCACCTCTCCAGGGGCTTTGTCTATGTCTTACTTTTTCATCATCCCCAATTCGGCATCATCCAGCAGCGCCTTCGCCATCGCACTCAGGTAATGCGAAGCCCAGATCAATTTCTGGTCGCCGTCCATCAGGCCGGTGATGGTGAGGTCGCGGACATAGCCCATTAGTTCGGAGGCCTGTTCGCGGGCGTCCTGGCAGGGGATGCCGGGTGCGATGCGAAACAGCGGGTGGGTGTTGTTTTCGCCTTGGTAGAAGCAGGTCTTGCCGGCTGTGGTGGGTTGCTTTGTGTCGTCGGTGGGCATTGTTTTTTTCCCTGGAATCTTGAGTGTCTGGTCCGGCCTCTTCGCGGGCGCGCCCGCTCCCACAGGTACGGCGCAGTACTCGAGTGCAGTGATTACCCCCGTGGGAGCGGGCGTGCCCGCGAAGAGGCCAGGCCTGCTAGTGCAACGTTCGCGGCTCAGCCGGCAAATGGGCCTGCATCTGCAATTGCATCAATGCCGTCTCGACCAGGCCCTGTACCGCCTCCATTTCATGGATAACGGCCTGCATCACGATCGAACTTGGCGCAGCAGGTTTGAGTTGCACGGACTGGCGAGCGACGAACAGCGCGCAGAGTACGTACTCTGAGGATTGGACCAGGGTGTCTTGCAGCGCCTGGGTGGAGTCGAGGGAGTGGGGTGGATCGGGGACCATCTTGCGCATACACATCTCCAGGATCATTGGAGCCGCCGCGAACTTGCTGTCAAACAAGAGGGTGGCAGCTGTACATGGGTTGACAGACCGAGGATCCCGGAGTAACTCGGCGCACACGAGGTGCCCCACGTACAGCCGCCATAAACAGTGCACGTGTGCGGGAAATTGTCGGCCTGTCAAAGCCGGTCGTTGAATTCGCAACGACAAGCCGAGACTAGAGGGCGACTTAATCCGTCGCAACAGTTTGAGCGGTTTGGCAGTATGTTTGGGAAATTGCCTACATGGAAGGGGATTATTCTGAGCTTCAGTTGTAGGGCAGGGGCCGCTTGGCGGCCCATCGCGGCACAAGGCCGCTCCTACAACAGTGCACATTGCGACTTGGATCCAATGCTCGGGTTCTGTATGATCCGCGCGCCATCAGAATGATGGCCGAAGATGATTCATATAAAGGATTTAGTATGAAAAAGCTGTTCAAGGCTACCGTAGCCGTTGCTGTCGTTTCGGGTGTTGCCCTGCTGTCGGGTTGCACTGGCCAGGTTTACAACCAGCCGAAAAACTGCAGCTACGACTACCTGTTCCACCCTTCGGTTTCCATCTCCAAGATCATCGGTGGCTGCGGCCCGATCGATAAACTGCCTCAGCAGCAGTAATCTTGGCGGTACCCTGATCGCGACGCTTGCGGCGTGATCCAAGGCCCCCGGTCATGCACATGGCCGGGGGTTTTTGTTTTCCGGCGCGGCAATCCGTCACTGGGGCAACCCGCCGCGTTGACGCGCCGGGCGGCAATTTGTTTGTGCTGGCAATTCGGTTACAATCCAGAAAAACGATTCAGCGCTGTCGGTCAATTCGACAAAAGGCCGGGTCGTTTTCTGGTTCTCTGGCTGCTGAATAATGAACACAACAAGCCTGCGCTGAAGAACACGCGTCACCTGGGCCAGCCACAGGCCCGCCCTCCGTTCTCCTGACTGGAATTGATCAATGTTCAAGAAAGCTGGCAAGACCTTGCTGGGCCTGGCAGTCGCTGCAAGCTGCATGCACGCGTACGCCGCAGAAACCAAGAAAGTAGACGTGCTGCTGGTCGGCGGCGGCATCATGAGCTCCACCCTGGCCGTGTGGCTGCACGAGCTGGAGCCAAGCTGGTCGATGGAAATGGTCGAGCGCCTGGACGGCGTGGCCGAAGAAAGCTCCAACGGCTGGAACAACGCCGGTACCGGCCACTCCGCGCTGGCCGAGCTGAACTACACCCCGGAAGACAAGGACGGCAACGTCAACATCAGCAAGGCCATCGAAATCAACGAAGCCTTCCAGATCTCCCGCCAGTTCTGGGCCTGGCAAGTGCGCCAGGGCGTGCTGAAGAACCCGCACTCGTTCATCAACACCACCCCGCACATGAGCTTCGTATGGGGCGATGACAACATCAAGTTCCTCAAGAAGCGTTACGACGCGCTGCAGGCCAGCCCGCTGTTCCGCCCGATGCAGTACTCCGAGGATCACGCGCAGATCGCCAAGTGGGTGCCGCTGATGATGGAAGGCCGCGACCCGAACCAGAAGCTGGCCGTGACCTGGACGCCGATCGGCACCGACGTCAACTTCGGCGAGATCACCCGCCAGTTCGTCGGCCACCTGAAAACCCAGGACAACTTCGACCTGAAGCTGTCCAGCGAAGTGCAGGACATCACCCGCAACAAGGACGGCTCCTGGCACGTCGAGTACAAGAACCTGAAGGACGGTACCGAGTCGGCCACCGACGCCAAGTTCCTGTTCATCGGTGCCGGCGGTGGCGCACTCAAGCTGCTGCAGAAGTCGGGCATTCCTGAAGCCAAGGAATATGCAGGCTTCCCGGTGGGAGGCTCGTTCCTGGTGACCGAGAACCCGACCATCGCCATGCAGCACATGGCCAAGGCCTACGGCATCGCCTCGACCGGCGCGCCACCCATGTCGGTACCGCACCTGGACACCCGTGTGCTGGACGGCAAGCGGGTGATCCTGTTTGGCCCATTCGCCACCTTCTCGACCAAGTTCCTGAAGAACGGCTCGTACCTGGACCTGCTGAGCACCACCACCCCGCACAACGTGTGGCCGATGACCAAGGTCGGTATCGACCAGTACCCGCTGGTCGAGTACCTCGCTGGCCAGCTGATGCTGTCTGACGATGACCGCTTCGAAGCCCTGCGCACCTACTTCCCGAACGCCAAGAAGGAAGACTGGAAGCTGTGGCAGGCTGGCCAGCGCGTGCAGATCATCAAGCGTGACGCAGACAAGGGCGGTGTGCTGAAGCTGGGCACCGAAGTGGTTGCCTCGGAAGACCGCACCATTGCCGGCCTGCTGGGCGCTTCGCCAGGTGCTTCGACCGCTGCGCCGATCATGCTGAACGTGCTGGAAACCGTGTTCAAGGAGAAGGTCGCTACCCCTGAGTGGCAGGCCAAGATCAAGCAGATCGTGCCCAGCTACGGCACCAAGCTGAACGACTCGGCAGCGGCCACGCAGAAAGAGTGGAACTACACCGCAGAAGTGCTGCAACTGGAGAAACCACCGGTGATCGACGCCAGCGTCGGCACCACGGTTGCACCGAGCCAGCCGGCGGAAAGCAAGCCTGAGAACGACATGGCGCTGTAAGCGGCCAGCGTTGTGAAACAAGCCACGGGGGAAACCTCGTGGCTTTTTTGTTGCCTGTTCGGTCCTCTTCACGGCAAGCCTGCGAAGAGGACCGAACAGGAAAAATCAGCACTGGCGCAGGATGCAGTCCAACAGCCCGGGGAAGCGCTGTGCCAGCATCTCGCTGCGCAGCGAATTCATGTGGGTGGTGCCGACATTGCGGGTATGCACCAGCCCCGCATCCCGCAGCACGCGAAAGTGGTGGGACATGCTCGACTTCGGCCGGCCGCCGTCCAGCTCGCCGCAGCTGGCTTCGGCCACGCCCGCCAGGTGGCGCACGATGCCAAGGCGCACCGGGTCGCTCAGGGCATAGAGCAGGCGTTCCAAGGTCAGGTCTTCGGAATTGGGATGTTGATAGGCTCGCATGGGCATCATGATAACGGGGCTATCATTAATTGCCATAGTTCGATTAGAATCGAACAAGCGTAATTACATAGCCCGGGAGATTACCATGTCCGCTTTGTTCGAACCCTACACCCTCAAGGACGTCACCCTGCGCAACCGCATCGCCATTCCGCCGATGTGTCAGTACATGGCCGAGGACGGCATGATCAACGATTGGCACCATGTGCACCTGGCCAGCCTGGCCCGGGGCGGTGCCGGCCTGCTGGTGGTCGAAGCCACTGCGGTGGCGCCGGAAGGGCGCATCACCCCCGGTTGTGCTGGTATCTGGAGCGATGCCCACGCCCAGGCCTTCGTGCCGGTGGTGCAGGCGATCAAGGCCGCCGGTGCCGTACCGGGCATCCAGATTGCCCACGCCGGGCGCAAGGCCAGCGCCAACCGCCCGTGGGAAGGTGACGACCACATTGCCGCCGACGACGCCCGCGGCTGGGAAACCATCGCCCCGTCTGCCATTGCCTTTGGCGCGCACCTGCCGAAAGTGCCACGTGAGATGACCCTGGACGACATCGCCCGGGTCAAGCAGGACTTTGTCGATGCTGCACGGCGTGCGCGTGATGCCGGTTTCGAGTGGATCGAGCTGCACTTTGCCCATGGTTACCTGGGGCAGAGCTTCTTCTCCGAACATTCCAACAAGCGCACCGATGCCTACGGTGGCAGTTTCGACAACCGCAGCCGCTTCCTTCTGGAAACCCTGGCGGCAGTGCGCGAAGTGTGGCCGGAGAACCTGCCGCTGACCGCGCGCTTCGGGGTGCTGGAATACGATGGCCGCGATGAGCAGACCCTGGAAGAATCGATCGAGCTGGCGCGCCGCTTCAAGGCCGGCGGCCTCGACCTGCTGAGCGTGAGCGTCGGCTTCACCATTCCCGAGACCCACATTCCGTGGGGCCCGGCGTTCATGGGCCCGATTGCCGAGCGCGTGCGCCGTGAGGCGAAGCTGCCGGTGACGTCGGCGTGGGGCTTCGGTACGCCGCAACTGGCGGAAGCGGCGCTGCAGGCCAACCAGCTGGACCTGGTGTCGGTAGGGCGGGCGCATCTGGCCGACCCGCACTGGGCCTACTTTGCGGCCAAGGAACTCGGGGTGGATAAAGCCTCCTGGACCTTGCCTGCGCCTTACGCGCACTGGCTTGAGCGTTATCGCTGAGGCATAAAGGGGCTGCTTTGCAGCCCATTCGCGGGTAAACCCGCTCCCACAGGATCTCCACTGCCCTCAAGGCTTGTGCAATCCCTGTGGGAGCGGGTTTACCCGCGAAGCGGCCAGCACAGGCTAAAACCTGTCCAGCCGGTAAGCCGCCATATCTGCCCCACTGTCCCTGTCAGCCAAGCGCCCCACCCATTCCGCCGTCAGCGCCGCCTGGGTCAGCCCCAGGTGCTGGTGCCCGAACGCCAGCAGCACCCGCCCATCGCATACCCGGTCGATCACTGGCAACGAGTCTGGCAACGAAGGCCGAAAACCCATCCACGGGGTTGCCCCTTCGGCATTCAACTCGCGCTGGAACAAGCCCTTGCTCAAGCGGTGCAACTGCCAGGCCCGCTGCATGCTCGGGGGTGCCTCCAGCCCGGCGAACTCGACTGTGCCCGCCAGGCGCAAGCCCTCGGCCATGGGCGTCATGATGAACTTGCGCTCCAGGGAGGTGACCGCAAATGGCAAGCGCTGCTGCTCGCCCGGCAGCATCAGGTGGTAGCCGCGCTCGGTATCCAGCGGTACGCGCTTGCCGGTCAGCGCGCCGGTCAGCCGGGCAGAATGCGCCCCACAGCTGATCAACACCTGGCGCGCACTGAGTGCGCCCTGGTCGCTGGCCAGGCTGACCCCGCCGCTGTGCAACTGGCCACCCTCGACTTGCGCCTGGACAAAACGCACGCCACTGGTCTTGGCTGCTTCGAACAGCTCGCACACAACCCGGTAAGGGTCGATGAAGTGCCCGGTACGCGGAAAGAACAGCCCGCCCAGCAGCGATGAACTGAGCTGGGGGGCCGCTGCGCGCAGGCTTTGCGCCGACCAGAAGTCCACCGCCACCGCCTGCTGTTGCATGCGCGCGCGCAGGGCCTCCAGTGCCGCGCGCGATTCGGGCCGCTCGAACACCAGCAACGAGCCATCTTCGCGGAACAGCGCGCTGCGCCCGATCGAGCCCAGCAGCCGCTGCCAGGCGCCCAGGCTGCCTTCGTTCAACCGGCGGATACCGGCCACGCTGCGCTGGTACGGCGCCGGGCGCAGGTTGAGCAGCAGCCGGGTGAACCAGGGCATGGCCCTGGGCAGGTACTTCCAGTCCAGGCGCAGCGGGCCCATCGGGTCCAGCAGCATGCGTGGCAGGCGCTTGAGGATCGACAGGTCGGCAATCGGGAACACCTGCTCGGTAGCCAGGTGCCCGGCATTGCCGTAGGACGCGCCGTGGCCGGGTGCCTGGCGGTCGATCAGCATGACCCGGCGCCCTTGGCGGGCCAGTTGCAGGGCGCAGGCGACTCCGACAATGCCGGCGCCGACCACGGCGATATCGCTTTCACGGTTATCGAGCATGCTCAGCTTTCCCGTTTACCGTCGAGCAGGCGCCGCAAGTGCAGCGGGTTATCCTGCTTCAGCGCCTGCGGCAGCAGGGCATCAGGGAAGTCCTGGTAGCACACCGGGCGCAGGAAGCGCAGGATCGCTGCCGTGCCCACCGAGGTGCTGCGGGCATCGGAGGTGGCCGGGAAGGGCCCGCCGTGAACCATCGCATCGCACACCTCGACGCCGGTCGGCCAGCCATTGACCAACAGGCGCCCGGCCTTGCGCTCGAGAGTTGGCAACAGTTTGCGGGCGCTGTCGATGTCGCCATCGTCCAGGTGCAGGGTGGCGGTCAGCTGGCCTTCCAGGTGCTCGGCAACCAGGCGGACCTGGTCGTCGCTGGCACAAGCCACCACCAACGATGCGGCGCCGAACACTTCGGCCTGCAACGCCGGGTCGGCGAGGAACGCTTCGGCCTGGGTGACGAACAACTGCGCCTGGCACTGGTTGGGGCCTCGCCCGGCCTGGCCAGTGGCGGCGACTTGGGCATTGGCGTTGGCCGCCAGGGCAGCGACGCCGGCCTGGTAGGCAGCGAAGATGCCGGGGGTAAGCATGGTTTGCGCAGTAACCTGGGCAAGCTGCTCGCCAGCAGCTGTGATGAAGCGTTGCAATGCCGGCCCCTGGCGGGCGATCACCAGGCCCGGGTTGGTGCAGAACTGGCCGGCGCCCTGGGTCAGCGAGGCGACGAAGCCTTGCGCCAGCACCTCGGCGCGCGCCTGCAGGGCGGCGTCGAACAGGAACACCGGGTTGATCGAGCTCATTTCGGCGTATACCGGGATCGGTTCCGGGCGCGCCTGCGCGGCCTGGCACAGCGCGATGCCACCGCTGCGCGAGCCGGTAAAGCCAACTGCCTTGATCCGCGGGTCGCTGACCAGGGCGATGCCCACTTCCCGACCGGAGCCGTACAACAGTGAAAACACGCCGGCTGGCAGGCCGCACTGCTGCACCGCGCGGGCCACCGCCTGGCCGACCAGCTCGCTGGTGCCCGGGTGCGCGCCATGGGCCTTGACCACCACCGGGCAGCCGGCGGCCAGGGCCGAGGCGGTATCGCCGCCGGCTACCGAGAAGGCCAGGGGGAAATTGCTGGCGCCGAACACCGCCACCGGCCCCAGGGCTATCTGGCGTTGGCGCAGGTCGGCACGGGGCAGGGGCTGGCGCTCGGGCAGGGCCTTGTCGACCCGTACGTCCAACCATTCACCGGCGCGTACCACGCGGGCGAAAGTGCGCAGCTGGGTGCAGGTGCGGCCACGTTCGCCCTGGATGCGTGCCTCGGGCAGGCCGGTTTCAGCCACGGCGCGGTCAATCAGCGCATCGCCCAGCGCTTCGATCTGCGTGGCGATGCTTTCGAGGAACTGTGCCCGTTGTTCGAGCGAGGTTTCGCGGTAGGCATCGAACGCGGTCCAGGCCAGTTCGCAAGCCAGGGCCACGTGTTCGCCGCTGCCGCCGAGATAGGCCGGCTCCAGCGCCTGGCCGCTGGCCGGGTCGATGGCACGGATGGCTGCGCGGCTGCCGGTTACCGGCGTCTGGCCGATCAGCAGGTTGCCTGTGAGGGACATGGAGCCTCCTTGGGAATCATATTCGAGTATCGCCGGATACCGCAGTGCAGACGCGGGTTTGCCCGCGACCAGGCGACTCGGTGCCTGGCACCGGCTGCGCCGGTGTTCGCGGGTGAACTCGCCCCTGCAAGGGGCTGCGGTTCGGCCTTGAATCAGCTACTCAGGCCACGTTCTGCTCGGCCGACCAGCTGGCATACCAGGTGCGGAACAGCGCGTACTGCTGTTCGGCATAGTTGCGCTGGGCGTCGGTCAGGGCATCGGTCTCGTTGAAGTGCAGGCTGTATTCGCGGTCGCCGTTCAGCACCATCAGGTGCTTGTAATACAGCACCAGGTCGCAGCCTTCGTCGAACGACGACAGCACCGCCAGTGCCGCTTCCAGCTCACGCGCCAGGCGCCGGGCCTTGGCATCGCCCTTGGCCGCCTGCTTGCTCAGGCGCACCAGGTGCAGCACTTCGCGTGGCAGGGCGTTGCCGATGCCGGTGATGGCGCCAGTGGCGTTGCAATTGACGAAGCCATGCACCACCTGGGTGTCGACGCCGACCATCAGGGTGACGTCGTCATCCTTGGAGGTGATGTGCTCGGCGGCGTAGCGCAGGTCGGCGCCACCGCCGAACTCCTTGAAGCCGATCAGGTTGGGGAATTCGCGGCGCAGTTCGAAGAACAGGTCGGCGCGGGTGGCAAAACCGTAGTACGGGCTGTTGTAGATCACCGCCGGCAGCTGCGGCGCGGCAGCGAGGATCGCCGAGAAGTGGTGCTTCTGGGCAATCAGCGAGGCCCCGCGGCTGAGCACGCGCGGGATCACCATCAGGCCGGCGGCGCCCACCTTGGCCGCGTGGGCGGCGTGGGATACGGCTTCGCGGGTGTTCACCGCACCAGTGCCGACGATCGTCGGGATGCCGGCGGCGACCAGGCGGGCCACGCCTTCCTGGCGCTCGGCTTCGGTCAGCAGCGGCCAGTCGCCCATCGAGCCGCAGTACACCACGGCGCTCATGCCGAGGTCGATCAGTTCGCGGCCCTTGCGCACCAGGGCGTCGAAGTCCGGCTTGCGCTCGGCGGTGCAGGGGGTCATCAGGGCGGGCATGGTGCCGGTGAAGATATTGCTGGTCATGGTGTTGCTCCTGGCGGTATTCAGTCTGGGAAAAAAACGGGGCTCAGATGCCCCAGGCGAACGCGTCCTGTTCGTCGATCAGCAAGGTGCTGTCGGCGGTCATGTAGGCGCGGCCGGTGATGAACGGGCGGATGCGTTCGCCGTCGCGCTGGTAGTGGGCGTGGAACTGGCTGCCAGTAATGCTGGCCTGCACCCAGGTCTGGCCCTCAGCAAGCTTGCCGTCGGCGGCCAGGCAGGCCAGCTTGGCGCTGGTGCCGGTGCCGCAGGGCGAGCGGTCGTAGGCCTTGCCGGGGCACATCACGAAGTTGCGGCTGTCGGCATTGGCGTCATCGGCGAACAGCTCGACATGGTCGATCGGCGCCCCGTGCTCGCCGGTGATGCCCTGGGCCTCGAGGGCCTTGAGCATGGCCCAGGTGTAGTCGGTCAGTGCCTCGCGGTTGTCCAGCTCGATGCGCTGGCCGTGTTCGGAAACCAGGAAGAACCAGTTGCCACCCCAGGCGATGTCGCCGTGCACCACGCCGTACCCGGGCACGTCCACCGCCACCTGCTGGCGATAGCGGTAGGCGGGCACGTTGCCGACGGTGACGGCGCCGTCGTCATGCAGGGTGGCAGTGACCTGGCCGACCGGGGTGTCGATCTTGTGTTCGCCCGGGGCAATCAGGCCCAGGTGCTGCAGCGAGGCGACCAGGCCGATGGTGCCGTGGCCGCACATGTTCAGGTAACCGGCGTTGTTGAAGAAGATCACCCCGCAGGTGGCGTCGGCCGAGGTCGGAGGGCAGTACAGCGCGCCGACCAGCACATCGTTGCCGCGCGGTTCCAGCAGGCAGGCGCGGCGCCATGGGTCGTGCAGCTCGCGCAGTTCGTCGCGTTGCTCGGCCATGCTGCGGCCATGCAGTGCCGGGAAGCCTTTCATCACCAGGCGGGTCGGTTCGCCGCCGGTATGCGAGTCGATGACGTGGATGTGTTTCATGGGCTTGTCCATTGGCTAGAGATTCAGGAAGCGACAGCGGGGCGGCTGCTGTAGGTTTCAACGCCAGCTTCGCTTTCATCCTCGCCCTCCAGGCGCACCAGGTGGGCCGGCACGCCAGTGGCTGCGCCCCAGTAGTAGATGCCCAGGGCACAGGCAGCCACGGCCACGGTGTCGAACGGGTGGCCGAGTACCCCCAGGCCGCCGAAGCTGCCCAGCCAGGACAGGAGGATGGTCACCGCGTAGAAGCCGATCAGCCACGCCGACGAGCGCACCTGCCGGGCCAGCGACAAGTGCTGGGTCGGTACGAAGCGGCTGCACAGCAGATACAGCACGAACATCACGATCTGCAGGGCCAGCAGCCACGACACGGTGTTCCAGCCGGACCAGTACACGATCAGCGCGGCGATGATGAACGACAGCGGGCCGAGCACGCCCATGCCCTTGACCCGGAACGGGCGCGGCATGTCGGGGGCATTGCGGCGCAGGGCGGCGACGCTGACCGGGGCCACGGCGTAGCTCAGTACCAGGGCCGCGGAAACCACGTTGATCAGCGCTTCCCAGGACGGGAACGGCAGGGTCCAGAACACCGACAGGGCAAAGGTCAGCCACAGCGCCGGGCGCGGGATGCCGGACTCGGCATCGATGCGGGTGAAGTACTTGAAGAAGGTGCCGGTCTGCGCCCAGCCATAGACCACGCGCGGAGTGGCGTTCATGTAGATATTGCCGCAGCCGCTGGGCGAGATTACCGCGTCGGCCACCACCAGGTAGGCCAGCCAGCCGACACCCAGGGCCAGGGCGATGTCACGGTAGGGCAGGGCCAGTTCCTTGCTCACGCTGGCCCAGCCGTTGGCCAGCATTTCGGTTGGCACGCTGCCGAGGAAGGCCAGCTGCAGCAGGGCATAGATGGCGGTCGACAGCAGCACCGAGAGGATCAGCGCGATCGGGATGGTGCGCTGTGGGTTCTTCACCTCGCTGGCGACCGAAATGATCGGTGTCAGGCCCAGGTAGGCGAAGATGATGCCACCGGCCGAGACCGCCATTTCCACCCCGGACAGGCCGAACGGCGCAAAGCCCTGGACCTCGAAGTTTTCCGGCTTGAAGAAGGTGAACAGCACGCCGATCACCAGCAGCGGCACGATGAACTTGAACACGCTGACCAGGTTGTTGGCCTTGGCGAAGGTTTTCACGCTGCGGTAGTTGAGGAAGAAGAACAACCCTAGCAGGGCGAACTGCACCAGCCAGCCGAGCACGGTCGGGTCGCTGGAGCCGGCTTTGGTCAGCCCGGGGAACCAGGCGGCGGCGTATTGGCGCGAGGCGACCACTTCGATGGCGATCAGGCTGGAAAAGGCAATCAGGGTGATGAAGCCCATCAGGTAGCCCAGCAGCGGGCCGTGCGAGTACACCGGGTAGCGCACCACGCCACCGGCGCGCGGCAGGGCGGCGCCCAGCTCGCAATAGACGATGCCCAGCAAGAGCACGGCAAAGCCGCCCAGGAACCACGAGAGGATGCCGGCCGGGCCGGCAATGGCCGAGACGTGGCTGGCGGCGAACAGCCAGCCGGAGCCGAAGATGGCACCTAGGCCGATGAAGGTGAGGTCCAGCAATGACAACTGTTTCTTGAATTTGCCTGACATGGGGGCGCCTTTTTGTTGGTTATTGGGTAGGCAGTTCTGATGTCACGTGATGCGGCTTGCGTGGGGCATAGAGTGGACCGATCAAGGCGACGGTTCTTGATGGTTTTCTGCAGGACGGATGACGAAATCGGCACAGTTGCAAAAAAACAGTGGTGGCAGGGGAGGGCGGTGGATAGGCTGTAAGCCATACCGCATGAGGGTTGTAGACATTTACTTGCTGTGCCGGCCTGTTCGCGGGTTTACCCGCGAACAGGCCGGCACAGCAAACCGAGACAGAGCAGATGACCAACACCGCCCTGACAACCCTGTACCAGTCCCTCGACCAGCACCGCCCCGCCAACCTCGAAGCCCTGCTGGCCGGTGTGGCGCTGTTGTTGCCGATCCTCGACGCCATCCCCAACGCCGCGATCTTCATCAAGGACCCGGCTGCCCGCTACGTGCTGGCCAACGACACCCTGGTCCGGCGCTGTGGGCTCAAGCGCCTGCAACCGCTGCTGGGCAAGACCAGCGCGGAAGTGTTCCCGGCACAGCTGGGCCCTGGCTATACCGAGCAGGATCGGCGTGTACTCAAGGAAGGCCTGGTGCTGGAAGACCAGCTGGAACTGCACCTGTACGGCAGCCGCGAGCCCGGCTGGTGCCTGACCCACAAGCGCCCGCTGTACAACCAGGCCGGGGAGATCATCGGCCTGGTCGGCATCTCGGTCGACTTGCAGTCAGCGGCCGACACCCACCCGGCCTACCAGCGCCTGGCGGCGGTGGACGAGCACATCCGCCAGCACTTCCACCAACCGATCAGCCTGCGCGAGCTGACCCGCATCGCCGGCATTTCCGTGGCCCAGCTGGAGCGCTACTGCAAGCGGGTGTTCCACCTCACGCCACGGCAGATGATCCACAAGGCCCGCCTGGAACAGGCCCATCGCCTGTTGCACTCGGACCTGCCGATCACCGAAGTGGCCATGCGCTGCGGCTATACCGACCACAGCGCCTTCAGCCGCCAGTTCAAGCAGCTGACCGGCTTCACGCCGCGGCAGTATCGGCAGGCAACCAGCAGTCAGCCGCGTTGAAACAACGCCCGCGCCTCATCAAAGCACTGCTCGGCAATCGCCGAACGTGGCTCGCTGCGACGCAGCAGCAGGCCTACCGGGCTGTGGATGGCGGCGTCGGCCACCGGCAGGATGCGCAGGTGCTCGCTGAGGTCTTCCAGGCCGCAGTCCAGCGGCATGACCGCGCAGCACATGCCGGTGTTGATGGCCTGGATCAGCTGGAAGCTGGAGTCGCTTTCCAGCACCGCATTCGGCTCCAGGCCGCGGCTGCGGAAACTCAGGTCCAGCGACTGGCGGTAGTGCATGCCCTTGCTCAACAGGCCCAGCGGTATGCCGCCGAGTTCGTCCCAGCGCAGGCTGTCGCTGGCGAACTGGAAATGCCGGGTATCGTGCAACAGGCCCATGGTGGTGGTGCCCAGTTCGATCACTTCGAAGAAGCTGGTGTTGACCTGGTCCAGGTAGCAGATACCCAGGTCGAGCTGGTTGCGGCTGAGCCCGTCGATAACCTGCTCCGAGCTCAGCGAGCTGAGCTGGAAGTGCAGCTCGGGGTATTTTTCACGCAGCGGCAGCAGCAGGTGCATAGGGTTGAAGCTGGCCAGCGGTACTGTGCCCAGGCGCAGGCTGCCGACCACCTGGCCACGGCAGCTGGCGGCCTCGGCCTGCAGGCCGTCGTGGGCGGCAAGCAGGGTGCGGGCCCAGGCCAGAATGCGCTCGCCGGCTTCGGTAAAGCCTTCGAAACGCTGGCCGCGCTTGACCAGCACCAGGTCCAGTTCGTCCTCCAGGTTGCGCAGGCGCATGGACAGCGTCGGCTGGGTAATATGGCACAACGCCGCGGCCTGGCCGAAGTGGCGGGTCTGGTCGAGAGCGATGAGGAACTTGAGCTGCTTGATGTCCATGAACGTGCCTGGTATCCGGTTGTGCAGACCTTAACCCACGTCTGCGATAGATGTCATCGATCAGCCGGTACGGCATATCGATTGGACGCCCCTGGGCCATGCCTCTAGCGTGGCTGCAATGCCACTGAAGGAGCTTCGCCGTGCGCGTCCAAGCCGACGCGGTCTTCGTACCGCTCAACATCGCCGTGCTGACTGTCAGCGACACCCGTACCTATGCCAACGACACCTCCGGCGAGCTGCTGGCCAGCCGTTCGGTGGAGGTTGGCCACCGCCTGGTGGCACGGGCGCTGCTCAAGGACGACCTGTACAGGATCCGCGCCCAGGTCGCGACCTGGATTGCCGACGACCAGGTGCAGGTGGTGCTGGTCACCGGTGGTACCGGTTTTACCGGGCGCGACAGCACCCCGGAGGCGGTCGAGTGCCTGCTGGACAAGCGCATCGACGGGTTTGGCGAGTTGTTCCGGGCCTTGTCGATCCTGGATATCGGCACCTCGACCGTGCAGAGCCGCGCGTTCGCGGGGCTGGCCAACCGCACCCTGGTCTGTTGCCTGCCAGGCTCCACCGGGGCTTGCCGGACGGCGTGGGAAGGGATCCTGGCGGAGCAGCTGGATGCGCGGCACCGGCCGTGCAACTTCGTCAAGCACCTGCTGCCGATCGAGGCCTGCGCCAGCCGGGGCTGAGTTTTCTCCTGTACCGGCCTCTTCGCGGGTAAACCCGCTCCCACAGGTACCGTGCAGGGTTCGAAACCTGTGAGGGCCCTGTGGGAGCGGGTTTAACCCGCGAAAGGGCCGGCACAGGCCACGGCATTCTGTCAGCTCAATACATGGCCCACCGGCAACAACGCCGGCGGCAGCTGTTGTTCGCCCAAGCCGGCCAGTACATCGCGCTCCACGGTGCGCACCATGGCATCGGTGGGCAAGTCGTTTTCATCCCGCCCGAACGGGTCTTCCAGCTCGTTGCCAATCGCATCCAGCCCGAAAAAGGTGTACCCCACGATGGTGGTGAACAATGGCGCCAGCCAGCCCAGTGGTTCGGCCAGGGCAAACGGCAGCAACAGGCAGAAGATGTAGATGGTGCGATGCAGCAGCAGCGTGTAGGGGAACGGCAACGGCGTGCCCTTGATCCGCTCGCAGGTGGCCTGCACTTCGGTCAGGCCTACCAGGCGCTGCTCCAGCAGACTGTAGCGCCAGTCACTGATCTGCTGCTGTGTTGCCAGCCGCGAGCAGTGCCCGCCCACTTCGCGCAGGATGGCGTCGCACACATTGTGCGCGCCCAGCGCTTCGGGGCGGGCCAGCCAGGGCCGGGCAGCCGCCAGTTCGTCCTCGTTGCGCAGGTGCGCGTTCAGCGCATGGGCAAAGCCGCACAGGTTGCGCAACAGCTCGGCGCGCAGGGCCGGGTCGGCCATGACCTGGCTCTCGCGCACGAACGAGCGGGTTTCGATGATCAGCTTGCCCCAGGCCTTGCGCCCTTCCCACCAACGGTCGTAGCAGGCGTTGTTGCGAAAACTCATGAAAATCGACAGCGACAGGCCGAGCAAAGTGAACGGGGTGGCGCTGACCGGATAGAAAAACGCCGGGAAATGCCGCTCGACCAGCACGATCAGCGCGGCCAGCAAGGTGATCATCAGGCAGCGCAGGGCAATGCGCTTGACGATCGAGCCCTTGAGGGTGAACAGCACACGCAGCACATCAGGAGCGGGGTGGACGATCATGGCAATCCAGAGACGGCGGCCTAGCCGCCGGTCATGTTCATGAAGCGCAGGATCTGCACGTCGCCACCGACTTCGAAGTGATGGCGGTAGGGTTTGAGGTGCAGCGAGTCGCGAATGGCCTGTTCCAGGCGTTCGGTGTCGCCCGGGTGGGCGCGCAGCACCTGCTTGAGGTCGACCGAATGTTCGTTGCCCAGGCACAGCAACAGGCGGCCCTCGACGGTGAGGCGCACGCGGTTGCAGGTAGCGCAGAAGTTGTGGCTGTGCGGCGAAATGAAACCGATGCGGGTGTTGCTGGCCTCAGCCAGGCGCCAGTAGCGCGCCGGGCCTTGCGACGATTCGGTCGACTCGACCAGGGTGAAGTGCTCGGCCAGGCGTGCGCGCACCTCGTCGCTGGAGCAGAACGACTCGCCGCGCTCATGCTCGTCGATCACGCCCAGCGGCATCTCCTCGATGAAGGTGATGTCCAGCTCGCGGTCGATGGCAAAGCGCACCAGGTCGACCAGTTCGTGGTCGTTGCGGCCCTTGAGCACCACGCAGTTGAGCTTGGTGCGCTGGAAACCGGCGTGGCGCGCGGCGTCGATACCGGCAATCACCTGGTGCAGGTCACCGGTACGGGTCAGTTGCCTGAAGCGCTCGGCATCGAGGCTGTCGAGGCTGATGTTCAGGCGCGTCACGCCGGCGTCGAACAGCGGCTGGGCCAGGCGCCCGAGTTGCGAGCCATTGCTGGTCAGGCACAACTCGCGCAAACCGGGCAGGGCGGCAATGCGCCCGCACAGGTCGACGATGCCCTGGCGCACCAGCGGCTCGCCACCGGTCAGGCGGATCTTGCGGGTGCCGAGGGCGACGAAGCGCTCGGCCACCGCGAACAGCTCTTCGAGGCTGAGGATCTGCTGACGTGGCAGAAACTGCATGTCTTCGGCCATGCAGTACACACAGCGGAAGTCGCAGCGATCGGTGACCGACATCCGCAGGTAGTCGATTTTCCGGTTGAAGCCGTCGATCAGGGCCCGGCTGTTCTGTTCCACGTTCGCGCTCGAATGGGTTGGGACTGAACTCCAAGCTATAACCTGGGGGCAAGGCCGTCAAATTGCTTTGCCCGACCATTTGATCGACCGCTTCTATCATTACTCCCGGCGCATGATCGAAAGCGCTTATCACGCCGTAAGATCTTTCGATTGGACGGCTCTACCCCGCGCTCCATAGGCTGAAAAAAAGCATCGAAGCGTGAGGATTCAGCGCATGAGCCAGGACCGACATATCCGCGACTACAAGGGCGCCGCCGCCGGCTGGGGGGCGCTCAAGAGCGTGACCAAAAGCTGGCTGGGCAGTGACAATGCCTTCAAGAACCTGCGCGCCATGCTCAAGACCAACCAGAACGGCGGCTTCGACTGCCCCGGCTGCGCCTGGGGCGAGTCGCCGGAAAACGACATGGTCAAGTTCTGCGAAAACGGCGCCAAGGCAGTCAACTGGGAGGCCACCGGCCGCTCGGTAGATCCGGCGTTCTTCGCCAGGTACAGCGTCAGCGCACTGGCCGCGCAGAGCGACTACTGGCTGGAATACCAGGGCCGGCTGACCCACCCGATGCGCTACGACGCGGCCACCGACCACTACGTTGAAACCAGCTGGGAAGAGGCATTCGCCCTGGTCGCCCAACACTTGCGCGCGCTCGGCTCGCCCGACCAGGCCGAGTTCTACACCTCGGGGCGGGCCAGCAACGAGGCGGCGTTCCTCTACCAGCTGTTCGTGCGTGCCTACGGCACCAACAACTTCCCCGACTGCTCGAACATGTGCCACGAAGCCAGTGGCGTAGGCATGGCGGAAACCCTCGGCGTGGGCAAGGGCACGGTGGTGTTCCACGACCTGGAACTGGCCGATGCCATCTTCGTCATTGGCCAGAACCCCGGCACCAACCACCCGCGCATGCTCGAACCGTTGCGTGAAGCGGTCAAGCGCGGGGCCCAGGTGGTCTGCTTCAACCCGCTGAAAGAGCGCGGCCTGGAGCGCTTCCAGCACCCGCAACACCCATTCGAGATGCTTAGCAATGGCTCCGAACCGACCAATACCGCCTACTTCCGCCCAGCCCTGGGCGGCGACATGGCGGTGTTGCGCGGCATGGCCAAGTACTTGCTGCAATGGGAGCGCGAAGCCCAGGCCAACGGCGAACCGGCGGTGTTCGACCATGCCTTCATTGCCGAGCACACCAGTGGCATCGACGCCTACCTGAACATCCTGGACGCCACGCCTTGGGCGCACATCGTCGAGCAGTCGGGGCTGACCCAGGCCGAGATCGAGCTGGCTGCGCGCATGTACCGCAAGGCCGAGCGGGTAATCATGTGCTGGGCCATGGGCGTTACCCAGCATCGCCACTCAGTGGCGACCGTACAGGAAATCGTCAACCTGCAACTGCTGCGTGGCAACGTTGGCAAGCCCGGTGCCGGCCTGTCGCCGGTACGTGGCCACAGCAACGTGCAGGGCGACCGCACCATGGGCATCGACGAAAAACCCAGGCCGGCGCTACTCGACGCCCTGGAAAAGCGCTTCCGCTTCCGCGTGCCGCGCGCCCATGGGCACAATGCGGTGCTGGCGATCAAGGCCATGGAAGAAGGGCGGGCCAAGGTGTTCATCGGCCTGGGCGGCAACTTTGCCCAGGCCACGCCGGACACGCCGCGCACCCATGCGGCACTGCGCAACTGCGCGCTGACCGTGCAGATTTCCACCAAGCTCAACCGCTCGCACCTGGTCACTGGCCGCGATGCCCTGATCCTGCCATGCCTGGGCCGTACCGAAATCGACCTGCAGGCCAGCGGGCCGCAAGGCGTGACCGTGGAGGACACGTTCAGCATGGTGCACCTTTCCCACGGCCAGCTGCGCCCGCGCTCGCCACACCTGCGTTCGGAGCCGTGGATCATCGCTGGCATGGCCCAGGCGACCTTGGGCAAGCAGCCGATCGACTGGGAATACGCGGTTGCCGATTACAGCCGTATCCGCAGCATGATCGCCGATGTAATCCCTGGCTTCAGCGATTTCAACGAGCGTCTGCAGCACCCGGGCGGCTTCCACCTGGGCAACCATGCCGCCGAGCGCAAATGGCGCACGGCCACCGGCAAGGCGCGCTTCAGCCCGCAGTTGTTGCCGGCGCAACTGGTGAATGCCAAGGTGCTGGCGCGCGGTGACAAGCCCGACCTGATCTTGCAGACGCTGCGCTCGCACGACCAGTACAACACCACCCTGTATGGCCTGGACGACCGTTATCGCGGGGTGTTTGGCTTGCGTGAAGTGGTATTCGTCAACGAGGTCGACATCCGTCGGATGGGTTTTGAACCGGGCGAGCATGTGGACCTGGTGTCGCTGTGGGAGGATGGTGTGGAGCGGCGGGTGTCGGGCTTCCGCCTGGTGGCGTACGACGTGCCGCAAGGGCAGGCGGCGGCCTATTACCCGGAGACCAACCCGCTGGTGCCGCTGGATAGCTATGGCGAGGGGACCTATACGCCGACTTCGAAATTCGTGGCGATCAAGGTCGAGAGAGCCAAGGCCGGCAACCGGATTGCGGCGCTCAACACTGCAAGCTGAACGGGGCGTTTGCAGGAGAGGGCTGCACAGCAGCCCCCATTACCGAGATACCGGGTACGCCGTGGTGTACTTCATCTGCTCCATGGCAAAACTGGAGGTGATGTTGGAAAGCCCATCGGTGCGGGTGATGAGCTTTTTATAGAAGCGGTCGTACGCAGCGATATCACCCACCACCACCCGCAGCATGTAGTCCCAGTCGCCGGACATGCGATAGCACTCCATCACTTCCTCGAACCCGGTCACGGTCGCGGCAAACTGTTCCAGCCAGGCGCTGTCGTGGCGCTGGGTCTTGAGCTGGACAAATACCGTCAGGCCCAGCCCCAGCCGTTCGGGGTCGAGCAAGGCGACCCGGCCGATGATGTAGCCTTCTTCTTCCAGGCGCTTGACCCGCTTCCAGCAGGGCGTGGTAGAGAGGTTGACGGCCTCGGCCAGGTCCTTGAGCGAGATCGCGGCGTCGCGCTGAAGCAGGGTGAGAATGTGCTGGTCGAAGCTGTCCATGTCGCGTGCGGGCCGTGCAGAAAAATATTTCACAGATTACCCCAAGGCCAGACGATTTGGGTTGTGCGATAGTGGCAACTTTCACTCTGCCAATGGGCCTGACCATGTCCGACAAGCCGCGTAACTTCGCCACCCGTACCATTCATGCTGGCGAGCAGTTCAGCGTCGCTGACAATGCCATTTTCCCGGCGATCGTCACCGCCAGCTCGTTCACCAAACGCAGCCTGGATGACAAGCCGGAATACTCCTACAGCCGGGTTGGCAACCCCACCCGGCATGCCTACGAAACCTGTGTCGCCGCCCTTGAAGAAGGCGTAGGCGCGGTGGCCTGTGCCTCGGGTGTGAACGCCACTGCCACCGTGCTGGAGTTGTTGCCGAAAGACGCTCACGTGGTGGTGATGAATGGCGTCTACGGCGGCACCTTCCGTATTCTCGAAGACTACCGTAGCCGCAGTTCGGGCCTGACCACCACCTACGTCGACCTCAACGACCTCGAGGCCGTGGCCGCTGCCATCCGCCCGGAAACCCAGCTGATCTGGATCGAATCGCCGACCAACCCGTTGCTGCACCTGGTCGACATCAAGGCGGTGTGCGACCTGGCCAAGGCGCGGGGCATCCTCACCTGCATCGACAACACCTTCTGTTCGCCGTGGAACCAGCGCCCCATCACCTTGGGCGTGGACCTGGTCATGCACTCGGCCAGCAAGTACATCGGCGGCCATTCCGACCTGACCGGTGGCGTGGTGGTAGCCGCCAATGATGCACTGCTGGCGCGCCTGCGCCGGATCAGCATGGCCATTGGCGGCGTGCAGGGGCCGTTCGACTGCTACCTGGCCCTGCGCGGGCTGAAGACGCTGGATGTGCGCATGGAGCGCCAGTGTGCCAACGCCCTGCAGGTGGCGCGCTTCCTCGAAAGCCACGCGCAGGTGGAGCAAGTGTATTACCCAGGGCTGGAAAGCCACCCGCAGCATGAGCTGTGCAAGCGGCAGATGCGCAGTGGCGGGGCAGTAGTGGCAATGAAGGTCAAGGGCGACCGCGCGGCGCTCAACCGGTTGGTGGAGGCGCTGCAGATCTTCGTGCTGGCCGACTCGCTGGGTGGGGTGGAAAGCATGATCAACCACTCCTGGAGCATGTCGCACTGCTCGCTGAGCCCGGAGCAGAAGGGCGTGATGGGGATCAGCGAGAACCTGCTGCGGTTGTCGGTGGGGATCGAGGATTACCGCGACCTGGTCGAGGACTTGGATGGGGCGTTGAAAGCGCTGGTTACCAGCTGATGGCTGCTGGCCCTATCGCCGGCTTGCCGGCGACAGGGTCGGTGAATTCAATGGGTTTCAGTCAGGATTTGGGCGGATGAATGATCCGTTCGATCTTGTCCTTGATCAGCAACCGCTCCTTGCGCAAGCGGTTGACGGCCTCGTCGTTGGTACCGTTGCCTTCGGCGGCCAGCACCTCCTTGTCCTTGGCGTTGTATTCCTTGTGCAGTGCGTGCAGCGTCTGGTCCTTGTCGATGAGCGCCTGGAATGCATCAGCGGTAACGTGCAGGTCAGCGAGCAGATCATGCGGAACTGGCATTTCTTCACCTCTGTCGGGGTTGGCGAATGGTCCTGACCTTTGAGGATAGTCGGCTTTGCGCAGGTAGGGGACTGGGGTAGGCTGTCGCATCTCCCCGCGACCCGGAACCTGCGCCATGCCTCACCTGAACCTGGAATACAGCGACAACCTGCGCGAGCTCAACGTCGACGTGCTGCTGCTGCGCCTGAACCACGCCCTGGTCGGCAGTGGCCAGTTCGCCGACGAGGCGGATATCAAGAGCCGTGCCGAAGCCTTCCGGCACTTCCGGGTGGGCACCTCGCCAGGCGAGCGGGCCTTCGCCCATGTGCGCCTGGCGATTCTCGGCGGGCGTTCCCCCGAGGTGAAGGCTCTGCTCTCCAGCAGCCTGCTGGAAGTGCTGCGCGAAGCCATTCCCGAGCAGCCCGGGCTGGATATCCAGCTGTGCGTGGAAGTGCTGGACATCGATCGGGAACCTTACGCCAAGCTGCGCCTGCCAGGTTGAACCGCGGCTTCATGAACTTCTTTTAATGTACAAGGCGCTGGCTAACGGATTTGTTGGCGTCTTTTTCACAAAAAATTGATGGTGTGCTTTCTAGAGTTCGGCCAAGTTTCCGCGGTGCCGCCCAGGCCCTCGGGCTGGTCCTTACCCTTGAATGCGAACACTGATGCCGAACTTCAAATCCCTGCGGACTGAATGGGTCACGCTGCTGGCCAGCCTTTACCTGCTGATCGGCTTCAACTTCTTCCTCTGGCATCACCTCGAACAGGTCGTTCCGCCCGGCTTGCCTGGGCTATGGCTGGGTCTGGCATTCGCCGTGATGATGCTGTTCGCGTTCAACCTGATCCTGACGCTGTTGGCGTTCCGCTTTATATTGAAGCCGGTACTCATTGTGTTGTTCCTGAGTGGCGCCGGTGTTGCCTACTTCATGAACCAGTACGGCGTACTTATTGATGCGGGCATGTTCCGCAATATTGCCGAGACCAATGTGGCGGAAGTGCGCGACTTGCTCTCGCTGAAATTTGCCTTGTATATCCTCGGCCTGGGTGTGCTGCCGTCGATCCTGGTGTGGAAGGCGCCGATCGCCTACCGTGCCTGGCACCGCGAGCTGTTCGGCAAGCTGGTGGTCGGCGGCGCCTGCGTGGTCGCCCTGGGTTCGGTGGCACTGGTCAACTACCAGGGCCTGTCGTCGCTGTTTCGCAATCACCACGAACTGCGCCTGATGCTCACCCCCAGCAATATCGTCGGGGCTTCCTTTGGTTATGTCAGCGAGCGCCTCGGTGCCGCTGCGCAGCCCTTCCAGCATTACGGCGAAGATGCCAGGCGCGATGCCGCCTGGCAAAAACATGAGCGCAAGTCGCTGACGGTGCTGGTGGTGGGCGAAAGTGCGCGGGCAGACCATTTCGGGGTGCTCGGCTATGACCGTGACACCACGCCGAACCTTGCCCGCGAGCAGGGCCTGCTGGCGTTCTCCGATGTACACTCCTGCGGCACGGAAACCGCCGTCTCGGTGCCGTGCATGTTCTCCGGCATGCAGCGCAAGGACTACGATGCCCGCGTGGCGAAGAACCGCGAAGGGTTGCTGGACATCCTCCAGCGTGCCGGCCTGGCGGTGCAATGGCGCGACAATCAGTCGGGCTGCAAGGGCACCTGTGATCGCGTGCAGTTCGTCGATGTCAGCAACCTCAAGGACCCGCAGCTGTGCGCGGACGGTGAGTGTCATGACCAGATCCTGCTGCAGGGCCTGGGCGAGCTGATCGACAACCTCGACAAGGACACCGTGCTGGTGCTGCACCAGATGGGCAGCCATGGCCCGGAATACTTCAAACGCTACCCGGCTGGCGACCAGCGCTTTGCCCCGGTGTGCCAGAGCAATGCCCTGGACCAGTGCAGCGAGCAGGAAATCGTCAACGGCTACGACAACACCCTGGCCTATACCGACAAGGTGCTGGCCGCGCTCATCGACACCCTGCGCAGCAAGCAGGACAAGGTCGACACGGCGATGATCTACCTGTCCGACCACGGCGAGTCGCTGGGTGAATACAACCTGTTCCTGCACGGCACGCCTTACGCCATCGCACCCGAGCAGCAAAAGCACGTGCCGCTGCTGACCTGGTTTTCCGACAGCTACAAGGACGACTTCGGCATCGATACCGACTGCCTGGCCAAGCTCAGCGACGCCCCGTTGTCGCAGGACAACCTGTTCCACTCGATGCTTGGCCTGTTGCAGGTGCACACCGAGGTCTACCAGCAGTCGCTGGACCTGTTCGCCAGCTGTCGGCCATGGCTGGCGGCCAAGCAGTGATCGGTGTGGTGGCTGCGGCCCTGTGGGAGCGGGCGTGCCCGCGAACACGGGCGAAGCCCGTGCCATCCACCGTGGTGCCTGCTTCGCGGGCTTGCCCGCTCCAACAGTGATCGCGCGATCTTCTGAGTATGCACAACAGCACCACTGATCGATATCAAGGATGGCCCGGGTTTCACCAGCAGTGCCCGCGCCGTATATACTGCGCGCCAATGTTAGTGGGAGAGCCTCGTGGCCATCGAAATACACTGGATCCGTGACGACCAGAGCCTGGCCGAACACTGCCGGAACTGGCACGAACTGCCCTTCGTCGCCGTCGACACCGAATTCATGCGGGTCGACACCTTCTACCCCAAGGCCGGGCTGATCCAGATCGGCGACGGCCAGCGTGCCTTCCTGATCGACCCGCTGCAGATCGGCAACTGGCAACCTTTGGCCGAGCTGCTCGAAGACAGCAGTGTGGTCAAGGTGCTGCACGCCTGCAGCGAAGACCTCGAAGTGCTGCTGCGCCTGACCGGCAAGCTGCCCCAGCCGCTGTTCGACACGCAGCTGGCAGCCGGCTACCTGAACCTGGGCTTCTCCATGGGCTATTCGCGCCTGGTGCAGGACGTGCTGGGCATCGAGCTGCCCAAGGGCGAAACCCGCTCCGACTGGCTGCAGCGTCCACTTTCCGAGACCCAGGTCAGCTATGCCGCCGAGGATGCCGTGCACCTGGCCGAGCTGTTCAGTGTGTTGCGCCCACGCCTGTCCGAGGACAAGTACGCCTGGGTGCTGGAAGACGGCGCCGAGTTGGTCGCCCAGCTGCGCCGCGAAGTCGAGCCAGAGAGCCTGTACCGCGACGTCAAGCTGGCCTGGAAGCTGGCCCCCCAGCAACTGGCGGTGCTGCGTGAGCTGTGCGCCTGGCGTGAGCGCGAAGCGCGCAACCGCGATGTGCCGCGCAACCGCATCCTCAAGGAGCACTCGCTGTGGCCGATGGCCAAGAGCCAGCCGAGCAACCTGTCGGCGCTGGCCAAGATCGACGAGATGCACCCGCGCACCATTCGCCAGGACGGTGAGTTCCTGGTCCAGCTGATCAAGCGTGCCGCCAGCCTGCCACCCGAGCAGTGGCCACCAGCCTTGCCCGAGCCGCTACCGATCGAGGCCGCCGGCATCCTCAAGCAGTTGCGTGCCATCGGCCAGGCCGAAGGCGAGCGGCTGGGCATCGCCCCCGAGCTGATGCTGCGCAAGAAAACCCTGGAAGCGCTGCTCAAGAGCGGCTATCCCAATGGCCCCTATCAACTGCCCGATTCGCTGCGCGGCTGGCGCCGTGAGCGCATGGGCCAGGCCCTGCTGGATAGCCTGGCAGGCGCCGGAGAGACCCGATGAAACGCATTTGCTCGATCTACAAGAGCCCACGCAAGAACGAAATGTACCTGTACGTGCTCAAGGCCGATGGCCTGCAGCGCGTGCCCGAAGGCCTGCTGCCGTTCTTCGGTACCCCCATGCACGCCTTTGACCTGGTGCTGACCCCCGAGCGCAAACTGGCCCGCGAAGACATCGCCAAGGTGCTGGAGAACCTCGACACCCAGGGCTACCACCTGCAAATGCCGCCCCCCGAAGACGACTACATCGAGCACCTGCCCGAAGAGTTGCTGCGCCGTAACGACCCGGCCTGATCATGCGCGTACTGATTGCTGAGCATGATCATGCTCGATACGCCGAAATCCTGCGTGCCGCCGCGCCTGAACTGCAAGTGCTGACCAGCGGCGACTCCGCCGAACTGGCCCGCCAGGCACCACAGTGCCCGGTATGGCTGGGCCAGCCGGACCTGCTGGCCAGCCTGTTGCGCCAGGGCCACAAGCCGGACTGGATGCAATCCACCTGGGCCGGCATTACCCCATTGCTGGCCGAGGGCCTGCCGCGTGACTATCGCCTGACCCGCGCCGTGGGCATCTTTGGCCAGGTCATGGCCGAGTACATGCTCACCTACATACTTGGCCATGAGCGCGAGGTGCTGTCGCGCCTGGTCAGCCAGGTCGAACGGCGTTGGGACGACCGCCCGGGGCGGACCCTGGAAGGGCGCAAGGTGCTGATCGTCGGCACCGGCGACATTGGCCAGCGGGTGGCCGAGTTCCTGCAGCCGTTTGGCGTGATCCTGTACGGTGTCGCCAGCAGCGCGCGCGAACAGGCGCCGTTCGTCGAAGTGGCCGCGTTGGCCGGCCTGCCGCGCCTGGTTGGCCAGGTCGACTACGTGCTCAATCTGCTGCCGGACACCCCGGCCACCCACGACCTGTATGACGCGGCGCTGTTCAAGTGCTTCCAGCCCAGCGCGCTGTTCATCAATGCCGGGCGTGGGGCGGCGGTGGTCGACGCCGACCTGGTCGCGGCGTTGAAGGACGGTCACCTGGCAGGAGCGGTGATCGATGTCTGCCGCCAGGAGCCACTGCCCAGGCAGCACCCGTTCTGGACCGCCTGGGGGCTGTTGCTGACCGGGCACAGCTCGGCGCCCACCTCGCCGACGGCGATGGTGCGGTTGTTTGTCGAGAATCTGCGGGCGTATGCGGCGGGGCAGGCGTTGCGAGGCGAAGTGGACTTCGCGCGGGGCTATTGATTTTGAAATGCCTGTGCCGGCCGTTTCGCGGGTTTACCCGCGAAGAGGCCAGTACAGCAAGTGCAAGCCTTACAGGCTGAAATCACCCTCGGCAGCCAGCTCGCTCAGCGGCTTGCGCGGGCTGGGTACTTCGCGCGCCTGCAGGGCTTCGTCCAGGCTGGCCTTGTCGCCCAGCTTGCCGATCGCCACCATGGCATGCAGCACGTAGCCTTCCGGCACTTTCAGCTCCTGGCGTGCCAGCGCCTGGTCGAAACCGGCCATGCCATGGGTGTGCCAGCCGCTGATGCTGGCTTGCAGGGCCAGGTGCCCCCAGGCCGAACCGGTGTCGAAGGTATGCCACAGCGCCGGCTTTTCTTCCGTTGTGCCCGGGGCGGCAAAGGTGGTCTTGGACATGACCAGCACCAACGCCGAGGCGTGCTGCGCCCAGCTGCGGTTGAACGGTACCAGCAGGTTCAGGTAGCGCTCCCAGTTTGGCGTGTCGCGACGGGCATACAGGAACCGCCACGGCTGCGAGTTGTACGCCGACGGGGCCCAGCGTGCGGCTTCGAGGAAGCTCAGCAGGGTTTCTTCGCTGATTGGCTCGGCGGTAAAGGCGCGTGGCGACCAGCGGTTGATGAATTGTTCGTTGATGGCGTAATCGGCAATGCGTGGGCTGGCGCTCATGGCGGCTCCTGCAAACGGACGGGAAACCCGCACGCTACTGCCTTGCGTCGCCACTGACAAGCGGTCTGGCTTTGCCGCGGGCCAGGCTCTAGACTGGCGCCGCCGCGCGCCGCGGCCCCAAGATGAATGCAGGATATCCGTGTCATGATCGCTGAAAACGCCCCGTTCTGGCGGCGCAAGACCCTGGAGCAACTCAGCCCGCAAGAGTGGGAGTCGCTGTGTGACGGCTGCGGTCTGTGCTGCCTGCAGAAGCTCGAGGACGAGGACGACAACAGCGTCTATTACACCCGCATCGCCTGCAAGCTGCTGGACCTGACCACCTGCCAGTGCAGCGATTATCCGAATCGTTTCGCCCAGGTGCCAGACTGCATCCAGCTCACCCCGGGCAAGGCCGATCAGTTCAAGTGGCTGCCGAGCACCTGTGGTTACCGCCTGGTCAGCGAAGGCAAGGACCTGCCGGCCTGGCATCACCTGGTTTGTGGTGACCGCCAGCAGGTGCATGAACAGCGCATTTCCCAGGCGGGGCGTATGCTCAGCGAGCACGAGGTGCACGAAGACGACTGGGAAGACCACCTGATTTTCCGCGCCAGCTGACCGGCGCTGCCCGCTGTGCGGGATACAAGGAGTTTCGCTATGCGTTGCCAGCTGTTGTTGCTGTTGGGCCTTGTCGCCTGCTCGCCAGCCTGGGCCAAGAAGGTCGACCTGGACTACCAGGTGCGCTTGCTGCCGGCCGCCGGCCAGGCGGAAGTCCGCCTTACCTTGGCCGACGGCAGTGCCGTGCGCAGCCTCGATTTCGACCTGGGCAAGGCCGGGGCCTACAGCGGTTTCCAGGCTGACGGCAAGTGGCAGGCGCAGGGCCAGCGTGGTGTCTGGCAGCCGGCTGCCGGCAAGACCAGCCTCAGCTACCGTGTGCAGCTGGAGCAGAAGCGGGGCGGGGCCTATTCGTCGCGCATCAACCCGCATTGGGCGCTGTTTCTCGGCGACCAGTTGGTACCGCCGGCGCACCTCGACCAGCAGGATGGCACCGAATTGGTGGCGCGCCTGGCGTTCGACCTGCCCGAAGGCTGGAACAGCGTCGAAACCGCCTGGCCACGCATCGGCAAGGACAAGTTCCGCATCGACAACGTATCGCGCCTGTTTGACCGCCCGACCGGCTGGATGCTTGCCGGCGACCTGGGCAGCCGCCGCGCACGCCTGGGCGATACCGAGGTAACGGTGGCCGCGCCGGTGGGGCAGGGCATGCGGCGCATGGACAGCCTGACCTTGCTGACCTTCGTCTGGCCGCAATTGCAGGCGCTGTTCCCGCGGAACCCGCCAAAACTGCTGCTGGTCGGCGCTCGTGATGGCATGTGGCGCGGGGCTGCGGCGGCACACGGGTCGTTGTACCTGCACAGCGGCCGGCCGATGGTGAGCGAGAACGGCAGTAGCCCCCTGCTGCGCGAAGTGGTGCAACTGTTTGCGCAGATCCATGGGCGCGACGGCAGCGACTGGCTGGTGGAAAGCCTGACCGACTATTACGCCAGCGAGCTGCTGCGCCGCTCGGGCGGGATAAGCGATGACCGCTACCAGGCCTGGCAGGCGCGTTTGAGCAAGCACGGCGCCAAGGTCACCCGCCTCAAAGGCGAGCATGCCAGCCCGGCGCAGGTGGCGCGCGGGGTAATGCTGTTGCAGGCACTGGACACGGAAATTCGCATCCACACCCAGGCCAGGCGCTCGCTCGACGATGTGGTGCGCGGGCTGATGCGCCTGCCCGGCGTCAGCACCGAAGACTTCGTGCAGATCAGCGAGAACGTGCTGGGGCGGCAGTCAGAGGTGTTGCAGAGCAAGGTATTGCAGTAAAGCTGTTAC
>NZ_JATAAG010000013.1:217998-264752 GCF_030341915.1 Pseudomonas sp. BCRC 81390 | reverse complement strand
TTCGCGGGTAAACCCGCTCCCACAGGTACGGCAAAGCGTCCAACGTCCTGGTGATCCTGTGGGAGCGGGTTTACCCGCGAAGAGGCCGGCACAGGCCAACGTGCCTCAACTGCCGGTCAACGGGTCCTTCCCGGTCACCGTCACCTCACGCGTCGCCGCCTCGGCACTGGCCTTCAAGGCCTGCAGTTCGGAGGCACTGCGCTCGATGTCCGAGCGCAAACGGTGATATTCCTGGCGGTGGCGCTGCCACCAAGCCTTGGTCGCGCAGTGCCCGGTGAAGCCGCGCGCCAGCGCCAGGCCGCCCACGGCAACCTGCAACAAGCCGACCAGGCCGCCGTGGCGCAGCCCCTTGCTGACCATCAAGGCGCCGCCCGCCAGCGAACTGGCGCGCTCCAGCCCATGAACGTTGTGGTCCTGCGAGGTTGCAGGCGAATGAATATCCAGCATGGCGAGGCCTCCGTCTGACATGTAAGCAGCTGACCCGCTGGCCACCGCCATCGTTCAGTCGGTTATTTGAACCTGGGCCCCGAACGGGTATTCAGCCCCTTGGCCATGCGGTCATACAGCACCACATTCACCGTCGCCGCCAGGTTCATGCAACCTTCGGTCGGAATATAGATGGTCTCTTCACACCAGCCCCGCACATCCTCGCTCAGCGAGCCATCTTCCGGCCCGAAGATGTAGATGGCCCGGTCAGGGTGGGTGTATTCCGGCAACGGACGGGCGCCTTCCACCAGCTCCACCGCCACCGGCGTGCAGCCCAGCGGGATGATGCGTTGCAGGTCGTCGATGCCGATCAGCGGAATGTCGTAGTGCACGCGCTTGGTATCGGTGACGAAGTCACGGGCGCGCTCGTAGCGTTTGCCGGTATAGAACACCGAGTTGACACCGTAGCAACCCGCGGCGCGCATGACCGAGCCGACGTTTTCTGCCGACTTGGGGTTGAACAGGCCGATGCAGCTGTATCGTTTGTTTGCCACGTACCGGGGCCCTTCGCAAAAAAGCGCGATTATACGGGCTGCCCGGTAGCAGCGGGGGGCGAATCGATGGTCAGTCCTTTTTCAGCATGCCTGCCAACCCGGCGAACGGGTTGTGGGTGGCCTTGGCGATGCTCGGGGTGCTGGTGGAGCCTTCGCTGAAGTACTGCTGGTCGGTGTAGCGCGAATGCTCGTTGTCGTGGCAATACAGGCACAGCAGCTCCCAGTTGGAGCCGTCCTGCGGGTTGTTGTCGTGGTTGTGGTCGCGGTGGTGCACGGTCAGTTCGCTCAGGCGCTTGCCGGAGAATTCGCGGGCGCAGCGGCCGCACACGTGCGGGTACATTTTCAGGGCCTTGTCGCGGTAGCCCATTTCCTTGTCACGCTTGGCATCGGCCAGGATACGGTCCAGGCGCGCAGTAGCGGCGGCGGAAGAGGTGGAGCTCATGGTGTTTCCTTCGTTCTGGTCAGGCAAATGTCGGTTATGCCCCTGAGTCTAGCGCGCTTGCACGGCTGGCGGACAGGCGAAAACCGGAATATCGGCGTAGCCTGTAGGAAGGTTCCCGACAGGAGGTTGCTGATGTTTCGCACGATCCTTGCCGTGCTGCTGCTGGCTGGCCTGCCCATGGCCGAAGCTGCCAGCACGCCACCCCGGTTGACCACGCCAGTGCCCGGTGCGCCAGGTACGCCAACGCCCACGCCGTACCCGCAGATTACCCCAAGTACGCCACCCAAGGCCTACGACAGCCAGCCGGGGGCACCCTTGTTGCCGCCCATGCCGGTGCCAGGGCCGCCAAAAGACCAGCCCTTGCCGGGGTTACGCCAGGACCCGCCGAAGCCGCCGGTGCAGGATGATTGAATTCAGCCGGCCTACCCCGGTTTGCTGTGGCAGCGGGTTTACCCGCGAAGCAGGCGCCGCGGTGGATGGCACGGGCTACGCCCGTGTTCGCGGGTAAACCCGCTCCCACAGGGATCGCGCAGGATTCAGGGCATGCGCGGTCCCTGTAGGAGCGACCTTGTGTCGCGAAAGGGGCGCAAAGCGCCCCCAGCCCTCTCAAACGATACCTAGCTCGCCGAACACGAACGCGTACTCGAGGGCCACATCCTTCAGCCCCTGATACCGCCCGCTCATCCCGCCATGCCCAGCCCCCATCTCAGTCTTGAGCAGCAGCAGGTTGTCGTCGGTCTTGCGCGTACGCAGCCGTGCCACCCACTTGGCCGCCTCCCAATACTGCACGCGGCTGTCGTTGTAGCCCGCCACCACCAGCATCGCCGGATAGGCCTGTGCCTTCACGTTCTCATACGGTGCGTAGGCCTTGATCCGCTCATAGACCTCTGGCTCCTCAGGGTTGCCCCATTCGTCGTACTCGGTCACGGTCAACGGCAACTCAGGGTCGAGCATGGTGTTGAGCACGTCGACGAAAGGCACTTCGGCAACGGCACAACGGAACAGTTCGGGGCGCAGGTTGAGCACTGCGCCCATCAGCAGGCCACCGGCACTGCCGCCGCTGATGGCCAGGCGATTGGCGGCGGTCACGCCCTCGGCGATCAGGTGCTCGGCACAGGCGATGAAGTCGCCAAAGCTGTTGTGCTTGTGCTCCTGCTTGCCGGCGCGGTACCAGGCTTCGCCCAGTTCGCCGCCGCCGCGCACGTGGGCGATGGCGAAGGCCACGCCGCGCTGCAGCAGGCTCAGGCGCGCATGCGAGAACCACGGGTCGAGGCTTTCGCCATAGGCGCCGTAGCCATACAGGTACAGTGGCACGGCCTGGCCCAGGTCCTGGCGCCGGCGTACCAGGCTGATCGGCACCTGGGTGCCATCCGCCGCCGTGGCCCACAGGCGCTCGCTGACATAGTCATCGGCGTCGAACGGCCCGAGTACCGGGGTTTGCTTGAGCACCACCTGGGCGCCAGTGGCCAGTTCCAGCTGGCGCACCTGGGCCGGGCGGTTGAGCGCTTCGTAGCGCAGGCGCAGGCGCGGGCTGGCGAACTCCAGGCTGTCCTGCACGTACAGGCTGTAGGCTGCATCGGGCAGCTCGACACGGTAGGCCGGCAGGCCCTGGGGGCGTACCTCGATGATCGGCAGGCCGCCTTCGCGCAGGCTCAGGGTCAGCGCAGTGGCATTCAGGCTGAGGCCCTCGAGCATGATCGCGTCGCGGTGCGGCACCAGCACCTGCCACTGCGCGCGGCTTGGCACCGGTGTTGCCGGCGCGTGGTACAGGGCGAAGTTGATGCCGTCCTGGTTGGTGCGGATGAACCAGCGCCACTGGCCGTCGAGCTGGCCGTGGTCGGGGAAGTACTCATGGCCTTCGACCCGCGGCGCCAGGCAGGTGAAGGGCGCCTGCGGCGTTTCGGCATCCAGCACCCAGGCTTCGCTGGTGGTCTTGCTGTTGAGCAGCAGCACCAGCTGACGCTCGGAGCTGGTGCGGTAGCAGTGCAGGAAAAAGCGCCCGTCGGGTTCTTCGAACACGGTCTGCGCGCCATCGCTGCCCAGGGTGTGGCGGCGCAGGCGCCAGGGCCGGTGGGTGTCGTCCAGTTCGGCAAAGAACAGCGTCTGGCTGTCGTTGGCCCAGGTCAGGCTACCGTCGCAGTCGTCGAAGGGCAGGGTGGTGACGTCGCCACTGGCCAGGTCCTTGACGTACAGGGTGAAGATTTCGTCGCCGCTGGTGTCGAGGCTGTAGGCCAGCAGGCGGTGGTCAGGGCTGACGTTGAACGCGCCCAGTGACAGGAAGCCGCCATTGGCCAGGGCATTGGGGTCGAGCAGCAGTTGCTCCTGGCTTTCATCGACGGTGTTGGTGTCGTCGGCCGGGCGCGGGCAGCGGTAGTGGCGCGGGTACTCGTCGCCAGCAGTGGTGCGGGTGTAGTAGAGGTAGGGGCCCCAGGGGGTCGGCAGCGACAGGTCGGTTTCCAGGATGCGACCCTTGATCTCTTCGAACAATTGCTCGCGCAGCCCTGCCTGGTCGGCCAGGCAGGCTTCCTGGTAGGCGTTTTCGGCTTGCAGGTAAGCCAGCACCTCAGGGCTGTCGCGCTGTTGCAGCCAGGCATAGGGATCGGTGGCGTTGTCGGCATGGGCGATGGGTGGCAGAGGCTTGTTCGGCATCGGGGAACTCTTGGCTGGGGACAGGGAGACGCTGTCTGCGCCCGGAAAAGTGTTTATCATAGGCATCTCTTTGCCTGGCTTGCACGAACACCATGACCGAGAACGACTACACCCTGGCCTGGGGCCTATACGCGGTGGCCGCCCTGGGCTGCCTGCTGGTGGGCTTCAAACTCACCGGCTGGATGTGGCGCTGGCTGCGCGAACCGTTGCGGGTGGTGCTGGCGGTACTGCTGCTGACCCCGACCATCGTCGACCCGGCCAAGGACAGCTTTGCCCCGGCCATCGCCATCACCGCGCTGGACGTCGCCTTCAAGGTCGGCAACAACGCCTGGCGCGCAGTGTCGGACTTCGCCATGTACGGCATGTTCGCCTTCAGCCTGTATTTCCTCTTCGTGGCGCTGCGCTGGCCGCTGGAAAAGCGCGCCCGCGAGCGCCGCGCCCAGGCCGAGGCTGCGGCCCAGCGCGAGGCTGCCGAAGACGACGCGCTCGCTGCCCAGGCGCCGTTGGCCGCCGAGCGCCGGGACCGTTACCTTGACGACCCACGCCCTGCCGCGTTGCGTGGCGGTGGCCGGGTCGAGCCCCGTCTGTAAGCGGAGACACGCCTATGTGCGAACTGCTGGGCATGAGTGCCAACGTCCCCACCGATATCGTTTTCAGCTTCACCGGCCTGATGCAGCGCGGTGGCCGCACCGGCCCGCACCGCGACGGCTGGGGCATCGGTTTCTACGAAGGCCGTGGCCTGCGCCTGTTCCAGGACCCGGCCGCCAGCAGCGAGTCGGAAGTGGCCAACCTGGTGCAGCGCTACCCGATCAAGAGCGAAGTGGTCATCGGCCACATCCGCCAGGCCAACGTCGGCAAGGTATGCCTGGCCAACACCCACCCCTTCGTGCGGGAAATGTGGGGCCGCAACTGGTGCTTCGCGCACAATGGCCAATTGGGCGACTTCAAGGGGCAGGCCGGTTTCTACCGGCCCGTGGGCGACACCGACAGTGAAGCGGCCTTCTGCGACCTGCTCAACCGCATTCGCAGCAGCTTCCCCGAACCGGTTGCGGTGGAACAGCTGCTGCCGGTGCTGGTCGAAGCTTGTGCCGGCTACCGTGCGCTTGGCGTGTTCAATTGCATGCTCAGCGACGGCGACTGGCTGTTCTGCTTCTGCTCGACCAAGCTGGTGCACATCACGCGGCGCGCACCCTTTGGTGCCGCACGGTTGAAGGATGTCGACCTGATCGTCGATTTTCACACCGAAACCACCCCCAACGACGTGGTCACGGTCATCGCTACCGAGGCCCTGACCGAGAACGAGACCTGGCAGCGCTACGCGCCGGGACAATGGGCCCTGTGGCGGCACGGCGAATGCGTGGCGCACGGCCAGAGCTAAGGACGCTGCATGTTCAGAAGTTACCTGCGGTTGCTGCTGTTCACCTTCGGCCTGTTGGCCGGCATCCAGGTCCCGGGGCTGGTCAAGGATTACAGCCAGCGGGTCGAGGCGCACCTGTTCGAATCGCGCGAGGCGCTCGATGGTTTCCGGCAGACGGCCGAGCGCTTCTTCAACGGTGACTTGCAGGCGCTGTTGCGGCACTACCGCAGCAGCGACGACCCGGTATTCCTCAGTGACGCCAACAGCATCGAAAGCCTGATGATCCGTAACGAACGGCTGGAAAACGAATGGCAGGCGCTGCAAGGACCATGGGTTGAACGTACCTGGCACGTGCTGGTGCAGGCCGACCCGCAACTGCGGGAAGAGACGCTTAACGGCTACAGCTACCAAATTCTGCTGGTGCCCGAGGCAATTGGCTGGGGCATTGGCGCAGGGTTTGTGCTGGCCTTTGTGGTCGAGAGCCTGTTGCTGGGGATTGGCTGGGTGATTCTTGGCGGGCGGCGTGGCGCGGTGAAGGAGAGCTGGCGCTGATTTTCGCAGAGCCTGTGCCGGCCTCTTCGCGGGGTAAACCCGCTCCCACATGTACTGCATCAACCTCGAATGCCGTGCAAATCCTGTGGGAGCGGGTTTACCCCGCGAAGCGGCCGGCACAGCCAGCACAGTTGGGTCAGACCAACACTATCCGCTGCCCTCCCACATCCCGTGCATACCCCTCCAGCACCTGCCGGCACACCCCGACCACTTCGTCCACCAGCGCCACCCCGGTCTGCCAGGCCACCACCAGTTCCAGGCTCGGCGGTGGTTGCAACCCCTCCAGCAACACCAGCTCACCCCGGCTCAACTCGGCATCCACCAGCGCCGGTGGCAACGCGCCAATGCCAAAGCCGTCGCGCAGCAAGCGGGTAATCGCCGCCACCGAGTTCACGCAGTTCAACCGCGGCGTTTCGGCACCCGCGGCTTGCAGCAGGCTCAGCACCTCCTGGTGTGGCCGTGAGTTCTTCGAGAAGGTGATGATGCGCTCACGCGCCAGTTCGGCCAGCGAGGCGTAGTCGCGCTGCTGCAGCGAGCCTGCCGCCACGATCCAGCCCATCGGGTAGCGCGCCAGGTCGAGGCTGCGGATCGATTGCTCGCGCACCAGGTCGGTCTGCAGGATCACGTCGAGAAAGCCCTTCTGCAACTGCTCGCGCAGATTCAGAGCGGTGTCGGCCACCAGTTCGATCTCCACCTGCGGGTAGCGTTCGCTCAGCTCGGCCACCAGCGCGCTCATCCAGGTATGGATCACCGTGTCCATCACCCCGATGCGGATGCGCCCGAGCTTGGCCCGGTCGCTGTCCAGTGACTGCTTCATGGCCTTGGCGGTTTCCAGCATGCGCTCGGCATACTCGAGCACCTTGCTGCCCTCTGGGGTCAGGCTGACCCCGCGCGAGTCGCGCAGCAGCAGCTTCACGCCCAGGTCGGCCTCCAGTGCGGCGATCCGGCTGGACACCGAGGCCTGGGTGGTGAACAGCTTTTCCGCAGTCAGGCGGAAGCTCTTGAGCCGGGCAACCCAGACGAAGGTTTCGAGGAAACGAAGGTTCATGATCAGTTTTTCTTGTTCCAGACCGGCGGTTTTTTTCGTTGGACGCAGCTGGCGCGGCCTCTGAACAATGATGCCCAGGCCGCGACCCTGAGTCGCCCGTAAAACAATACCAACAAGCCGAGGCAACCATGAACCCCACCGGCGTGCAGCAGCAGGTCAGTCCCTCTTCATCGACCGGGCCATTCGCCTGGTACCGCGATATCGATTCCCAGCAACGACGCACCTTCTGGAGCTGCAAGATCGGCTATGGCCTGGATGGCATGGACACGCAGATGCTCAGCTTCGTCATCCCCACGCTGATCATGCTGTGGGGCATCAGCACCACCGAGGCCGGGCTGATCCACACCAGTACGCTGATCGCCTCGGCCGCCGGCGGCTGGATTGCCGGCATCCTCTCCGACCGTATCGGCCGGGTGCGCACCCTGCAATTGACGGTGCTGTGGTTCGCCTTCTTCACCTTCCTGTGCGGCTTCGCCCAGAACTACCAGCAGCTGCTTATCGCCCGCACCCTGATGGGCTTTGGCTTCGGCGGCGAATGGACTGCCGGCGCGGTGCTGATCGGCGAGGTGATCCGTGCCCAGGACCGTGGCAAGGCGGTGGGCATGGTGCAGTCCGGCTGGGCGCTGGGCTGGGGCCTCACCGCCATTCTCTACGCGCTGCTGTTTTCCTGGCTGCCGGCAGAGCAGGCCTGGCGTGCGCTGTTCCTGTTGGGCCTGGTGCCGGCGATCTTCGTGATCTTCGTCCGCCGCCTGGTCAAGGACCCCGAGGTGTATCGCGAGGCCAAGGCCGTGCAAGACACCGAGGCGCCTTCGCGCTTCTACGAGATCTTTGCCCCAGGCATGCTCTGGACCACCGTGCGCGCGTCGCTGCTGACCACCGGTGCGCTGGGCGGCTACTACGCCATCACCTCGTGGCTGCCGACGTTTCTCAAGAGCGAACGCGGCCTGAGCGTGCTGGGCACCGGTGGCTACCTGGCCATGGTGATTGTCGGTTCCTACATCGGTTATGTGGTCAGCGCCTATCTGTCCGACCTGCTCGGGCGCAAGAAGAACTTCATTCTGTTCGCCGTGGGCTCGTTCGTCATCGTGCTGCTGTACACGCAAATGCCGGTCAGCGATGGCGTGATGCTGTGGCTGGGGTTGCCGCTGGGCTTCTTCGCCTCGGGCATCTTCAGCGGCATGGGCGCGTTTCTCACCGAGCTGTTCCCCACGCGTATCCGCGGTTCGGGGCAAGGCTTCTGCTACAACATCGGCAAGGTCGTCGCGGCGCTGTTCCCGCTGCTGATTGGCGTGCTCGGCCAGAAGGTGCCGCTGGGCCTGGGCATCGGCGTGTTCGCCGCGGTGTCCTACGGCGTGGTGATCCTGGCGGCACTGAGCCTGCCGGAAACCCGCGGCAAACAGCTGCAGGCGCGGTAAGGTAAGAGGCATATGAACAACCACATGGGAGGCCGAGCGGTGAAACGCCTGCTACTCAACTGCGACATGGGCGAGAGTTTCGGCAGCTGGCGCATGGGCCTGGATGCCGAGGTCATGCCGTTTATCGACTGCGCCAACATCGCCTGCGGCTACCACGCCGGCGACCCTGGCATCATGCGCCGCACCGTGGCCCTGGCGCTGCAGCACGGGGTCACCATTGGCGCACACCCGGCCTACCCGGACCTGGTCGGCTTCGGCCGCCGCTCCATGGCCTGCAGCGCGGAGGAAATCCGCGACCTGCTGCACTACCAGATCGGTGCGCTGGACGGTATCTGCAAGGTGCAGGGTGGCCGCGTGGCCTATGTAAAACCCCATGGCGCGCTGTACAACGACATGATGGCCGACCCGCTCAAGCTGCGCAGCGTACTGGAGGCCGTGGCGGCCTACGGCGACGACCTGCCGCTGATGCTGATGGCCACCGCCGACAATCGTGCGGCCCAGGCGCTGGGCGATGAAATCGGCGTGCCGCTGTGGTTCGAGGCGTTCGCCGACCGCGCCTACACCGCCAGCGGCCACCTGGTGTCGCGGCGCCTGCCCGGCGCGGTGCACCACGACCCGGCTTTGGTTGTGGCGCAGGCGGTGCGTCTTGCCCGTGGCGAAACGCTGGTGGCGGACGACGGCAGCGCGCTGCAACTGGAGGCCAGCACCCTCTGCGTGCACGGCGACAACGACAGCTCGGTGGCGGCGGTACGGCAGATTCGCCAGGCCCTTGAAGCGCTGGAGTCGCCATGAACCCGCGGATCGAAGTGGTGGCCGTCGACAGCCTGATGGTGCGCCTGTTCGAACGCATCGACGAGGCCAACATGCCCTGGCTGCTCGCCGCCAGCCAGCGCTTGCGCGCGGCGTTCGGCGAGTACCTGCTGGACCTGGTGCCTTCCTATACCACGCTGATGGTGCAGTTCACCTTGCCACCGGCTGAAGCGAGGGCGCTGATCAACCAGGCGCTGCAGGGCCTGCAGCCTGATGCGGGCAGCGCCGGTCGACGGCATGAAATCCCGGTGTGGTACGACGCCAGCGTAGGCCCGGAGCTGCCGGTATTGGCAGCCCGCAGCGACTTGAGTGAAGCCGAGGTGATCCGCTTGCACAGCGCGCGTGAGTACCCGGTGTTCGCCCTGGGGTTCGCCCCTGGCTTCGGCTTCATGGGGCTGGTTGACGAACGCTTGGCCAGCCCACGCCTGAGTACCCCGCGCAAGCGCGTGGCGGCCGGCAGTGTCGGCATTGCGGAGCGCCAGACCGCAGCCTACCCGGCGGTTTCCCCGGGTGGCTGGAACCTGATCGGGCGTACCCCGGTGCGCCTGTTCGACCGTGAGCGCGAGGGCTACAGCCTGTTGCAACCCGGCGACCGGGTGCGCTTCGTGCCGGTTTCGCGCAGCGAGTTCGTGGCGTTGGGCGGTGATGTGGAGGCGCAAGGATGAAGCAATTGCAGATCGAGGCCAGCACGCCGCTGTGCCAGTTGCAGGATGCCGGGCGCTTCGGCGTGCGCCACCTGGGCGTGACCCAGGGCGGGGCACTGGACTGGGTGGCGATGTATTGGGCCAACTGGCTACTGGGCAATCCCCTCGCTGCGCCTGTGGTGGAGGTGACGCTGGGTGGTTTCTGCGTGGTGGCCGAACAGGACTGCGTGCTGGCGCTGGCCGGCGCCGACCTGGATGCGCGTGTCGATGATCAGCCGCTGGCACCCTGGCGCAGCTTTGTATTGAGCAAGGGGCAGCGGTTGACGCTGAAACAACCGAAGCAGGGCGTGCGGACCTACCTCGCTGCACCGGGCGGGTTCCTGGGTGAGGATGTGCTGGGCAGTTGTGCCGCGGTGGTGCGCGAAGCACTGGGCGGTATCGATGGCTGCGGGGCTGCGCTTGGCAACGGCCAGTTGTTGACCTTCGCCGGCAGCGCAACGACGCTGCGCGAGGTGCCGCCAGCGCTGCGGCCGCAATACCTGCAAAAGCCAGTGCTCGACCTGGTGATGGGCGCGCAGATTGGCGAGTTCAGCGGTACCAGCCTGTTCGAGGCGTTCAATCGCGAGTGGACGCTGGACAGCCGCGCCGACCGCATGGGCATTCGCCTGCTGGGGCCGCAGCTGGTCCATCAGGGGGCGCCGATGATTTCCGAGGGTATCCCGCTGGGCGCGGTGCAGGTGCCGCCGGACGGGCAGCCGATCGTGTTGCTCAATGATCGGCAGACCATTGGCGGTTATCCGCGGCTGGGGGCGTTGACGCCGCTGGCGCTGGCACAGCTGGCGCAGTGCATGCCGGGAGCAGCGGTGCGCTTCAGGGCGGTGGTGCAGGACGAGGCCTGGCGGGAGCAGCAGGCATACCTGGACCGTTGGCGATAAGGCTGCCGGCCCCTTCGCGGGGTAAACCCGCTCCCACAGGTACGGCGCAAGCCTTGAGACCTGTGCCGGCCCCTTCGCGGGGTAAACCCGCTCCCACAGGTACGGCGCAAGCCTTGAGGCCTGCGCGGGACCTGTGGGAGCGGGTTTACCCCGCGAAAGGGCCGGCACTGGCAACATCATTTGGACAGGTAACGCATCCCTTCCTCCAACCCCTGCAAGGTCAGCGGGTACATCTTGTCTTCGATCAGGTCACGCACCAGATGGGTCGATGCGGTGTAGTCCCAGGCCTGCTTCGGGTACGGGTTGATCCAGATGATCTTGCGGAATTTCTCCATGAAGCGCTGCATCCACACGTAGCCGGCTTCTTCGTTCCAGTGCTCGACGCTGCCACCCGGCTGGGTGATTTCGTAGGGCGCCATGGCCGCGTCGCCGACGAACACCACCTTGTAGTCATCGCCGTACTTGTGCAGCAGGTCGAAGGTGGAATACCGCTCCGAGGTGCGGCGCAGGTTGTTCTTCCACACCGACTCGTACACGAAGTTGTGGAAGTAGTAGTACTCCAGGTGCTTGAACTCGGTCTTGCACGCCGAAAACAGTTCTTCGCAGACCTTGATGTGGGCATCCATCGAACCGCCGATGTCGAACAGCAACAGCAGCTTGACCGTGTTGCGCCGCTCGGGGCGCATCTGGATGTTCAGCAACCCGGCATCGCGTGCGGTGTGGTCGATGGTGCCGTCGATGTCCAGCTCCTCGGCGGCGCCTTCGCGGGCGAACTTGCGCAGCCGGCGCAACGCCAGCTTGATGTTGCGCGTACCCAGCTCGACCTGGTCGTCAAGGTTCTTGTACTCGCGCTGGTCCCACACCTTCACCGCCTTGCCCTGGCGCTTGCCGGCCTCGCCCACGCGGATGCCCTCGGGGTTGAAACCGCCCGAGCCGAACGGGCTGGTGCCGCCGGTGCCGATCCACTTGTTGCCGCCAGCGTGGCGTTCCTTCTGCTCTTCGAGGCGCTTCTTGAATTCCTCGATCAGCTTGTCCAGGCCTCCGAGCGACTGGATCTGCGCGCGCTCTTCGTCGCTCAGCGAGCGCTCGAACTCCTTGCGCAGCCAGTCGTCGGGAATCAGCGCCTCGATGTGCCGGTCGAGGTTCTCCAGGCCCTTGAAGTAGGCGGCGAAGGCCCGGTCGAACTTGTCGAAATGGCGTTCGTCCTTCACCAGGATGGCGCGGGCGAGGTAGTAGAACGCGTCCATGTCGGCGAACACCACGTGCTTCTGCAGGGCCTGGTGCAGGTCGAGCAGTTCGCGCACCGACACCGGCACCTTGGCCGCGCGCATTTCATTGAACAGGTTGAGCAGCATGGCCCGGCTCCTGTCAGCGGTTGCCGCGCCGGCTCATGAAGGCCAGGCGTTCGAGCAGCTGTACGTCCTGCTCGTTCTTCACCAGGGCCCCGGCCAGCGGCGGGATGGCCTTGGTCGGGTCGCGTTCGCGCAGTACCGCTTCCCCGATGTTGTCGGCCATCAACAGCTTGAGCCAGTCGACCAGCTCGGAGGTGGACGGCTTTTTCTTCAGGCCTGGCACCTTGCGCACGTCGAAGAACACATCAAGCGCTTCGCTGACCAGTGCCTGGCTGATGTTGGGGTAGTGCACGTCGACGATCTGCTGCAGGGTGGTGCGGTCGGGGAAGGCGATGTAGTGGAAGAAGCAGCGGCGCAGGAAGGCGTCCGGCAGTTCCTTCTCGTTGTTGGAGGTGATGATGATGATCGGGCGCTGCTTGGCCTTGATGGTCTCGTCGATTTCGTAGACGTAGAACTCCATCTTGTCCAGTTCCTGCAGCAGGTCGTTGGGGAACTCGATGTCGGCCTTGTCGATTTCATCGATCAGCAGGATCACCCGCTCTTCGGCCTCGAACGCTTCCCAGAGCTTGCCTTTCTTCAGGTAGTTGCGCACGTCGTGGACCTTGTCCACGCCCAGCTGCGAGTCGCGCAGGCGGCTGACCGCATCGTACTCGTACAGGCCTTGGTGGGCCTTGGTGGTGGATTTGATGTGCCAGGTGATCAGCCGTGCGCCGAACGAGGCGGCCAGCTGCTCGGCGAGCATGGTCTTGCCGGTGCCGGGTTCGCCCTTGACCAGCAAGGGGCGTTCGAGGGTGATGGCCGCGTTTACCGCCAGTTTCAGGTCGTCTGTGGCGACGTAGTCGCGGGTGCCTTCGAACTTCATGGGGTCTGTCCTCTGCCGTATGCCTGTCAGGGCCTCTTCGCGGGCACGCCCGCTCCCACAGGCATTGCACAACCTTGCGGATCTGTGGGGTACCTGTGGGAGCGGGCATGCCCGCGAAAAGCCCAAAACCTGTTTTCGATTTGTCACCGACTATAACGCGGGGTTCGCCGACTGCAAACGCAGACCGGGTATTCAGTCCCTGAATGCCCCGTCACTTCAGCCTCGGTCAGAATCCGGCGCATCACGCTCATAGCGCGCATTGAATGCCTGGATGAACCCGTTGCGCAGGATCTGCAGGAACGCCTCGAAGGCGCTGATATCCTGCTTGCGTACGCTGCCACTCAATTCCACGCGGGTCGCGAACTGGTTCTTCGGCTGGTTTTTCAATACCGTCTCGGTCGCGCCCACCAACGCCTCCCAGACCGAGCGGAAGAAGCCTTTGTCCTTTTCTTCGACATCCTGCTGCCAGTCGAACACATCCACATCGCGCAACAGCGGCTTGATGTAGCCGTTCAAGCGGCCATTGGTGGCCTCGGCTTCGATCACCACGTCGCCGTGCCCGGCGTTGAAGTCGAACTTGCCATAGGCGCTGGCGAAGTCATTGAGCTTGCGCAGCTCGATACCGGTGGCGCGCAGGCGGAACTCGAAGTCGTCGAAATTGCTGAACGGGTCGAACGTGGCGCGGCTTTCCACCTTGGCATCGCCCACCATCAGCGCCGTGCCCTCGAAACTGGCGTCGCGTCGGCCTTGTTCGTCGCGGATGTTGGTAAGGTTGCGAATGCTGGCGTTGAGCTGGGTGGCCTTGAGGTTGACCGGTGGCTTCGAGTTGAAGTTGCGGAAGGTCAGCACGCCATCGTCGATGCGTACTTCGTTGAGGGTGATGGGCAGCAGTTTTTCCAGTTGCTGGCGCCAGTCGGTGCCCTGGCCGGTCTGCGAGTTCTGCTTGTTGCCGCCGTCGACGAAGTTCAGTTCGGGCCGGTCGAACACTACTTCGGCTACCACAGCGCGGTCGTACCAGAGGGCGTGCCAGCTCACCGACAGGTCGATCAGCGGGGCGTCGAGGAACGGTACCGGCACCTTGCCGGTGGTCTTGACGATCTTCAGCCCGTTGATCTGGTACGCGCCGCGCCACCAGGCCAGGTCGACGTCGGTTATCTGGCCACGGTAGTCGCCCATGTCGGCCAGCTTGTCGTTGAGGTAGTTGCGCACCAGGTAGGGCAGGGCCAGGTGCAGCGCCAGCAACAGCACGATCAGGCTGGCCAGGCCGATCAACGGCCAGCGGTAACGGGCTCTCATCAGCGTGTCTCCAAGGCAGCATGTGCGGTTGACCGCAACGCGGCTCGCTGAGTTCGAACGGGCTTTACGGGCTACCGGGGCGGGCTTACCCTTGAGGTCTTTCCCTGCTCGTTTTCCTGTCAAGGACCCCTGCCATGAGCCGTATCTTTGCCGACAACGCCCATTCCATCGGTAACACGCCGTTGGTGCAGATCAACCGCATCGCCCCGCGCGGGGTGACCATCCTGGCCAAGATCGAAGGGCGCAACCCGGGTTACTCGGTCAAATGCCGCATCGGTGCGAACATGGTCTGGGACGCCGAAAGCAGCGGCAAGCTCAAGCCGGGCATGACCATCGTCGAGCCCACCTCGGGCAATACCGGCATCGGCCTGGCCTTCGTCGCCGCTGCCCGTGGCTACAAGCTGATGCTGACCATGCCCGCCTCGATGAGCCTGGAGCGGCGCAAGGTGCTGAAGGCGCTGGGCGCCGAGTTGGTGCTGACCGACCCGGCCAAGGGCATGAAGGGCGCCATCGAGAAGGCCAACGAAATCGTCGCCTCCGACCCGGCCCAGTACTTCCTGCCCGGCCAGTTCGAAAACCCGGCCAACCCGGCGATCCACGAGAAGACCACCGGCCCGGAAATCTGGAACGATACCGATGGCGCGGTGGATGTGCTGGTGGCCGGCGTGGGCACTGGCGGTACCATCACTGGCGTGTCGCGCTACATCAAGCAGACCCAGGGCAAGGCGATCACTTCGGTGGCTGTGGAACCCCTGGCCTCGCCGCTGATTACCCAGACCTTGGCCGGCGAGGAGCTCAAGCCCAGCCCGCACAAGATCCAGGGCATCGGCGCCGGCTTCGTGCCGAAGAACCTTGACCTGTCGATGGTCGACCAGGTGATGACCGTGACCGATGAGGAATCCAAGGCCATGGCTATCCGCCTGATGCAGGAAGAGGGCATCCTCTGCGGTATTTCCTGTGGTGCGGCGATGGCGGCGGCCGTGCGCCTGGCCGAGAAACCGGAAATGCAGGGCAAGACCATCGTCGTGATTTTGCCCGACTCCGGTGAGCGTTACCTGTCCAGCATGTTGTTCGCCGACATGTTCAGCGAGCAGGAAAACCAGCAGTAAATGGCCTGGCGCTGACCCGGCGCAACGTTCCCTGGCCGGGTTCATTGCAAAATCTTCATCAATGAGTTGCCGCCCAGGTTGTTTTTACACCGGCGGCAGCGGTTTATGATGGCAGGATGATTTACAGGAGTGCAGGGCCCCTGGCGCTGTCTCGTCCTCAAGGAGTGAAAGCATGACCTTTTCCTTTGCAGCCAAGGCGGGTGTCTTGCTGGTGTTTTTCGGCAGTGTGTTGTTCGTGCACCTGCGCGGCAAGGCTCGCTTGCCGGTGTTGCGCCAGTTCGTCAACCATTCGGCGCTGTTCGCCCCCTATAACAGCCTGATGTACCTGTTTTCCGGTGTGCCGTCCAAGCCTTACCTGGATCGCCAGCGCTTCCCCGAGCTGGATGTGCTCAAGGACAACTGGCAGGAAATCCGCGAAGAGGCCATGCGTCTGTTCGACGAGGGCTATATCCGCGCCGCCGAGAAGGACAACGATGCCGGTTTCGGTTCGTTCTTCAAGAAAGGCTGGAAGCGCTTCTACCTGAAGTGGTACGACAAGCCGCTGCCCTCGGCTGAAACCCTTTGCCCGCGTACTGTCGAGCTGGTCAGCAGCATCCCCAACGTCAAGGGCGCGATGTTTGCCCTGCTGCCGGGTGGCAGCCACCTCAACCCGCACCGCGACCCGTTCGCCGGTTCCTTGCGCTACCACTTGGGGCTGTCCACGCCCAACTCCGACGCCTGCCGCATCTACGTCGATGGCGAGGAGTACGCCTGGCGGGATGGCGAGGATGTGATGTTCGACGAAACCTACGTGCACTGGGTGAAGAACGAGACCGACGTTACCCGGGTGATCCTGTTCTGCGACATCGAACGCCCGCTGAGCAGCCCCTTGATGACCCGCATCAACCGCAAGGTCAGCGCCTTCCTCGGCCGTGCTACCGCACCGCAGAACACCGACGACGAGCGCGTGGGCGGGATCAACCAGGCCTATGCCTGGAGCAAGCGCTTCAGCAACCGCATCAGCGCCCAGGTGAAGCAGTTCAAGCGCGCCAACCCCAAGGCCTACCGCGTCTTGCGGCCGGTGCTGGCGGTGCTGGTGGCCTATCTGCTGTATCGCTGGTTGTTCTGATTCCCGCCTCGGGGGCTGCCGTGCAGCCCCCTGTGCAGTTCCAGGCTGCTCAGGCAAGGCCCTGCAGCAGGCCATCGGCCCGTACGATATCGACGATTACCTGTTCGTCTACCGCATACACCCCGCGTGATGCTTTCCATACCAGTTGCTTTTCCTGCAGGGCGATGAGTGCCTGCTGTACCCCCGGCACCTCGGCCTTCACTTCATTGGCAGCCATGCCTGCCAGTTCCATCGCCTTGGCGTACAAGGCCAGGGTCGGGGCCTCGAACGGCGCATAGTCGTTACCTTTGACGCACATCACCCGCAACACTGCGGACTGGATCGGGGTGAGGCTGTGGATCACTTTTTTCAGGCTTGCGTTCAAGTCATCGGCCTGGGCCCGGACCAGTTCGCTGAACCGCGCCGGAATGGCCTGGGGCTCGATGCTGAAGTCGAAGCGGATTTCATCCGCTGCGGCGCCCAACAGTTCCGGGCGGTAGCCGCTTTCCCTGAACAGCTGGAACACCTCGCTTGGGTCAAGCGCGCAGGGCAGGTCGATGTTGGCGCAAAGCCAGTCGATGAAGTCCTGGTCCAACGTCGGGAACTGCACCATCGAGGCGCCGAAGAATGCCTGGTCCTTGCTGTTGCGCAGCATCGCCAGCTTGTCCCGGTTCGAGCCTGTGCAGACGATGCGCAGGCCATGGTGCTTGGAGCTGTTGAGCTCGTCCCGGGCGGCCTTGAGGGCGAACAGGGCGGCTGTACCGGCTTCCGTGGTGATGGCGTGCTGGGCTTCGTCGATGATCAGGACAATGATCTTGTGCGACTCATCGGAGAGTGCCACCAGGGCGCTGGTGAGGTCGATATCCTGCCCGAGGCCGATCTTGTCCAGGCTGAAATTCAGCCCTCCAATCGTGACCTTTTCCATGCCGGACGCCTTCGCCAGCCGCGTGATGAAGCCTTCGTTACGACCCACCGCATCACGCACCGCTTCGACGATGACCTGGCCTGGATCCTTGGTCAGGTCTTTCCACAGGTCGGCATACAGCACGATCGCCCCTGCAGCTTCGAGGGCAGGGCGCAGGTCCTCACGGGCGAAGGTAGATTTGCCGGTGCGCCGTGGCGCCGCGAGAAATACGCCGGAGCTGGCAGCGCTGCCCACGGCGACATGCAGGATCAACTGCGACAGGCGGGATGCGAGCGCCGGGCGGTGGTAGACGGTTTCAGGCATAGCTGCACCTCCATACGAATCTATAGCCGACTATAGACCGACTATAGATTGATTATAGGTTTTCGTAGGGCAGCCAGTTTATAGCGAATTATAGAACGATTATAGAGCGATTATGGCGACCGCTGGCGAACCGACTGTATCGCCTTCATGCCGGCGCCAGCGCAGTGACCACCTTCCCCCGGCTAAGGTGCACCAGCTTATCGGCGGTATCGAAATAGCGGTCATCATGCGAGATCACGATGATGGTCTTGCCCATGCGTTTCAGGTCCGGCAGCAGTTCGGTGTAGAACACCCGGCGGAAGGTTGGGTCCTGGTCCGCCGCCCATTCGTCGAACACCAGCACCGGTCGCCCGCCCAGCCAGGCGTTGACCAGCGCCAGGCGCTTGCGCTGCCCGGTCGACAGGTCGGTGGTGGTGAAGGCGCCATCGCGCACGCTCACCTTGTGGGCGATTTCCAGGCGTTCCAGGTAGCGCGTGGCATCGCCGGGCAGGCTGTGTTCGTGCTCGGGCAGGTCGTCGAACAGGTAGTAGTCGGCAAACACCGTGGTGAACAGTTGGCGATAGTCGTCCAGCCCCTGCGGGCCGACAGCCTTGCCATTCAGGCGCACCTCGCCGCGTTGCGGGGTATACAGGCCCAGCAGCAGTTTGATCAGCGTGGTCTTGCCGCAGCCGTTCTCGCCGACGATGAACAGGATCTCGCCCGGCTCGATGCGCAGGTTCAGCGGCCCTACGTGGAACGGTTCGTGGCCGTCCACCGCAGGGTAGCTGTACTCGACGTTGTGCAGCTCCAGGTGGGCGCGGGGCGGTGCGGTGCATTCGGCCGATGGCTCCAGCAGCAGGTGTGGCTCGGGCGACGAGAAGCGCTCGGCCAGGTCGGCAATGCGCCGGAACGCCACCTGGGCACGGCCGAGGATCGGCAGGTTGCTGATCAAGGTTTCCAGCGGGCCTTTCATGTACAACAGCACCAGCACGAAGCCGCTCATCACCGCCGGGTCGTTGCTGGGCCACAGCGACTGCAAGGCCAGGGTCAGGCCGATGACCACGAAGAACAGCATCGAGCCCAGGCTCTTGGCCATGACGAAAATGTTGATGGCGCGGATATGCGTGCTGGCGATGAAATCAGCGGTGCCCTGGATGTTGCGGGTCAGCATGGCGTGGCGGCGGCGGCGGTCGATGCGCAGCTCCTTGGCGCCTTCGGCGATGGCCGAGTAGTGCTTCTGCAGGTTGTCTTCGGCATCGCGGGCGGCGTTAAAGCCGGCGACGCCTTTTTGCCGGGCGATGTACTGCACGCCGCTGCCGATGCCGATCGCCGCCAGGGTAATGAGGAATATCGGCCACGACAGCCACGCCAGGTAGGCCAGGCAGCCGGACACGGTGGTGAGCGAGATGGCCAGCGGGGCGAAGGCGAAGGCGAAGTCGCTGATGGTGTCAACGTCGCGGGTCAGCACCGGGATCAGGCGGTGGCTGCGGTAGCGTTCGATCTGCTCGATGGGGGCCGACAGCACTTTGGCCCCGAGGTCCTTGCGCAGCCGGGCGATAACCTTTTGGCCGACGTAATTGGTGCCGCTGTCAGCGGCCACGCTGCTGACCAGGGCCAGCAGGCACAGGCCGGCGAAGGCCAGCAGCAGGCCCTGGCTCATGCCGCCCGGTGCATGCAGGCCCTGGTTGACGGTGGCCAGCAGGGCGGTCACCGCCAGGCCGCCGAGCATGCCCAGCAGCACCGAGACGAGCACTGCCATGCGGTAGGGTTGGAGCAGGCCCAGCAGTTCGCGGATGGCCCCGGGAGAAGAGGTTTTCATGAAACGTGATCTCGCTGGTGGAGTAGGGCTCGGTCAGCTGCCGAGGGTCAGGGTGCCCTTCATCAGGGTGCTGTGGAACGGGAACGAGCAGTAGAAGCTGTAGGCGGTACCGGCTTTCAGCAGCTTGGTATCGAAGGTGACGCTGTCCTGCTCGCCGCCGCCGATCAGGCGGGTGTGGGCGAGCACCCGGGTGTCGCCGGGCTGGATGTAGTCGTGCACCTCGCCGGCCTTCTGGCCATCGTCGAGTACCCCCTGCATGTCGGCCTGGGTGCTCAGCACCCAGTTGTGGCCCATCACGTGCTTCGGCATGGCGCCAGGATGGGTGAGGGTGACCGTGAACGCACTGCAGGCCGCCGGCACGCTGATGGCGGGCTTGTCGAATGTCATCTGGTCGGTGCCATGGATTTCCACGGCGCATCGTTGCGCCGACCAGGCGGTCGGGGCAGCGGCGAGCAGGGTGAGGAGCAGGAGCTGGCGAGTCATGTACGGTTCCTGGGCGATAAAAGGGGGCACATCGTTCAGACGAACCGGCGCGCCCTGGCTTTACCTGTGGCTGCGGGGCGGGTGAATTTCGCGCAGGGCCGCTCGTTCATCTAGTCAGGCGCTGCCATGGCGCACATCCCGATTTCGCCGCCAACGCGGCCCTGGCTTGAGGTGACCGGACATGAGTGAACTGCTGAGCTTCGCGATCGAACCGCTGGACGCCGCGCGCGGCAACCTGCCGTTACTGGTGCGCGCGCCGGAGCCGGGCATCGACCTGCTGGAAGCGTTTGCCGAGCTGCAGCCGCTGGTGGACCGCCACCTGCTGCAGGCCGGCGGCATCCTGTTCCGCGGCTTCGAGGTGGCGGGCGCCGAAGCCTTCCGCCAGTTCGCCGCGGCCTTTGGCCACCCGCTGCTCAACTACGAGTTTGGCTCTACCCCGCGCAGCAACGTGACCCAGGGCGTATACACCTCCACCGAATACCCGGCGCACCAGCGCATCCCCTTGCACAACGAGCAGGCCTACACCCTGGAATGGCCGATGAAGATCTGGTTCTACAGCGTGCTCCCCGCCGAGACCGGTGGTGAGACACCGATTGCCGACAGCCGCGAGGTGTACCGGCGCATGCCGGCGCGCATTCGTGAGCGGCTGGTGGAAAAAGGGCTGATGTACGTGCGCAACTACGGCAACGGCCTGGACGTGGAATGGTCGCAGGTGTTCAACACGGAAGACCCGCGCCAGGTCGAGGCCTATTGCCGGGCGCATGCCATCGAGTGCATCTGGAAGGACGACGGCGAATTGCGCACCCGCCAGCGCTGCCAGGTGGTGGCGCGGCATCCGCTGACCGGGGAGGACGTGTGGTTCAACCAGGCGCACCTGTTCCATGTGTCGAACCTGCAGCCAGAGGTGCGTGAGTCGTTGATGGACATCGTCGAGGAAGAGGACCTGCCGCGTAACGTGTACTACGGCGACGGTACGGCCATCGAGGATTCCTTGCTCGATGAGGTGCGCGGGGTGCTGGATGACTGCACCATCAGCTTCCCTTGGTTGGAAAACGATGTGCTGATGCTCGACAACATGCTCGCGGCGCATGCGCGGGCGCCGTTTACCGGCAAGCGCAAGGTGGTGGTGGCGATGGCGCAGGGGTATAGGGAGGTGCTGAGCTGATTTGGGCGTGAGGGCTGCCATGTGCCTGGCTTGAGAGGTGTGGTGCCTATGAGATCGAGCGCCCCCCGGCGGCGCTCGATCTCATAGGCACTGAAAGCGCTGTGGCGAACACCTGTCGGCCCAGATGTATTCCCAAGACATGCGACCTGCAACCTGACAACAATCCCAGACTCTTCTTACACCTCGGGACTGGCAACTCCAACCCCTGCGAAATACCCTACAACCCCTGTCGACACCCGTCTGATTGTTCCTGCAAATCTCGCCCTCTAGGCTTTGTCCGTCGCTGACGGTTCAGCGATCGGGTGTGGAAACCCGCAGCAAGCATTTCAGGTTATGTCGTTCATGGCGGCTGTACCCGGGAGGCCTTGTGCCTACCGAGTTTTCCCTGAATGCACTCGGGTTTCCACCCCGTGTACAGCCGCCACCCTTCGTGTGGAAACGGAAGAGGCGGTCAACGAGCATTCTGGAAAACCCATGACCGACGACACCAAAACCACCCCCGGCGTTACCTACTTCTACCAAGGCGAAGGCCAAACCCATCCATTGTTCCGTATCGCCGAGGGCATTCCCTGTCGCAGCGCCCGGGAGCAAGCCTCGGAGCTGATGGGCTATGCACGCGACTTTTCACTGACCGGTTTGATGGATGGCGACCAGCAGATGCTCTGGGCTTCGCATTACTTTGCAGCCATGGCCAAGGCGCTGCTGGATGATGCCGAGTTGGGTTTGATGCGCTGATCTTTGTATAGGCTGGGCCGGCTCATTAGCGGGTGAACCCGCTCCCACAGAGGTTGTGCATAGACTGAAAAATGCGCTAGCTCTGTAGAAATGGGTTCCCCGGGGTGAGTCCTCAGGCAAGACTAGCCAGTGCGGGTTATTGCATTAATGGTGCGTAAGCCGACAAAAAGCCAAAAATGGCGGTGATGGGCATCCAGCAGATAATCAGCCATAGAACATTTGCCCAAGTTATTTTTGAGTTTTTAAACCCGCAGGCATCACCCTCGCAAACATTGGCTGATTGCTGCATCTGCACCATTGCTACCGAGAAAAAGGTGGAGTAGAGGAGTGTGAGCATGATCGGAATCATGGTGAAAAAGGAGAGTGGCAGGCTGTCAAGAAACTTTTCGGATATATAGAATTCCCAGCACACTATCAATAGGATAGGTGTGTAAAGCATCAGAGAGACACCGATCGCACTACCTTCTACTGGCTGATTCGTTTGAGTACAGCGAGCGACGATTTTTTTCATCAAGAAGAATATTGTGAAAGCGCCGAATATTGTACAAAGCAGCGGGATGAGTCTGAGGCCATGCTGACCCCTGATGAGTAACCAGTGTCGATAGTTCCAGTAATAAAGGTAAAGCCCCATTGATAAGGAAGCCATAATTATGAGTTTTGAAATGGAAATCACATAGAGTTGTGTTTTTTTGGAGTGCGAGGTGGTTAGCGATTCCGGATGGTGCTTCTGGTCTGAGCTCATAGGGTAGCTTCTCATTTTATCAGCTTTATTAGGTAGTATGCCGCTACCCATACAATGCCAATGGTGTTTAGCGAAGATGCAATAAGTATTTTTCTTCTCAAATGCCTAGGGAATTGTAAGTGATCTTGTTCATCCAGTAGTCCACTGCGAATGCTTGAAGCGGGGGAACCAATGGCGCCAGCGATTACAGAAATAACTAGAATCCTGGAACCTATTTTTTTCTCTCCCCACATGCTGGTCGCAAATGGAAGGCAAGCACTCCGTTGGAGCGCTGAGGTCATTTCTTTATATTGTCTAGAGCAGGCGATGTGTAGGTCAGATGCAAGCCCGATTAACGCGAGGAGTATAGGGGTGCCCAACAGAGCTAGTCTTAGTTTTACGTCAAGTTGGTCAATCATCTCCAAAGGCCTCGAAGACTAATTCGCCGAACTGCTCGCCAGTCTCCATACCACCTATGCTACCGGCCAAAGCGCCTCCACCGGTGATCACTACTCCGCATGCTAGGGCGTAGGGGCCGGCTCTCCAGCAAATCTTCGCCGAGATTTCGCCTGCAAGCTTCCCTGCCAACCAGCCACCAGCTAAGCCACCGGAGAAATTACCTGCCTCGGTAACGCTGACCTTTTTACAGACATTTGTGTTGCCCTCTTTGCATACCTCAGAAATTTTTAGTGCAGATCCACCCGCGCCAATAGCAAGGCCAATATGTCCTCCGGTTTTTAAATATTTGGCCATCTTGGCCAGCTTATCCAGATGTGTCGAGTAGCCAGGAATGTGTGTCGGCCCTCCCGCCTTACTCCAGTGATGCACCAAGCTTTTCGACGAGATTCCCAAGTCTCGACGCAGACTTTCATAATTTCCGAGATTGAGCCGCTTGTTCAGAACGGTCGCCTTCAGATTTGAGTTCAATTGCTTAAACAGTTTTTGACGCTCTGCAAAAAATCAGGGTGCCTAAGATGCCCGTGTTTGATGAATTGATTTTTATGCAGGTCTTCAATTTTTCGCAATATGTCGCTGATTTCATCCAGCGACTTGCCAACCATCGCCTCGCTGACCCCCATCGCTAGGCTCACATCACTGAGCAACCCGGCGATCTCGGCCTGATGGCGCATCATGAATTCGGCTTCCTCCGGCGTCAGTTCCGCTAACGCTTCTCTAGCCTGTTTCGCCGCACTCATTGCAGACAGTTCTTCGCGCGTACACACTGGTCGCCGCAGACCATCACCAATGACAAAGATCTCACCCGCCTTGAACCCCTGCTGATAGGTAGGATTCAGCCGCTCCAGAATTGACCGAGGCAGGTTGGCCTGCGGCGCGCCCAGTTCTGCCAGGACTTCCTGATAGGTCATGCAACGCGGAACGATGTAGAAGCCGGGTTCCATACCTTGTGGCGTGGGCGAGGGCTGAACTACCTCAGGCTGATAGGTACTTCTTATCGGGTTACCCGTCTGGGCCTGTGCTGGTGCCTCACGAACAGGCTCAGATGCGGGTGCCCTGCGCGAAGCCGGAGGTGCGTAGCCATTTGCAACCAGGCGATTGCTGCCCTGTGGGCACCCGCATTGCACCAGCGCTCCGTCCAGAGCCGTGGGAATACCATCCTGCCGCCAGCGGGCTTCGCCCTCGACGATGGTGCCCGCTTGTCCACATAGCGGGCAGGGTGTGGTCGGGTCGCCTTGAAGCAGCCAGTTGCGGCCATGCACGCGGCCCCTGGCCTGGCTGGCAATGCAGATCGCGCCTGTGCTGGTTTCGTCGCCGTCCAGGCCTTGGTATCGGCCGAAGATGTTCATGCGCATGCTCATGGCTCGCCTCTTTTATAAGGTGGAAGCCAGGAACCTAGCAGGCGGTAGGCGGGTATTTTCGGGGTGGAAGGGGTTTAGGAAGGGTCTTACAAGAAATAGCGATTTGGACTACGTGATTTTATTGATGGCAATGCCGGCCTCTTCGCGGGCATGCCCGCTCCCACAGGTAGTGCGCAAGCCTCGATAGCTGTGGTGTCCCTGTGGGTTGCACCCGCGATGCGCCATGCGGGCGGCGCTCGATCGCCCTGGCGCCACACCCCTCAAGACGATCACCCGCCGCCCCTAAATCAGCCCCCCATGCCTTCGTCTGACAGTTACCGCTCGACTGCCAGGACACCGCTCGACATGAATGCTGATCAAACCCTCCAGCTTGCCCGCCGCTTCATCGCGCTCGCTCCTGACAAGCGCCGCCTGTTCCTCAAGGCGCTACAAGGCGAGGGCATGGATTTCTCGGTACTGCCGATCGCGCCTGGCGTCGAGGTAGCCGAGCGTGATCAGCTGTCGTATGCCCAGCGGCGCATGTGGTTCCTCTGGCAGCTCGACCCACAGGGCGCGGCCTACAACCTGCCGCTGGCCGTCCGCCTGCACGGCCCACTGCAGCTGGCTGCCCTGCAGCAGGCCTTCGATGCCCTGGTGGCCCGCCACGAAACCCTGCGCACCCGCTTCGTCGCCGACGGCGATGACGTCCGCCAGCAGGTGGACGCCGTGGCTGCCCCGCTGCAGCTGCGCCAGGATGCCCTGGCCGAGCTGGACGAGGACGCCCGCCAGGCTGCCATCGAGACCATCGCCGAAGCCGAAGCCCTGGCCCCGTTCGACCTGGCCAGCGGCCCGCTGCTGCGCGTGCGCCTGCTGCAACTGGCCGAGCAGGAACACGTCCTGCTGCTGACCCTGCACCACATCGTCGCCGACGGTTGGTCGATGAATGTGCTGATCGACGAATTCCTGCATCTGTACGACGCAGCCGTGGCCGGCACCGATGCCGCCCTGCAGCCGCTGCCGATCCAGTACCGCGACTACGCCCTGTGGCAGCGCAGCTGGCTGCAGGCCGGCGAGCAGGAACGCCAGCTGGCCTACTGGCGGGCGCACCTGGGCGACGACCATACGCCGCTGGAGCTGCCACTGGACCGCAGCCGCCAGGGCCGGCCCAGTTACCGCGGTGCGCGCCACGAGTTCATCATCGCCGCCGACGTCGCCGAGCGCCTGCGCGGCCTGGCACGCAAGCACAACGTCACCCTGTTCATGACCTTGCTGGCCGCCTTCAAGCTGCTGCTGCAGCGCTACAGCGGCCAATCGGCGATCCGCGTCGGCGTGCCCATCGCCAACCGCAACCGAGCGGAAAGCCAGGGGCTGATCGGCTGCTTCATCAATACCCAGGTGCTGCACACCGAGATCGACCCATTGCTGGACATTGCCGGCCTGCTGCAACGCGTGCGCGAAACTGCGGTAGGCGCACAAAGCCACCAGGACCTGCCGTTCGAACAGCTGGTGGAGGCCCTGGACCTGCCGCGCAGCAGCGACAGCCCGCTGTTCCGCGTGCTGTTCAACCACCAGGCGCAGGTGGCCGATGTGCAGGCCATCGAAACCCGCAGCGGCCTGAGCCTGGCGCCGATCGCGCTGGCCAGGCACAGCGCTCGCTTCGACCTGGCACTGGATACGCACGAGCGAGCGGGGCAACTCCATGCCGCGTTCACCTATGCCACCGATGTGTTCGATGCGGCCACCATCGCAACCCTCGGCGAGCAGTGGCTGGCCCTGCTGCAGGCCCTGGCCGACGAAACGGTTGGCGCCGTCGGCGAGCTGCCGTTGCCCGGCCTGGCCGCTGCCATTGACGCGCCTGTGTGGGCTGGCGAAACCTTGCTGGTCCACCAGCGCTTTGCCGCCGCCGCCAGCCGTCACCCCGAACGCCGGGCGGTAATGGCCGCGGGCGAGCAGGCCAGCTTCGCCGAACTCGACAGTCGCGCCGAGGCCATCGCCAACCGCTTGGGCGAAGCCGGGGTCGGCCCGGACACGCTGGTCGGCGTACTGGCTGACCGCAGCGTCGGCATGCTCGCCAGTATCCTCGGTGTGCTCAAGGCCGGTGGCGCCTATCTGCCGCTGGAGCCCGGGCAACCCGCCGAGCGCCTGGCCTACCTGCTCGCCGACAGCGGCACGCAGCTGCTGCTGGCGCCTGGTGACTGGCAGGCGGAACTTCCCGGCGCGGTACAGCGCCTGGACTGGGCGCAATCCCCCAGCGGCAGTGGTACCCGTATCGTCCCGGCTCCGGGCAACCTCGCCTATGTCATCTACACCTCCGGTACCACTGGCCAGCCCAAGGGCGTGGCGATCAGCCACGCAGCCCTGGCCAACTATGTCGATGGCATCACCGCGCGCCTGCCAGTCGAGCGTATCCGCAGCATGGCGCAGGTCTCGACCCCGGCCGCGGACCTTGGCCACACCATGCTGTTCGGCGCCCTGTGCGGCGGCCATACGCTGCATCTGCTGTCCCGTCAGCAGGTGCTGGATGCCGAAGGCTTCGCGGCCTACCTGGTCGAGCACCAGGTGGATGCGCTGAAGATCGTGCCGTCGCATCTGGAGGCGATGCTGGCGGCTGGCCGTTCGGCGTTGCCGGCGCAGTGCCTGGTACTTGGCGGCGAAGCCATCGGCCCGGGCCTGCTGGCCAAGGTCCGCGCGCTGGCGCCGACGCTCAAGGTGTTCAACCACTACGGCCCGACCGAGACCACCGTCGGCGTACTGGTAGCCGAACTGAACGGGCAAGCCTGCCTCGGTCAACCGCTGGCCAACACTCGTGTTGCGCTGCTCGACCCTTGCCTGCAGCCGCTGCCCGCCAAGGCCAAGGGCGAGCTGTACATTGGTGGTGCCGGCTTGGCCAGGGGTTACCTGAACCGCCCCGCACTCACCGCCGAACGTTTCGTCCCCGACCCGAACGGCAGCCATGGTCAGCGCCTGTATCGTAGCGGTGACTGGGTGCGCCAAGGCCGCGAGCTGCAATTTGCCGGGCGCATGGACGGCCAGGTGAAAATCCGTGGCTACCGCGTGGAGCTGGGCGAAATCGAAAACCAGTTGCGCGCACTCGACGGCGTCGCCAACGCCCTGGTCCGCGTCCATGGCCAGGCGCCGCACCTGCAACTGGCCGCCTGGCTGGTGCCCAGCCAGCCACCGACAGACAGCCTGGCCTGGCAGGACGTAATCCGCGCCAGCCTGGCAGGCCTGCTGCCCGAGCACATGGTGCCGGGCCAGCTGATGGTGCTGGAGCACCTGCCGGTCACCGCCAATGGCAAGATCGACGTCAAGGCGCTGCCGGAGCCGGGCGTCAGCCTGAAGGCCTACCAGGCCCCGCAGACCGCGCTGCAGATACAGCTGGCGCAGATCTGGGCCGAGGTGCTGCACGTGCCGCAGGTAGGCCTGGGCGATAACTTCTTCGCCCTCGGCGGGCACTCGTTGCTGGCCACCCAGGCCGTGTCGCGCATACGCAAGCAGCTGGGTCTGGATATTCCGTTGCGCAGCTTGTTCGACACTGTCGACCTGCAACGCTTCGCCCAAGCAGTGGCCGAGGCTGAACAGGGCGCTGGTGTGGACATTGAAATCCTCGACCGCCGGCAACCACTGCCGGTGTCGCGTTCGCAGCACCGCCAGTGGCTGTTCTGGAAGCTCAACCCGCACAGCCTGGCCTACAACACGCCGATGGCGGTGCGCATGCAGGGCAACCTCGACCGTGCGGCGCTGCAGGCAGCGCTGGACGCCCTGGTGGCCCGCCACGAAGCGCTGCGCACGGTGTTCGTGGAAGCCGAAGGCCTGCCCTGGCAGCGCATCCTGCCAGCCGCCCCGGTACTGATCGGTTTCGAAGACCTCGGCGGCCAGGACCAGGCCGCGCAGCTACGCAAGCTGGAAGCCGAGGCCTTCGTGCCGTTCGACCTGGCGCACGGCCCGCTGCTGCGTGCGCGCCTGTTCAAGGTGCATGAGCAGGAGCACCTGTTGTCGCTGACCCTGCACCATATCGTTTCCGACGGCTGGTCGATGAGCCTGCTGGTGCGCGAGTTCGCCGCCGCCTACAACGCCGCTGCCAGCGGCCAGGCGTACACCCCCGAACCGTTGCCGGTGCAGTACGCCGACTTCGCCGCCTGGCAGCGCAAGTGGCTGGCCGAAGGGCAGATGCAGGCGCAGATCGACTACTGGAAGGCGCAGCTGGAAGACGATTTCGAGGTGCTCGAACTGCCGGCCGACCGCGTTCGCCCACAGGCCAGGAGCTACCGTGGCAGCCGCTTCGACGTGCGCCTGCCGCAGGCCCTCAGCGAGCGTCTGCGGGCACTGGCCCTGGCCGCCAATGCCACGCTGTTCCATGTGTTCCTGGCGGCCTATGCCATCGTGCTGGCGCGCTACAGCCGCAAGGGCACGCTCAACATCGGCGTGCCGGTCACCAATCGCAACCGCGTGGAGCTGGAAGGCCTGATCGGCTTCTTCATCAACGTGGTGGTGGCCCGCGTCGACGTCGATGGCAGCCAGCCGTTCGGGCAGCTGCTGGCGGCGATCAAGGAAACCACCTTGCAGGCCCAGGCCAACAAGGACGTACCTTTCCTCGAAGTGGCCGAGGCGCTGTACCCGGAGCGCGAGCAGGGCGTGAACCCGTTCTTCCAGGTACTCTACAACCACTTGCGCGACCTCGGCGAGCACGTGACCAGCGATGCGTTGCACGGTTTGCAGGTCAAGGAAGTGGACCTGCAGGAGCCGGGCGCGCAATACGATATCTCGCTCAACACCCTGGAGCGATCGGACGGGGTGACGGCATCGTTCAACTACTCCACCGACCTGTTCGACGCACCACGCATCGAACGCATGGCCGGGCACTGGCTGGCGCTGCTGGAGGCCATCTGCGCCGAGCCACAGCGCTGCATCGGTGAACTGGGCTTGCTCGGCGCTGCCGAGCGCCAGCAACTGGTCTACGGCTGGAACCCGCCACACCAGGCAGCCAGCGGCCTGTGCGCGCACCAGCTGCTGCAGCGCCAGGCGCGGGCGCGGCCCGATGCGCCAGCGCTGGTCTGTGGCGATCAGCAATTGACTTACGCCGAACTGGACCGCCGTAGCAACCAGTTGGCGCACCGCCTGCGCGCCATGGGGGTAGGGCCGGAGCGCCTGGTGGGTGTGGCCGTCGAGCGTGGCCTGGGCATGGCCTTGGCGTTGATCGCCATTCACAAGGCCGGCGGTGCCTACGTGCCGCTGGACCCGGACTACCCGCAAGAGCGCCTGGCCTGGATGATCGAAGACAGCGGCATCGGCCTGCTGCTGGCCGATGCGCCCTCGCGGGAGCGCCTGCAAGCGGGCAGGCAACTGCCCTGCGTGCTGCTGGAACCCGGTAGCGAGTGGCTGCAGGCCTGGCCCGCCGAGCCGCTGGCCAACCTGGCTGGGCCGCACAACCTGGCCTACCTGATCTATACCTCCGGCTCTACCGGCACGCCCAAGGGCGTGGCCATCGAGCATCACGCGCTGGCGCTGTTCTGCCAGGTGGCTGCGCAGTATTCGCGCCTGGGTCCGGACGACCGCGTGCTGCAGTTCGCCACCTTCAGCTTCGACGGGTTCATCGAGCAGTTCTTCCCGCCGTTGGCCCAGGGTGCCTGCGTGGTCCTGCGCGACGCGCGGGTATGGGGCACGGCGACCCTGCTGGAGGAGATCAACCGCCATGGCGTGACCGTGGCCGACCTGCCGGCCGCCTACTGGCGCCTGCTGGCTCTGGAGCGCCACAGCCCCGAAGCCTATGGCCCACTGAAGCAGATCCATGTCGGCGGCGAGGCGGTGCCGGAAGACGCCTTGCGCGCCTGGCTGGCCGATGGCCCGCCAGCGGTACGCCTGCTGAACACCTATGGCCCGACCGAAGCCACCGTGGTCGCCACCACCTACGACTGTTCGCAGATGACTGCGGCGCAGATCGGCCAGGGCGGTGTGCCCATTGGCCGCGCGTTACCGGGCCGCACCCTGTATGCCCTGGACGAGTGCCTGGCACCGACCCCGACCGGCGTGCCTGGCGAGCTGTTCATTGGCGGTGCCGGCTGCCTGGCGCGTGGTTACCACCAACGGCCGTCGCTCACCGCCGAGCGCTTCATCCCCGACCCGTTCGACCCGCTAGGCGGTGGCCGCCTGTACCGCACCGGTGACCTTGGCTACTACGACGAAAACGGCCAACTGGCCTATCGCGGCCGGGTCGATCACCAGGTGAAGGTGCGCGGTTTCCGTATCGAACTGGGCGAGATCGAGCAGTGCCTGCGGGCGCACCCGGGCGTGCGCGAAGCCACCGTGGTGGCCATCGACCTGCCCAGCGGCAAGCAACTGTGCGCCTATGCCGTGCCGACCGATGGCCACGACGCTGACCTGCGCCTGGCGTTGCAGCAACACCTCAGGGCCAGCCTGCCGCACTACATGGTCCCGGCCTGCCTGGTGACCCTGGCGGACATGCCGTTGACCCCCAGCGGCAAGCTCGACCGCAAGGCGCTGCCCCTGCCTGACCTGGGCCAGTCGCAGCACGCCTACGAGGCGCCGCAGACCGAACGGCAGCAGCAACTGGCGAGCCTCTGGGCGCAATTGCTGAACGTTGACCGGGTTGGCCTGAACGACAACTTCTTCGAACTGGGCGGCCACTCCTTGCTGGCTGCCCAGGTGGTATCGCGGATCAACCTGGAGCTGGGGCTGGACATGCCCCTGCAGCTGATCTTCACCCACCCCGAGTTGCGCGCGTTCGCCCAGGCACTGGACGAGCAGGGCCTGGCGCTGACTGACGACGGCCTGAGCGATATCGAACACATGATGAACGCATTCTCCGAGGCCTGACATGGAACTCACTGCAGCACAACGCATCGCCCAACGTTTCGTTGGCCTTTCCGTGGAGCAACGCCAGCAGATCCTGGCGCAGATGCAGGCCAGCGGGCAGAGCTTCCGCCTGCTGCCCATCGTGCCGGCGCGCCAGGGCCTGGCGCGCATTCCGCTGTCATACGCCCAGCAGCGCCTGTTGTTCCTCTGGCAGCTGGAGCCCGACAGCCCGGCCTACAACGTGCCGCTGGCCGTCCGCCTGAAAGGCGCGCTGGACCCGGCGCTGCTGCAACAGGCGCTGGATGCGCTGGTGCAGCGCCACGAGTCGCTGCGCACGCGCTTTGCCGCGCAGGAGGGTGAGTTCTACCAGGACATCCTGGACCACTGTCCGCTGCCGATCGAGTGGGTGGAATTCGCCGAGACTCCCAGCGAAGCGTCGCTGAGCGCAGCCGTTGACGCTGCCCTCAAGCAGCCCTTCGACTTGCAGGCCGGCCCGCTGCTGCGGGTGACCCTGCTGCGCGTGGAGGCCGAACACCATGTGCTGGCGCTGAGCATGCACCACATCATCGCCGACGGGTGGTCCAGCGATGTGCTGGTGCAGGAATTCATCCAGCTGTACAGCGCCCTGGCCGAGGGCCGCCAGGCGCAGTTGCCAGACTTGCCGATCCAGTACGCCGACTACGCCATCTGGCAGCGCGCCTGGCTCGAAGCCGGTGAGGCACAGCGCCAACTGGCCTACTGGCAGGCGCAACTGGGCGACGAGCAGCCGGTGCTGAGCCTGCCGCTGGATTTCGAGCGCCCGGCCACGCCCAGCCAGCGCGGGGCGGTGCTGCGCGTGGACATCCCGGGCGCGCAGGCCGAAGCCCTGCGCAGCCAGGCGCGCAAAGGCGGCTACACCGTGTTCGTGCTGGTGCTGGCGGCCATGGCGGTGGTGCTGTCGCGCTACAGTGGCCAGGCCGACATCCGCATCGGCGCACCCAATGCCGGGCGCAACCGCAAGGAGCTGGAGGGCCTGATCGGCTTCTTCATCAATACCCAGGTGCTGCGCGTGCAGGTGGATGAGCGCGCCACCTTCGCCGCCTTGCTCGAACAGGTAAAGGCGGTGATCGGCGCGGCCCAGTCGCACCAGGAGCTGCCATTCGAGCAGTTGGTCGATGCCTTGCTGCCGGCGCGCAACCTGGCCCACAACCCGCTGTTCCAGTTCAAGCTCAACCAGCACGTGGCCGCCCGCGACGCGGGGCGCAAGCGCCTGGGTACGCTGGAGGTGGAAGGTTTCGCGCGAAACGATGGCGATGCCCGCTTTGACCTGGCATTCGACTTTTCCGACAAGGCCGATGGCATCGAAGGCTACTTCACCTATGCCACCGAGCTGTTCGAACGCGCCACCATCGAGCGCATGGCCGCTTCGCTGCGCCGGGTGCTGGATGCGCTGACCGGCGACCTGCAGCAGGCCATTGTTGATTGTCCTGAACTGCCGGCGCTGATGCCGGCGCCCACGCAGGCCTACCCGCACGGCGATGTGCTTGCCCTGTGGCGTCAGGCCATGGCGCAAGGCCAGGCTCATGGCGGTGTGCGCGCTGGTGAACGGTTCATGACCCAGGCCGGGCTGGAGGCGGCGTCCAACCGCCTGGCCGACTACCTGCGCCAGCGCGGTGTCGGTGCCGGCAGCATCGTTGCCTTGTGCCTGCCGCGCTCCATCGAGTGGGTCAGTGCCTTGCTGGCAGTGCTCAAGACCGGCGCTGCCTATTTGCCGCTGGACCCCCAGCAACCCCAGGAGCGCTTGCAGCAACTGCTTGTCGACAGCGCTGCTGCCGTGCTGTTGCACGAACCGGGTGACCAGCGCTTCACCGGCCTGGAAGGCGTGCAGGTAGTCGCTTGCGACCCTGCCCAATGGGCGACCTGCAGCGACCGCCCGGTAGAACCGGCGATTGCCGCTGAGCAGCCGGCCTACCTGATCTACACCTCGGGCTCGACCGGCCAGCCCAAGGCCGTGGTAGTCAGCCATGGGGCCCTGGCCAGCTACACCCAGGCGGTACTCGAGCGCTTGCAACTGCCGGCTGCAGCGAGCATGGCGATGGTCTCCACCCCCGCCGCCGACCTGGGCCACACCGTACTGTTCGGTGCCCTGGCCTCGGGTCGCCTGCTGCACCTGCTGCCGCAGGAACTGGCGTTCGACCCGGACGGCTTCGCCAGCTACATGGCGCAGCATCAGGTCGGCGTGCTGAAACTGGTGCCGAGCCATCTGCAAGGCTTGCTGCAAGCGGACCGCGCTGCCGACGTACTGCCGACCGCAGCATTGATTCTCGGCGGCGAGGCGTGCAGCTGGGGCCTGCTGCAAAAGGTTCGCGCGCTGCGTCCGGGCTGCCGGGTAATCAACCACTACGGCCCGACCGAAACCACCGTCGGCGTGCTCACCTTCGAGCCGGGCCAGCCATTGCCAGGCTGCCGCACGGTGCCGGTCGGGCGCCCGCTGGGCAATGCCTGCGCCCAGCTGCTGGACGCTTACCTCAACCCGCTGGCGGCGCAGGTGCCCGGTGAGCTGTACCTGGGCGGGCAGGGCGTTGCCCAAGGGTATCTGGGCCAGCCGGCGCTGACCGCCGAGCGCTTCGTACCGACCGAGGGCGGTGCCCGTCTGTACCGCACTGGCGACCGCGCACGGCTTACGGCCGATGGCCTGATCGAGTTCATCGGCCGCGCCGATGACCAGGTGAAGATCCGAGGGTACCGCGTGGAACCTGGCGAAATCGGCCGGATGCTGGCCGACCTGCCCGCCGTCAACGAGGCCGTGGTGCTGGCCTTGCCGCTGGAGGGTGACGCCGAGCGCCTGCAGCTGGTGGCCTACGTGGTCGCCGCAGCTGGGGGGACCGTCGAGCAGTTGCAGGCGCTGCTGCTGGCACGCTTGCCGGACTACATGGTGCCGGCGCAGATGGTATTGCTGGAACGTCTGCCGCTGACCGCCAACGGCAAGCTCGACAAACGTGCATTGCCGGTACCCGGTGCCGCCAGCCGTGGCTATGTGGCGCCGCAGGGTGATATCGAGGAAACACTGGCGGCGGTGTGGGCCGATGTGCTCAAGCTGGAGCGGGTCGGTAGCAGTGACAACTTCTTCGAACTGGGCGGCGACTCGATCCTCAGCCTGCAGATCATCGCCCGGGCCAAGCGGCAGGGCATCCGCATCAGCCCCAAGCAACTGTTCGAACAACAAACCATCGCCCAGCTGGCGCAGGTGGCCAAGCGCATCGAGGCCAAGCCAGCGCCTGCTGCGGCAGCCGAGGGCGCCAGCCTCAGCGGCGAGGTTGGGTTGTTGCCAGCCCAGGCGCGGTTTTTCGACATGCACATCGCCCAACCGGCGCACTGGAACCAGTCGGTACTGCTCAAGCCAACCAGCCCGGTGCAGGCACAGCATCTTGAGGCCGCGCTGCGCGCCGTGGTCGCACAGCACGACGCCCTGCGCCTGCGCTTTACCCGTGGCGCCGGCCAATGGCAGGCGCGCTTCCAGCCATTGGGCAACGCACCACTGCTGCAACAGCGCAACCTCGATACCCTGAGTGAACTGGACGCTGCCGGCAACCAGGTGCAGGCCAGCCTGAACCTGGAGCACGGGCCGCTGCTACGTGGCGAACTGTTCGACTTTGCCGATGGCCAACAGCGTCTGCTGCTGGTAATCCATCACCTGGTGGTCGATGGCGTGTCATGGCGCGTGCTGCTCGAAGACCTGCAAACGGCCTACCAGCAGCTGCTGGCCGGCCAAGCCGTGAACCTGCCGGCCAAGACCACCTCGGTGCAGGCCTGGGCCGCGCGCCTGGCCAGCCATGCCAGCAGCCCGGCGCTGCAGGCACAGCGCGATTACTGGCTGCAGACCTTGGCAGGCGAGCACGCCGAACTGCCACGCGACAACCCGCAGGGCAGCCTGGCCAACAGCCATGCCCGCACCGCCACCACCCGGCTGGATGCCGCGCGCACCGCCAGGCTGCTGAGGCAGGCCCCGGCGGCCTACCGCACGCAGGTCAACGACCTGCTGCTGACCGCGCTGGCGCGCACCCTGTGCCAGTGGAGTGCGCAGGACAATGTGCTGGTCCAGCTGGAGGGCCATGGTCGCGAAGACCTGTTCGACGACCTTGAACTCAGCCGCACCGTGGGCTGGTTCACCAGCCTGTTCCCGGTGCGCCTCACCCCCGGCCACGACCTTGGCCAGTCGATCAAGGCGATCAAGGAGCAACTGCGCGCGGTGCCGGACAAAGGCCTCGGCTACGGCCTGTTGCGCTACCTCGGCGATGCCGAGGTGCGTGACCAGCTTGAGCGTGCTGCCCAGGCCCGTGTCACCTTCAACTACCTGGGCCAGTTCGATGCCAGCTTCGATGCCGAGGCCGGCGCCCTGTTCACCCCAGGCAGGGAAAGCGCAGGCCGTACCCAGTGTGTCGGCGCACAGCTGGGCAACTGGCTTGGCATCACCGGTCAAGTGTATGCCGGCGAGCTGTTCCTGGAGTGGACCTACAGTGCAGACGTTCACCATCCGGCGACCATCGAAAACCTGGCCCAGGCCTACGAGCAGGCCCTGGCAGAGCTTGTCGAGCACTGCTGCGATGGCCGCCATCTGGGCGTGACACCGTCGGACTTCCCGCTGGCCGCGCTGACCCAGGCGCAACTGGACAGCTTGCCGCTGGCGGCGGGGCAGATCGCCGACGTGTACCCGCTGTCACCGATGCAGCAGGGCATGCTGTTCCATACCCTCTACGACCAGCAGGCCGGCAACTACATCAACCAGCTGCGCGTGGATGTGGACGGGCTGGATGTGCAGCGTTTCCGGCAGGCCTGGCAGGCCACGCTCGACGCCCACGACATCTTGCGCAGCGGTTTCATCCTGCAAGGCGAACTTGGGCAGGCCGTGCAGGTGGTACGCAAGGCCGTCGAACTGCCGTGCAGCGAGCACGACTGGCGTAGCCAGCCGGCACTGGAGCAGGCATTGCAGGCCCTGGCCGAAAGTGAGCGCGAGCACGGCTTCGACTTGTCTGCCGCGCCGCTGCTGCGCCTGGTACTGGTGCGCACGGGCGATACCCGCCATCACCTGATCTACACCAACCACCACATCCTCATGGATGGTTGGAGCACCTCGCGCCTGCTGGGCGAAGTGCTGCAGCGCTATGCCGGCCTGGCACCGCAAGCGCAGGCCAGCCACTACCGCGACTACATCGCCTGGCTGCAAGGCCAGGACGCGGCCGTTGCCGAAGCCTTCTGGAAAGCCCAGCTTGCGGCCCTGGACGAGCCGACCCGGCTGGCCCAGGCCATCGCCGGCAGTGCGGGCTCGAGCGGTAGCGGCCAAGGCAACCACCGCCTGGCCTTCGACCCTGAGCAGACCGCACGCATCGAAGCCTTCGCCCGGGCCAACCGGGTCACGGTCAACACGCTGGTGCAATCGGCCTGGCTGCTGTTATTGCAGCGCTGCACGGGCCAGGCCAGCGTGTGCTTCGGCGCCACGGTCGCCGGCCGCCCGGCAGACCTGCCGGGGGTAGAGGAACAGATCGGCCTGTTCATCAACACCGTGCCGGTGATCGGCGCACCGCGTGCCGAGCAGACCGTGGCCGAGTGGATCGGCCAGGTGCAGGCCGGCAACCTGGCCGTGCGCGAGTTCGAGCACACGCCGCTTTACGAGGTGCAGCGCTGGGCGGGGCAGGGCGGTGACGCCTTGTTCGACAGCATCCTGGTGTTCGAGAACTACCCGGTGGCCGAGGCGCTGCAACAGGGCGCGCCCGCTGGCCTGCGCTTTGGCGACGTGGCCGTGCAGGAACAGACCAACTACCCGCTGACGCTGGTGGTGGAGCTGGGCACGACGCTGTCGATGCAATACAGCCACGACCGTGCGCTGTGGAGCGACGAGACCATTGGCCGCCTGGCTGGCTACTTTGCCAACCTGCTGCAGGCGCTGGTGGAGAATGCTGACGCGGTGATTGGCGAGCTGCCAATGCTGGGGCTGGCAGAACAGAAACAGATGGTCGAAGGCTGGAACGAGACCCACGCGACGTACCCGAACGAGCGCAGCATCCACCAACTGATCGAAGCCCAGGTGTTCGCCACCCCGGACGCGCCGGCGCTGGTGTTCGGCGAGCAGACCCTGAGCTATGCCGAACTCAACCGCCGTGCCAACCAGCTGGCACACCGGCTGCGCGAACTGGGCGTGGGCCCGGACGTGCTGGTCGGCATCGCCATGGAGCGCAGCCTGGAAATGGTCATCGGCCTGCTGGGCATCGTCAAGGCCGGCGGCGCCTACGTGCCGCTGGACCCGGAGTACCCGCAGGCGCGCCTGCGCTACATGTTCGACGACAGCGGCATCGCCTTGCTGCTGAGCCAGTCGCACCTGCGCGACAGCCTGCCGATCCCGGCCGGTTTGCGCTGCCTGGAGCTGGATAGCGAAGACCTGAGCGGTTACCGCGACGCCAACCCGGACATCGATGTAGCACCGCTGAACCTCGCCTATGTGATCTACACCTCTGGCTCCACCGGTCGCCCGAAAGGCGCGGGCAACAGCCATCGGGCGCTGGTCAACCGCCTGTGGTGGATGCAGAAGGCCTACGCCCTGGACGCCAGCGACAGCGTGTTGCAGAAAACCCCGTTCAGCTTCGACGTGTCGGTGTGGGAGTTCTTCTGGCCGCTGATGACCGGCGCGCGCCTGGTCGTGGCCCAGCCGGGGGCGCACCGCGACCCGCAGCTGCTGGTGGACACCATCGACCACTATGGCATCAGCACGCTGCACTTCGTGCCGTCGATGCTGCAGGCGTTCATGGCCCACGAAGCGGTGGAGCGCTGCGTCAGCCTCAGGCGCCTGGTGTGCAGCGGCGAAGCACTGCCGGCCGAACTGGCCCGGCAGACCCTGCAACGTTTGCCGGCGGCGCGCCTGTACAACCTGTACGGGCCGACCGAAGCGGCCATCGACGTCACCCACTGGAGCTGCCAGCCGGACGAAAGCATCAGCGTGCCGATCGGCCAGCCGATCGACAACCTCAAGACCCACATCCTCGATGGCAGCCTGCAACCGGCGGTGCGCGGCAGTGCCGGTGAGCTGTACCTCGGCGGTGTGGGCCTGGCCCGTGGTTATCACCAGCGCCCGGCGCTGACCGCCGAACGCTTCGTGCCAGACCCGTTCAGCCGCGACGGCGGCCGCCTGTACCGCACCGGCGACCTGGCGCGCTACCGCGCCGACGGGGTGATCGACTACGCCGGGCGGATCGACCACCAGGTGAAGATCCGCGGCCTGCGCATCGAGCTGGGCGAGATCGAAGCGCGCCTGCTGGAGTTGCCGAGCGTGCGGGAAGCGGTGGTGCTGGCCCAGGACGGGCCGAGCGGCAAGCAACTGGTGGCCTACGTGGTGCCTGCCGACAGCACGCAAGAGCAGGGCGCGTTGCGCGACAGCCTGCGTGCCGCGCTCAAGGCCAGCGTGCCGGACTACATGGTGCCAGCGCACCTGCTGTTGCTCGAGCAGCTGCCGCTGACGCCGAACGGCAAGCTCGACCGCAAGGCCCTGCCGCAGGCGGATGCCAGCCAGTTGCAGGGTGAGTACGTGGCCCCGCAGAGCGCGCTGGAGCAACAGATCGCGGCGATCTGGGCGCAGGTGCTGAAGCTGCAGAGGGTCGGCCTGACCGATAACTTCTTCGAGCTGGGCGGTGATTCGATCGTATCCTTGCAACTGGTCAGCCGAGCACGCCAGGCCGGGCTCGAGTTTACCCCCCGGGAGCTATTCGAGCATCAGACCGTGCAGCGCCTGGCCTTGGTCGCACGGCAACAGCGTACCGCGCAGGATGGCGACCCGCCTGCAGCCTCGGCAGCGGATGCGTTGGCGGCGCTGACCCAGGCACAACGGCAGCGACTGCCGGTTCCGATGGAGCAGATCGCTGACCTCTATCCGCTTTCGCCGATGCAGCAGGGGATGCTGTTCTATACCCTGCAAGGGCCCGAAGCCGGCCTTTACATCAACCAGACCGCAGTCTCGGTTGCCGGGCTGGACATCGACCGCTTCGCCGATGCCTGGCGGCAGGTGATTGCCCGGCACGACATTCTGCGCACGGCCTTCTGGTCCGACCCGCAACTGCACGAGCCGATGCAACTGGTGCTGCACGACGTGGCCTTGCCGTTGCAGGTGCTCGATTGGCGGCAGCGAGACTGCGCGCCGCAGGCACTCAAGGCATTGGCGGCAGAAGACGCTGCCCGAGGCTTCCAGTTGGCCAGTGCGCCGCTCATGCGCCTGACGCTGGTGCGCCTGGAAGATGGCGGCGTGCACCTGATCTGGACGCGGCATCACATCCTGATGGACGGCTGGAGCGATTCGCGCCTGCTGGGCGAGGTACTGCAGACCTATCACGGGCAAGCGCCGGAACGCCCGGTGGTGCAGTTCGGCAACTACATCCGCTGGCTTGGCGCGCAACCCCAGGCACAACTCGAACGGTTCTGGAGCGCCACACTCGGCGGCCTGGAAACCCCGACCTTGCTGACGGGCAGCGTGCTGCCTCGCCCTGCGCCTGAGCTGGACGGTCATGCAGCGCTGTACCTGCGCTGGGACAGGCCCAGGACCCGACGCCTGCGTGAGCAGGCGCAAAGGCTGCGGGTGACCCCGAACACCCTGATCCAGGCGGCCTGGTTGCTGGTGTTGCAACGCTACACCGGGCAGTCCACGGTGTGCTTCGGCGCGACGGTGGCCGGGCGCCCGCCGAGCCTTGCGGGCGCCGATGAAATGCTGGGGTTGTTCATCAATACCTTGCCGGTGGTGCAGACGCCCGAGCCCGGGCAACGGGTCGAGACCTGGTTGCAGCAGCTGCAGGCGTACAACATCGAGATGCGCGACCACGAGCACGCGGCCCTCGCCAATGTCCAGCGCTGGGCCGGGCGCCCGGGCCAGGCGTTGTTCGACAGTATCGTCGTGTTCGAGAATTTCCCGGTCGATCAGCGCCTGGCAGAAAACAGTAGCGATTCCCTGCAGTTCGGTGATGTCAGCGCGCGCGGCGTTACCAACTACGCCATGGACTTGTGCGTGGAACTGGGCAACACCCTGCTGGTGGAGTTCATGTACCTGCGCAGCTGCTTCAGCGAGGCCGCCACCGAGGCATTGCGCGGCAGCTTCGAGTGTTTGTTGCATGCGCTGCTGGATGACCCGCAGGCTACGCTCGGTAGCCTGAACATGTTGACCCCGGCGCAGTTGCAACAGGCAGCCACGCGTAACCGCCTGGCCGGTAGCCCGCAGCGCGAGCCGCTGCTGGCCGAGCAGATTGCCCGGCATGCCATGGATTGCCCCGATGCCGTCGCGGTGGTCTGCGCAGGGCAGCAACTGACTTATCGCGAGTTGGAGCAACGGGCCAACCGCCTGGCGCATCGGCTCATCGCCGTGGGCGCGCGGCCGGAGGCCACCGTCGGCATCGCCCTGGAGCGTTCGGTCGATGTCATCGTGGCTTTCCTTGCGGTGATGAAGACCGGTGCGGCCTATGTCCCGCTGGACATCGATTACCCCCAGGAGCGCCTGCAATGGATCGTCGCTGACGCCGGCATGCACGCGTTGATCACAACCCGCGGGCTCAGGCCGCGTTTCGCCCAGGTGCAGTGCTGTGTCGAGCTGGACACCCAGGTACTCGACGGGTTGCCGCTGACGCCGCCGCAAGTGAACCTGCAGCGGGACAACCTGGCCTACCTCATCTATACCTCTGGCTCTACCGGCAAGCCGAAAGGGGTAGCGGTCAGCCACGAGCAGATCCGCATGCACTGCCAGGCCATTGCCTCGCTGTATGACATGGATCGAACCACCCGCGAGCTGCTGTTCATGTCATTCGCCTTCGATGGTGCCCAGGAACGCTGGCTGTCGACCTTGTCATCCGGCGGCTGTCTGGTGGTGCGTGAAAACCGTTTGTGGACGGCAGAAGAAACCTGGCAGGTACTGCACCAGCAGCGCATCGACATTGCCTGTTTCCCACCGGCCTACCTTCAGCAGCTGGCAGAATTCGCCGAAAGCCAGGACCAGGCCGCGCCCCCGGTGCGGGTGTACTGCTTTGGCGGGGACGCGGTGCCGAATGCCCTGTTCGAGCAGGTCAAGCGCAGCTTGCGGCCGCAGTGGCTGACCAACGGCTATGGCCCGACCGAGACGGTGGTCACGCCGCTGTTGTGGAAGGCCTCCCGCGAGCAGGCATGCGAGGCGGTGTTCGCACCGATCGGCGCGGGTGTCGGTGAGCGCACCCTGTACGTGCTCGACCCGCATCTCAATCCGCTGCCTGATGGTGTCGCGGGCGAACTGTACATTGGCGGCGAAGGGGTGGCGCGTGGGTATCACCAGCGGCCATCCCTGACTGCCGAGCGTTTCGTCGCCGACCCCTCTGGCCACGGCTTGCGCCTGTATCGCACCGGTGACCGGGTGCGGCGCCGTAGCGATGGCGTGATCGATTTCATCGGGCGCATGGACAACCAGTTGAAGGTGCGTGGTTTCCGCATCGAGCCCGGCGAAATCGAAGCGCGCCTGCGTGACCTGAGCGAGGTGCGGGATGCCGTGGTGGTCGCGCGCGACACAGCCACAGGCAAACAGCTGATCGGCTACGTGGTTACCCGCGACCAGCACGGTTGCGCCCAGGCATTGCGTGAGGCCCTGGCTGCCGAACTGCCGGATTACATGGTGCCTGCACAACTGGTGCTGATGCCGGCATTGCCGCTCACGCCAAACGGCAAGGTCGACCGCAATGCATTGCCGGCGCCGGAATTCGCTGGCCAGCGAGTACAGGTTGCACCGCGCAACGCGATCGAGCGGGCGTTGGCGGACATCTGGCAGCAAGTGCTGGATGTGCCCAGCGTGGGGGTCGAAGACAACTTCTTCGAGCTGGGCGGCGATTCGCTGCGGGTGCTCAAGATGCTGTCCCAGGTCCGCGCCTGCGAGGCGTTGCCCATCGAACTGAAACTGCGCGATGTGATTGCCAGGCCGACCATTGCCGAGTTGTCTGGTTACGCCGACAAGGAGGCCAGCCTGGATCCGCTGCTGCTGCTCAACAGCCGTGTGGCCGACGCGACACCGTTGTTCTGCTTGCACGCCGGCTTCGGTACGGTGTTCGACTACGAGCCGTTGGCGCGCCGCCTGGACGGCCGCTGTGCGGTCTACGGCATCCAGTGTCGCATGCTGCTGGAGTATGCCTGGGAGGATGATTCCCTGCAGGCAATGGCGATCGACTATGCCCAGTACATCCGCCAGAAGCAGCCGCAGGGGCCTTACCAGTTGCTCGGCTGGTCGCTTGGTGGCGCGCTTGCGGTGTTGGTGGCCCATGAACTGGAAAGCCAAGGGCAGCAGGTTGCGATGCTGAGCCTGGTGGACAGCTTCATTCCTCAGCCGGGCCAGGTGGCACCTGACGCTGATTGGCGTGACGATCTGCGCGGCTTCCTGGAGGTGATGCTTGGCGCCGACAGACAGCGGCTGGTAGTGCCTGCGATAGCGGCCGATTGCGACAGCGACGGGTTGGCGCAGATCATCGACGCAGTGCGCGCCACCCAGGCCGGGCAGTCAGCTTATGCCGAGATCGGCAGCGCGGAGCTGGCCCACACTTTTGTCGTCGCGATGAAGCTCAAGGCACTGTCGCAGCAGATGGCCGCGTTGCCGGTTACTGTTGCAGAGGCTGCGTGCTGGTGGGCGGGTAGCGGCAACTTCGACCAGCGAATTGCCGGCCCTGCCCGGCATGCCTCTGTGGATGCCGGGCATTACGACATCCTCAGGCATCCCGAGGTACTCGACGGTCTGGTTGCCTTGCTGCAACGGCGGGATCTGGTCGGCGGCTGAAGCTGGCCGCCCCGTTGCGGGGCGGCTGCCTGCATAAGGGCCCGTTGCCTACCCCTTGGGGTGGCAACGGGCTTTTTCATGACAGCGGCTCGTGCGGGAATGGGCGGGCAATGAAAAACGGCGCTCCCGTGTGGGAAGCGCCGTTCTGTCAGCCGGCTTGCGGCAAGCGTGGCGGGATTGCTGCCAGGTCAGAAGTCGTAGCGCAGGTTCAGCATGGTGTTGCGCGGGGCGCCGTAGTGGGCGTAGCTGCCGGCCATGCCTGCGTAGTATTTCTCGTCGAACAGGTTGTTGACGTTGACGGTGGCCGACAGGTTGTCGTTGATCTGGTAGCGAGCCATCAGGCTGGCGACGGTATAGTCGTCTTGCGTGACCCGTGCCCCCAGGCGGGCGTAGGTGAGCGACGAACTGGAGTTCCAGCTTGCACCGCCGCCAATGGTCAGCTTGTTCCAGTCACCTTGAAGACGGTAGGTGGTCCAGAGGCGGAAGGTGTCCATGGGCAATTGCGTGGTCAGGCGGTTGCCATCGGCGTCCTCGGTACGCGAGTGGCTATAGCCGGTCTGCAGGTTCCAGCCGGGCAGCACCTCACCGGACAGTTCCAGGTCGATACCTTTCGTTTCCGCACCATCGACAGCGCGGTAAGCTTGGGTACGACCAGGTGTCAGGTTATCGCCATCCTCTTCGGCAAGGTTGTCGCGCTGGATCAGATAGAGGGCAGCGTTGGCATTCAAGCGGCCCTCATAGAATTCACCTTTCCAACCCAGCTCGTAGTTCTTGCCCACTACAGGTTCCAAGGTCTTGCCGGAAACATCCTGGGCAGACTGCGGTTTGAAGATGTCGGTATAGCTGACATAGACCGACTGTTCCGGGGTCAGGTCGTAGACGATCCCGGCATAGGGTGTGACCACGCCGTTCTCGCGCATCTTGGTGGTTGGGGCGCGGGTGGGCAGGACGCTGAGGTTATAGTCGTAGCTGTATTTCGAGACCCGGGCGCCCAGGATGAAGTGCAGCTCGTCAGTGATGTTGAAGCGGCCGGCCAGGTAGTAACCGCTCTGCCGGCTAGCGACGTTGTAATCGAGGAACGGGACGTAGCTGTCGTCCGCTGGCCGGGCCATCTGGTTGTCCCAGTTGTAATAGTCGATCGTGGTCGACGGCGCATCGGCTTCGTCGTGCTGGTTCTCGTACTCCTGGAAGTTGTAGCCGACGATCAGCTCATGGCTTTGCCCGAGCAGTTCAAACGGGCCCTGGAGCGTCACATCGATGCCTTTCTGCGTCTGGGTTGCCTTGGCCTTGGCCGGGATGATCGGTATCGCACCGGTGGCCTGGTTGATATAGGCCACGTTGGTGGTGGTGCGCAGGTAGGCAGAGTCGGTATCGCGGTCGACGTCCATGTAGTTGGCGGCGATCTTGAACTGCCAGTCATTGGCCAGGGCCTGTTCCAGGCCGAAGGTGTAGTTGGTGGTCTCGATTTCGTCGTACATCCAGCGCGCGCCGGCGCTTTTCGAGCGGGAGAAATCGGTGGGTTGGCCATTGCTGAACAGCACCGGCACGCCCGGCGCACCATCGGCCCGGTACTTCTGGTGGTCGATGCTGAAACGGCCGACGGTGGTGTCGGTCAGGTCTGCTTCGACTACCCCATAGACCAGGTCGCGTTTCTGGCTGTACCAGTCCATGAAGGTGTCGTTGTCTTGCTTGGCTGCAACGAAGCGGCCGCGAACGTTGCCGTTTTCCGTCAGCGGCCCGGAAATGTCTGCTTCGGCGCGGTAGTAGTCCCACGAGCCAACCCCGGCCTGGATGTGCGACTTGAACTCGCGGGTTGGCCGCTTGCGGATCAGGTTGACCACGCCGCTCGGGTCACCCGCCCCGGTCATCAGGCCGGTGGCACCACGGATGATCTCGACATGGTCGTAGAGCGCCATGTCCAGCAAGGTGCTGGGCATGTTGCGGGTCTGGTTTTCCTGGGTGGTGGTCACGCCATCGATCTGGTAGGTGTTGATCGCACTGCCACGCGAGTAGATGTTGAAACGCTCACCGCCGTCCTGGGACATGGTGATGCCTGGCGTCTGGTTGAGCACTTCGGTCATTGTCGCCAGGTGTTGGTCGTCCATGCGCTGGCGGGTGATCACGCTGATGGTCTGCGGCGTTTCGCGGATCGACAGGTTCATCTTGGTGGCGGTGTTGGTCAGCCCGGTGGTGTACGACCCTGTACCTTCGGTAGTGGCCCCCAGGCCCGTGCTACTGACGTTGGTCGCCGAAAGTTCGACCTGGCCGTCCTTTGCGCTCGAGCCTGCGGTGACGGTCACGGTGTTGCCGTCGATCTGGTAACGCAGCCCGCTGCCACCCAGCAGGATGCCCAGTGACGAAGCGAGGTCGTGCCGGCCCTCGAGGGTACTGGAGCGCAAACCGCCGATGTCCTCCGGGCTGTACAGCAACTGGGTATCGGTCTGTCTGGCCAGGGCCTGCAATGCCGAGTTCATCGACTGCGCAGGAATGTCCAGGGTCCATTCCTGCGCCTGCACCTGGGCGGCCATGGCGGCGGACATCGCCAGGCCCAGGCCGACGCGTGTCAACGCCTCCCGGGGACGAAACGAGTGACGGATCAGTAACGCTTTGGCAAGCGGGTCGAGCGGGCCGGGCAAGGACTTGGACATCTATTGCGGTCTCGTTGGCAGAGGGGTTTTATTTGTGTCAGCAATAGGACGCAGCACCTGGCAAAAACCGGAACGATTCTTATTGGCGATTTTTTCAGGGGCTGCTGCGCCAACCGCGTCACAACTTCACAAGTCACGTGCTACGCGAAAACCGAGGAAGTCGCCGCGGGTAGTCTTGAGGCGGTCGTTGCGGTTGGCCGAGCGGGAGAAGATCGGCGGCTCGCCCCAGTCGTTGCCACGCATGTGCGCGCGGATGCACTGGGGGTCCTGAACCCAGGCGCTGCCGTCGGCAGGGGCGCCAACGTAGCTGTCGTGGTAGCAGTCGGCGACCCATTCGTAGACGTTGCCGTGCATGTCGTAGAGGCCGAAGGCATTGGCCGGGTAGCTGCCCACCGGGGCGGTGAAGGCGTAACCATCCTTGGGGCCGTAGGTGTTGGCGTGCTTGCTGATCTCGTACTTGCCCGGTTCGTCGAAGGGGAAGGGGAACGGGCCGGTAGAGCCGGCGCGGGCGGCGTATTCGCGTTCGGCCTCGCTGACCATGCGGTAGGGCTTGCCGGTGGTTTTCGCCAGCCAGCGGGCGTAGCCCTGCACTTCGTCGTAGTCCACGCACACCGCCGGTTGGCGAGGGCCTTGCGGGTAGCTGGGTTTGCTGGCCTGGCACCAACGGCCGGGGCGGTCGTCACCGCTCTTGATCAGGGTGCCGGTGGCTTTGATGTAGGCGTCCAGTTCGCCGGCGGTAACCTGGTAGCGGCTCATGGCGAAGGGTTTGGCGAAGGTCACGGTGTGCAGCGGACCTTCGTCGGGCTGGCGACCGACTTCATCGTCGGGGGCACCCATCTGGTAGCTGCCGGCGGGCAGCACGACCATTTCCGGGCAGTCCTTGCAGTCTTTGAACACGTCGCCGGGCTTGGCGGCGTAAGTGTAGGTGCTGACCAGCAGCAGGCAGGTGATCTGGGCTGGCCGGCAGAGCCAGGTGGATACGTTCATCGGCGGTCCTCGGAACGGGTGAATGCGGCTGCGTTTCGCATTCAGACGAGCCGGGGCGGT
>NZ_JATAAG010000013.1:189740-217867 GCF_030341915.1 Pseudomonas sp. BCRC 81390 | reverse complement strand
TTGCGTCGCGATGGGGCGCGAAGCGGCCCCCTTTCTCTGCATTCACGCCAATATTGCCGGGGCCGCTTCGCGCCCCATCGCGACGCAAGGTCGCTCCCACAACGGAATCGTGGGCGGCGGGGGGAGTTGCCAGCCAGAAAACACCGGGCTATAGTCCAGCCCATTGTCCTCTTCCCGAAGACCTGCTCATGCCAGCCAGCCCTTCCACCACTTGCTTTGCCATCGCGCCAGTCGCGGGCATGGTCGTGCGTGGCAGCCAGCAGCCGGTCATGATCAGTCACTATCCACCACCACCTGTCAGTGGCGTCGTGGGCGGCGTAGCTCCGCCTCGCTGCGTGGTCGTGCTGGGCTGATCGGCTGCTGGCCGCTGCCCTTCGCACACGCAACCTACTGAACACGGTCGGCGACTTCCCTCGCTGAAGCGCACGTCGTCCGTCTGGCTTATCTGCCTTATATCAGGTGGCAATTCATGTCTGTCTTTAGCAAAACCTCGGTGGCCTCGGCGGCCACTACCTGCCTGTTCGTCCTGCTGTGGAGCAGCGGGGCGATCGTTTCCAAGCTGGGCCTGACGCAGGCCAGCCCGTTCGCCTTCCTGCTGCTGCGCTCGGCGCTGGCCTTGGCCGGCGTGCTGCTGGTCGGGCCACTGCTGGGGCTGCGCTGGCCGCGCAGTCGCGTGGCCGTGCTGCGGGCCCTGGGCACCGGCTGTGTACTGCTCGGCGCCTACCAGATCTTCTACCTGCTGGCGCTCGACACCCAGGTCACCCCTGGCATCATGGCCACGGTGATGGGGGTACAGCCGATCCTGACCGTGGTGCTGATGGAGCGCCAGCGCTCGTGGAGCCGTCTGTTCGGCCTGGGCTTGGGGCTGGCTGGCTTGATCATGGTGGTCTACCAGGGCATCAACCTGGGCGGGGTATCGCTGGCCGGGATGCTGTTCGCCCTGTTGGCGCTGGCCAGCATGACCTTTGGCTCGATCCTGCAGAAGCGCATCACCGACAACCCGATGGGCACCCTGCCGCTGCAGTACCTGGCTGGCTTTGCCATGTGCGCACTGTTCGCGCCGCTGCAGCCACTGCATGTGCAGTGGAGCGGCGGCTTCGTCGGTGCGCTGCTGTGGATGGGCCTGGTGGTCTCGCTGCTGGCGACCTTGTTGCTGTACCGGCTGATCGCCAAGGGCAACCTGGTCAATGTCACCAGCCTGTTCTACCTGGTGCCGGCGGTGACCGCGGTGATGGACTTGCTGATCTTCGGCAACCGCCTGGCACCGCTCGGCCTGCTGGGCATGGGGCTGATCGTGGTGGGCCTGCTGTTCGTGTTTCGCAAGCCCGCCGCGCGCCTGGCCGAGGCCTAGGTCCTAGCGGTCCTGGCGGAACTCTTCGGGGATGGCGTGGCGCAGCACGCCTTCCTCGAAGTCCAGCAGGCCGGCGTCGCGCTGGGTGAGCAGGTAGTAGAGCAGGGTATCGAGCGAACGCTGCGGCGGAACCTCGAGCGCCAGCATCTTCACCGCCTGCTCGGTCTCGCAGTTGCAGCCGAAGTCTTGCAACGCCGCGCGTACCTGGTCCAAGGTTTCCGGGGGCCTGACGATGACCCGGAACACCGAACTGCCGCCGCTGCGGCGCAGTTCGGCAAACCAGGTTTCGCCGGCTTGTTCACGGGTGGCGATCACGTCGCCCGGGGCAATGCCGTAGACATGGAAGGGGATGTTGTCGACGGCATAGCCACCGTCCACGGCCTTGGCCCACAGCCCCTCGACCGAAGCCGGCGGATAGCCGTTGGCGTCCTGTTCCAGGCGGAACAGGACCTTCTTGTATGCACTGTTCACGGTCTACTCCGCTTCACCTGCGCGCAGGGCGCAGCACCAGCCACAACGCCGCGCCGATCAGCAGGCCGCCGTACAGGTGCGCCATCGACAGCGGTTCGTCCAGCAGCCAGGCCCCCCACAATACCCCGAACACCGGAATCAGGAAGGTCACGGTGCTGGCCTTGACCGGGCCGATTTCTTCCAGCAGGCGGAAGTACAGGATGTAGGCGAACGCCGTACACAGCAAGCCCAGGCCCAGCAGCGACAGCCACACCTGCCAGCCGCCCCAGCTGGCAGGTGGCTGGCTCAGTGCGCTCCAGGCGAACAGCGGGCTGAGCATCAGGGTGGCGCCAAGCATGCTGCCCAGGGCCGACAGGCGGCTGTCCAGGCCGCTGACCCAGCGGCGGGCGAGGAAGCCGGCAAAGCCATAGCAGGTGGTGGCCGCCAGGCAGGCCAGGGCGCCCTGCAGCAGGGCCAGGTCAAGGGCTACCGGGCCGGCGCCGCTGAGGATGCCGACGCCGAACAGGCCGAGGAAGATGCCGCACAGCTTGGCCAGGGTCATCGGCTCGCGGAAGAACAGCACGCCGACCAGCACGCCCATCAGCGGCGTGGTGGCGTTGAAGATGGCCGAATAGCCGGCCGGTAACACCTGGGCAGCGACGGAATAGAAGGTGGCCGGAATGCCAGAGTTGATCATGCCCAGCACCAGGCAGGCGCCGAGCTTGCCCTGGAAGTCCCAGCGCACCCGGGCGGCGGCAAGCAGCGCGACCAGGCCCAGGCAGGCGATGGACACGCGGAAGAACGCGGTCGGTACCGTGCCAAGCTCCGGGGCGATGATGCGCATGAACAGGAAACTCGCCCCCCAGACGGCGGCAAGGGTCAGCAGGCGGGCTAGGGCGATGGGGCTCACGACGGTCTCCGGGGGCAGGGCAGGGCGCGAGTGTACGCCACGGGGCGGGGGGATTCTTGTGCTTTCTTGCGGTGTAAACCTGTGCTGGCTCTTCGCGGGCATGCCCGCTCCCACAGGTTCTCTGCAATGCTCGGCCCTGTGGTAATCCTGTGGGAGCGGGCGAGCCCGCGAAGAGGCCAGCACAGGCTCCGCAAAAACCAAGAGGCGACTAAGCTCTGTAACTCAACACCGCACCGAGGTCTTCGCATGCCCCAGCCCTGGCCCGCTGTCGAAATCGCCCGGATGATCCTTGCCGGCTTCGACGACTACCGCGACCACTTCCAGCGCATCACTCTCGGTGCCCGCAAGCGCTTCGAACAGGCGCGCTGGCAGGAAATCCAGCGTGCTGCTGCCGCGCGCATCAACCTCTACGAGGAGAAGGTCGCCGAAGTCAACGGCTGGCTCAGAGAAGGGTTTGCCGAGGACGTGCTGCTGGACGTGGCGCAATGGCCGCTGGTGAAGGACGCCTACATCCACCTGATCGACCCGCGCCTGGACGACGAATTGGCCGAGACCTGGTACAACTCGCTGTTCTGCAGCCTGTTCAGCCACGACCTGATCAGCGACGGCTGCATGTTCATCCACACCACCCGGCCGTCGATGCGCGGTCGCGAACGTGCTGCGCAAACCCGCACCTATCGGCCTGACGATGGTTTGAAAGGCTTGCTGCGGGCGGTATTTGCCGATTACCCGTTCGATGTGCCGTATGGCGACCTGGAGGGCGACCTGGCGCGCCTGGAGGAGCAGTTGCGCGACTGCCTGCCGGACTGGGTATGCAAGGACCCGGCCCTGGCCCTGGAGCTGTTCGTGCCGGTGCTGTACCGCAACAAGGGGGCATACCTGGTCGGCCGGCTATACAACAGCGACGAGCAGTGGCCGCTGGTGATTCCGCTGCTGCACCGAGAAGGGCACGGCATCGAGGCCGATGCGCTGATCACCGACGAGGCCGAGGTGTCGATCATCTTTTCCTTCACCCGCTCGTATTTCATGGTCGATGTGCCGGTGCCGGCGGAGTTCGTCAACTTCCTCAAGCGCATTCTGCCGGGCAAGCACATTGCCGAGCTGTACACCTCGATCGGGTTCTACAAGCACGGCAAGTCGGAGTTCTACCGCGCGCTGATCAACCACCTGGCCAGCAGCGACGACCGTTTCGTCATGGCCCCGGGGGTACGTGGCATGGTCATGAGCGTGTTCACCCTGCCGGGCTTCAACACCGTGTTCAAGATCATCAAGGACCGTTTTTCGCCATCGAAGACGGTCGACCGCGCCACGGTGATCGACAAGTACCGGCTGGTGAAGAGTGTCGATCGGGTGGGGCGTATGGCCGATACCCAGGAGTTCGCCGATTTTCGCTTCCCGCGCAGCAAGTTCGAGCCGGAGTGCCTGGCCGAGCTGCTGGAAGTGGCGCCCTCGACCGTGGCACTGGAAGGCGACACGGTGCTGATTCGCCACTGCTGGACCGAGCGGCGCATGACGCCACTGAACCTGTACCTGGAGCATGCCAGCGAGGCCCAGGTACTGGAGGCGCTGGAGGATTACGGGCTGGCCATCAAGCAACTGGCAGCGGCGAATATCTTCCCTGGCGACATGCTGCTGAAGAATTTCGGCGTAACCCGGCATGGCCGGGTGGTGTTCTACGACTATGACGAAATCAGCTTTCTGACCGAGGTGAACTTCCGCCACATTCCGCCGCCGCGCTATCCGGAAGACGAGATGTCCGGCGAGCCGTGGTACTCGATCGGGCCGCATGATGTGTTTCCCGAAGAGTTTCCGCCGTTCCTGTTTGCCGATATCGGCCAACGTCGGTTGTTCAGCCGCTTGCATGGGGAGCTGTACGACGCGGATTACTGGAAGGGGCTGCAGGCGGCGATTCGCGACGGCAAGGTGATTGATGTGTTTCCGTATCGGCGCAAGGGGCGGTGACTGTGCTTCATCAGGCCCGGCCTCTTCGCGGGTAAACCCGCTCCCACAGGTACGGCACAGGATTCGAAACCAGTGAGGTCCCTGTGGGAGTGGGTTTACCCGCGAAGAGGCCGGGCCTGCTTTTCACCGTCACCCCTTCAAGCACTTCAATTCACTGAAATTCGTGCGCACCTGGCCCAGCCGCTCCTGCAGGAACCGCCGCTGCTGCGGGGTGCTCTGTTGCACCAGGTCCACCAGCAGGCTACGCGCCTGGCGCTCGGTATTCTGGAATGCTGCGCGATACTCCGGCGTCCACAGGCTCTCCTTGCGTTGCAGCAAGGTCGCCAGGCGCGCTTCGAAGCTGGCGTCGTTACGCTGGTTCATGGCCAGCAGCAGTTGCTGCTGCCAGTGGGCGCGGTTGGCGATCCATGCGCGGTTCTGGTCGCCCAGCGCCTCGGACCAGGCCCGCACGCGTTGCTTTTGCACCGGGGTCAGCTCGCCAAACCAGGGCGTGAGGCGTTTTTCCATGCGTTCGGCACGGCGCGCAATCTGTTTCGACAGCGGCGTATCGACATACTGTTTCTGCCGTTCGGCGATGTCGTCGCGGAAGGCCTCGCGCATTTCCGCTACCTGCGCATCACTCATGCCGCGCAACAGTTCAGTGGCCGACGGGGTGATTTCCTCGGCCACCCGGCCAATCGCCTCGCGCGCTTCGCGGGTGCGTTGCTGCAGGGCCTGGTCGGTTACCTGGTCTTCAGCCACCATGTCACGTATCCGGTCCAGCCAGTCGAGGTAGCCAGGTAACTGGGTCTGGCAATGCCAGGCCAGGTGCTCGCGCAGGCGGTCGTCGAGCATGGCCTTCTGCTCGCGGTTCATGTCCAGGTAGTCGCCCAGCGACCATGGCACCAGGCGGTCGAGGTTGCGGTAGGCCAGGTCGATGCGGCTGCAGGCGGCCAAGGCCAAGGCGAAGCCGATGGCGATGAGCAGGGCTTTGGACAGGCGTAGCGGCATGGGCTGCTCCTTGCTGAGGCTTGCCAGACGGTAGACGCAAGGGGGCGGCTGGCGGTTCCACTGCATCAGCGGTCGGGCGGTGCGCTGGCTTCAGGTGTAGAATAGCCGCCTTGTCTTGAGGATCATCGGAAATGGCTCTGCTTGGGCGTTACAACAGTTTGCAAATCGTGAAACACGTGGACTTCGGCCTGTACCTGGATGGCGGTGCCGACGGCGAGATCCTGCTGCCCGCGCGCTACATCCCGAAAAACGCCGAAACCGAAGTCGATGACTGGCTGAACGTGTTCCTCTACCTGGACAGCGAAGACCAGCTGATCGCCACCACCGAAAAGCCCAAGGTGCAGGTCGGCGAATTTGCCAGCCTCAAGGTCAAGGACATCAACGGCGCCGGCATCTTCCTCGACTGGGGCCTGTCCAAGGACCTGCTGATGCCGTACTCGGAAGAGGCGCGGCCGTTGAAGATCGGCGATTACTGCGTGGTGCACGTGTACCTCGACAAGCGCACCCGCCGCATTACCGCCACTTCGCGCCTGGATCGCTACCTCGACCGCACCCCGGCGGACTACCAGGTCGGCCAGCCGGTCGAGCTGCTGGTGGCCGGCGAAACGCCGATGGGCTTCAAGGCCATCATCAACAACCGCCACTGGGGCCTGATCCACAAGAACGAGGTGTTCAAGTTCCTGCGTTCCGGCATGCACGAAAAGGGCTTCATCAAGGAAGTGCGCCACGACGGCAAGATCGCCCTCAGCCTGCAACCGGTGGGTGCGGCCCTGGCCGACAGCCTGCAGGAGCAGATCATGGCCCGCCTGGAGGCCGAAGGCGGGGTGCTGGGGGTGTGCGACAAGAGCGACCCGGCGCTGATCAGCAAGCTGTTCAACGTCAGCAAGGGCAACTTCAAGAAGGCCATTGGCGGCCTGTTCAAGCAGGGCCGTATCGTCATCCATGACGATCGGATCGAGAAGGCCTGATCAGGCCTGCACGAAGGTACGGAAGTCCAGCTGCTCGCCACCCGGGCGGGTGTCGCGCAGCAGCGAATCGCGGTCGGCGCTGAGCGCCAGGCTGATGGTCGAGCGGCGCTTGCCGGGGTTGCGCACTTCCATCTGCTCCTGGTGGGCGCGCAGGAAGTTGGTCGGCACCTTCAGGTGCTGCAGCTCGTCGCTTTCGGGAGTGTGCAGCAGCAGGTTGACCCAGTCGGGCTGGCCCTTGCGCAGCAGCGCCACCGGCACCTCGAACCACCACAGGTTGCGCTTGCGGTCGAGAATGGCGAACAGGGTATTGGCGCTGGTCAGCACCGGCCGGGCCAGCGCCTGGTTGCGCCTGGCGATGGCGGCGGGTTTATCGAGTTTCATGCAGGTTCCTGCGGGTTGACGCTATGAAGGCCTGCATTGTGAGGGGTGGCACCGGGCGCGGCAAGGTTTGCCGTCTGCCACCCTGCGATGATGCCGTTTGGCTCATAGCCGGGCGATCCGGTGAAACTCCTGGCGCAGGGCCTGGGTCCACCGACTGTCGACACGGTCCACGTGTCTCCAGTCACAGGAGTTTTTGCCATGAGCGGAACCAAAGACAAAGCAAAGGGGTTGGCCAACGAAGCCATCGGTAACATCAAGCAGGGGGTTGGCAAAGCCACCGACAATGACCGGCTGCGGGCCGAGGGCGAGGCGCAGGAACTGAAAGGTGAGGGACAACAGATCAAGGGCAGTGTGAAGGATGCAGTGAAAAAGCCTTGATGTGAACCGCGAAGCGGCCTCTTCGCGCTGGCTCGCGAAGAGGCTGTGACTGGTGTAGGAAAATTCTTGCAGTATTGCCCGGAGCAGCACAGCGCCGACAGGGTCTATTAGACTTGTTCATTGAACCGATCAAGCGGCGAAAGGAGACGCTATGATTTTCCCCGACCTGCGCGGCCTGCCCTTGCACCGCGTGCTGGTACGTACCGTCAAGGAATTCCTTGACGACGAGATGTCCACCTACGCTTCGGCACTGGCTTACCAGGCGCTGTTTTCGCTGTTCCCCTTCCTGCTGTTCCTGATAGCGCTGATCGGCTTCCTGCACCTGCCGGACTTCTTCTCCTGGCTGCGCCTGCAGTCGGAACTGGTGCTGCCACCCCAGGCGCTCGAGCAGGTCAACCCGGTAATCGACCAGTTGCAACAGTCCAAGGGCGGGTTGTTGTCGGTAGGTATCGTGATTGCCCTGTGGACCGCCTCGGCCGGTGTGCGGCTGATGATGAGCGCGATGAACGCCGCCTACGACGTGCCGGAGGGGCGCCCGGCCTGGAAGCGCATACCGCTTTCGGTTTTCTACACGGTAGGCTTGGCCGGCATGCTGTTGGTGGCTGCGGCGCTGATGGTGCTGGGCCCGCAGGTGATGGAATGGATCGCCGCGCAGGTTGGCATGCAGGAGTTCATCGTCACCTTGTGGACCGTGCTGCGCTGGCCGGTGATCGTCATTCTGCTGATGGTCGCAGTGGCGGTGATCTACTACGTGATGCCGGATGTGAAGCAGGAGTTTCGCTTCATCACGCCGGGCTCGGTATTGGCCGTGGTGGTATGGATCGTGGCGTCGCTGGGCTTTGCCTACTACGTGAAGACCTTTGCCGACTACAACGCCATGTACGGCAGCATTGGTGCAATCATCGTGCTGTTGCTGTACTTCTACATTTCCGCTGCCGTGCTGCTGCTGGGCGCGGAAATGAACGCCGTGATCGAGCATATGTCCAGCGAGGGCAAGAACCCCGGCGAAAAGGAAGCTGCCGAACACAAACCCCACGCCACCATCAGCGTGCTCGGCCATCAACACCCGATACCGAGCGACCAGCAACCTTCCGAGCCGAACCCCCGATGATCCGCGACATTCTCAAGATGGGCGACGAACGCCTGCTGCGCATCGCCCCGCCAGTACCGCAACACCTGTTCGGCAGCGCCGAGCTGCAACAGTTGATTGATGACATGTTCGAAACCATGCATCACGTGGGCGGCGTGGGCCTGGCGGCGCCGCAGGTCGGCATCGACCTGCAACTGGTGATCTTTGGCTTCGAGCGCAGCAAGCGTTACCCGGATGCCGAACCGGTGCCGCAGACCATCCTGCTCAACCCGGTGATCACGCCAACCTCCACCGAGCTGGAGGACGGTTGGGAAGGCTGCCTGTCGGTACCTGGCCTGCGCGGCGTGGTGCCGCGTTTCAAGCATATCTGCTACACAGGCCTCGACCCCCAGGGCAAGCCGATCGAGCGCTTCGCCGAAGGCTTCCATGCCCGGGTGGTGCAACACGAGTGCGATCACCTGATCGGCCGGCTGTACCCGTCACGCATCCAGGACTTCTCCCGGTTCGGCTACACCGAAGTGCTGTTCCCGGGGCTGGACGCCAGCGACGACTGACCCCGCTGCAGCGCTACCAGGCGTTTGCTGCGCTGGTAGCGCTGCAGGCGGCCAGCCAGGGCTTCCGGCAAATGCCCGGCCGTATCGAACCCCAGCCGCCGATAGAAGGTGGCAAGGTCCGGGTGGCAGAACAGCCATGTCGGGCCGCTTGCCTGTGCCAGAGCCGCCTCGATCAAACGCCCGGCTATCCGCTGGCCGCGGTACTGCGGGGCGACGAACAATCCGGTCAGCCAGAAGCCGTTGTCTACTGGGCTCAGGCTCAATCCGGCGATGATGACTGGCGCCCGAGCCACCCATAGCTGGCCGTCACTGGCAGCACGCATGCGCGTGCCGTGCTGGCGGTAGAAATGGTCCATTAGCCGGCGTTCGCTGGCGGACAGTGGCGAACACTGCAGATTTATTGGAATGGTGGGTCCTGCCCTGAAAGTGGCCAAACGCTCTGGCCTGACGATTTGCGGCCACGTTGTCGCAGATTGTTGCAAATCCTGCAAGGCTGAATATCCGACTATGGGGTTCAACTATTCAAGGTCGGGAGTAGACTCTCATTCATCCCCCCTGGCAGTACGAAGCGGGATCGGTACTTCGTGCCATCTTCGGTGTAGATGGCAACTTCTCCGCGCCGTCACGGCAATAGAAGTCAATCGATCAGCTTGAACGCTTGAAGGCAGACTCACATGAAACCACTACTGATTCTTGCATTGGTCGGTATGTCCTCGTTCGCCCTCGCCGACGAGGCCAAACCCGTCAACAGCGAGCCCGTGGCCCAGCAGTACGACTACTCGATGAACCTGGATATCAAGCGGGTGATCAACCTGTCGACCATCCCCAACGTCTGCGAAGTGGTCCCGGCGACCATGACCTACGAGGACCACCAGGGGCAGGTGCATACCATCCAGTACCGCGCCATGGGTGAGGGTTGCCAGCAGGGTTGATCAGGCATTGACGGATGTCGGTGGCCCCTGCGGCGGTCTGCCCCGGGGCCAGCCGCGCATGCTTTTCGAGCAATAGAAAAATCCTGAATGAATATCGAGGAAATAGTGCTATCTTAGTTTGATAGCATTTTTCGATGAACACTCGATACCGCAAGATCCTCGATGCAATTTTCCGCACGCCGACTACGGCGTCGTTGGCTTTTTCCGAAATCGAGGCATTGACGCTCCACTTGGGTGGCCAGGTACTGGAGCGGCAAGGATCCAGGGTCAAGCTTGTGCTGGGTGGCCAATGCTGGCGATGCCACCGGCCTCATCCTGGTAAGGAAGCCAAGCGGTATCAAATTGAAGAGGCTCGCGAATTTCTCTTGCGGGCAGGAGTCAGGATATGAGTTGCATGCGCTATAAAGGCTACGCTGCCCGTATCGAGTATGACGAGCGTGACGACATCTTCGTCGGCCGAGTGCTTGGTATGCGTGACATCATCAGTTTTCACGCGAGGTCGGTGCCGGAGCTGCATGAGGCTTTCCGCGATGCGTTGGAGGATTACCTGGCCGATTGTGCAGAGCAGGGCATAACGCCAGAAAAACCTGCCTCTGGCAAAATCATGCTGCGCATCCGCCCCGAAGTCCATGCCGCGGCGAGTATCGCCGCACGCGCCGCCGGCAAGAGCTTGAACCAATGGGCGGACGAAGTCTTCGAGCAAGCCGCCATGGCCTGAGCCCGCGCACTTCCCATCCGCTGCGCAGTCATGGCACGCTCTAGGCCGCTTTCTTGAGCCGCAGCCGAGCCTTGCATGCCTTTCTCCAATGGTTTTCTCCTCAGTCTTTCCCTGTGCCTGGATATCGGCATCGCCAATATCGCCATGATTACCCTGGCCATGCAGCGTGGTTTCCTCCAGGGCTTCTGGCTGGGCCTCGGCACCTGCGTCGGCGACCTGCTGTATGCCATTGCCGCACTGGCCGGAATGACCGTGCTGCTGCAGTTCGAAAGCGTGCGCTGGGCGCTGTGGCTGGGTGGCTCGGTGTTGCTGGTGTGGTTCGCGCTGAAAATGCTCCTGGCCGCGTGGCGCGGCGGGCACATGGAGGCGCGGGGCGAGGTGCTGGTGGAGTCGGGGTGGCGCGAATTCCTGCGCGGTATCTTCCTGGCCATGTCGTCGCCCAGCGCCATCTTGTGGTTTGCCGCGGTGGGTGGCGTGCTGATTTCCCGTTCCGGCGGCGGCAACCTGATGGAGGCCGGGCTGTTTCTCGGCGGCTTCTTCGCGGCCGGGCTGGTTTGGTGCGTTGGCCTGTGTGGCATTGCCAGCCATGGCGGGCGCTTGCTGGGTGACCGCCTGTTGACCTGGTCGTATCTGCTGTCGGCGGCCATCTTCTGTTATTTCGCGGTGTATGTGATCGTGTCGGGGTATCGGGAGTTCGTTTAGGCAGGTTCGGACCACTGCCGGCCCCGATGTCGGAAATACTGCGCGGCCTTGTCGATTCCTCCGCGCCCCGTTCGACCATGGGTGAAGGCACGCCGCTGGCGTGGCCACCATCCCTGACCTGTCGGAGGAATTCCCGATGAGCACCGCAGCCGAAACCGAGATTCGCCAACTGATCGAACGCTGGATGCAGGCCGTGCGCGACCGTGACATCCCCAACATCATCGCCCCCTATGCCGACGACATCGTTGCCTTCGATGCCATCCAGGCACTGCAATTCAAAGGCAAGGCCAACTACCAGGCGCACTGGGAAATGTGCATGGGCTTGTGCACCGGCCCGATGGTCTTCGAACTCGCCGAACTTGCCGTGCACGCTGCTGGCGACCTGGCCCTGGCCCACTGGCTGAACCGCTGTGGCCCGGCGGACAACGACAGCCAGTGCGGCTTCATGCGCGCCACCGTAGGCTATCGTCGTCAAGGCGGCCAGTGGCAGGTCATCCACGAACACTGGTCGGCACCGTTCGACATGCAGACCCAGAAAGCGCTGTTCGATCTCAAACCCTGAGCCGTTATCGCCAAACGTCTGTTGCCAATGCCCTGGAGGCGACCATGAAATACCTGTGCCTGGTCTATTGTGACGAGGGGCTGCTGCACAGCCTGCCCGACAGCCCGGAAGACGCCGAATGCCTGGCGTACGCCGAATCCATCCAGGGCTCCGGGCGAATGCTGGCGGCCGAGGCGCTGAAGTCGGTGCAGACTGCCACCACGGTACGCATGCGCAACGGCCAGATGAGCCTGACCGATGGCCCGTTTGCCGAGACCAAGGAGCAACTGGCCGGCTTCTACCTGGTGGAAGCCCGCGACCTGAACGAGGCCCTGAACATCGCCAAGGGTATTCCCGCCGCCCGGGTCGGCAGTGTCGAGGTGCGGCCAGTGCGTGAACTGCAACCCTGACAACAACGGAGCGCCCAGCATGAGCCTTGCACTGCCTGCGCAAGCACAACACGAGTTGTCCATCAGCCGCCTGATCGACGCGCCACCGGCCAAGGTATTTCGCGCCTGGACCGAACCCGAGTGGCTGATGCAGTGGTGGGGCCCGCGCGGCATGACCACCTCGCAGTGCGAAATGCAGTTGTGGCCCGGCGGCCTGTTCCGCACCCTGATGCGTGCACCGGATGGCAGCGAATATCCGAACCAGGGTGTGTTCCTGGAAATTGCCGCGCCGCGCCGGCTGGTGTTCACCGATGCCTTCGGCCCGGGCTGGGTGCCCTCGAACAAGGCCTTCATGACCGCCGTCATCAGTTTTGACGAGGAGCAGGGCAAGACCCGCTACACCGCCCGGGCCTGGCACTGGAGCGCCACCGACTGCCGAGCCCATGAGGAGATGGGCTTCCACCAGGGCTGGGGAGAAAGCCTGGACCGGCTGGTGGAGGTGGTGACCCAGCGGATGCCTGACTGATGCCGGCCTTGGCGCAGGTGCGCGCTGAAGTCGAGGCGGTCTACCGGCATGAATCGCGCCGCATCCTGGCGACGCTGATCCGCCTGTTGGGGGATTTCGACCTGGCCGAGGAGGCCATGCACGATGCCTTTTTCATCGCGGTCGAGCGCTGGCAGCGCGACGGCATACCGGCCAACCCGCGGGCGTGGCTGGTCTCCACCGGGCGCTTCAAGGCCATCGATGCGCTGCGTCGGCGTGCCCGTTTCGACCGTTCCCAGGCAGACCTGAGCATGTTGCTCGAAGGCCAGGCGCAGGACCCCAGCGAAGAAGAACTGCTGGCGGACGACCGCCTGCGGCTGATCTTTACCTGCTGCCACCCGGCGTTGTCGGCCGATGCCCAGGTGCCGCTGACGCTGCGCGAAGTCTGCGACCTGACCACCGAGCAGATCGCCCGCGCCTTTCTGCAAAGCCCGGCAACCATTGCCCAGCGCATCGTGCGTGCCAAGGCCAAGATCCGCGATGCCGGCATCCCTTACCAGGTGCCGGAGCTGAACGAGCTGCCCGAGCGCCTGGGCAGCGTGCTGCGGGTGATCTACCTGGTGTTCAACGAAGGTTATTCGGCGTCGTCGGGCGAGGCACTGTTGCAGCAGGACCTGACTGACGAGGCCATACGCCTGGCGCGGCTGCTGGTGCAGCTGTTGCCCGACCCGGAGGCGGTCGGCCTGTTGGCCCTGATGCTGCTGCAGGCGTCCCGGCAGCGGGCACGTACCGATGGCCAGGGCAACCTGGTGGTGCTGGAGCAGCAGGACCGCAGCCTGTGGGACCAACAGCGCATTGCCGAAGGCTGCGAACTGGTGCGCCAGGCCCTGCAAAGCCGTGCATTCGGCGCCTATACCGTGCAGGCGGCGATTGCCGCGGTACATGCCGAAGCGGCCACGGCCGAGGACACCGACTGGGCCGAGATTGTCGGGCTGTATGATGTGTTGCAGCGGCACTGGCCGTCAGCCGTGGTGGCGCTGAACCGCGCGGTGGCGCTGGCGAAGCGGGATGGGCCGGCGGTTGGCCTGCGGGAAATCGAAGGGATTCTGGCGCGGGGAGAACTGCAGGATTACCACCTGGTACATGCGGCGCGGGCCGAGCTGCATTTTCAGCTGGGGCAAGTGGAGCAAGCGCGCGCGGCCTGGCGCCAGGCGCTGGCGCTGACCCGGCAGGAGCCGGAGCGCAGGCATATCGAGCGGCGGTTACAGGCGATCGAATGTGGTTTGCTGTACCGGCCTCTTCGCGGGTAAACCCGCTCCCACAGGGACCTCACAGCATTCAGCCTTGATGCGATCCTGTGGCAGCGGGTTTACCCGCGAAGCGGCCGGTACTGGCTACATCAGGCTTCAGCTAGCGACAAAATTCGGCGGCGACACCAGCTCCACGGTCTGCTGCTTGCGCGGTGCCAGGATCTCGGCTTCACCCTCGACCACCAGCTCATCGTTCTGGTTGTACACATTGGTGGCAATGCGCACCTTGAACTTGGGCAGCTTCTCGAGGATTTCCAGGCGCACGGTCAGGCTGTCACCGATCTTCACCGGCTTCTGGAAGCTCATTTTCTGGCCCAGGTAGATGGTGCCAGGGCCAGGCAAGGTGCAGGCCACGGCGGCGCTGATCAGCGCGCCACTGAACATGCCGTGGGCGATGCGCTCGCGGAACATGCTTTTGGCGGCGAATTCGGCATCCAGGTGTACCGGGTTGTGGTCACCGGACATCGCGGCGAACAGCTGGATATCACGTTCTTCAACGGACTTCTTGTATTCGGCCTTCTGGCCGACTTCGAGGGCTTCGTAGGGCGTGTTGGTGACCTGGGTCATCGGGGCTTCCTTAAAGGGCGGGCGAGGGCGCCTATCATTCGCTGCGGGCAGGCCGGCCAAGGGCCAGCGCCTGTTCGAGCCAGGCGAGAATATCGCCAGTGACCTCGTCTCGATTGAGTTCGTTGAGCACTTCATGCCGCGCCTCGGGGTAGACGCGCAGCTGTACATGTCGATTGCCGGTCGCGCGCAGGGCGTCGGCCAGGTGGGTGAGACGCTTGCCGGCACTGACCGGATCACATTCACCCCCGATCACCAGCAGCGGCAGGTTCGGATCGATCTGCGCGAGGTTACCCGGCTGGCTGATCTGCGCCAAGCCTTGCAGCAAGTCGAGCCACAACTGGTTGCTGCAACGGAAGCCGCATAACGGGTCGTTTACGTACAGGTCGACCTGCGCCGGGTCGCGGCTGAGCCAGTCGAATGCCGTGCGGTTGGGCTTGAAGGCCTTGTTGAACGAGCCGAACGACAACCATTCGATCAGCGCGCTCTTGCCCAGCGGCCCCTGGCGCCAGGTTTCCAGCCGGGCAATCAGCCGGGCCACACGGTACAGCATCGCCGGTTGGTAGTTGGAGCCACTGAGGATCGCCCCATGCAGGCTGCCGCTGTGGTGCAGTAGGTAGGCCTGGGCGATGTAGCTGCCCATGCTGTGGCCGAACAGGAACAGCGGTGTGCACGGGTACTGCTGGCCGATGTGCTGGGCCAGCAGGCCAAGGTCGTTGACCACGGCATTCCAGCCATGCTGGCGGGCGAACAGGCCGAGGCTGCCCAGTTCGGCGGTGCGCCCATGGCCGCGCTGGTCGGCGCCGAACAGGGCAAAGCCCGCCTCGCTCAAAGCCTGACCCAGCGGTTGGTAGCGCCCGGCATGCTCGGCCATGCCGTGGGCCAGCAGCACCACGGCCTTGACCGGCGAGGCCGGCAGCCATTGGTGTACGTACAGGCTGCAGTGCTCGCTGGCAGGCAGCCAGAAGGCGTCGTGAGGCATGGCGGGTCCTTGTGCGCACGGTTACCCGAACAGTGTATGCACAACCGGCCGGATTGCAGGAAGGGCACAAATAAGATTCACAATGTTAATGGCGGCACTTGGCGTATATGCCACCTTGGGCTTACCTGCTAACGTCGGTTCAACGCCTTTTCGCTTTCGGGCGGGCAGGTAAAAGGATGACAGGACACACAGTGGGTCCCGGCAGAGGAACAATAATAAATGCAAGCCGAATTCTGGAACGACAAGCGCCCGGCGGGCGTGCCTTCCACCATTGACATCAATGCCTACGCCTCGGTCATCGAGGTGTTCGAGCGCTCCTGCAAGCGCTTTGCCGACCGCCCGGCCTTCAGCAACCTGGGCGTGACCCTGAGCTACGCGGATCTGGAGCGCCATTCGGCGGCCTTCGCCGCCTGGTTGCAGCAGCATACCGACCTCAAGCCGGGTGACCGCATCGCGGTGCAGCTGCCCAACGTGTTGCAGTACCCCATCGCGGTGTTCGGCGCCCTGCGTGCGGGGCTGATCGTGGTCAACACCAACCCGCTGTACACCGAGCGCGAGATGCGCCACCAGTTCAAGGACAGCGGCGCGCGTGCGCTGGTGTACCTGAACATGTTCGGCAGGCGTGTGCAGGAAGTGCTGCCCGATACCGGCATCGAATACCTGATCGAGGCGAAGATGGGTGACCTGCTGCCCGCTGCCAAGGGCTGGTTGGTCAACACCGTGGTCGACAAGCTGAAGAAAATGGTCCCGGCCTATCGGCTGCCGCAGGCGGTGTCGTTCAAACAGGTGTTGCGCCAGGGCCGCGAGCTGTCAGCCAAGCCGGTGCCGCTGAGCCTGGGCGACATTGCCGTGCTGCAATACACCGGCGGCACCACGGGGCTGGCCAAGGGCGCCATGCTCACTCACGGCAATCTGGTGGCCAACATGCTGCAGGTGCTGGCCTGTTTCTCGCAGCACGGGCCGGACGGGCAGAAGCTGATCAAGGAAGGCCAGGAAGTGATGATCGCACCGCTGCCGCTGTACCACATCTATGCCTTTACCGCGAACTGCATGTGCATGATGGTGACCGGCAACCACAACGTGCTGATCACCAACCCCCGGGATATTCCCGGCTTCATCAAGGAACTGGGCAAGTGGCGGTTCACGGCCCTGCTGGGCCTGAACACCCTGTTCGTCGCGCTGATGAACCACCCAGGCTTCCGCCAGCTCGACTTCTCGGCGCTGAAAGTCACCAACTCGGGCGGCACCGCGCTGGTCAAGGCCACTGCCGAGCGCTGGGAAAGCCTGACCGGCTGCCGCATCGTCGAAGGCTACGGCCTGACCGAAACCTCGCCGGTGGCCAGCACCAACCCCTATGGCCAGCTGGCGCGCCTGGGCACGGTGGGCATCCCCGTGGTGGGCACCGCCTTCAAGGTGATCGACGATGACGGCAACGAGCTGCCGCTGGGCGAGCGGGGCGAGCTTTGCATCAAGGGCCCGCAGGTGATGAAGGGCTATTGGCAGCAGCCCGAGGCTACGGCGCAGGCCCTGGATGCAGACGGCTGGTTCAGGACCGGCGATATTGCGGTAATCGACCCCGACGGCTTCACCCGCATCGTCGACCGCAAGAAGGACATGATCATCGTCTCCGGGTTCAACGTGTACCCCAACGAGATCGAGGACGTGGTCATGGGCCACCCCAAGGTGGCCAACTGCGCAGCCATCGGCGTGCCGGACGAGCATTCCGGCGAGGCGGTGAAGCTGTTCGTGGTGCCGCGCGAGGGCGGGTTGAGCGTGGATGAACTGAAGGCGTACTGCAAGGCCAACTTCACTGGCTACAAGGTGCCCAAGCACATCGTGTTGCGCGACTCGTTGCCGATGACGCCGGTGGGCAAGATCCTGCGGCGGGAGCTGCGTGATATAGCTTGATACCGAGTTGGCTTGTTCGCGGGCTTGCCCGCTCCCACAGGTACTGCACAGCATTCGAGAACTGTGAGGTCCCTGTGGGAGCGGGCAAGCCCGCGAATGCCGTGAAACCGCTCTAACAGGCTATTTATAGCCCGATCTGCGACATTTTGGATAAAAACTCTAAAAATGACCCATATTGTTCATTGAGTCATTTTTGTGACCATAAGGCCTGCTTTGGCCCCTAGGCGACCCTAGGTAAAGCTGTTACTCTCGGCCCCGCTTTCAGATGATCCGGTTTGCAACGAGCCGTCATCTCATATCAATAATAAGCGCATCGACGCGTGAATCGAACTTCGCTGTTGCTGAAGGAGTGGGCTTCCATGATCGAACATTTTTGGAAGGATAAGTACCCAGCCGGGATTACGGCGGAAATCAATCCTGACGAATTCCCCAATATCCAGGCGGTACTCAAGCAATCCTGCCAACGCTTTGCCGACAAACCGGCCTTTAGCAACCTGGGCAAGACTATCACCTATGGCGAGCTCTATGCGCTGTCCGGGGCATTTGCGGCCTGGCTGCAACAGCATACCGACCTCAAGCCGGGTGACCGCATTGCCGTGCAGCTGCCCAACGTTCTGCAATACCCGGTAGCGGTGTTCGGCGCCATGCGCGCCGGGCTGGTCGTGGTCAACACCAACCCGCTGTACACCGCGCGGGAGATGGAACACCAGTTCAACGACTCCGGGGCCAAGGCCCTGGTGTGCCTGGCCAACATGGCCCACCTGGCCGAGAAGGTGGTACCCAAGACCCAGGTCAGGCATGTCATCGTCACCGAAGTGGCCGACCTGCTGCCGCCACTCAAGCGCCTGCTGATCAACAGCGTGATCAAGTACGTGAAGAAGATGGTGCCGGCCTACCACCTGCCGCGTGCGGTACGCTTCAACGACGCACTGGCGCTGGGCAAGGGCCAGCCGGTGACCGAGGCCAACCCGCAGGCCAACGACGTGGCGGTGCTGCAGTACACCGGTGGTACCACCGGCGTGGCCAAGGGCGCGATGCTGACCCACCGCAACCTGGTGGCCAACATGCTGCAGTGCCGGGCGCTGATGGGCGCGAACCTGCACGAAGGTTGCGAAATCCTCATCACGCCGTTGCCGCTGTACCACATCTACGCCTTTACCTTCCATTGCATGGCAATGATGCTGATCGGTAACCACAACGTGCTGATCAGCAACCCGCGTGACCTGCCGGCAATGGTCAAGGAGCTGGGCAAGTGGAAGTTCAGCGGCTTCGTCGGCCTCAACACGCTGTTCGTTGCCCTGTGCAACAACGAGGCCTTCCGTGCCTTGGACTTCTCCGCGCTGAAGATCACCCTGTCGGGCGGCATGGCCCTGCAACTGAGCGTGGCCGAACGCTGGAAAACCGTGACCGGCTGCGCCATCTGCGAAGGTTACGGCATGACCGAGACCAGCCCGGTGGCCGCAGTGAACCCGTCGGAGGCCAACCAGGTCGGCACCATCGGTATCCCGGTACCCTCGACCCTGTGCAAGGTGATCGATGACGCGGGCCACGAACTGCCGTTGGGCGAGGTGGGCGAGCTGTGCATCAAAGGCCCGCAGGTGATGAAGGGCTACTGGCAGCGCGAGGACGCCACGGCCGAGATCCTCGATAGCGAGGGTTGGCTGAAGACCGGCGATATCGCGGTGATCCAGCCGGACGGCTACATGCGCATCGTCGACCGCAAGAAGGACATGATCCTGGTCTCGGGCTTCAACGTGTACCCCAACGAACTGGAAGATGTGCTGGCGGCTCTGCCGGGCGTATTGCAGTGCGCGGCCATCGGTGTGCCGGACGAGAAGTCGGGCGAGGTGATCAAGGTGTTCGTCGTGGTCAAGCCGGGCATGACCGTGACCAAGGAGCAGGTAATGGAGCACATGCGTGCCAACGTTACCGGCTACAAGGTACCGCGCCAGATCGAGTTCCGCGACGCGCTGCCGACCACCAACGTGGGCAAGATCCTGCGCCGTGAGCTGCGTGATGAAGAGCTGAAGAAGCAGGGCCTGAAGAAGATCGCCTGATCCTCTGAATCTTCGCTGGCTTTACCGGCCTTTTCGCGGGTAAACCCGCCCACACAGGTTTTGCGCAACTATCAAGGGTTGTGCAATACCTGTGGGGGCGGGTTTACCCGCGAATGCTTCAGCGCAGTTTTTCCAGCATCTGGTAGTACCACATCCCCGCCGCCAACAGCGGATTCCCCAGCAGATCGCCCATCGGCACCCGCACATGCCGGCACTGGGCAAAGGTGTCGAACTTCTCCAGCGTCCCGGTCAACGCCTCGGCCATGATCTCGCCCATGATGTGGCTGGTGGCAATGCCGTGCCCCGAATAGCCCTGGCAATACCACACGTTGTCCGACAGCTTGCCCAACTGCGGGATGCGGTTGACCACGATGCCCATCGCACAGCTCCACTGGAACTCGATCGGCACGCCCTTCAACGCCGGGAAGGTGCGTTCGATGCACGGGCGCAGTTCGCCCTCGATGTCGCGTGAGTCACGGCCGGAATAGTTGGCGCCACCGCCGAACAGCAGGCGCTTGTCGGCGGTCAGGCGGTAGTAGTCGAGGACGAAGCGGCAGTCGTAGACCGCCAGGTCTTGCGGGTTGATCTGTTCGGCCAGTTGCCCCAGCGGTGCGGTGGTGACGATGCCGCCCATGGCCGGGAAGATCTTGCCCTTGAGCTGGCGTTTTTCCAGTTTGTGATACACGTCGCCGGCCAGCATCACCTGGCGCGCCTCGACCCGACCGTGGGCAGTGACCACGGCCGGGCGCGGGCCGTGGACAATGTCCAGCACCTCGGAGTTCTCGAAGATCAGCGCCCCCAGGCCATGGGCGGCGCGGGCTTCGCCCAGGCACAGGTTGAGCGGGTGCAGGTGCAGGTTGCGCAGGTTCTTCAGCGCACCCAGGTACAGCGGGCTTTGCAGGTGCTCGGCCACACCGTTGCGGTCCAGCAACTGCACCTGCTCGCCCATGCCGCGGCGCCGGGCCTCGGCCTCGAATGCGCGCAGTTCGTCCATGTGCGAAGGTTTCATCGCCGCATGCAGGTGGCCGCGCTTGAGGTCGCAGTCGATGCCATAGCGTGCCACGCGTTGTTCGATCAGCTGGTGCCCGCGCCAGCGCAGGTGCCAGATGAAATCGTCGACTTCGGCCCCCAGGCGGTTGCGCATCTGCGTGCGCATGGCTTCGTCGCCCGACAGGCTGCCGGTGACCTGGCCGCCATTGCGCCCGCTGGCCCCCCAGCCAATGCGGTTGGTCTCGACGATGGCCACCTTCAGGCCGCGCTCGGCCAGTTCCACTGCCGTGGCCACGCCGGTGAAGCCGCCGCCGATGATCGCCACGTCCACCTGCACCGTGCCTTTTAGCTGTGGGTACGCGGTGTGGTCGTTGAGGGTGGCGCTGTAGTAGGACGGCGCGCGCTGCGCCGGGCCTTGGTTCAATGCTGCATTCATGGGTGTTCCTTGTTGTTCGGGGCTCAGGCCTGGTGCAGGTACCAGCGCCAGTCCTGTTCGCTGACTTCGGCCATGAACTGGCGGTACTCGGCGCGCTTGACCTTCAGGTATACGCCCAGGAATGCCTCGCCAAAGGCCTCGCGGGCCCAGCCGGAATGCTGCAGGGCATCGAGCGCGGTCAGCCAGTCGGTGGGCAGGTGTTCGCTGGCCTGGGCATAGCCGTTGCCTTCCACCGGCGCGCCAGGGTCAAGTTGTTCGCGGATGCCGCGGTGGCTGGCCGCGAGAATCGCCGCCGCCGCCAGGTACGGGTTGGCATCGGCGCCGCAGATGCGGTGCTCCACATGCCGGCTGTTGGCCGGGCCGCCCGGTACGCGCAGGCTCACGGTGCGGTTGTCCACGCCCCAGGTGGGCGCCAGCGGCGCGTAGCTGTTGGCCTGGAAGCGGCGGAACGAGTTGGCATTGGGGCAGAACAGCAACAGCGAGTCGCGCAGGTGGCGCAACATGCCGGCCACGGCCTGGCGCAGCAGCGGGGTGCCGGCCTTGTCGTCGCTGGCGAACAGGTTGTTGCCGGCGTCGTCGGCCAGGCTCAGGTGCATGTGCATGCCGGTGCCGGCCAGGTGCGCGAACGGCTTGGCCATGAAGCAGGCCTGCATGCCGTGGGCGTGGGCCACGCCTTTCACCAGGCGTTTGTAGCGCACAGCCTGGTCCATCGCCTGCAGCGCGTCGCCGTGTTCGAGGGTGATTTCCACCTGGCCGGGGGCATATTCCGAGATCGCCGTGCGGGCCGGGATGCCCTGGGCCTTGCAGGCGGCGTAGAGGTCGGCGAGGAACGGCTCGATCTGCTCCAGTTCGCGCAGGCCATAGACCTGGGTGCTGCGTGGGCGGCCGCCATCGTTGTCCAGCGCCGGTTGCGGGCGGCCCAGGGCGTCACGCTGCTGGTCGAGCAGGTAGAACTCCAGTTCGCAGGCCATCACCGGGTGATAGCCGTCGGCCTTCAGCGCGTCGATGGTGCGCAGCAGCACATGGCGTGGGTCGGCGATACTGGCCGGCAGGCCTTCGCTCGGGTGCATGCTCACCTGTACCGCGGCAGTCGGCACCCGTCGCCAGGGCAGGCGCACCAGGCTGCCCTGCAATGGGTAGGCGCGGCAGTCGATATCGCCCACGTCCCACACCAGGCCGGAGTTTTCCACATCGTCGCCGTTCAGGGTCAGGCCAAGGATGGTGCTGGGCAGCGGCCGACCGCCCTGGTACACGGCCAGCAGTTCGTCGCGGTGCAGCAGCTTGCCGCGCGGTACGCCGTTGGCGTCGAGGATGAACAGTTCGAACAGCTCGATATCGGGGTTGTCGGCCAGGAAGCGCCTGGCCTGCTCTACAGGTGCAAAGTGCATGATGGATTCGCTCATGGGCGCACGGGGCCACCGCACAGGCAGGCGGCCCAGTTGAGTCAAACGGCCGGACGCGGTCCGGGTTCGGTCATGAAGGCGTGCGCGAACGATCCGGTGGGCGAGCGTGACGGCAGTGCCACAGGGCCCAGAAGGCGAGGATGATGTGGACCAGCGGATTTTCACCGGCACGGCGCCGGGCCTTCGGCAGCGAAGGGCGGGGCGAGGGTGGGGCGATGGGCTGGACGGGACTCATGCCTGGGATACTCACATGCGCGGTAAGGTTGATTAAAGCAGTGAATGGCAACCTTTACATCGCATCCGGCTAAACATTTGTGCCATTGCACCTGGCCTCTTCGCGGGTTTACCCGCGAAGAGGCCGGCAGGCAGCAGACAACCGGCAAATCTGCGACAATCGCGCATCCTTCGAATGCCGATCATGCAAAAGCAGGCTCACCTGCATCACTAAAAAGCCCCATGACTGACCACGCCATCGACAAACTGCTGCAAAACCTCGACCACGCCATGATTGCCGACCGCCATCGCCTGCGCCGGCAATTGCACGAACTGCGCAAGCGCCCCGATGAGGCGAAGCTGGCGCAGTGGGTGGACAAGGTCCAGGCCTCCTGCGCCCAGGTCACCGCGCGCCAGCAGAGCGTGCCGACCGTACGCTACGACGACAGCCTGCCGATCGCCGCCAAGCGTGACGAAATCAAGAAGGCCCTGGCCGAGCACCAGGTGCTGGTGATCGCCGGCGAAACCGGTTCGGGCAAGACCACCCAGCTGCCGAAGATCTGCCTGGAACTGGGCCGTGGCAGCCATGGCATGATCGCCCACACCCAGCCACGCCGCATCGCCGCCCGCAGTGTGGCGGCGCGGGTCGCCGAAGAGCTGGGCACGCCGCTGGGCGGCTTGGTCGGCTACCAGGTGCGCTTCGAGGACCAGAGCGACGCCAACACGCTGGTCAAGCTGATGACCGACGGTATCCTGCTGGCCGAAACCCAGCACGACCGCTTTCTCGAGCGCTACGACACGATCATCGTCGACGAAGCCCACGAACGCAGCCTGAACATCGACTTCCTGCTCGGTTACCTGAAGACCCTGCTGCACCGCCGCCCCGACCTGAAGCTGATCATTACCTCGGCGACCATCGACCTGGAGCGTTTCTCCAGGCACTTCGACGGTGCGCCGATCATCGAGGTGTCCGGGCGCACCTTCCCGGTAGAAACCTGGTACCGCCCGTTGACCAGCGAGCAGGATGAAGAAGGCAACCAGATCGAGGACGACCTCACCGTCGATCAGGCCATCCTCGCTACCCTGGACGAGCTGGCGCAGCATGAGCGCAGCGTCGGCAAGGGGCCGGGCGATGTGCTGATCTTCCTGCCAGGCGAGCGGGAAATCCGCGATGCCGCCGAAATCCTGCGCAAGGCGCAACTGCGCCACACCGAGATCCTGCCGCTGTACGCACGGCTGTCGCCGGCTGAACAGCAGCGCATCTTCCAGCCGCACACCGGGCGCCGCGTGGTGCTGGCCACCAACGTCGCGGAAACCTCGCTGACCGTGCCGGGCATCCGTTACGTGATCGACACCGGCACCGCCCGCATCAGCCGCTACAGCTACCGCGCCAAGGTCCAGCGCCTGCCCATCGAGGCCGTATCGCAGGCCAGTGCCAACCAGCGTAAAGGCCGCTGTGGCCGGGTCGAGCCGGGCATCTGTGTGCGCCTGTACAGCGAAGAGGATTTCAACAGCCGGCCGGCGTTCACCGACCCGGAAATCCTGCGCACCAACCTGGCGGCGGTGATCCTGCAGATGCTCCACCTGCGCCTGGGCGCGATCGATGCCTTCCCGTTCATCGAGCCGCCGGATGGCAAGGCCATCAGCGACGGGTTCAACTTGCTGCAGGAGTTGTCGGCGGTCAACCGCGAGAACCAGCTGACCCCGATCGGCCGCCAGTTGGCGCGCCTGCCGATCGACCCGCGGCTGGGCCGCATGCTGCTCGAAGGCGCGCGCCTGGGCAGCTTGCAGGAAGTGCTGATCGTGACCAGTGCGCTGTCGGTGCAGGACCCGCGCGAACGCCCGCCGGAGCGCCAGCAGGCCGCCGACCAGGCGCACGCGCAATGGAAGGACGCGGACTCCGATTTCGCTGCGCTGGTCAACCTCTGGCGTGGCTTCGAAGAGCAGCGCCAGGCGCTGACCGCCAACCCGCTGCGCAACTGGTGCCGCAAGAACTTCCTCAATTACCTGCGCCTGCGCGAATGGCGCGATGCCCATCGCCAGCTGGCGCTGATCTGCCGCGACCTGCAGTTGACGGTGAACAAGGAGCCATCCGACTACCCGAAGATGCACAAGGCCATTCTCAGCGGGCTGCTCAGCCAGATCGGCCAGAAGACCGAAGAGGGCGACTACCAGGGGGCCCGTCAGCGACGCTTCTGGGTGCACCCGTCCTCGGGCCTGGGGCGCAAGCGCCCGCAGTGGGTGATGGCTGCCGAACTGGTCGAGACCACCAAGCTGTATGCGCGCATGGTGGCCAAGATCGAACCGGACTGGATCGAGCCGCTGGCCGGCCATCTGGTCAAGAAGAACCACTTCGAACCGCACTGGGAGAAGAAGCGCGGGCAGGTGGTGGCCTATGAGCAGATCACCCTGTACGGCCTGATCCTGGTCGGCCGTCGCCCGGTGCATTTCGGCCCGATCGACCCGGTCACCTCGCGCGAGCTGTTCATCCGCGAAGGCCTGGTCGGCGGCGAAATCCAGTCGCGGGCCAAGTGCCTGGCGGCCAACAAGCGCCTGCTCGAACAGCTCGACGAACTGGAGGCCAAGGCGCGCCGCCGCGACATCCTCGCCGACGAAGAAACCCTGTACGCCTTCTACGAAGCGCGCCTGCCGGCGGAAATCCACCAGACCGCGACCTTCGACAGCTGGTACCGCATGGGCAGCCAGAAGGACGCCAACCTGCTGATCATGCGCGAGGAAGACGTGCTGGCCCGTGAAGCCAGCGAAGTGACTGCCGCGCAGTACCCCGACAGCCTGCAGCTGGGCGACCTGCGCCTGCCGCTGAGCTACCACTTCGAGCCCGGCCATCCCCGCGACGGTGTGACCGTGCGGGTGCCGGCACCGCTGCTGCCGAGCCTGCCGGGCGAGCGCCTGGAGTGGCTGGTGCCGGGCCTGCTGGAGGCCAAGTGCGTGGCGTTGGTACGCAACCTGCCCAAGGCCCTGCGCAAGAACTTCGTGCCGGTGCCGGACTTCGTCAAGGCTTCGTTGGCGCGCATGACCTTCGGCCAGGGAGCGCTGCCGCAGGCCCTCGGCCAGGAGCTGCTGCGCATGACCGGTGCGCGGGTGCCCGACGAGGCCTGGGACGAGTCGGTCAACCTGGTCGAAGGCCACCTGCGCATGAACATCGAGGTGGTCGATGGGCAGGGCAAGTTCCTTGGCGAAGGCCGCGACCTGGCCGAGCTGACCGCACGCTTTGCCGCCGCCAGCCAGGCTGCGCTGGCCGTGCCGCGCGACGCCAGCAGCGACCAACCGGTGCAGGCCAAGGCCTTCAGCGAGGTCAAGCAGACTGCCCAGCAGAACATTGCTGGCCTGTCGATGACCGTGTACCCGGCGTTGGTGGAAGATAACGGCAGCGTCCGCGAAGGGCGTTTCTCGACCCAGGCCGAAGCCGAGTTCCAGCACCGCCGCGCCTTGCAACGCCTGTTGCTGCAGCAGTTGGCCGAGCCGGCCAAGTTCCTGCGCGGCAAGCTGCCGGGGCTGACCGAACTGGGCCTGCTGTATCGCGAACTGGGCCGCGTCGAGGCATTGGTCGAAGATATTCTGCTGGCCAGCCTGGACAGCTGCATCCTCGACGGCGAACAGCCGCTGCCGCGCGACGGTGCTGCATTGGCCGGGCTGGCGGAACGCAAGCGCGGCAGCTGGGCCGAACATGCCGAGCGCCTGGCCCGGCAGACCCTGGAAGTGCTGAAGCTGTGGCATGGCTTGCAGAAGCGTTTCAAGGGCAAGATCGACTTGAGCCAGGCCGTGGCGCTGAACGACATCAAGCAACAGCTGGGCAACCTGGTGTACCCGGGCTTCGTGCGCGAAACCCCCGCAGCCTGGTTCAAGGAATTGCCGCGCTACCTCAAGGCGGTGGAGCTGCGCCTGGAGAAGCTCGGCGCGCAGGTACAGAAGGACCGGGTGTGGAGCGGCGAGCTGGGCAACCTGTGGGCACAGTACAAGGCCCGTGCCGACAAGCATGCCCAGGAAGGCAAGCGCGACGAGCAACTGACCGTCTACCGCTGGTGGCTGGAAGAATATCGGGTATCGCTGTTCGCCCAGCAGTTGGGGACCAAGGTGCCGATTTCTGACAAACGTTTGAGCAAACAGTGGAGCCAGGTGGAGGGCTAAACTTCCCTGTTTGTGGCACTATTAGGGCAATTTGGGGTCGCGTTGCGACCCTTCGCCGGCGAGCCCGCTCCCACAGGCGCAGCGCAAGAGGGAGCAGCTTTGTCTTTTAATTGGCACTAAAGTGCCATTAACTTGCCATATTCCAGCCCGCGCCCCGTGGCGCTGGCCTTTTACCAGAGGAACGACCGTGCATAACGTCGTGATCAGCGGTACCGGCCTGTACACCCCGGCCCAGAGCATCTCCAACGAAGAACTGGTAGCCTCCTTCAACACTTGGGCGCAGCAGTTCAACCAGGACAATGCCGCAGCCATCGAGCGTGGTGAGATCGAAGCGGCGCCATTGTCCGACGCAGCCTTCATCGAAAAGGCCTCTGGCATCAAGAGCCGCTTCGTCATGGACAAGGCCGGCATCCTCGACCCACAGCGCATGAAGCCACGCTTGCCGGAGCGCTCCAATGACGAGCCATCGGTACTTTGCGAAATGGCCGTGGCCGCGGCTCGCCAGGCCCTGGAGCGCGCCGGCCGCAGCGCTGCCGATGTCGACGGGGTGATCGTTGCCTGCTCCAACCTGCAGCGCCCATACCCGGCCATCGCCATCGAAGTGCAACAGGCACTGGGCATCCAGGGCTTTGCCTTCGACATGAACGTGGCTTGCTCCTCGGCCACCTTCGGCATCCAGACCGCTGCCAACAGCGTGGCCCTGGGCCAGGCCCGTGCGGTGTTGATGGTCAACCCGGAGGTGTGCACCGGCCACCTGAACTTCCGTGACCGCGACAGCCACTTCATTTTTGGTGACGCCGCTACAGCAGTGCTGCTCGAGCGTGCCGACCAGGCGACCTCGGCGCACCAGTTCGAGGTTGTCAGCAGCAAGCTGTGGACCGAGTTCTCCAACAACATTCGCAACAACTTCGGCTTCCTCAACCGGGCGGCGGAAGAAGGGGAAGGTGCAGCGGACAAACTGTTCATCCAGGAAGGCCGCAAGGTGTTCCGTGAAGTGTGCCCGAAGGTGGCCGAGCTGATCGGTGAGCACTTGCAGGAAAACGGGCTGCAGCCGAGCGATGTGAAGCGTTTCTGGCTGCACCAGGCCAACCTCAGCATGAACCAGCTGATCGTCAAGAAACTGCTGGGGCGTGAAGTGGCCGAGGAAGATGCACCGGTGATTCTCGACCGTTATGCCAACACCAGCTCGGCGGGCTCGGTGATTGCCTTCCACCTGTACCAGGACGACCTGGCCAAGGGCTCGCTTGGCGTGTTGAGCTCGTTTGGTGCGGGGTATTCGATTGGCAGCGTGATCCTGCGCAAGCGCTGATTCATC